>NZ_JBHULL010000007.1:0-698729 GCF_042684385.1 Pedobacter vanadiisoli | reverse complement strand
TCCGAACAGAGAAGTTAAGCCCACCAGAGCCGATGGTACTGCGGTAACACGTGGGAGAGTAGGTCGGTGCCAGATCTTAAAAGAGACCCTTTATCAGAAATGATGAAGGGTCTTCTTGTTTTAGGGGGGGGGTGAGTGGAAAGACCAAAGCGGAAAGACCAAAGCTTAAAGACGAAAGCTTAGATACCAAAGCGTAACTTTAGTCTTTTTTCCTTTAAGCAAGTTTTAAACCATTAAGGAGTTAAGAGGAGTAAGGCAGTTAAATTGCTTGATTAAAGGAAGTGACCTTAATGAATGCCATAATAGAAATTCGGTGGCAGCAGGCCCCTCAATAATAGCCCTGATGGCAGCAGAAATCCCTTTTGGACACAGGGGGTTACTTATACCGGCAATGTTCCCCAAAAGGATTGCAGCGTACGGCAGGACGGAACCCTACCCAAAAGAACTGGAAATTGCGCTCCAATAAATATTGCTCCTCTCTTGTTAAAAAATGTAAAATCTTATATCCTCAAGGCAATAAAACCGTATTATTGTAACATTACGTACTTAATGTTATGATGAACGCTAACCTTAAGAAATTAACTTTTCTTGTTTTTATTTTCTGCCTAAACCTTAGCGCTTTTGCCCAGAGTAAAAATGTACAGCTTCCTGCAAATTGGTTTAATCTCGATTTACAGGAGAATGGATATTTCGGCATCAGCACAGAAAAAGCCTATCGTGAACTTTTAAAAGATAAAAAACCTAAGCAAAATATCATTGTAGCGGTAATTGATGGTGGCGTAGATACAGAACACCCCGATCTCAAACAGGTGTTATGGACGAATAAAAAAGAGATCCCCGGGAATGGAATAGATGATGATGGTAATGGATACATTGATGATATTCATGGCTGGAATTTTATAGGCTCTAAAAAAGGAAACCTGGAGTTCGATAACCTGGAACTGGTTAGGTTGTTAAGAATTTATAGGCCAAAATACCAGTCAACCACCAATTTAACACCTTTGGACAGTACACAAAAGGAAGAATTTAAACTCTATAAGAAAATGGTTGGCAATTTCGGTAAAAAATACGAAGATGCCAGCAATACTTTTTCGGTACTGATCGCCATTAACAAAGTTTTAGATTCTGTTGCCAAAATCAATAAAAAAGAAATCCCCACTTTAGCCGATATCGACCAGTATAAGGCAGATGATGAGACCGAAGAACAAGTGAAAACAATTATCAGAAAAGGGGCTAAAGAAGACGGCAGTTTCGAGAAGTTTTATAAAAATATAAAAGAAGGGTACAAGCAGTACGATGCAATGCTGAAATACAACTTAAACCCTAAATATGATATGCGTGCAGAACTGGTAGGAGACGATTATAGCAATTCTTATCAAAAAGATTATGGGAATAATGATGTGAAAGGCCCTGATGCTTTTCACGGCACGCACGTATCGGGAATTATTGGTGCTGACAGAACAAATTCTTTAGGCATTTTGGGCGTTGCCAATAATGTGCGTATTATGGCCATTAGGGTAGTGCCTACTGGTGATGAACGGGATAAGGACGTAGCTAATGGTATTCGCTATGCTGTAGACAATGGCGCCAGGGTAATTAACATGAGTTTTGGTAAAAGTTATAAATGGGATAAAAAAGCTGTAGACTCAGCAGTTAAATATGCGGAACAAAAAGGAGTTTTATTGGTGCACGCTGCCGGTAACGATAACCAGAATAATGATCTAGAAGAGAACTATCCCAATAAATTTTTTGATTCTAAAGAAGCTGATGCATATAAAACGGCACACAAAAAGCCCAGTAAACCCGATTTTACCCCGCCTGTGGCCATGCCACAAAACAATGGAATGGGCATGAGACCACCTTACGATCGATCGGCATTGGTAAAGCCTATACCCATCGATACTGTAAAATTTAATCTCCCGCATGCCAGTAACTGGATCGAAGTTGGCGCAAGTGCCTACAAAGATGATGATAACCTGAAAGCCGATTTTTCTAATTATGGAAAATACACGGTAGATGTTTTTGCCCCCGGATTCATGATTAAATCTACAGTTCCCGGCAATAAATACGAAGAAGCGGATGGAACAAGTATGGCTTCGCCTGTTGTTGCTGGTTTGGCGGCATTAATCTTAAGCTATTACCCTGATTTAAAACCTGCACAGGTAAGAGAGCTTATTATGAAATCTGTTTCTAAAGTGGCACACAAGATAAAATACAAAAATGAAAAAGGCGAAAACGTCAGGGTGCTTTTTAACGAAATATGTGTTAGCGGAGGGATTGTTAATGCTTACAATGCTTTAAAATTGGCCGAAAATTACAAATAAGCCTTTAAAGCTATTTTTTTAGAAGCGCAAAGCCATTACAGCTATTTAGGTTTGTTCCCGTGCTCCGCTATATCCCTTCACTGTGTTTCGGGGGATGCTGCTTTGCCCGGGGCTAAGCACTTCGGTAACGGCCTTAAACGCAAAAAAATAATAAGAACTTATTGGGCCAAATTTTTAATAAACGCTTGAAAGGTACCGAAAGGATAATTTTTGCGCTTCATCCAGGCGATGAGCAGTTCCATACGTTCGATCATTTTTATACCTGTATTCTTCCTTACATAAGCCGGGAAACCAAAACGTTCGAAATCATTTAAATCGGTAAATTCCCATGGATGAAAATAGATGTTCAGGTACTTATCTTTTTTATAGGTCCAGCTGGCGAGTGTTTTATAAATACTTAGAGGCAAATTATGAAATGATAGCCAAAATAAGGGAAACCTCACAACCGGACTTACCGAAGCGGGAATCTGCAATACGTTGCCTTTAATAAAATGTGTTCGCGAAATATTGAAGTTATTATAGCGCCCTGGTAAGTAAGTCGGATTGATGGAAGTATTATAGGTATATCCGGCCTTTTCAATCTCTTTTTCATCAACAGGCATCATTCTGGCCATACGGTAACCTGTAATCTCTTTCCCTGAAAGTTCTTGGAGCTTTAGTTTTGACTGGAGCAAATGTTCAGGTTTAAAATCCGAATGGTAATAACCATGCGAAGCGAGCTCGTGCCCTGTTTCAGTAATCCGTTTAATCAGGTCGGGAATATTTTCAGCAAAAGTAACAGTACAAAAAAAAGTAGCCTTTATTTCGTATTTATCTAAAATATCTAAAATGGCAATTGTACCTGCTCTCGAGATGGCAATCTGATCTTCGAAAGAAATATCTTTCCCATATTCGAAAGGCATATCAAACTCTTCGATATCAAAACTGAGCAGTACCATTTTATTTTTGTTGAATATTGGTTGAACGGATAATATAATTAGGACGGTTTTTAGTCTGCATAAACATCTTACCTACATAGATACCTATTATACCCAAAATAATGAGCTGTAAGCCTCCAAAAAAGACAATAGTCATGATTACCGATGCCCAGCCAGAAACCTCAACATGATTTACAAAGGCATAAATAATGTAAGGAATATACAGTACTGATGCAAATGAAAGAATAAACCCCAGGTAAACCGCAGAGTAGAGTGGTTTTATGCTAAAAGAAGTTACACCATGTAAGGCCAGCCTGAACATTTTTTTTAAGGTGTATTTGCTTTGCCCTGAAAAACGTGCCGCAGGATTGTAGCGAATAGCAAACTGCTTAAAACCAAGCCATTTTACCAAACCGCGTAAAAATGGTTCATTTTCATGGAAATTTCTGAAAACACTCACCACTTTTTGATCAAGTAAACGAAAATCGGCAGCTCCTGCCTCCAAATCGATATCAGATAACCAGTTTAAGGTTTTGTAGAATAAGTTTGATGAGCTTCTTTTTCCTTTTGATAAATTTTTATCTTCCTCCCTAATGGTGTATACCACTTCGAAACCTTCCTGCCATTTTTTTAACATTTCCGGAATCAACTCAGGGGGATGTTGCATATCGCAGTCCATGGAAATTACGCAATCGCCAAAAGCGTGGTCCATACCGGCCTTAACAGCCAATTGGTGACCAAAATTCTTAGAAAACTCAAGGAAAAATATATTATTTGCTGTTGAAGCGTAATCCTTTATTTTTTCGAGCGTATGATCGGCACTTCCATCATCTACCAGTATAATTTCATAATCATAATTGATGGCCGAAAAAACTTTTTTAATACTTTCGGCTATTACAAAAATATTGTCGGCTTCGTTGTAAGCAGGGATTACTATAGAAACTAATTTATTCATTTATCGGTAATCAGATAAGATTCAAAATCTTCTTTCATCATTTGATAAATTATAGTTAGCCAAATGATAACGCAAGGTAGGGCTTTAAGCGAATATAGACGAATAAATTCTTTAACCGGCCTCGGAAAAATATCGGTTGGTGATAAACTGGTTAATATAAAAGCAAAAATAAACAAAGCGATTGCCCAGCCTTTTTTAGGGTTCTGCTGTACCATAAACCAAATTGCAACACCTGCAAAAGCAATAATATAAGTAGGCGATTCTGATCCGCTGCTGAATATAACCGTAAAAATTAAGGTGGATGCCAATAACATTAACCTATAGCCAATATGTTTATATTGCTTAGTCCGTAGGTAAGGCAAACCAAACAGGACAAGGCCAGCTAATAAAAACGGAGCATTCGGGAGGTTAATATTTCCTGTTGTTCTTCTTACAATCCCCATTAAGGAAATATCCTGGAATGAAGTTAATGATGCATTCAGGTCATTTTTATGAGCAAGTGAATGGTACCAGTCTGCATAAGACTGAACCACAAATGCCGGTGATGAAATAACCATGGGCAGGATAAATAGTACCAGAAACGCGATAAAGCAAGCTGCTATAAATTTTAACTTATTCCTGGTAAAAAAGAAAAATGCCAGGCCAACAATCCCATAAAGTTTAATCATTGTACCAATGGCGATGAAAAAAGCCGATTGCACTTCTTTCTTTTTAACCAGGTAGGAGAAACTTAGCAATATTAATCCTGTTAAGGCAATGTTAAACTGAAAGCTAAAGAGTGCAGTTAACGCTTCGTGTACACAGATCCACGCAATTATTGTTCGTTTGTTAAGTGATATCGGCAGGCTATAAATTCCTAAAAGCAATATCACAACATTGGCTATGTTCCAAAGTATGCAGCCCAAACCATCAGGTAATAAGGCAAAAGGTGCTATAAAAATTGAAAATACCGGGCCATAGTGGTTACTGTCCTGGTATTCGGGATAATTGTTGTATAAATTCTGAAGGTCGAGAGTGTGCCAGTAAACATATTTGAATATCAAATAATTGTTATAGGTGTGATGGTGGTATTGCTTAAAGCCTGCAATTATGGCTAGCAGGAGATAAACGGCAATAAGGCATTCCTTTTTTAATAGAAATGATGAAAGTTTATTAAAATAAGCGTTTTTGAAGCTGTTCATAACGATTTTGCCGCAATATAGCCATAAATAACTATTCTTTTAAAGCCTGCTCTTGCGGCTAAAAAACACAGGTTGAAGACTCATTGGAAGGGGGGTAAGTTAATTTCTTGTATTTAACGCCAACTTAATTTGAAATTAATAAGCATGATCTACTTTTGAGGTATAAATATTTGGTTAGTATTTATAAGGTTTAGTTGATTAGTATAAGCCACGATAAAACATCGTGGCTTTTTCGTTTTAATAATATCTGTTTTACCCATGAAACTGCAGTAGCCGAATTTTGGATAACTGTATCATCAGACAAGTTTTCCTGGATCCTGACACCTTAAGTTCAGCTTATTCCGGACCTGGCGAATTATCGAAGCGCCTCAAACAGTATTATCGCCGGTCTTTCGAAGGGCTCAAGATGACCGTTATAAATTTATGATTAAGCCTTTTTTACTCTATTCACTGAAAAACTATTGCGCCTTAAGTCTTAAAACGGTAAAAGAATAGGCTGGTAGTTCAAGCTGCCTGATTGCATCTGTACTGATAATTGCGGTTACCGGAACAGCCTTATCATCAGTTGGGTTTCCAGTAAGTACAGTTTTAACGGCTTTTTTTCCAAGCTGCTGCTGATTGATATCAAGTGAAGTGTTTACGCTAACAGGAAGGAGATTAACCAATTTAACTATCAAATCACCTGTTTTAGCATCCTTTACCATAGAACAGGCAATCCGCTTGTTTACGCTTTCCTGGTTGGAAGAAAGGGCCACCGTTGATGGAATATATACCTCTCCGGCATTCTGTCCGTATAATTGTTGTACGAAATAACCGATCGTTGGTTTTACCTCCGTATTGTTAAAATAAATCAGATCAGGATTCCACTGTGTATGCCCTTCTTTCGCAATCAGTGGTGCGTATGAGGCCATACTTACCACATCACCATTACGCTCAAGTGAAATTAAATATAATGCTTCAGCAAGAGAGGTTTCCAGGTTAGTTCTATTGCCGCCGGGTAAACTTGCAGCATATTCGCCCAGGTAAACTTTAGATTTAGACCTATCGTAACTGTCGTAAAAATTTTGGTTGTTGATAAACCAGCCCGGCGATTGGTAATAATGTTCGTCGATAATGGGAACGTTAAGGTTTGATGCGATTTGCCAGCCGGCTTCATAATCTGTTCCTTCGAAAAACGGACCCGCCGTACCGATAACGGTGATTTCGGGATGCGATTTTTTCAGGGCTTTATAGATCATGGTAAACCGTTCGGCAAATACTTCGGTAATCTGATCTTCGTTGCCAATGCCTATATACTTCAGGTTAAAGGGTTTTGGGTGGCCTGCTTCAGCACGTTTCTTTCCCCATTCGGTTTTTACATCACCATTGGCATATTCTATTAAATCTACTATATCTTGTATATACTGGCCCATTTCACTCATAGGTATACCGCCCTGTTGTCCACCACCACCTGTAGCCGAATTTTGACAGGGTACACCAGCGGCAATTACCGGAACAGGTGCAGCGCCAATATCTTCGCAGAACTGAAAATACTCGTAATAACCAAGCCCCATGGTTTGATGATAACCCCAAAGGTTTCTATCTGGTTTACGTGCAGCTAAAGGGCCTATTGAGTTTTTCCATTTGTAGATGTTGGCTATCCCATCGCCGTGCGCAAGGCAACCTCCCGGAAAACGTACAAAACGGGGATGTATATCTCCGATGGTTTGTGCCAGATCGGCCCTTAACCCATTTTTTCGGCCTTTAAACGTATTTTTCGGAAATAACGAAACCATATCAATTGCCATACGGCCAGGACTATTCATCACGATTTCGAGTTTTGCATCGGTCGCATCAGCAGAAGATACCAAAGGTAAAGCCGCTGTTTTCCAGCTGTCTGAACTGATGTTTAAGTTCGATTTAGCCAAAATGCCCTGTTTATCACTTACCAGCCTCACTTCGAGGTTCATTTTTTTTGTATTCAATAATTTTGCTGATAAGGAAAAATCGTAAGCTTCGCCCTTTTTTAACGCTATTCCATCAAAACCGGTATTGACAATGGATGCTCCGGCATGTGGGATATCTAAAACCGCATAATGCAGGTTATTGGGGTGAATGGGCGAAATTGAATCTATTTTCATGGTGGCACGCTCACCCTTAAGTACCCAGGCATAACTGCTGTTCCAGTTTTTGTCATGGTATTCTTTATCGCGGGGGTGATATTCAAAATCCCGGTTTTGAATCAGTTCGGCATATAAGCCGCCATCAGCTGCATAATTTAAATCCTCGAAAAATACACCTGTTAGCATATTGCTGATCGTTTTTGCTCGATCTGGCTGGAAAGTTATTTTTGCTTCCACACTTTTAAGACCCGCAAAACGCTGTGCATCGTCTTTAGTGGTTTCGCTATCCTGTTTCCTTTTATAATCTTTTAGTTCATAGGCTTTTTTTAAACCCAAAATAACTTTCCACGATAAACGGTGCATCTGACCATTAACTGCATGGGGTATATTAACAGATGTACTGCTATTCAGATAAGTTGTGGCAGGCACTTCTTTTACGGCACTGTAATGGATTAAATCTTTGCTTTTGGTCTGAAAATATTTTCCATTGGCATCTGTATAGGTTACGGTATATTCATCAAGTTTGCCATTATAATCAATAGTCGGACGTAAAACATTTTTACCCTGATTAACGTAGGGATAGTTTTGCGGCCCCCAGCTTACAAGATCTTTCGAGCTTGAGGTGGCAAACTGCAGTGTACGGTCGTTCAGGCTCCAAATACATACCCAAAGGCCATTTTTGCCCTGGATCAAAAAAGGAGTTATCATTCTTTTTTCGCTACCCCATCGGCTATAATCGCTTTTCAGATAGGTATAATCGTTCCCTATGGGAGTCCAGTGCTGTTTGTCTAAACTCCAGGCAAATCGAAGTCCGTTTGCATTGTAAGCAAATAAATAAGCGGAATCAGGCTCATTTTTTGTTTCTTTATTTATAGCAAATGCCTTGGTTACTACTAATATCAGCGCCGCAAGAAGCCAAAATTTTCTTTCCATATTCTGTTAAAATTTAATCGTTAAATTCAATTTACAGGCCGGTGCCTCAGTCTCTTTTTTAATGAGTTGTATTATTTTTGAATGCATAAGCGATAAAAGCATTCCAGTTGTAAGAGGAGTGATCATTTGAGTTCAATTTTACCTGGTTAGAATTTTTTTCTAATTTAAACAATAATCGTCATTATAACGATTATTATTTGTGTTACTTATGCCCGATATAAATCAGGGGCAACAAAACAAGGAACCTTTGCAGATGGAATTGAACACTATTGCAGGTACCAATTTGAAAAAAACCTTTCCATTTTGGAATGGTTTTTTTTGCTTCATTTTAATTTATTTAAAATAATTTTATTAACTTGTTGTTTATCAGGTGTTTGTTGGGGTAGTGTCTTTTGTGGTATGAGAGTTGGCTATTGGCTTGTAAAATCATAACAATCATGACAATATTACTTTTTTTAATCTTAGTCCTGCTCTGCTGGGCTACTTATAAATCAATCGATTGGTTCGAAAAAATCTAACATTATGATCGCATTATTCATCATCGCAATCGCCGTATTTATCTATATGATCTACGTGCTGATCAAACCCGAAAAATTTTAATCCCACCTCTGTAGAGGACATTAACAAATTAAAAAAATGAACACTGAATTAACAGGCATTATTGCCACTTTCCTGCTTACCATGGTTATTGCAATACCATTGGGTAAATACCTGGCTAAGGTTTTTGCAGGAGAAAAAGTCTGGACAGATTTTTTAAAGCCATTGGAAAATGGTATTTACAAGCTTTCCGGAATTAACATTAAGGAACAGATGAACTGGAAACAGCAGTTAAAAGCACTGCTTACCATTAATATATTATGGTTGGTTTATGGTTTCTTTGTACTCATTTTTCAGGATAAGCTCCCTTTTAATCCCGATGGAAATCCGGGTATGACACCGGATCTTGCTTTTAATACCATTATCAGTTTTGTTGCCAACTGTAATCTCCAGCATTATTCGGGCGAGAGTGGCGTAAGTTACCTCACCCAGCAATACGTGCTCATGTTTCTTCAATTTGTAAGTGCAGCAACAGGTATTGCCGCTGCCGTAGTGTTTTTTAAGGCTTTTAGGGATAAAACCACAACAGAGCTAGGTAATTTCTGGGAATTTTTTGTAAAATCAATTACCCGTTTATTATTGCCTCTATCTTTTGTGATGGCCTTAATCTTAAGTTTTAACGGCACTCCGGCAAGCTATGAGGGTAAAGATCAATTTATTTCCCTTCAAGGCGATACGGTGCATGTTTCAAGAGGGCCTGCTGCCCAAATGATTGCCATTAAACACCTGGGTACAAATGGTGGAGGGTATTTCGGCGCCAATTCTGCGCATCCATTTGAAAATCCAAGTTATTTTACCAATATGGTTGAACTGATTGCGCAGGTAATCATTCCTGTTGCAATGGTAATTGCTTTCGGTTATTTTATCCGCAGGAAAAAATTAGCCTGGACAATCTTTGGGGTGATGACCATTGGTTTGTTTATGTTGCTCATTCCTATGCTAAGCTCAGAACTGGGAGGAAACCCGGCCTTGGCGAAAATGGGCATTTCTCAAACTACCGGGGCAATGGAAGGAAAAGAAGTGCGCTTTGGTCCTGCCGCTTCAGCCTATTGGGCAACGGTAACTACCATTATTTCTACAGGTTCTGTGAATAGTATGCACGATAGCAGCATGCCGATGTCAGGTACATGGCAGTTACTAGGAATGATGATCAATTCATTTTACGGAGGCTGTGGGGTAGGTTTGCTGAATTACTTCATTTACCTGATTGTTGCCGTATTTATTTCAGGTTTGATGGTAGGAAGAACACCAGAGTTTCTTGGGCATAAGGTAGAAGCCAGGGAAATTAAGATTGCAGCCATTATCACTTTACTCAGTCCGTTCCTCATTCTTGCCGGCACAGCTGTGGCAAGCTATATCTTCACCAATCATGGCAATGCCGCATGGGCTGTTCAGCCTAAAAACTGGCTCAATAACCCAGGTTTTCACGGATTCTCTGAAATGCTGTACGAAATGACTTCATCGAACGCCAACAACGGCTCTGGATTTGAAGGACTGGGAGATAACAATATGTTTTGGAATCTGTCTACAGGTATTGTAATTTTCTTAGGCCGTTTCTTGCCCATTATCGGACCGGTTGCCATTGCCGGATTACTGGGAGCCAAAAAATTCATCCCTGAATCGGCCGGTACACTTAAAACAGATACCAAAACCTTTGCACTGATGACTTTTGCCGTGATCCTAGTATTGAACGCATTATCTTATTTCCCTGCATTGGCTTTAGGGCCCTTGGCAGAATATTTTACCATGCTTAAATAAATGAGTTTGTCACATTGAGCCTGATGGGCCAGAATAGCAAACCACACAATAATCTGTGAAATCAATTAAATCTGTGAAATCACATAACGAATAAAAAAATGAAACCCAATAATAAATTGTTCGAAGCAGCCATGGTGCAAACCGCACTAAAACAATCTTTCATTAAGCTTGATCCGCGGGTAATGGTACGGAACCCCGTAATGTTTACCGTTGAAATCGGTACGCTGATTATGGCTTATGTTACGGTATACTCTTTCAGCAAGAGCGGACAGGGATCACCTTTATATAATTTCTTTATCTTTTTGGTACTGTTGCTTACAGTATTGTTTGCAAATTTTGCCGAAGCCATTGCGGAGGCCAGGGGCAAAGCACAGGCCGATAGTTTACGCAAAACCCGGGAAGAAACACCAGCTAAAGTGCTTTTGGCAAACGGGACCATCGAAATCCGTTCATCCAACCAATTAAAAAAAGGCGATGTGTTTATCTGTGTAACAGGCGATACCATCCCAACTGATGGAGAGATTATTGAAGGTATTGCCACTATTGACGAATCGGCCATTACCGGAGAATCTGCCCCGGTAATCCGCGAATCTGGAGGTGATAAATCTTCGGTAACAGGTGGAACAAAAGTTTTATCTGATGAAATCAAAGTTAAGGTGAGTACTGCTCCCGGCGAAAGCTTTTTAGACAAGATGATCGCTTTGGTTGAAGGTGCTTCACGTCAAAAAACACCTAACGAAATTGCCTTAACGATTTTGCTGGCCAGTTTTACCCTTGTATTTATCATTGTTTGTGTAACACTGAAACCTTTTGCAGATTACGCTAATACACCAATTACTATTGCCGCCCTGATCTCGCTTTTTGTATGCCTCATTCCAACCACCATTGGCGGACTTTTATCTGCCATCGGTATTGCCGGAATGGACAGGGCATTAAGGGCAAATGTAATTACCAAATCGGGTAAAGCTGTAGAAACTGCAGGCGATATTGATGTATTGCTTTTAGATAAGACCGGAACCATTACCATTGGTAACCGTAAAGCGACTAATTTTTATCCAACTGCCGGTGTAAACATTAAAGCTTTTACCGACGCCTGCGTGTTAAGCTCATTGGCAGATGAAACCCCTGAAGGAAAATCGATCATTGAACTGGCTGCCGAACAAGGTTTCAAATCTGCCGGAACACCTGAAGGATCAGCATTCATCAAATTTACAGCTGAAACCCGTTCAAGTGGGTTAGATACCGCCGACGGAAGAAGGATCAGAAAAGGTGCTTTCGATTCGATCAGGAATATTGTACAAAAAGCCGGAAACCACTTTCCATCCGACATTGAAAACCACGTAAAAACAATTGCTACCAACGGTGGAACGCCGCTAGTGGTATCTGAAAACGAAAAAGCCCTTGGTGTAATCGAATTGCAGGATATCATTAAACCAGGTATCAGTGAACGTTTTGAACGCCTGCGAAAAATGGGGGTAAAAACAGTAATGGTGACTGGAGATAATCCTTTGACAGCTAAATATATAGCAGAAAAAGCAGGTGTTGATGATTTTATTGCCGAGGCTAAACCCGAAGATAAAATGAATTACATTAAAGACGAACAGGCCATAGGTAAGCTGGTTGCCATGATGGGCGACGGTACCAATGATGCCCCGGCTTTAGCACAGGCCGATGTGGGTGTAGCCATGAACAGCGGAACACAAGCTGCAAAAGAAGCAGGTAACATGGTCGATTTGGATAACGATCCTACAAAACTGATCGAGATCGTAGAAATTGGTAAGCAATTGCTGATTACCCGCGGTACCCTCACCACTTTTTCAATCGCCAATGATGTGGCCAAATATTTTGCAATTGTTCCAGCCTTGTTTATCGCATCAATTCCTGCTTTGCAAAGCCTGAACATTATGGACCTGCATTCGCCAGAATCAGCTATTATGTCGGCAGTTATTTTTAATGCCATCATTATTCCTATCCTGATTCCGCTGGCATTAAAAGGTGTGGCTTACAAACCTATAGGTGCTACTGCTTTACTTCGCAGAAACCTTTTTATATATGGTATCGGTGGTGTGGTAGCTCCATTTATAGGCATTAAAATAATTGATTTATTAGTAGGTCTGTTTGTGTAAAACAATCTGTCATTCTGAGCGTGGCGAAGAATCTTTATCAATGAAGTAGTTGCTAAAGATGCTTCGTACCTCAGCATGACACCAAGGAAATTTAAAAAAATACAAAAATGAAAAAGTACATCATTCAATCAATCCGCTTAACACTTGTATTATTGGTATTGTTATGTGTGGTATATCCTGTTAGTGTTGCCTTGATCAGTAAAATATCTAAAGGAAATGGTGGAGGAGAAAAAATCACCAAAAATGGTAAAACCGTAGGATACGCATTATTGGGTCAGTCGTTTACCAAACCTCAATATTTTTGGGGACGACCATCAGCTGTAGCCTACAATGCGGCAGGTTCTGCAGGTTCTAACAAAGGGCCATCCAACCCCGATTATTTAAAAGAAGTACAATCGCGTATTGATACGTTATTGAAATATAATCCTGGCATTAAAAAATCGGATATTCCGGCAGATATGGTTACCGCATCAGGAAGCGGACTTGATCCAAATATTTCTGAGCAAGGTGCAGCCATTCAGGTACAAAGGGTTGCTGCAGCCCGCAAAATCGATGTTAAAAAAGTGAAAGAACTTGTGGCTATGAATACCCTGAAACCATTTATGGGACTTTTTGGCCCTTCATCGGTAAATGTATTAAAGTTAAATCTTGCCCTTGATGAGCTTTAATTAGTAATGCCGACATCCAGACCGTAGCGGAGAGATTTACTATTTGTTTAAGGATCTCTCCATTCCACTTCGTTCCAGTCGAGATGACGACCCCTTTATTAACAATCAGTTTCCCAAAACAATAACAATGGTAATGCATTAAGGTCTGGTATCAACAGCCTGGGCCTTAGGCTTTGCCCTATACAAAACAATCAGATAAAATGAAAAAAATTCTTTTACTTGCCGCTACGCTTACCACAGGATTCTTGGTTAAAGCACAAGAAGAACCAAAAATTAAAATAAGTGGTTATCTTGAAGCCTATTACGGATACGACTTTAATAAACCTGCAGACCATAATCGCCCTGGCTTTATTTATTCCCATAACCGCACAAACGAAGTAAACCTGAACCTTGGTTTTATTAAGGCTGCTTACGATAGCGGAATGATCAGGGCCAACCTAGCGGTAATGGCAGGAACTTATGCTAATGCCAATCTTGCGGCCGAACCAGGGGTTCTGAAAAATATCTTTGAGGCAAATGCAGGGGTGAAATTATCTAAAACAGAAAATCTGTGGATTGATGCCGGAATCTTTTCTTCGCACATCGGTTTCGAAAGTGCGGTTTCGAAAGATTGCTGGGTACTTACCCGAAATATTTCTTCAGAAAATACACCTTACTATGAATCGGGTGCGAAAATTACCTATGGTACCCAAGATGGTAAATTTACAGCTAGCGCATTATACTTAAACGGGTGGCAGCGCATTACCCGCCTGAATGGGAATAATAAACCGGCCGGCGGACTTCAGCTGACCTGGAAACCAACAGATAAAATTACCGTAAATTACAGCAATTACCTTGGAACGGAAGGGGCCGATTCGGTGAGGGTGAACAGGTTTTACCATAATGTTTATGGTATCTTTCAGCTTACTGATAAATTCGGTGTAACCCTTGGATTTGATTATGGCACGCAGCAGAAACAAAAAGGCAGTAGCGATAAAAGCGAAGTGATTTCTCCTGTCGTTATTGCGCAATACAAGTTTGCACCAAAATGGGCAGTTGCCGGAAGGTTTGAATATTATGAAGACAAAAATGGAATTTTTATTGCCACGGGCACGCCACAAGGTTTTAAAACAAAAGGATATTCTTTAAATCTTGATTATTCGCCAATTGCAAATGCTGTTGTGAGGTTGGAAGGAAAAGCTTATGATAGTAAGGATAAAATTTTTGCGAGGCAGGGCGATGCAGTTAACGCTAATGCCAGCCTAACCGCAAGCATTGCAGTATCGTTTTAATACGCAGTTCGTCATTTCCAACTTAATTGGAAATGACGATTACTCATTAAGATTTGTCATTCTGAGCTTGTCGAAGAACTAGCCAAAATGTATGGTAAAGCGTTTCAACAAGCTCAACGTGTCAGACTAGCATAATTTTAATATTAAAACAATGCATCCTTACATAGAAATTCTGTTTAGCCTGTTTTTAGCGATCTCTGGAATGCTGATGATCAGAAAACTCAGTTCCTTAAAAAGGAGAAGAACATCCAACATAAAGAGAAGTTATGCAGCAGAAAAACAGATCAAACTGATTTTCAAAAAGATTTCGCTTAAATTTATGATGGTTTTATTCGCCCTTATTATGATTGTTGCCATCACCATATTAATAGAAAAAGGAATAATGACTGTTACCTGGTAAATATTATGGAAGAAGAACAAAAAGAAGAGTCTGTAAGGCACTTTTTAGATCTGGTTAAAAAATCGAGGCGTGGAAAGCTCAAAATCTATATCGGTATGAGTGCCGGTGTGGGTAAAACTTACCGGATGCTCCAAGAATCGCATGCATTGCTGCGAAATGGCGTAGATATTTGCATTGGTTATGTCGAAACGCATAAAAGGGCAGAAACAGAGGCACTTGTTGCGGGTCTTCCGGTTATTCCGCGACGGAAAATTTTTTACCGGGGCAAAGAAATTGAAGAAATGGATCTGAAAGGGATTATGAACCGCCATCCCGAGATTGTTATTGTAGATGAACTTGCCCATACCAATGCCGAAGGCAGTAAAAATACCAAACGCTGGCAGGATGTTTTCGATCTGCTCGAAGCGGGGATCAGTGTAATTTCGGCAGTTAATATCCAGCACCTGGAAAGCATTAACGAAGAAATTGAGCAGATTACAGGCGTAGTGGTTACTGAAAGGATCCCGGATAAGATTTTGGAGATTGCAGATGAAATCGTAAACATCGATCTTACGGCTGATGAACTGGTTACCCGCCTTAAAGAAGGTAAAATCTACGATCAATCAAAAATCGAGAGGGCATTGAGCAATTTTTTTCAGTCTGATAAAATTCTTCAGCTGCGCGAACTGGCCTTAAAAGAAGTGGTACACCAGGTAGAACGGAAAATCCAGACCGAAATTCCCAAATCGATCAAACTTAGGCCCGAACGTTTTTTGGCCTGTATTTCTTCAAATGCAGAAACTGCAGGGGTAGTAATCAGGAAAACAGCAAGGCTCGCTTCCTATTACCGATCGCCATGGATGGTGCTGTACGTGCAGAGCGATAGTGAAAGCCTGGAACGTATTAAACTGGATAAGCAACGCCACCTGATTAATCATTTTAAACTGGCTACTGAACTGGGTGCCGAAGTAATAAAAATAAAAAGCAACGCCATTACCAAAACAATTATAGATATCGCTTCCGAAAAGGAGATTACCACGATATGTATCGGCAAACCCCATCTAAATATTTTTCAGGTAATTTTACGTACAGCGGTTTTTAATGGTTTATTGAAGAATCTCGCGATGAAGGATATTGATTTGGTGATTCTTTCTTAGAGGAGGAAAACATCATTGCATGGATCTGAAAGCTTAAGTAATAAATAAACTGCTATTAAAAAACAAAACAGACCTTATTTGTACAGAATCTGTTTTATAAATTGTTTTTCGCTAGGTGTAAATTATGAATAAGCTTCCCTCTACATTTTTTTAAAAATGTGAAATAAATGTTTGTGGTTTTACGCTGTTTTCATTCTGATGATGCGCCTGATTCTGCCGAAGCGCTTTTCAAGTTTTACAGCCTTTTCTTCCAACACCAGCTTATTTATTAGCTTTTCGCCCTTAAGCGTTGCGCCTATTAAAATTCCGCCAGAAATTAATACAAAGTTTTTGATAATATATTGACCTAGTAGTGTAGGCACCAACACAGAATGATGGAAGGTTTCGTGCGGGAAAAAGATCAGCGGAAGAAATGTTCCGGCCATCTGCATATACAATAAGATCAGGGTAAGTCTAAGCCATGCTTTCGTTATTAAACCCAAACCGATAATACACTCCCAAATGGCAAGTATGGGCACGGATATTGATGGTTTTACCAATCCAAAAGTAAGTTTAAGAATGGTACGACCTGCAATTTCTTCTGCAGCGCTCACACCGGGGAAAAATTTCAGTAGGCCAAACCAAATAAATATTATACCAAGGCAGATACGCAAAATATTGATTCCATTCCGTGCCTTCCAGGCTACAATTTTTGCCTCTGTTTTTCCGCTGATACTGAACATTTTTTAGGTTTTAGTATCAGCATATACGGGGATAAATAGCTTATAGTTTACTTCAAATTGGAGTTATTTACACTTTTAGGATGTTAAAACGTTTTTTTTCTAAATTATATTTCTCTCCTAGTCTTAGTGTCTCGCTAAGACAATTACTACCAACTGTACTATAAAATCCCATCTTAATATTTTTCAGGTAATTTTACCTACGGCAGTTTTTAATGGTTTATTGAAAAATCTGGTTATGAAAGATATTGATCTGGTGATTTTATCATAAATGGTTATCCAAATTTTCTCAAATTTATCAAAACCATATCACTCAAATGGGGTTGAAATAATAAGACCTATGAAGAGCAATATGGAAAAAAAAGATACTAAAACCCGTTTAATTAATGAGATTACCACCACAGGATTACAAAGTGCAGCTAAAAAATTAGGCACATCAGTCAGTAAAAAACAGGTCAGAAGAGGTATTTCGAAAAATATCGGTTTAATAAACGAACTATTTCGCATTGCTTTAATCAAGCATAAAGATTCATCAAAAAAAACGCAGCGGAATATTGAGTTAGCTGGCCTTGGTGTAATTGCAGCACATACTTTTTACCGTGGTTTGAAAACGAAAAAGCGCTTGTTGATTTATGAGGGGATTTTCCTGGCTGCAGCACTTGGCGGCGTGTTATTGGTTACACAGCTTAATGCCTTAGAGTAAAAGATTGATTTATGAACAGCCCTTAAAGCGGTTTTTGTATTTGCTGTTTTATTTGTTACCTGGTGGTTTCATTTTAGCATATTTCTATGACACTTTTCAGCTAGAAAATTGTTCAGTTTGTATTAGCCATTGGGCAATTTAAATTTTATCGGAAACATTATTTAAAAATCACAGAATGGATTTACAGCTAAAGAATAAAACAGCTTTTATAAGCGGTTCTACTGCGGGTATCGGATTCGCAATTGCCGAAAGTTTATTAAAAGAAGGTGTAAAGGTAATCATCAATGGCCGATCGCAAAGCAGTGTAGATGACGCCATAAAATCATTGCAAGGTATTGCTGGCGCCGAATTCGTTTCGGGCATTGCAGCTGATTTTTCGAAAGCTGATGAGGTAAATAATTTGATTGATAAATTACCCGAGATTGATATTCTGATTAATAATGCCGGCATTTTTGAACCTAAAGCTTTTGAAGAGATCAGTGATGAAGATTGGTTCAGGTTTTTTGAAGTCAACGTGATGAGCGGAATCCGGTTGTCGCGGCAGCTATTTCCGAAAATGTTAAAGAAAAACTGGGGCAGGATTATCTTTATTTCCAGTGAATCGGCAGTATTTATTCCGGATGAAATGATCCACTATGGTATGACTAAAACTGCACAGCTGGCGGTTAGCCGAGGCCTGGCAGAGTTAAGTCAGGGTTCTGAGGTAACGGTTAATTCAATTTTGCCGGGCCCTACAAAATCAAAAGGGGTTGGTGGTTTTATTGAAGATTTAGCCAAAACGGGAAATATCACCGTTGCTGAGGTAGAAGCCGATTTCTTTAAGAACATGAGGCCTACCTCATTATTGCAACGCTTTCTTGATGTTAGTGAAATTGCAAATGCCGTTACTTTTTATGTAAGTCCATTAGCCTCCGGAACCAATGGAGCGGCCATTAGGGTAGAGGGCGGCTTAGTGAGATCAATATTATAAGCATATAAATAAATAGCAGGTTCTAAGTATATCAATGAACTTTAAATTATTATTTTCAGGTTTTAAAAAAGACTTTTAAGAATGTATAATTCTTTTGAGCAGATTCATTAAGAATCAATCTAATGCGCATATCCAGATTTTTTTCACCTACTAAAATCAAAAACAATGAGTAAGATTACAGTAAAAGACGGAACCGAAATTTATTACAAAGATTGGGGAACCGGACAGCCACTTTTTTTCCATCACGGTTGGCCATTATCTGGTGATGATTGGGATGGACAGATGATGTTTTTCCTTAAACAGGGTTTCAGGGTGATCGCACATGATCGCCGCGGACATGGAAGGTCTAGCCAAACAGCAGTAGGGCATGAAATGGATACTTATGCTGCTGATGTTGCAGCGCTTACAGAGGCACTTGATTTAAAAGATGCCATACACATCGGGCACTCTACCGGTGGCGGAGAAGTGATCCGTTATGTGGCAAAACATGGGAAAGGCCGTGTGGCCAAAGCAGTATTAATTAGTGCGGTTACACCGATTATGGTTCAAAACAACACCAATCCTGATGGCATTCCACTTGCTGTGTTCGATGAAATACGTGAAGGTACAGCCTTTAACAGGTCTCAATACTTTCAGGATTTTACCATACCTTTTTATGGGTATAACCGTGAAGGTGCGAAAATATCGCAGGGCGTTAGGGATAATTGGTGGCGCCAGGGCATGATGGGTGCTGTAAAAGCACATTATGATTGTATTAAGGCCTTTTCTGAAACAGATTTTACCGAAGACCTTAAAAGTGTAGATATTCCTGTACTCGTAATGCATGGCGAAGACGATCAGATTGTGCCTTTCCAGCTTACAGGGGCAAAAGCTGTAAAACTCTTAAAAAATGGAACCCTGATCTCGTATCCCGGTTTCCCTCATGGTATGCCAACCACCGAAGCAGCAACGATAAATAAAGACCTGTTGGCCTTTATCAAAGCATAAACAGGAAGGATTATCCAATCTTATAATGAACCAAAGCCTTAAATGTAAATTTTAAGGCTTTTTTATTTTAAACCAAACGCAAAGCCCTGTTGGTTTCAGGAACTTTTTGCAAAACGGAATTCCTTAACTTGTGCGGTTCATCAGAAAATTTATCGTCAAAGTAATGCTCTGCTAAGGGTAAACCAGCTAAATTAGCTGTTAATTAAATACCTGCATTTAACATGGATATTACCAAAAGATTTGACCGGATACTACAGATATTTTTTCTACTGCAGTCTAAATCTGTAGTAAGTACGGAAGAATTACAAAAGCGGTTCGAAATCAGCTTAAGGACAATTTACAGGGATTTAAAAGCGCTGGAGATTGCCGGTATTCCTATTGTAAATGAATCAGGGGCTGGTTATTCGATTATGGAAGGCTTTAGGTTACAGCCATCGAGGTTTAGCCAGGAAGAAATTCTCAGTTTAACGGTTGCCGAAAAAGTAATGCAGAAACATGAAACCGAATTTGTTAAAAAACATTTTGAGGCGGCACTAATTAAAATAAAAAGTTCTTTTCAGGTGCATCAAAAAAGAGATTTTCTGCATTTGGAAGACGCAATACATCTTAAGAAAAACTTTAAATCCATTGATTACCTGCCCAATATTATCGATATTTTACTCAATAGTACGATAAAGAAAAAAATAACGCATATCCACTACGTCAAAAGTGGCGATCTTCATGAGGTTGGCAGATCTGTAGAGCCCATTGGCGTATTCTACGAACATAATCTTTGGTATCTTTTGGCCTATTGCCATTTAAGAAAAGATTACCGCAATTTTAGACTGGATAGGATTAAAAAGGTATTAATGCTGCAGGATAATTTTACCATTGCGCACCCGCCAATTAATGAATTCCGCGATAAAGATTTTTCCGAAAACAGGATGCAAATTAAAATCAGGGTAGACCGGAAGTATGCGAATTATTTATATTGGGACCGCCAGATTTTCGGGTTTGCAGGAGAAGAAATATCAGGTGATTTTGTAGTAATGTATTTCGACTGTTCTCTGCCTGTGGTTTCCTTTGTACGCTGGTTTATTAAATTTGTTGATGTAGCTGAAATTATAGAACCAGCCCATTTAAATAATGAGCTGGTTGAAATCATGGAATCTGGATTAAAGAGAATAAACAAGCAACTGCTTAATGCTTAATACCGGTCCCAAAAAAATGGTGGCTCAATACCCAATGCCCTTAAGTATACAAAGCCCTGGCCGCGATGGTGTATTTCGTTATCAATGAAATACAAGAGGTGGCTAAGTATCGTAAACTCGTACTGCCCGAATAATTTAATGGTTTCGTGAAACTGATCTTCAGAGATCTGGTTAAAATACTCCTCGATTTTTGGGGTATCTTCATCCCATTTTGCCAGTAGCTCCGCTTTGGTATGAAGAGGCAGATCGTGGCTAAATGGTGCTGTTTCCCTGGTAACCATTTCTTTTAAACCAGGAACATCAATCGATAATAATTCTTTAATTAATGCTGCAAAAGGTCTCATTCCGCCAATTGAAAATTCGAATAATTCTTTTTCCGGAAATTTTTCAATGGTTTTTCTGGTTAGTTTTCTGTGGCCTAACCAATGTTGCAGTAATTCGCTTTTAGTAATCATAGTTGCTGATATTTTGTTTTATTATTTAATAGAATAAAGCTAAAACCGGCCTATGACAGCTGTTTGTCAGTAGAAAAATGAAAGATTATTTTTTATTTATTTTTTTGAACACGACCGGCTACTGCTCCAGCACTACATCCGTAGGTAACTCCTGAGTTTGGTTGATGTGCCCGCGGTACATGTTGCCCCAGTCAGACATGGCATCGAGCATTGGTTTCATGGTAAGGCCCAGGTCGGTTAACCGGTATTCTACCCTTGGCGGTACCTCCGGAAAAACAACACGTGTAATGATCTGGTCTTTCTCCAGTTCCCTTAGCTGCGCCACCAACATCCGTTCTGATATGCCAATAATGTCTTTTTTAAGCTCGCCATAGCGCATGGTACCATAAGAAAGACGACATAATATGGCTGGTTTCCACCTGCCGCCTATAACAGCCAGCGATGAAGCCATACCACAACTGTCGATCATCATTTTTTCGTTCAAAGCATTGGTTGACGTCTCTTTTCTCATTTTTTACTTTTTTGTTAGTACCTAACAATTTGATGTTTACCTGCAAATTTAAAGTATCTCTTTTACATTAGCCGAAAATTTAAAAAATCATATGAAAAAATTAACAGATAAAATTGCACTGGTAACAGGGGGAAGCCGGGGCATAGGAGCAGCAATTGTAAAAAGGTTGGCAGCAGAAGGTGCAAAAGTGGTATTTACTTATGCCAATTCAGCTGAAAAAGCTTTGGCAGTAGTGGCTGACGTTGAAGCTGCGGGTGGGCTTGCTGTTGCATTAAAAGCGAGCAGTACCGTAGCAAGTGAGGTAAGTGGAGCAGTGACTAAAACCATTGCTGATTTTGGCCATATTGATGTACTGATCAACAATGCAGGTATCTACATTGGTAAGGCTTTTGAAGAACATACACTTGAAGATTATAACGAAATTATGGCGGTTAATGTACAGGCCGTTTTTGTGGCTGCCCTGGCTGCGGTAAAAGGTATGCCCGAGGGTGGGCGGATTATCACCATTGGCAGCAACATGGGCGATAATGCGCTTGGTCCTGAAACCACCTTATATACCATGAGCAAATCGGCACTTCAGGGTTTTACCCGTGGTTTAGCCCGCGACCTCGGCGCCCGAAAAATTACAGTAAACCTGATTCAGCCCGGACCAATCAACACGGATATGAACCCTGCCGACGCGCCATTGGCTGATTTTCTGAGAACGCGTATGGCGTTACCAGATTACGGTACAGTAGAAGATATTGCTGCATTTGTGAGCTTTATTGCAAGTGAAGAGGCCAGATACATCACTGGTTCGTTTTTAACAATCGATGGTGGTTTAAATGCTTAAGGCTATGTGGTAAACCCAGGCTTTGGTCATCCCGTTTGGATACATTTTTTGGGGTAGTTTTTTACAAAAAACAAAGGAGTTGAGATGACAGATTGAGAAATCTTTATTTCTGCCACAATGGAGAAATCTTTTAACCTGGTTCAAAGATTTCTCTATTTCGCTCCGCTTCAGTTGAAAGATCGCCCGTTTTTTTGAAATCTGTTATAGATGGGGTATATAGAAGAAAGCTATAGTTTTTACAAGCACTTTTGCTGAGCGCAAACTAAATTATTTTATTGTTAACTGCGCGCGAAAGTGCTTCAACCATATTACCTACCTCCAATCTTTCAAAAATTCTTCGCCTGTAATACTTTACGGTATCAGGAGCAACAAATATTTTTTCGGCAATCTGGTTAATGGTTAAGCCTTGGGCATGCAATTGCAATATTTCAATTTCTCTTTTAGTGAGTTTGGGTTTTTCTGATTTCTTCCACATTTTGGTCGTGGTATCCAGGGCCCACAGCTCATCGGTACCTTGTTTGTAGATACAGATATTGCCCGCCTGTTGATGATGGGATAGGGAAACTACACACATTGCTTTCCACATCTTACCTTCGCCAGTTAAAAATAAGGGCGTAAGCTTATGGTTAATCAGCATGGGTTTACCCTCCCGGCTAATCAGATGAAAATCGTAAGTGATGCTATAATGTTTTTTTTCGATACCTGGCAGTTTTGCGAAAAAATCGAATCCCGCGTCATTAATCAGACTCAATAAAACGAGATCCTTTTCAGGAACATTTTTAAAATAAAATTCATAGCCTAAATCCAATACCTCTTTGGGCGAATAACCACATAGAAACAAGGGGTTTTCTGAAACATATTCAAATGCCATTTTTTCGTAATCGATCACATATACGCTTTCGTAGGTTAAACGGGCGAAAGCTTTTATAGCTTCCATATAATCTTGCTGTTGGAGAAGGTCTTCAGTTGATATTTTTTCAACTTTATTCTTGGTAAGCAAAGAGGAGGTGGTGTTGTCTTTCATTTTACGGGATGGCTTAATAACAAATTTACACTAAAGTGTAGTCCCTGAAAATATTTTTGTGCCCACTTTTACAGAAAAGATTTTGAACGATGAAAAAATGGTCTGAATTAAGCTTGGAAGAATTAAACAAAACCAGCTCGAAGTTAAAGGGTGTATTAATTGGATTTATCATATTAGGTGTGCTTATCGCTTTAGCCTTGCTCTTTCTCAAGGCAAAACTAGTGTTATTTGTCCCGGTAATGGTTTTGCCCATTACCTGGTTGCCAATCTACAGCACTTTAAAATCGGTAAATGATGAGATCAGATTACGTAATTCACCAGAGGTTAAATAGGTTACATGCATCCCGATTCAATAAGTTGTAGAAACTGCAGTCATATTGTAAACGATAATTTCTGTGGTCATTGCGGTCAGCCAATGCATGTTGAAAGGGTAGATGCCCATTATGTTCTGCATGAAATACAGCACCTCTTACATTTCGAAAAAGGAATATTGTTCACGGTAAAAGAACTGCTGATCAGGCCTGGCCAAAGTATAAGAACATTTATTACCGATAATCGGAACCGCTTGGTAAAGCCAGTTATATTTATCGTTGTGAGCTCATTAATTTACACGGTAATTAGTCATTTCTTCCACATAGAAGAGGATTATGTTGAATTTACTGAGGTAAAAAAAACAAGTGTTGGTTTAATCTTCGATTGGGTAGCGGGGCATTACGGTTATGCCAATATTTTAATGGGCGCCTGCATTTCCTTATGGTTAAAACTATTTTTTAAAAAATACAACTATAATTTTTTCGAGATATTGATCCTGCTGTGTTTTGTGATGGGAATTGGCATGTTAATTATATCTGTTTTTGCCATTGCCGAGGGGCTAAGTAAAATCAGTTTTATGAAAGTTTCCAGCATTATAGTAGTTGGTTATAGTACATGGGCAATAGCACAATTTTTTAACAGTAAAAAAATAGCTAACTATTTAAAGGCAATTATTGCTTACGGCCTGGGGATGTTAATGTTTGGCCTTTTGGTAGTATTTTTAGGGGGTTTCGATTGATTTGTTGATTAAACATTAAAAGTTCGTAAAATCGCACAATTTCTATCTCCCAATAACTAACCAATGTTTATTTATACCCTCGGGGCATTGTCATTGCAGGCAGGCTTCGTCGTTCCTTCTCGCAATGACGAATTTCTACAGGAATCTGTCAATCGTGGCGTGACAAACTTTTAAAGAAACTTGTTTTATAATACCATCTCTTTTAGCATTGACCAAAATTCTGATTTTTATACAAACCATTTTGTAATTGCTTTTTGCAGCTCACTAATGTTTATCTCCTCATCAGTAGCCCAGGCTACAATTCCATCCGGGCGGATCAGTGCGGCCGATAACCCTAATTGCTTTTTCGCAGGTTTCGATATATAATCAACCTGATGGTATTCGACGGCTAAATTGCTAAGTGTAGCATTGTGGCTAAAATCGAGCAGGATACCCTGGCCATTATGCATCAGCTGGCCAATTTTTGTACCATCTTCAAATTCAAAGTCAGGGACACTGCAGCCAATTAGCGGATGTTTCCCCCCAAGGTTAATCTGAGTAGAAACGCCCCAAACCCTGCCGGCAAAATAAGTGGCGCCATCAGTGGTATTGATAAGATCGGTAATAATGGCATGCAAAGCACGGGCATTGGGGTCAGGTTTCATAATGGTGGCCTGAGCGCGCGACCAATCGAGCACCTGTGCACCAATGGGATGCCGTTCTGTAACATAGCTGTCCAATAAACCTTCAGGAGCTTTCCCCTGGATGGTGGCTGCAAGTTTCCAGCCCAGGTTCATGGCATCACCCATGCCCAGGTTAAGCCCCTGGCCACCTAAGGGTGCATGGATGTGAGCCGCATCTCCTGCTAAAAGTACGCGTCCGTTTCGGTAGGTTGTGGCTTGCCTTGCCCGGTCGGTCCAGGTACTTGCAATATGGAGCGTGCTGATGGTAACACCGGTATCTGAAACACGACGCAGCACCTCCTGCAGATGTTCGCGCGTTACAGGCTTCGCTGATCCATGAAATGCACCACCATCAAAATCCTGTATGGCCAGGTAACCCGGTTGCGATTGCATATATACACCGGTCGGCGTTACATTCCGGCCTGGTTTAAGCACTTCCGGATTAAGGAGGTCTGCCTTAGCCGTGTAACCTGTAAATTCGGGCTCAGTGCCGGCAAATTCGAAGCCACCGGTTTTGCGTACCACACTCCGGCTTCCATCGCATCCTACAAGCCATTTACATTCGAAAGATTGCCCGCCTGCTTGTACAATTACTCCTTCATTATTTTGATGGAAACCTGTTACTGCAAAACCCCGTTTAATTTCAACGCCCAGGGCTTCTGCGCGTTTGGAAAATACAGTTTCCAGCTCATGCATTTCTGTAATTAAACTGGCAGGTGTGGAACCTGGCAGGCGATATTTCCACTGCGTGGTATCGATATCGCCATCATGGAACGGAATACCTGCGAAATGCCCTGCCTGGCGACGGGGCCCTTGCACGGCATTTTGATGAGGGTTTTTAAGGTGTTTATGAATTTCAAGTTCCTCAAATAAGTTACGGCGATAAAGTGCTTCAATTGTTGGTGACGATAAGCCACGGATGCCCAAGGGAAGCTGCTTTAAAGGCGAGTGCGCATCCACCGCTTTTTCGAGTACGAGTACCGAACATTTGGCTAAGGCCAATTCGCAGGCCAGGAACAGGCCCACAGGGCCAGCACCAGCAATAATAACATCGTAAATGGTATGAGTGTGTTTTTTATTTTTAATTGTTGTGTTCATATGGTATGATTAGAACACAAAATTCAATAATGCCTGGCGGCCAGGCTTGTACAAACACGACAATCTTTTTTATTCAGGAGGAGAGATTAAGCAAGTCATCGCTTAACATTTGTTGGCCTGTTTTTGCCTTACGGGCAAATGCTGCGGGGCTGATACCACTATAACGTTTAAATTCACGGCTCAGGTGAGATTGATCGGTGTAGCCAAACTCATGCGCCAGACTGGCCAGGTTGGCATTTGGATCCATCCACAATCGGTTGCGTACCTGCTCAAAACGCATCAGGCCCGATACATCTTTAACAGTATGGCCGGAAGATCGTTTAAAGTTCCTTTCCAATGTACGCACGGTTACATGTGCCGCTGCTGCTACCTCGCTTACCGGTATAGTGCCCTTTGCGGCCTGCATCGCGGTTCCAGCCTTGTATAACATGCTATTGGTTGCTACCTGCGCCCTGGCCTGTAAGAAATATTGTTTTACTTCAGCCACCGCTTCCGCTATTTTTCCATCAAGCACAAAGGCATTCAGTTTGGGTTGAAGCTGAGCCACAGGATGTTCGAATACGTGTAATGCACGCTTGTTGGGTGGGAGACCAAGTAAATCGAATACAGTCCATGGAAAACACCTGATACCAATGGTTTCAAAGCGGTCTTTCGCGTAAAAAATAACAGGCTGATTAAGCAGGCCCATCATAAAAGGCGAAGGCAAAGGCCATAAAACCCCATCAGAAGAAATGCTGCAGCCGCTACCGAAATGAAAAATAATCTCAGCGTAACCATCAGGCACTACTTCAAAACCCGATGAGTCTGCTCTGGCCTCTCTTCTGTTGTACCAGAAGCACTTTATCGTATCCTGCAGTTCCTCCGGAGCTTCGAATTCCTGATGATGCATTTTAATTGGTGGCATATCCGATGTATTGTATACAAGTATAGGGCTTATTATATTATTTTCAATTGGCTAAGGGTTCCTATATGCTCAAAGGCATTAAGCTAATGATGCAAAAGGAAACTTGAGTAGCTCATCCAAATGGTTTTAAAGAAACATTGGAGAATGGGTTATCAATTAATAAGGGATTTTTAATAAAAGCGGTCTTTATGAATTAAAAACTTTAATCATTACATTTGCCCTTGTGAAAAACTTTGTATTCCTTTTTTCTTTTTACCTGATCCTTCTGGGTTTTATGCCCTGCCAGGACAAGGAAGATATGGTTTCCAAATCTCACACAGAAAACATTGTGCATAGCAATCAATCAAAAACTGAGCATAGGTATGGAGAATCCTGTCCGCCGTTCTGTAGCTGTACCTGCTGCTCGGTCGGTCAGCACTTTCCATCCGAAAAATTAACAGATCTGATTGTTCCTGTGTACAGAAAGCCTTATCCGGTTTTCCAATGCTCCGCATTGAAAAAACAACCCTTCGATATTTGGCAACCGCCTAAACTCGTTTAAATCAATTTTTTATCTCATGGTAATGTCCATGAAAGCATGCTTTTTACACGCAAATTTTGCATCATCAAGTGCAATGATGGCGTGCTATTTATTGATTTTTGATTTAAACGACAATGCTGAACAGAATAATACAATTCTCCATCAGGCAAAAACTGTTGGTTGGAATTATGATGCTGGCGCTGATAGCCTGGGGCATATACTCCCTTAGGCAGCTGCCTATAGATGCCCTTCCTGATATTACCAATAACCAGGTACAGATTATTACTTCTTCGCCAAGTAACGGTGCTGAAGATATTGAACGCTTTGTAACCTACCCGGTAGAGCAAACCATGGCCACTATTCCAGGAATAGAAGAAGTCCGTTCCTTTAGCAGGTTCGGCCTTTCGGTTGTAACAGTGGTATTTAAAGAGGGTGTAGAGATTTACTGGGCCCGCCAACAGGTAAGCGAAAGGCTGGTTGAAGTAGAAAGGGCCATTCCGAAAGGGATAGGAACGCCTGAGATTGCGCCATTAACCACCGGATTGGGAGAGATTTACCAATACGTAATTCATCCCAAAAAAGGATATGAAAAAAAATATAATGCCACAGAACTCAGAACCATTCAAGACTGGATTGTTCGTCGCCAGCTTCTTGGCGTAGAGGGTATAGCAGACGTGAGCAGCTTTGGCGGCTACCTTAAACAGTATGAGATTGCCCTCAATCCAGACAAATTACGAAGCATGGATATATCCATCAGTGATATCTTTAGGGCGCTTGAAAAAAATAACCAAAACACCGGTGGATCTTATATTGATAAGAAGCCCAATGCTTATTTTATCAGGAGCGAGGGGCTTATCAACAGTATAGAAGACATTGAGAACATCGTTGTGCGGACCAATGAAAACAGCATTCCTGTGCTGATCCGAAATGTAGCAGAAGTGAGGATCGGCGCGGCCACCAGGTACGGTGCCATGACCAGGAACGACCAGGGTGAGGTAGTGGGGGCAGTAGTGATGATGCTAAAGGGCGCCAACTCTTCCAAGGTTATTGCGAACGTAAAAACCCGGATGGACCAGATTGCAAAAAATCTGCCGGAGGGAATCGTTATTGAGCCTTTCCTCGATCGTACCAAACTGGTAGACAATGCCATTGGTACGGTAACCAAAAACCTGGCAGAAGGTGCATTGATTGTGATTTTTGTGCTGGTACTGCTTTTGGGAAATTTCCGTGCCGGGATAATTGTAGCTTCAGTAATTCCGCTTGCCATGCTTTTTGCCATATGCCTGATGAACCTTTTTGGCGTCAGCGGAAACCTGATGAGCCTTGGTGCCATTGATTTCGGATTAATTGTAGATGGTGCGGTAATTATAGTAGAGGCCTCACTTCACCACCTGGGTATCCGAAAAAATAAAAACAGGCTCAGTCAACAGGAAATGGATGCAGAGATTTTTGAATCTGCTTCCAAGATCCGTAACAGTGCCGCCTTTGGCGAAATCATTATACTCATCGTTTACCTCCCGATTCTGGCGCTGGTTGGTATAGAAGGCAAAATGTTCAGGCCAATGGCTCAAACAGTGGCCTTTGCTATTCTGGGTGCATTTATCTTGTCGTTAACTTATGTGCCAATGATGAGTGCACTGTTGCTAAGCAAAACCATTAACACCAAACGGAATATCTCAGACAGGATCATGTCTTTTTTTCAAAGTGTGTATACTCCAATGCTCAATTTTGCACTTCGGGCAAAGATGGCAGTTGTAGGCATTGCAATAGGGTTATTTGTTGCCGGCCTTATTATTTTCAATTATCTGGGCGCCGAATTTATCCCCACACTGGAGGAGGGCGACTTTGCCGTAGAAACCAGGGTGCTTACCGGAAGCAGCCTTTCTCAGACCATTGAGGCCGCTACACGGGCTGCAAAGGTATTAAAGGCAAATTTTCCGGAGATAAAAGAGGTAATTGGAAAGATAGGCTCTAGCGAAATCCCTACCGACCCCATGCCGGTAGAAGCCTGCGACCTGATTATTATCCTAAAGGATAAGGGTGACTGGACAAGTGCTTCGACCAGGGACGAGCTTGCGGGTAAAATGCAGGCCAAGCTGGAACGGTATATTCCTGGGGTTACTTTTGGGTTCCAGCAGCCCATCCAGATGCGTTTTAATGAGTTAATGACGGGTGCGAGGCAGGATGTGGTCATCAAGATCTATGGAGAGGATTTTTCGAAGCTGAGTGCCTACGCAACCAAGATCGGTAACATCGCCAGAAAAATTGAAGGGGCCAAGGATATTTATGTGGAACAGGCCTCAGGACTTCCACAGGTGATCATCAAATTTCATAGAGAAAAGATTGCGCAGTTTGGGCTGAATATTGAGGATGTGAATACCGCTATCCGCTCTGGATTTGCCGGAGAGGTAGCTGGCCTGGTGTTCGAAGGCGAAAAACGATTCGATATGGTTGTCCGCCTGGAAAAAGAAAACAGGCAGTCGCTGGAAGATGTAAAGAATCTGTTTGTAACAGCACCCAATGGCAATCAGATCCCGCTGGAACAACTGGCTGATATCCAGTACAGGGAGGGGCCCAACCAGATCCAGCGCGATGATGCGAAACGGCGTATTACCGTTGGCTTTAATGTGAGGGGTAGGGATGTGGAAAGTATTGTAAAGGAAATTCAGCAGAAAATTGATGCAGAGGTTAAGTTTTTACCAGGATATTACCCAACCTTTGGCGGCACTTTTGAGAACCTGCAGGCAGCGACTAAAAGACTGGGCATAGCTGTGCCATTGGCCTTGTTGCTCATTTTACTGCTGCTTTATCTAACTTTTTCGTCGATAAAACATGCGCTTCTAATTTTTACCGCAATTCCATTATCGGCCATAGGTGGCATATTTGCCCTTTGGGCACGCGGCATGCCTTTCAGCATCTCGGCCGGCGTTGGCTTTATTGCGCTTTTTGGTGTAGCGGTACTGAATGGTATTGTACTTATAAGTGAATTTAACAGGTTGAAAAAAGAAGGAATGAAAGATATTTTCGAAATTATTAAAACAGGAACCTCGGTCAGGCTTCGCCCGGTGATTATGACGGCACTCGTAGCCTCCCTGGGTTTTCTTCCAATGGCCATCTCGGGTGGTAGCGGAGCTGAAGTACAACGGCCCTTGGCAACGGTTGTTATCGGCGGACTGATCTCTGCAACATTGCTAACCCTTTTGGTGCTTCCGGTGCTTTATATCTGGGTAGAAAAAATAGGCCGTAAAAAAGTAAAAATTGCTCCTTTGGCAGGTACAATAGTCCTGTTTATTACCTTGTTCGGATTGCAGCCCGCCAAGGCGCAAACTGCGCTAACACTCGAACAGGCTATATCTTCGGCATTGGAAAACAACCGGACCATTAACGGGGCTAACCTTGGTGTAGGACTGCAGCAGGTGCTTAAAAAGAGTGCTTTCGAAATGCCTAAAACAGAAGTTTCAATGCTTTACGGGCAATACAATAGCCTGGTGAAAAACGACAACAACTTTACCGTTTCACAAACGATCCCTTTTCCAACACTTTTTGCAGCAAATGCCGCATTAGGCGACGAACGGATCAAAGCAGGCCAGATTCAGGTTGCTTCAAGTAAAAACGAACTTGTTTTTCAGGTGAAGACGGTTTACACCAACCTTCAGTACCTCTATTCGAAGGAAAAACTGTTGCTTGAGCAAGACAGCATTTATAAGGGTTTTGTAAAATCTGCTTCGCTAAAGTACAAAACCGGTGAAGGTAACCTGCTGGAGAAGGTAGCCACAGAGACACAGCTCCAGGAGGTAAAGAACCTGCTCGATCAAAACCGGTCTGACATCGGAATTTATCAGGCGCAGCTTGCTACACTCCTGGGTAAGGGCGGGCCACCCTTGATAGCGGATAAGTTTTTAAAGGAGGCACCTGAAATTTCGATCGCGGATACGACACTTTTAAATGAAAATCCAACCCTTGCCTATTTCAGACAGCAGATCGTAATCGCCGAAAAACAACGTAAGGTAGAACTTGCCAAAGCACTACCCGATTTTACCCTTGGTTATTTCAACCAGTCGCTAACCGGTTTTCAAAACGTTAATGGAAGTGAGCTTTTCTTTGGCCGCGACAAACGTTTCCAGGGTTTTCAGGTGGGACTTTCCGTTCCCTTGTTTTACAGGGCCTATGCTGCGAAGGCAAAGGCCGCATCCATTAACAGGGAGATTGCTTCTAACGACCTGGAACTCCAGCAGCGAAAACTGACAGGCCAGTATCAACAGGCTTTTGGTGAATACCTGAAAAACAGGCAACGGTATAACTATTTTATGACTTCTGCCTCAGCCAATGCGGCACTGATATTAAAAAATAGCCGCATTGCCTATCAAAACGGAGAAATAGGCTATTCGGAGTACCTGTTAAACCTTAAACAGGCAAATGGTATTTATGAGGGGCGCCTGATGGCCCTCCTCCAGTTAAGCCAGAGCATTAACCAGATTGAATTTTTAACCGGTAACAACCAATCATTTTAAGCACAAATCTTATGAGATCCATATATAAATATCTTATCCTGATGTCCCTCCCAATTTATTTTGCTGGCTGCAGCAATCCCGGTTCGGAGAAGGAACCCGAAAAGGAAGCCGTTCACGAAAAAAGCGATATTGTAACCCTTACACCAGAGCAACACAAGTTATCGGAAATAACCCTGGGTGATATTGAACTGAAGGAATTAAGCGGAACAACGAAAGTTAACGGCATGCTCGACCTCCCGCCGCAAAGCCTGGTGTCTATATCCACACCGCTCGAAGGAATAGTAAAAAGTACCGACATGTTACAAGGAAAACGGGTAACCAAGGGAGCGCTCGTAGCCGTAATGCAGAATCCGGAATTTATTCAGATGCAACAAGATTACCTGGATTATAAAAGTCAGTTACAGTTCTTAAAGCAGGAGTTAGACCGCCAGGAAGAATTGGCCAAGGAAAATGTAAATTCTAAAAAAGCACTTCAGAAAGCAAGGAGCGAGTACCAGAGCGTGAACGCAAGATTGTTGGGACAACGCTCAAAACTTTCTTTACTGAATATCAGTTTTCCGGCACTGGAAAAAGGGCAGATCCAGAAAACCTTTAACCTCTATGCGCCGATGTCGGGTTACGTTACCCAGGTTAACACCAATATTGGTGCCTTTGCCAGTACTACCGATGTACTGTTTAAGATTGCCGATACCGAGCACCTGCATGCAGAGCTTACGGTATTTGAAAAAGATGTACCCAAGCTTAAGCTTGGGCAGAAGGTACGCTTTGTGCTGGCCAATGAAGAAAAGGAACGCATAGCAACCGTTTACCTTATTGGCAGGGAAATCAGTAAAGAACGTACCGTACAAATCCACTGCCACCTCGATAGGGAGGATACACAATTGCTTCCGGGCATGTACCTTAAAGCCTATGTAGAAAGCGGCATGAACAAGGTAGAAGCACTACCCGATGCGGCAATTGTTGAATTTGAAGGCAAAAAATTCGTGTTTATCGATCAGCCTGCTCTTAAAGACAGTAAGGATTACCGGTACCGGATGATGGAGGTAAAAACCGGAGTTGCCGAGAATGGTTATACCCAGGTTTCTTTTGCAGAGCCGATCAGTGAGGCGAAGGTAGTGGTTAAAGGTGCTTATGATCTGTTAAGCAAGGTCAAAAATACCGGAGAAGAGGGTGAAGGGCATTAAATCAGGTCAAAATTTATTGTAAAGGCCAGGTTGAGTTTCCAAACTCAACCATATTTCATCATCCGTAGAGTTAAGCGCAGCGACTCTACGGAGAGATGGAGGCTACATCTTCTAGCCTGAAATACTTGGAGACAAATTACCTCCGGTGAACTCGCTTAAGGCTCAGTTTACTTCGTACATTCCCGATTCGCTACAGGTCAGGGGCAACGACCGCCTTAACTGAAAACCTGATTAAAACACCGCAAAATGAGATTTAATAATCGAACTCAAGTGCTCAGTTTTCTAATCCGCTACATTAGAAGTGCTGATTGGGGTGCTTGGTTAAAATACTAATGTTATGTATCAATATACAACGGAAATTCAGGTTATGCTTCTTTTATATTTACATCCTGATCCGTGAAGTGTGGCTTTTATAGGTAGCGCTATCCATATTAATTATGAAAAACATTTATCTGAACCTCTTCGTTTTTTTTCTATTATGCAGTTGTTCCCAATCTATAATGGCGCAATCTCCGCATTTAGCCAAAGGGCAGCACAATCCAATTATACCGGGTTATTTCGCAGATCCAACGGTGAAAAAATTTGGAGATACTTATTATATTTATGCCACAACAGATGGTAATGGAGGAGGATTTGGACCATCACAGGTATGGACTTCAAAAGATTTTGTGAATTGGGTCATGCAGGATATGAACTGGCCAACAACCCATTATTATTGGGCACCAGATGTAACACAAGGACCTGACGGAAAGTATTATCTATACTACTGCCAGCCCGTTGAAATATTCGGTGCATCATCAGCAACACCGGTTGGCCCATGGACATCGCTTTTAGCGCCTGGAAAACCAATAGTTTCAAATTTTATGGTACCAAAGGTGATTACACTTGATGGGCAGACATTTAAAGATGACGACGGGAAGTATTATATGTATTGGGGTACCTGGGGTATTTATCCAGGCCATGGTTGTGGTGTGGGCTTATTGAATGATGACATGAAGTCGTTTTCAAAACTTGCACAGATCCCAAATACTGATGCAAAAGACTTTTTCGAGGCCCCATTTGTATTCAAAAGAAAGAACATTTATTATCTCACTTATTCATCCGGCTATTGCGAAGATGGGACTTACCGGGTACAGTATGCCACTGCAAGCAATCCAATGGGGCCTTTTAAATATGGGCCGGATAATCCTATTCTCGCAACAAATGGCGATGGAACAGTCCATGGGCCAGGGCATCAGTCTGTTCTGCAGCAGGGAGATGATTTTTACCTGGTTTATCATCGCCATAATAACCCACACAATGATGGTGGTTATCACCGGCAGGTAGCGGCAGATAAAATGATCTTCGATGAAAAAGGAAACATACTGAAGTTGGTTCCTACACATTCCGGAATTGGCTATTTGGCAAAAAATGTGAATCCGCATCCAGATCTGGCGCTAGGGAAAGCCGCTATAGCCTCTTCAACTTATGATCAGGATTTTAAACCAGAATTTGCATTTGATGATAATAACGGAACTTTATGGAAGGCCAAAAACAATATCGGTTTGGCGTGGCTCCAGATAGATTTAGGTAAGGTTTATGATGTTAAAAGTGTGCATACTCAATTTGAATATGCAACCTGGTACTATCAATACAAGATTGAATATTCGCTCGATGGCCAAACATGGGCGCTGTACGTTGACCGGAGTAAAAATACCAAACATGGAAGTCCGATGATCGATTTTGGAAACGTTAAGGCCAGGTACCTGCGCACAACGATTTTACGGACAGAATATCCGGGCTTAAATAAGGCGATCTGGAACATGAAGGTTTTTGATCATGCTGATTATAATCCGGTAATGCATACGAGCATCAAAAAATGGGAATCTTTGCAACGTTTCGAACCGAAGGGGCTGCTGGTAGATCTCAATTTTGATCATCTTCGGATAGGGTCAATAGCGGCTCATGTTCAAAATAATGGAAAATTAGCGGGCGTGTTTTCTGCTATGGGCACAAATAAACCGATTACATCAATGATAGGTGGAAAAAAGGCTTTAGTTTTCTCAGGCACGGCACGTTTATCATCGTCCGTTCGTGCACCATCATCAATGCTGGGGAACAGCAGTTATAGCGTAAGTATGTGGGTACTAAACCCAGAAATTGATAAAGAAGAAACAATCGTTTCATGGACGGGTAAGGGGGGCGTTAATTTAAGTAATGCTGCGGTAGGTTACGGCAATAGTAAAAGTGCAGGTGCTGCCACCCATCTTGGCTGGGCAGATTTGGGGTACAGAAATTTACCCAAAGCAAATGAATGGCATCTGATTACTATGGTTTTTGATGGCACAATGGAGCGTATATATGTTGATGGAAAATTGGATAGGGCAGAAAGAAGGATGCTTTTCGTCAATAATCTAACCAGGTTTCTTGTGGGCGGCAATGATGATGGGACTTCAGGATTTTCTGGTGCGCTGGCCTCCTTAAAAATTTATGATGTTCCATTAACCGGTACAGAGATTAAGGCAGCCTATACAAAAGGCATAACTAACCATACGGTTCTATACGCAGATACAAAAAAACTTGAATATGGAGATTTAACAAATTGGCCCAACAATGGGACTGCTTTAGGAGAACTGACATGTAAGGGAAATACCGAAGTTGCCGATATTAATGGGAAAATAGCTACTGTATTGGCAAATGGCAGTAAAATCCTTCTGGAAGGTCGTATGAGAAAAGAAATTGATTTTTCAAGACCATTTACTGCAGTTTTTTCTCTTTTACCTGCTGTTGGTTCAAAAACAGATCTGTTTTTTGGTAAAAGAAATAAAGCCGTGAGGATAGAAGGGAATGGAAAATGGCAGCAGTTGATCTGTTCTTTTTCTAAGGGGAAGTTCCAGGTATTTATCAATGGTAAGCCGGCCAGTTATGCAATGGTCCGTAATAATCAAAGAGACCAGCGTATTTTGATTGAATCTTCTGGTGGCACAACTGCAATTTCATCAATTACCATATACAGTTATGGCCTCGATCATCGTAATTGCTTAAAAGAATTTAATTTTTGGAAACAAACCTTAGGCAATGTTAGCTTAAAAGCATCATTTACCTCAAAGCCGTCAGCAGTTACGCCCACTATGGTTTATATGGTAGCCGATAAACCTGAATTGCCAGGTAATGGTCTCGAATATCTTTTTAAAAATGATAAAGATAAAGGGCATGCAAAATGGTTGCGGTCATCAGATTATTTCGATTTTTCGGTCTTTCCCCAAAGTAGTTATAGTTATACGGTCAAAATCAGGGATAATTTTGGAAATGTTACCCAAACTTCTCTTCCCTTTGCTGTTAGAACCGATTCTTCGCAATTTATTATCAAAAAACAGGCTGGATCAGCCCGGTCAGTGCCGGCAGCAAAAAATGGTTTAACAGGAACTTCCTGGGAGGGTTTATTGGGGAATGCAGATACGGTTACTCAGCATTCAGGTATCCTGAAGATGGTTTCGCACCATACGTTTTGGGATGGATCGGAGGCAACGGGGCCCTTTGCCTACAACTATGTGGAGGGTGATTTTATTGCTGAAGTAATGCTTTCAGATATGCTGGGACTAAAGGAGAAGAAAGCTTATGGCGCAAATGAGGCTGGTATTATGGTTAAAGCTTTAGCCAATGGAAGAATGCTTTTACAAAATGGCATTATGCCAGGCTGGGGTATTGGAAATATTGTTACCAACCTTGATAATGGAGGCAGAAAGCAGACAAACAACCTCTCCGGATGGACTTTTTATAAACACCTGCAGATACAAAGGGCTGGAAATACATTTTTTATGCGTGGCAGCAACGATGGGAAAGCTTGGGTAGATCTTCCTGGCAGCCCTGTAAAAAGAGATGATCTGGGTACTGGCTTACAGGTTGGTGTTTACCACGCCACCTATGGTGATGCTTCTGGTTATGCATCCTTTAGCGGTTTTAAGATTATACAGCAGAAATAAAGGGGCATGGATGCCTTATCTTAACTGTTATGGAAGATTTTCAAAGCAATTATACTTTCATGTGAAGTGTTTTCTGCCATCTATCGATACAGAATCAAAACCTTTTCAACTAAACAGACAGATTAAATTACCGCTGCAGCGTAATAAAATTGACGAAAGTTAAATTTCTGTTTTAGTTTAAACCCAAATGACCAACCTATATATTTTGTAAATTTGAAAGGTAAACTTTTACTAAAAATACATTACACCACTTAATGCAATATATAAAAGTAAAACCAAAGAAGGAATTGGAACCTTTCATTCATTTTTATTGGGAATTGAGAGGAAATAAGCTTGAAACACAATTAGAACGAGTTTATCCAGATGGATGTCCAGGTATCTTAATGAATTTAGGAAGTGTCTGTTTAACAGATAATGGCTCGGTTGGTATGGAGTTTGGAAAAACCTATGTCGTTGGCGCAATGAATTCTTTCAAAGATACTTTTATCAATAATGATACACATTTGTTAGGTGTTTGCTTAAAACCAGCAACTTTTTCAAATTTTTACAGTTATGCCTCCCAAAATGAGTTGATTAACGAAACTATCGAATTTGAAAAAGCCAATTCATTTAACGTTAATAAAATACTTACTGATCCATACAATTATTTTGACCATTTTTTCTCTGAAAGAATAAAGAGTAAAAGCATACAACTACAATCAGTTATTGACGATATATATTACAATAAGGGACAAATGTGCATTTGTGAACTGGCAAAAAGAAATTTCACAACCACCAGACAACTGGAGCGAAATTTTAAAAAACATATCGGGCTATCACCAAAGGAATATTCAAATATTATTCGCTTTCAGAATGCTATGAGTATCATCAAAAAACCAAATCAAAACCGTAGCTTGTTAGATATCGCATTTGAATGTGGCTATTACGACCATTCACATCTTACCAATGAAATCAAAAGAAATACAGGGCTTTCACCATCGCTACTTTAATTTGTCGCATTTTTACAAAGTGTAAACGATAGCTGAAAAGTAATTTTGTAGAAACATTAAATTAAAAAAAATGCGGAAAATATCGCTTTTCATTGCTATGAGCTTAGATGGGTATATTGCAAAACCAAATGACGATCTAAGTTTCTTAAAAATTGTAGAAAAAGAAGGAGAAGATTATGGCTATGCTAAATTTAAATCTGAAATTGACACGATAATTATCGGTAGGAAAACCTATGATTATGTACTTAAAGAAATCGGTGCTTCTCATTACGACAATGGACAAACAGATGTTTATGTTATAACGAGATCCGAAAGACCACAAGTTGGTAGAACCAAGTTTTATACAGGAAACATAACCGAATTGGTTAAACGGCTTAAGTCTGAAAAAGGAAAGCACATTTATTGTGATGGTGGTGCTGAAGTAATAAATGAGCTATTAAAGAGCGATTTAATAGACGAGTTTACAATTTCGGTTATCCCAGTTCTATTAGGTGACGGAACAAGACTTTTTAAGAACGGAAGACCAGAACTGGCACTTAAATTTGTAACAGCAAAGACCTTCGAAACAGGATTGGCACAACTGTATTACAAAAGAGAAAAATAAATTATAAATGAACGATTGCTTTGTATTTAGGAAAATCGGATAGTTTAAAGCTATCTGATTTTTATTTTCATGGAGAAAGATTGCTTCAATTTTCGCTATTTGTTCTCTTTTTAGGTTCTTTCTCTTCAATTTAAAAGGTTATCAGTATGAATAGCATTCAAAAGAGATGTTACAATACCTGGCTTGTCTGATTGAATGCTATTAATCCTGAATTTTAAGTATGAGCATTGATAAACTCAAAAACGCTCATACTATCAGAAGCCGGTCTTTTTTACCAATCAGCAAGCCCTCAATGGCCAGAACATCAATTTCTGTATTTAAAAAGCAGCATATGGTATCTTCAGGACAAGAGGCTATTGGTTCGTTCACGACGTTAATGGGGTGCTAGGCTGAACAGTCTTGCAGGTGCAACGCGGATACTTCAGGGGCTTTCCAGCCTCGATAACTACCTCTTATTCTTCAGATAAAGTCAAAAATCGTATCTTGAAAACTATATATAACCGGTTCGTGTTACATATCATGAAGTAAATCAGCTAATTAACCGGCAAAAATGGGCGGTCGCATATCGTGTGTTGCCGAATGCTTTTGCTGAATAGGTACATAAGCCCAGGATAATATGAATACCAGAAGAGACTTTTTACAAAAAATGGGTGCATCAGTATTGATGTTGAAATTAGGTTCAATATCGGCATTTGCTAATGCTCCTGACGAAGTTGAACAACCTTATGAGGGTAGGATACTTAACGTAGCCATTATGGGTTTAGGCGGATATGGTACTCGTGTAGCCGAGGCCATGAAAGCCTGTACCAAAGCAAAACTGGTAGGCGTAATCAGTGGTACGCCTTCGAAAATTAAAGAGTGGCAAACGAAATACAACCTCCCTGAAAAGAATTGTTATCACTATGAGAACTTCGATGAGGTGAAAAATAATCCGGATATAGATGCGATTTATGTAATTACACCAAATGCATTGCACCATAATCAGGTTATACGTGTGGCAAAAGCCGGAAAACACGCCATATGCGAAAAACCGATGGCATTAAATGCCAAAGAGGGACAGGAGATGGTTGATGCCTGTAAAAAAGCGAATGTAAAGCTACTGGTTGGTTATAGGATGCATTTTGAACCCCGTACGCTGGAAGTAATCCGGATGAGAAATGCGGGCGAATTCGGTAAGGTTATGTTTTTCCAGGGGCAATGTGGTTTTAAGATAGGCGATCCTTCGCAGTGGCGATTAAACAAAGCGCTTGCGGGTGGCGGATCAATGATGGATATTGGCATCTATGCAATTAACGGGGCAAGGTATATGGTCGGCGAAGAGCCGGTTTGGGTGACCGCCCAGGAAACCAAAACTGATCCGGTAAAGTTTAAAGAAGGTGTAGATGAAACCATACAATTTCAATTAGGTTTCCCCAGCGGTGCAGTTGCCTCCTGCCTGTCGAGTTATAACATCAATTACCTGGATAGATTTTTTATGAGTGGCGACAGGGGATTTGCAGAAATGCAGCCTTCTACCGGCTATGGCCCCATCAAAGGTAGAACGCATAAGGGTGAACTCACACAGCCGGTAACTACGCATCAAACGGTACAGATGGATGAAATGGCAACTATTATTTTTGAAGATAAAAAGCCGGTAGTTCCTGTAAATGGTGAGGAAGGCTTAAAAGACCTTAAAATTATTGATGCCATTTATGAGGCCGTAAAAACAGGTAAGAAGATTATACTAAGGGCTTAGCTTATTTTTTACAACTTTTATTAGCTATTCAAACTTGTTCTACTCAGTTGCAGGAAAAGATACTTCATCTTCGACCAATGTCCTGCCTGCCAAAACGAAAAGTACCAGTCTGTCAGGCTGTAAGCCACTTGCCTGATCATTTTTGAACGAGATTACCAATTAATTGAACGAATAAACAAAATGCCTTAACTTTACTATAGCCACTTTTGTAATAACAATTACATATTCAACAAAAAAGACTATGGGACTATCAGGTTTAGGAATTTTTCATACCATCATTGGTATCGTTGCCATCGCATCGGCAATCATTTCATTTGTACGCTTTGGCAAAATTGATTTAACGCAGCTTAGTGGTAAAATATACTTTTATACTACTGTTGTTACAGCTTTAACTGCATTGGGTATCTCCAAACACGGAGGCTTTAATGCGGGGCATATTTTTTCGGTATTCATTTTTATTTTGGTGCTGGTAGCTTTTTGGCTCTCGGTAAAGCGAAGTGCCAGTAATAAGGCCCGTTACGTAGAGAATTTTTTACTCTCTTTCAGCTTTTTTCTATCGCTCATCCCTACCGTAAACGAAACCTTTACCCGCGTACCGCTGGGGCATCCTTTGGCCAAAGGGCCGGCCGATCCGCTAATCGCCAAAACCTTGCTTGTGCTTTTAATTCTATTTATTGCAGGTGCTGTTTACCAGTATATTAAACAACGCAGGATAGCTAAATTGAATTAAGAGCGGCATCATGCCTTTCAGATCATTTAAATGATTATCATTAAAAAGACTAATGCGCGGTGCTTAAAAGCTAAACCCTGCATTAGTTTTTCTATTTTTATAGCTGAAGGTTTTTTTAAATGATTATTGACCATAAAAAATACGAATTGTTTGGTAAATCCATTATCCAGAACATCAGGATAAAGGCACCTTTTACCTTCGATTTCCCTATTACCGATAATGCCTGCTTTTTATACATGTTGCAGGGTGAAATGCAATATCACCGCGACGAAGACCTGGTAGATATACCCCATAAACATGCTTTGTTTTTAAATTGTATACAGGCAAGCAAAACCATCAGTAATTTAAATGAAGGGGATGTGAACGAAATTATGATCGTTAATTTTCATCCCGATATTTTAAAGCGGATCTACGATCGGGAACTGCCGGTTATACTTCATGCACCCAACCGGATGGTTTCGAACAAAAGTGTCGAGATTTTAAATAACAATTTTTTAATCGAAAAATATATCGAAGGTTTGTTGTTTTATTTCCGGCATCCGGCACTGATTAACGAAGATATACTGGTTTTAAAGTTAAAGGAAATTATCCTGCTCCTGGCCCAAACCACCAATGCCCGGGCCGTACAAACCATATTTACACAGCTTTTTTCGCCTGCTACTTATACCTTTAAACAAATTATTGAGGCTAACCTGTTCGCCCAGCTCAGTATTGATGAACTGGCACAGCTTAATAATTTGAGTTTGTCGTCTTTTAAACGCGAATTTACCAAACATTACAACGATACCCCAGCCAATTATATCAAAACCAAGCGGCTCGAAAAAGCTGCAGAACTGTTGTTAATTTCAAACGAAAGGATTAAAGACATTGCTTTTAACTGTGGTTATAATGATTTGGCTAATTTTACCAAAAGCTTTCGCGACAGGTATAAATGTACGCCCAGCGATTTTAGAGCGCGCCGGCAGGGCTAAGGCTTTGTCACTTATAATGCCTAGATCGGCACTAAAGCGATGCCAATATTTTTCTTGAAAAGCACACAAAAGGCCTGATCTGCTTGCCCATATCGTTTTTTATAGCATTTAAAGTCCGATTTATTTTTAAGGCTATTCGAAATAATTGCCTTATTAGATAACATGTTTTCTATGGTATCCATCTGTTATTAAAATTTTATTCAAATATTATTTGGTTTATGTGAAGTCGGTAAAGCTTAACCGTAAAATAAACTTGTATGGTAAGGTTTTATTGTTTTAATTTGTCTATTAAATCTATAGATTTAATAGACAAATTATCATGAAACAATTTTTACCATCAGGTGCGCCCGGCACAAAGCGGGCAGATTCTCAAATGTCGCTACAAGAAAATACTGTAATCCAGGTTTACGGCTTTTGTCCAATGTGCGACAGTTTATGCTGCTAGTGCCTTAGCTGTCTTCCCTATACCCAATTTTTAATCCTTCATTTTCATAAAGCCCTTTTAAAAAGGCTCGTGGAAGTGCTTTGTTCAAACTTTTCCAAACAAAAAATGAAAAATCTTTACAGAAAAGGGTTCTATCTTTATTTATGTGTCATTTGGTCAACATTGGCCTTTGCCCAGGTAAACCCCACCATTAAATCGCAACTCAACGGTACCGTGTTGGATGCTACTACAAACCTCCCTTTACCTGGTGCCGTGGTCAAGATTAAAGGGACTACCCACACCGTTTCAACTGATCCCGATGGCAGGTTCAGCTTCGTAACCGGACAGAGTTTCCCTTATACCCTGATTGTTAGTTTTATCGGTTACGATCAAAAGGAACTAACGGTAAACGGTAGTCCGGTTACCATCCGCCTCCAGGAAATCCAGAGCCAGCTAAACGATGTAGTGGTAACGGGCTATAGCACCCAGGAGCGAAAATACATTGCGGGTTCGATCAGCAGTGTAAGCGGATCAGTAGTACAGAACCAGCCTTCAGGTGGTTTTAACCAGTTATTGCAGGGTAAAACAACCGGTGTTCAGGTTTCTTCCAATTCTGGTGTTCCGGGCGGAGGCATAACTTTCCGTGTGCGTGGAAACAACTCCATCAATGCCTCTGTTGATCCGCTTTATATCATTGATGGGGTGTTTGTAAGCAATGCAGATCCGATTACTGCCGGACTTGGTAACCAGGCCGCATCAAACCCGATTGCTGACCTTAACCCATCTGATATTGAAGATATCCAGATTTTAAAAGATGCCAATGCCACTGCTATTTATGGCTCGTTGGGGGCCAACGGGGTAATCATCGTAACCACAAAAAGGGGGAAACGAAATACGAAAGCCAATATTTCACTCAATACTTTCCAGGGTTGGTCTACGGCAGTGAAGAAATTCGAAGTGGCCAATGGACCGGAAGTTGCCCTTCTGACCAACGAATCGCGCATTAATACTGCCAAAGACAACGGCCTTAACCCATCAACAGTTGTACTTCCGTTCCCAAATCCTGAAAACCAGCCGACTTACGACCGCATCAGCGGGCTTTTCCGTACGGCAAGAACTTCAAATTATGAAGTTTCTACTGTAGGCGGAACCGATCGCAGTACGTATTATATCAGCCTGGGTTATTTAAATCAGGAGTCTATCGTAAAGCCATCAGATTATACCCGCTATTCTGCACGTTTAAATTATGATAATTACCTTACCGATAAGCTGAAAGTAGGTACAAGTGTTAATTTTACCCGCTCTGACCGGAACCTGAGCGGAAGTGACAACAATCCTACCGGGGTAATCAATTCGGCGCTTTTCCCAAGATCTTACCTGCCTATTTACAATAATGATGGTACTTATGCCCGCTACGGAAGTTTTGACAATCATTTGGCGCTGATCGAAAACCTGGATAGTAAAGCTGTGGGTTGGCGTACAATCGGTAATATTTATGGCGAATATACTTTTATTCCCGGATTAAAACTCCGCAGCAGCTGGAGCATTGATAACAGCAGCGAATATGATAATAGTTATTCAAGCACACTTATCAGTGCAGGTATCGCTACAAATGGTTCTGCATCTTCAATCGAAAACAAAAACCTGGTGCTGACCAATGAGCAGGTGCTGAGTTTTGTGAAGTCGTTCGGTGCAGGCAAAAAACATAATATCAATGCACTGATTGGAAATACACTCAATACCGTATTAAATGAAAGTACAAGTTCAAGCGGAACCGGTTTTGCTGCAAATAGTTTAAGATCTATATCGGTAGCGGCCACACGTTCCGGCTCAGCTTCCCGTGCAGAATCAAAACTGGTTTCATTTTTCAGCAAGGTGAGTTATACCTACGATGGCAAGTATACCATCGACGGAAGTATCCGGGCTGATGGCTCAAGTAAATTTGGTACAAACAACCGTTGGGGCTATTTTCCTTCTGGCGGACTTGCATGGAGGCTGAGCCAGGAAGAATTTATCAAAAACCTCCACTTTTTCGATGAGCTTAAAGTGAGGGCAAGTTTAGGCCTTTCAGGTAATCAGAATGGTATAGGTGCTTATGCCGCACAGGGATTATGGTCTTCAGGGGCAAATTACCTGGAACAGCCGGGTATTGCGCCAACACAACTTGTTAATCCTGATTTAACCTGGGAAACCACCCGTCAGTTCAACGCAGGTGTAGAATTTGGGATCTTTAAAAACCGTTTGAGTATCGTAGCCGATTACTACAATAAATATACCTATGATCTGTTACTGAACGTTCCGGTTCCTTACCGCTCAGGTTTTGCCTCTTACCTGCAGAATTTTGGTGCGGTGAGGAATAAAGGATTCGAACTGGGCATCAATTCAACCAATATCGAAACCGATGCATTCCAGTGGACCACCAATTTCAACATTTCGTTCAACAACAATAAAATCGAAAAACTGGCATCCGATATTAGTTTGGGGGCATCAGGAAGGAATATTTCGATCTTAAGACAGGGCTATGCCACCAATTCTTTCCAGTTGTATAAACAGTTGTACGTTGATCCGCAAACCGGTAATGCCGTTTACGAAGATGTAAATGGTGATGGCCTGATTACTTCTGCCGACCGCCAGATTGTTGGTAATGCCCTTCCAAAATATACCGGCGGACTGACCAATAACTTCACTTTCAAAGGATTTGACCTGAACTTCTTCTTTTACTTCCAGCAGGGTAACAAGATTATGAACATGAACGACTTTTTTATGGTGCATGGTGGTACTCAGGCCAATATCGGGTTTTTGCCACGTCAGCTTGACCGCTGGCAGAAACCGGGTGATATAACCGATATCCCAAGACTGACTACCTATAGCGGAAACCCTACACAGAACGGTGGTGCATCCAACAATTACGGCGGTAATGTGGCCAGTCTGTCTTCGCGTTACCTGGAAGATGGTTCGTTTATCCGTTTAAAAACCCTTACACTGGGATATACTCTTCCTAAAAACGTATTGCAGAAAATCGGGGTGAGTAAGTTAAGGGTTTATGCACAGGGAACAAACCTGCTCACCTTTACCAACTATGGCGGATTAGATCCCGAAGTGAGTTCACAGTCCAATAACCAAAATACCGTGGGTTATGATTGGGCCACTGTTCCTCAGCCCAGAACTTTCCAGATCGGAGCAAGCGTAACATTTTAAGGATTTAGAATTTTAAGAAATGAAAACATCATATATCAGAAATGCAGTTTTTTCAGCCGTGGTATTGCTATCGGTTTCCTGCAAAAAATATTTGGAAGAAATACCCAATAATGCCCTTCCTACAGAAAGTGCCATTACAGATGCCAGCACGGCAAGAGCGGCCATTATTGGTACCTACGATCGCCTGCAGGGCTATTATTCATCGAGTTATCCAACACTGGGGACCATAACCACCGATAATGTGGTTTTTAATGGCACCCTAAGCGAATATTTACAGCTCGATCAGAATGCCATCCCAACTGATAATGTAATTACAGTTGCAGCTTACCAGGGTATTTATAGAACCATTAATTCTGCAAACAGTGTAATTGCCTATGTGCCATTGGTAAAAGATCCTTTGCTTACCACAGCAGAGAGGAACAGGATTCTGGGCGAGGCCTATTTCATCCGGGCATTATCGTATTTCGATCTGGCCAGGGGCTGGGGTGGTGTTCAGCTCCAGTTGAAGCCAACAACCGATTTAAGTGTTTTAAAAGGCATCAAACGCAGTACGCTCGATCAGACCTACGACCAGGTTTTGGCCGATCTGATACAGGCTGAGCAGTTACTTCCTGAAGATGCAACCACCAGAAACAGGGCACAGAAAAGTGCTGCAAGGGCATTGCGTGCAAGGCTCCATCTTTATCGCAAACAATGGGCAGATGCAGAGACCTATGCCACCCAGGTAATTAATAATACCAAATACACTTTGGTAAAGCCATATAAATCATTTTTTACAGCACCATTTCAAACAGCAGAATCTGTACTCGAGCTGGCCTATTCTGTAAATGACAGGAATAGCTATTGGAACCTGTGGTATCCAAGTTCTGCCGGCGGACAGTTTACGCTCAAACCTTCTGATGCATTGGTTGCAAAACTCAATAACCCGGCAATCGGAGGATCAAGGAACAGCCTTATCGCCGGTAGTGGCAATGCAGTTTATGGTGTGCTTTATAATACTACTGCTACCAGTACCGATCCGTCTTACCTGATCAGGATTGCAGAACTTTACCTCATTCGTGCAGAGGCAAGGGCACAGCAGGACAAACTTTTGGATGCCGCTTCTGATTTGAATGCGGTAAGGGCCAGGGCAGATGTTGGGGTAACCACAGCAACTACACAGAGCGGTCTTATCCAGGCCATTGAAGATGAAAATGCAATTGAGTTTGCCTTTGAGGCCCACCGTTGGTTTGATCTGGTACGTACCGAAAGGGCAGGAGCCGTACTCGGTATTAACAACAAAAATTTCTGGCTTTTTCCTATCCCTTATTCTGATATACAATCTGATCCGGATGTAACGCAAAACCCTGGGTATTAAATTATTTAAGCTAAAAAAATGAAATCATTCCTTAATACAGCAAAAATCCTGATTGTGCTCAGCATCATCTGGATACAACAGTCGTCGGCACAAAACAGTTATTTTTTCCCAAAAGCAACTTCGCTTGATGCAAAAATTCCGACACCAGAACAGTTTCTGGGCTATCCCATCGGAACCTATTTTACCAGGCACGATCAGGTTGTTGCCTATTTACGCCAGCTTGAAAAAGTATCAGACCGGGTACATGTAGAAAGCCTGGGTAAAACCTATGAGCAGCGCGAGCAGATCATTGTAACCATTACTTCGCCAGCCAATTATGCTAAACTGGAACAGATCAGGCAGGAACATTTAAAGCAAATCGATCCTTCAAAACCTGTACTGGGCAGTGATGCACCTGTAATTATCCATTTGGGTTATGGTGTGCATGGAAACGAAACTTCCAGCACTGAAACGAGCCTGCTCACGGCCTATTATCTTGCTGCCAGCAATGATGCTGAAACGCAGAAATGGCTTTCCTCTTCGGTTATCTTTATTGATCCTTCCTTAAACCCCGATGGCAGGGACAGGGCAGCCAACTGGCATAATGCCTACCATGCTAACCCCGCAGTTGGCGATCCGCTTGATAAAGAACACCAGGAAGCCTGGCCAAATGGCAGGACTAACCATTATTTTACTGATCTTAACCGCGATTGGTTAAACCTGGTGCAGGTAGAGAGCCGTAACCGTTTGGCATTTTTTCATAAATGGTACCCTAACGTGCAGATTGATTTTCATGAGCAGGGCACCAATGCCACCTACTATTTTGAGCCTGCACCAAAGAGCCACGAAAGCCCGGTGATTCCGCAGTTTTTATATGAATTCCAGGTGGTCCTCGCAAAATACCATTCCAGGGCATTAGATGATATCGGTTCTTTTTATTTCACTAAAGAAAACTACGATAACCTCTCACCCATTTATGGTTCTACCTATCCTAAATTCTTTGGTTCTGTTGCTGCTACTTTTGAGCAGGCAAGCTCGCGTGGGATCCTGCAGGAATCGAGTAACGGACCATTAACTTTTGCTTTTACCATCCGTAACCACCTTACCACCAGTTTTTCGACGATTAAAGGTGCCGTTGAAGAGAAAACAGGATTGTTTAAAGTGCAGAAAGATTTCTTTAAATACGCTTTAGATCAGGGACAGAAGAACCCGGCTAAGGGATTTGTATTTGGCGATAAGAACGACGTTAACCTTACCCAGAAGTTTTTAGGGCTTTTGCTGGCCCACCACGTAGAGGTTTTTGAGGTACAGGATAACCTGACCCTGGATGGCAAAACTTTCGAAAAAGGTAAATCATATATCGTGCCATCTGCACAGCCCAACTTTTTAATTGTTCATTCTATTTTCGAAGAAAATACGCTGAAAGATAGTATATTTTATGATAATACCGGGTGGAGCATCATCCATGCTTATGGTTTAAAATACGCGAAGCTGAATGGCGCATTTGCAAAGGGAGCTGCGGTTAAAAGCCTGGCAGCAGAATCGGGAAAGGTATTAGGAGATCGTTCTGCTTATGCCTATCTGATCAATTCAGGCGATTATAATTTTACCAAAGCACTGTATCAGCTACAGCTAAAAAACATATTGGTAAAAACAGCTTTCAAATCTTTTGTGGCCAACACTGCCGGGGGTAAAAAAGCCTACCTTCCGGGTTCGCTTGTTATCCCGGTGGTTGGACAGAATATTGCAGCCGATTCACTTTATGCTGCACTGCAACGGGTAGCCAAATCTGCCAATATTGACATTACTGCGGTTTCGGGCGGGTTCAGTGCTGAGGGGATAGACCTGGGGAGCAGCAATATCAGGGCGGTACGCAAGCCGGAAGTGGCCTTAGCCTTCGGACAGGGCGTAACTTCTTCAGAGGCCGGCCAGGTTTGGTTTTTGTTGAATCAGCAGCTTGATCTGCCCGTAACCAAACTGGATCTTCAGAATTTCGCAAGAGCACCTCTAAACCGCTATAATGTATTGGTTCTTCCCGGAGGAAATTACAGTGCCTGGGATAAGGCCACGGTAGATAAAATCAAAAACTGGGTGGCAGAAGGCGGAACGCTGATTACTTTTCAAACTGCTACGGCCTGGGCAGTGCAACAGGAAATCGTAAAAGAAAAACTGGCCGAAACAGACGCTTTTGGAAGGAGAGGGGAAGCGCCAGTTGTACCGGCAACTCCTGTGGCAAAGGCCGGCGATGAAACCAAAAAAGACCAGGCAAAACTTGCAGGAACAGAAACGGCTGCAAGAGGTGTAAAACCGGTAGCAGAAAGACTCGATTATCAAAGGCAGGAAGATGTTGAAGGTTCTAAAAGGATCAATGGAGCCATTTTTCAGGCTGATCTTGACATTACCCATCCAATTGCCTTCGGACTTAGCTCCCGTAAGCTTTTCATTAACAAAAACGGACCAACCCTATTGCTGCCGAGTTCGAATAAGTACGCTACTGTGGCACAGTATTCCCCAAAACCATTAATTAATGGCTACTCTTCTAAATCGAATACAGCCAAGGTTGCGGGTTCGGCAGCCATTATTGCCACCGGTAGCGGTAATGGGGAGGTGATTTTATTTGCAGATGATCCTACCTACAGGGGATATTGGTTAGGAACCGGACGTTTGTTCCTGAATGCCATATTCTTTGGCAATTTGTTGAATAACGGGTATAGATAATATATAATTAAAGAGGCTGTATCATAAAGGCAATTTCTCCTTAGATTTTGTCACATTGCGCTTAGCCTGTGCTGAGCTTGGCGAAGTAGCGAAATGCTTTTAGCGGTATTTAAGCAGGTCTTTCGACAGGCTCAGGATGACGATTCTATTTATGATACAGCCTCTTTTACAAGGCAGGGTGGCTGAAGGGTAAGGCAGGGGTCTGCAAAACCTTTTATGGCGGTTCGAATCCGCCCCCATGCCTCTTCGTGCGGTAAAACAGCACAAATATTTAATAGCTGCTGTTTTTCGCGTTGAATATTTGATTTTTCAAAAACATTAAATCTTCTGATCAATCCGCTTGGCCTGAGTATTTGTTCGCTTAAAGGGAAAAAGAGCTATTCCATTTGAAACCCTAGTTCACATCAGCCACTTCTTTGCCATTAAAGATAGTAAACCAAACTTCGGGCTGTTTTTTTTGACGGGATGAACCCAACTGTCTACCTGAGTGACTTACATTCTGCAGTGCAAATGGCCGATCACTGAACGGGCTTGCCATCAGCAAAACCTGATGCCGTAACCGATTTCACAGTTTTTAACAAATTCCTGTGTATTAAGAATCTATCTTCGGTTATGAAAAAAATTTTATTCCTTACCTTCCTGCTTTTACGTTCACTGCTCCTTTTGGCACAACCCAATACGGGCTTCGATCCACAGCAAACCATAACTGCCGATTCTGCAAGGCGTAGTATTACAGAACTTATGGGCGAAATGGCCAAAAAACATCCCGGTTTTTATCGCTATACCTCCAGGTCTGAATTTGCACATTTTATTGATTCGAGCCTGGCGGCAATTAAAGGGCCAATGGATCAGCTGCAATACTTCCGCACGATTAAACCACTCATTGCTAAAGTACGTTGCGTTCATACCAATGTGTCTTTAAGCGGCGAGTACATGGATTTCCTGAACAAACAGCAAAATATGCTCCCTCTTGATGTATACTTTATAGGCGAAAAAGCCTATATCAGCAAGAACTATTCCGGGAACGGGGCGGTGCCTGTAGGTGCAGAACTGCTGAGCATTAACGGACATTCTATTGCTGCCATCAGGGTACGACTGTTTGAGATGATCCCGTCTGACGGTTTTAACCAATCCTGGAAATACCAGGCGATCAATAACCGTTTCGCACAGGCTTACCGGGCAAATTACGAACTCAGCGATTCTTATAAAATACGGGTAGCGACTGACCAGGGCGAAAAGGAATTTAACCTGGCAGCTGTGCGCAACGATGTGATACCGGTGCCGGCCATCATGGATCTGGAGAACAAACCAAGACTGAGTTTCAGCATTAAAGAAGCTGTTGGTAAGCTAACCATCCGTTCTTTTGGCGAAACTGACATTAAAGCTGGCAAGCAGCAGTTCCGGAAATTTATTGCCGGGGTTTTCAAAGACCTTAAGGAGCAGCATATCCAAAAGCTGGTGATTGATCTGCGTAATAATACCGGTGGCAGCGACCCGAATGCAGTATTGCTTAGCCGGTACCTGATCAACCAGCCTTTCCGGTATTGGGACCGGATCGAAGTGACCGAGCCTTTCGCCCTGAGCCTTAAAGGTTCTGCTAAACTGATCTACGGAAAGCCGGTAAAGATGGATTCGGTATATCTGTGGCGCAAATCTAAATTTACCCGTGAGTTTGATTTCTATGAAGTGCAGCAACCTGAAGCAGATGTTTATACCGGCAAGGTGGTGGTATTAATCAATGGTGCGTGCTTATCTTCCTGTGCAGACTTATCAGCCGTTTTACAGTATAACAAACGTGCCTTGTTTGTGGGCGAGGAGACAGGTGGAGGATACCAGGGGAATAACAGCGGCCTGATGCCGGAAGCCAAACTTGACTTCGGGCTTAAAGTGTCTATCCCACTTCTCAAGTATATTAATGCGGTTGATCTCCATAAAAACTTTGGCCACGGCACCCTTCCTGATGTTGTAGTCCAACCTGCCCTTGCAGATATGTTAAATGGAAACGATGTAATGCTCCAAACGGCTTTAAAACAATTAGGCGATTGATCCCACTATCCGTAGAGTTCCGCAGGAGTTCTACGGATGAACCCATAGAAGAGCGTCTCCGGCCCGGTAAAATGAAATTCGATAAAATACCTGGTCTAATTACTCCATTTATCAGGGGCTTAAGTTCTGGTACATCATGATAAACCACTAGCTCAAAAACCATTAATAGTTTTTTCACATTTCTTTTTTATTCTGAAGTTTTTGTATTTTTATTAAATATTAAGATAGTTTTAACAAATTTATCTGATTTAATAAAACCCAAGTTTAGCCTGATAGCTATTTGTGATTTAATCATGATCTCTGGCGAAAGGTGCACATCAGGATGTCAAAGTTAACACGTGAAAAAGAGTTGGAATTACTTCATCGCCTATTATTGGATGATGAGGAAGCTTTTGCTTCTCTTTTTTACAACTATAAAGATAAACTCTACGGCTTTATTTTTAGGATAACAGAGTCCAGCGAGATTGCAAAAGATATTGTTCAGGATGTTTTTCTAAAAATTTGGAACACACGTCATAGCACACATCATGTAGAAAACTTCAATGCTTTTATTTACCGTATGGCCAAAAATGCTGCTCTTGACCACCTGAAACGGAAATCGCGTGAATTAATGGCTGTTTCCGATCTCCGCCTCATTTCTGATGAGCACATGGCCAGCGACCCATTCGAGGATATGAAAGCTACAGAAATCCAATCGAAATTCGAACATGCTTTGAAAAATCTACCAAAGCAGCAGCGCTTGGTTTATGAATTACGACATTTAAAAGGAGAAGAGTATCCTGCAATTGCAAAAAAACTAAATCTTTCCGTAGCAACCATCCGAAGCCATTTCAGAAATGCCCTCATTACATTAAAAGAAAGTATTTTCTTGCTTATTTTAATGATACTTTTGTGTTTTTAATCCCCGAAGTGCAAAAAAAATAAATAAAAAATAATTTTCTCTTGCACATTTTGACTGTTCTGTCGTCTTACCTTTAAAAACACGCTAAAATTGCGTTGATTTTTAAATTAAGTTTATGTCGAATGATACAGTAACAGCTTTACTAGCAAAATATTTAGAGGGTAAATGTGATAAAGAGGAACGGGATCAGTTATTTAGTCAGCTGGATACATTAGAACCCAAACAACTCGATGATCTTTTGAACAGCGCGTGGAAAGATTACGAATCTGACATGGAACTTTCAGAAGGAGATTCGCGTGAAATCCTTAATGCGATCTTAGCCAAGCGCAGTAAATACTCCTTAAAATACATCTCCATAGCTGCGTCTATTTTAATTGGTATCGTTACAGTTACTTACTTATTGCTTGCTCCTAAAAGAACCACCAATACCCAAAATATGGCTTACACAGGCATTAGGCCGGGCGGTAACAAAGCTGAGCTTCTCATGGCAAATGGGAAAAAAATATTACTGGGTAGCGGTTTTCAAAAAATTGAAATGCCAAATACCGGTTTAATAGTGCAGCAGCATGCAAACGGATCATTAACTTACACCAGGGGTATAAATACATCTCCTGCTAAAATTGCCTATGATACCCTTCGGACTCCAAAGGGTGGGGTTTACCAGGTTAACCTGAGTGACGGCACCAAAATTTGGCTCAATGCGTTTAGTGCGATCAGATTTCCTGAAAAATTTGCCCGTAACAGACGTGATGTCGAACTTCTATATGGTGAAGCGTATTTTGAGGTAAAACATATGACTGATGCACCGTTTGCAGTTAAAACGGCTGCAGGGATTGTTCGGGATTTGGGAACCAGTTTTAATGTAAACAGCATTGCTAATAACGGCCATGTTGCCGCCACTTTATTGGAGGGAGCTATTCAGGTAGAATCGAACGGTCAATTAAAAAAGGTAAAGCCCGGTCAGCAGGCGTTATTTAGTAAAAATAAAATATCGGTTAATGATGTAGACGTTGAGGAGATGACTGCCTGGAAAGATGGGTATTTTATGTTCGACGAATCGATGGAAAGTGCCATGAATAAAATTGCCTTGTGGTACGATGTAAAGGTTGAATACCAAAACGAAACCCTGAAACAGATTCCGGTCTTGGCTACGATAACCCGCTACGGTGAGATCAAAAATGTGCTGCGGATTTTGGAAATGACCAAAAAGGTGCGCTTTAATGTGAATGGAAGAACTATTAAAGTTGTGCGTTTTACGCCATAAATTAATACTAATGAACTGATTTATTATCAACCATCAAACCAAACTTAACTAAACCAACAACATGAAGAGTAACTAATTGCCACCACTTAAAAGAGGAAAAGGAGTGCTGGAACACCCCTTTCCAAACTCTTAAATCTTTCCGATCAGATCGGAAATGAACGTTTCTTACTAGGTAATTCACGATTTAAAAGAATGTAAATGTATAAAATTTCTGCGACAGATTTTATGCAGCTTCCATGCTGCGTCCATAAAGTTTTCAGGCTTATTAAGCCAACTTTTTTCCTGCTACTGATCTCGCTGTTACATGTAAGCGCATCAGGTTTAGCACAAAATATCACAATTAATCAAAAGAAAATCACTTTAGTAAAAGTGTTTAGAGAGATCCGGTCACAAACAGGCTATAGTTCAGTCTGGACCGATACAGAAGAGAAGAACAAAACTGTTAATGTAAGTCTTACGAATGTACCTTTGGATGCGGCACTTAAACAGATACTCGCTCAAACCAATCTTTCGTATAGCATCGATAAAGAAAACAAGGCGATTCTGATTTTCAATAAACCAAACACAGCAACAGTAAGTCCTTCAGGGTTGACAGATGTGAAAGGTGTTGTTGTCAATGTGCTGAAACAGCCATTGCTGGGTGCCACCGTTAAAGTTAAAAACAGTGAAATCTCCACACAAACAGGAGCCAATGGCTCATTTCGTTTATCGGGCATTGCCAATGATGCTGTTCTCGTAATCTCCTACGTTGGATATGCCATAAGGGAGATCAATGCATCGCCAGATATGGGAACCATTCAGCTTGAATTTGCTACCAATGATCTTGAATCGGTAAATGTTACCTTCTCCACAGGATATCAAACGCTATCGAGGGAAAGAAGCGCAGGCTCTTTTTCGAAACCCAGCCTGGCGGTTATGAGCAACAGATCCAGCAGCACCAATGTGTTGCAACGGCTGGACGGATTAGTACCCGGTTTAGCGGTGAATAATGCGCCTGACGCAGGTAACAATCCCTTTTTGATTCGTGGTTTATCATCAATCAATTCCAACAGGGGGCCGCTCGTGGTTTTAGATGGGGTACAGGTTCCTGATAATTTTATTCAAAACATCAACATGCAGGATGTTGCAGATATCACCATACTTAAAGACGCTACCTCCTCATCAATCTGGGGCGCCAAGGCCGCTAATGGTGTAATTGTGATTACTACAAAAAAAGGTGGTGCAGATGAAAAGTTAAAAATTGACTACGACGGGTACCATAATTTTCAGGGCATACCTGATCTGGGCTATATCCAGAAGATGAACAGCAGCCAGTTTATTGCTACTGCAAAGGAGCTATTTCCTCAATATGTGGGCAGTAATTCCTATAATTCAGTACAATTGACAGCCCCTCTTACCCCTCATTTGCAGGCACAGTATGATGCAAGCAGAGGCTTAATATCACAAGCCCAGGCCAATGCAAAACTCGATAGCCTGGCGGGAATCGATAACAGCGATCAGCTTAAAAAGTATTTCTACAGGCAGGCATCAACTACTAACCATACCTTGTCTGTATCCGGTGGTGGTAAAACACATTCGTTTTATGGTTCTGCTAACTATATCGGAACGGTTAATAATACTCCGGGCCAGACAGATGACCAGTACAAAATCAACCTGCGTCAGGATTTTAAGTTTAACAAAAGTCTCCAGGTTTACCTCATCACCGACCTCACCAACAGGGTTACCAGGAGCAACAATATCACCGTTCCGAGTTTGGATCTGGTGCCTTACCAGTTATTTGCTGATCCCTCAGGAAATCCGCTAATAGTTAACCATATGGGCAATTATAGCGATGATCTGCGTAAGGATTACCAGGCAAGAAGCCGTATCAATTTGGATTATTCCCCTTTACAGGAGATTGAGAGGGGATATACCAAAGGTAATGCATTATCTACCAGAGTTGTGGCCGGTGTTACACTGGAGCTTATAAAAGGCCTCCGTTATGAAGGAACATTCGGCTATAACATGAATTCTTTTAAAAAACGCGTGCAACTGGATCAGGGCAGTTATGCGGTAAGAGATGAGGTAATGACATTTACCCAGGCGCCTACGCTTAACAGTACCCCGGTGTATAATGTCCCGGCTTTTGGCGGCCGGCTAACTGCTACCGATGAACTGCTCAAAAGCTGGACGATCAGAAACCAGTTTTTGTATGATCACACCTGGCTTGATAAACATCAGCTGACCGTTATGGCAGGGCAGGAAGCAACCAGCAATTCCCCACTTTCAACAACAGCCATTTATAGGGGATGGGATGATCAGCTTCAGGTAGCAAGACCTGTAAATTATCAATTATTAGGTGAGGGTATTACCGGAACGGTACCAGGAGGAACAAGAACATTGGCCAATAATGTAACGGGCGGCGAAGGTGTAATCAGCCGAACTTCGTCTTATTTTGCCAATTTAGGTTACACATTCGACCGTAAATACACACTGAACAGCAGTATCCGTATTGATAGAAGCAACTTATTTGGCTTTGACCAATCGGCTCAGAACAGGCCCGTGTGGAGTGTTGGGGGTAAATGGGCACTTGGAAGAGAGGAATTTATGAAGCCTGTAAACTGGTTAAGCCGTTTAGATGTTAGGTTTACCTACGGTATTACAGGTAATGCGCCTACTCCAGGCACTGCAGCATCATGGGATATTTTGAAAGCTGAAACAAATGTCAATTATCCGAACGGCATTGGTCTGATCATCAATGCCCCCGCGAACAAAAAACTTACCTGGGAACTCACCAAAAACTACAATCTGGGACTGGATTTTGAAATCCTGAATGGTGTATTGTTTGGGTCGATAGACGGTTATATCAGAAAAACAAATGATCTGATCGGTAACCTGACAACCGCACCGCTCACGGGCTTTGCTTCAGTAATCGGAAACTTTGGCGATCTGCAAAACAAGGGTTTGGATATTTCGCTCAATTCGCTTAATATCAGTAGTAATCATTTCACCTGGACCACTTCATTTACCTTAGGGTACAATAAAAATAAAATATCGCGGCTTGCAAATGCTACACCCATCACTACCGGACCAGGTATGATTAGTACCAGGTTCCTGGATGGTTATCCTTCTTTTGTGGTATTTGCCTACAATTATGCAGGTTTAAATGCTTCCGGAGATCCACAGGTTAGACTGGCCGATGGAACGCTTACATCGAACCCTACAGCCACTACTGCCCAGGATGTAGTATACATGGGCAGTTCACAACCGGTTTACAGCGGTGGTTTTTCCAACAATTTCCGCTACAAAAATGTCACATTGGGCATCAATATTATTTATAACGGCGGAAACGTAATGTTCCGGGATGTAAATACCTTCTGGTCGGGCGTACCTTATTTAAATTACATGACCAGCGAGTTTGCCAACCGTTGGAAAGTAGCCGGAGATGAGAACAAGACCGATATTCCCCGGTATGCTGCTACAAGTGCGATTAGTGGCAGTAGAAATACGAACTATTATACTTATGCAAACAGCAATGTGTTTAATGCTTCTTTTGCGAAGATCCGCGACATCACGTTAGCCTACGATGTCAGGGGTGGGCTAATCAAAAAACTACATGCACAATCTATAACATTCAGGGCACAGGTTTCCAACTTAATGTTATGGAAAGCCAATGATTTAGGGATCGATCCGGAATTCCAGTCTTTAGGAAATGTTGGCGCAACTCAAACCGCCGGCAACACCGGAGCGATAAGAAACCTACGTACAGGGCAGGGAACAATAACACTTGGTGCTCATATCACACTTTAAATTGAATTAATAGTTATGAAACTCACAACGAAATACTTTTTAATGGCATTGTTTGCCTGCACGATGCTTTTAGCCGGCTCCTGCAAAAAAGATTTTTTGGAAATACAGCCAAAAGGATCACTGATTGCGCAAACTACAAATGATTATGAGCAGATCTTAAATGGTTTGTTCTTGCAAAACACCGTTTCTGCTTCTATTTATCTTGGAGATGACGTGGCCCTGCAAAATAATTATCTTGAAAGTGTGCCTTTACGTGTTCAACGTTTGTTCCGGTATGAGGATATGGTTTACGAGCAGAACGAACTTCCGCAGGAAATAACTGCCCCCACCGGTTATATTCAAAGGCTTTACCTTTTTAATAAGATCATCAACGAGGTAATGGGATCAACTCAGGGAACCGATCAGCAGAAAAGGCAGTTATTGGCTGAAGCAAAAGTTGGTAGGGCTATATGTAATCTGGCCTTTTTAAATGACTTTTCTTTGCCTTACAATCCTGCTTCTGCTTCAGCTGATTTGGGTATACCGCTCATTACTGCAGCTGATGTTACGCAAACCTCCTTTACCCGTGCAACTGTAAAAGAATGTTATACTGCGATCATCAAAGATTTAACAGAAGCCTTCCCCGATCTGGGGCCGGTTACGCACCGCAGGAGGTTATCTAAAATGGCTGCTGAATTCTTTCTTACCAGGGTATACATGAATATGCTTGATTTTGCTTCAGCTAAAACACATATTGATGGTGCTTTTGCAGAGTTATCCAAATCAACCATACCACTTGCGCTTTACGACTACAACACCGTTTTAGATGAAAATGCGGCCGGTTCCTGGTTTCCGCTCAACTTTCTCGGTGCCTTAAGCAATCTTCCCCTTGCAGCAAACAACAGCCAGATCATTTATAATATTTCTACCACGGTATGGAATTTCAATTTTGCTGATTGCCCGGTTTTTACTCCTCAGGCAGCAAGCCTTTACGGTGATGATGATAAGCGATTGCTGCTTTATTCAGACACCGAGTTGTTTGGCGACCTGATTTACCCTAAAAAAGTACGTCGTTATCCCAATTTCTTTCTTGATATAGGACCATCTCTACCTGAAATGTATTTAATGCGTGCCGAAATAAAGGCACGGGGAAATGACCTGATCGGTGCAAAGGCAGATGTTGAAGCGTTACGGTCGAAAAGAATGCCAGCCTCAACTGCGGCACTGCCTGTAAACGTAATTTCAGATCAACAGGCAATGGTTAGATTTATTTTAGATGAACGCGTTAGGGAGTTTGCACTTTCAGGCTTGAGGTGGTTGGATATGCGTCGTCTTTCTGTCGATCCGATTTACAAGGATCACATCATTCCTAAGCACTACCTGCTGGATGCTGACGGCAATGCTTTAAAAACATATACATTAACGCCAAAGCGCTATGCTTTGAAATTTGGAAGCCTTATGGTCAATCAAAATCAAGGATTAGTAGACAATCAATAACCTTCCGGGGCTGTACCAATTGAATATAGAATTGTCATCCTGAGTTTCCCGAAGTTTCGGGACAAGTAGTCGAAGGGCTTGTTTTTAAATGTCTTACAAGGCATTGCGATACTTCGTCAGGCGTAGTACAGGCTAAGCTCAGCGTTGACAGATTCGATAGAACTACCATTTTGATACAGCCTCATTATTATGACATAAATTAAATATCAGTTATGAAAATCAACAATTTAAAAAAATGTATTGCGACTTTAGTTCTGGGACTGTTGATCAGTTTCGGAGCTCAGGCACAACAGCCTAACCCTTTGGCTGAAAAGTATGACGAATTCACCCTTATCGCTAAGGTACAGGACCAGGAGAAATTTTATCACGACTTACTTAAAAAGATACCCGAAACCGAGAAAAATAGAAAACATTACGACCGTATCAGGGCAGCAATAGCCATCAACTGGCTTCATGAGGAAAATTTAGAGAAGTTCAAACAGTATGATAAGTCTGTTAAAGACGGTCTATCGTTGTATGAGCTAACCAACATTCTCGAAAAGTGGGTAGATGACAAAAAAAACCTGGCATGGATTGATGTCACTTCCAAACAATACCTTAAAGATATTGAAAACGGTTTACGTAAAGATGATTTCGAACACGCACACGAAGTCTTACTGGAAATTTCAGCTACAGTGGATTGTATAAATGGTAATAAAAGCTCCGCATTAGCAAAGATTAATGAAGCGCTTAAAGACGCTAAAATAAGGAACATGAATTATTTTAAAGATTCTAAGCCAAACTTCATCAGTCGTTATGCAGTCATTTTAGATGCAAACGGCCAAACGCAAAAGGCGATTGATACATTAACTGTTGCTGTTAAAGATGCAGAATCAAATCCCAAACTTTTAGCTACGCTTAAAACCATCTACGCAAAAGTAAATGGAGAAGATAACGCTGCAAAATATGTGGCTTCATTGCAGGATGAGGCTTATCAGCGCTATTATAAAGAACTTGAAGGTAAGTGGGATCCGGTGGGTAAACCTGCACCAGACCTTGCCATCACCAAATTAAATGGTGCGCCGTTTAAAGTGTCTGATTACAAGGGAAAAATCCTGATGGTTGATTTTTGGAGTACAACCTGTACGCCGTGTAAAGCTTGTTTTCCCGCTTTCGAAAGGGTAGTTGCAGATTACAAGAATGAACCATTTCAGTTATTTGTTGCGGGTATTGCAGAAGATAAGGAAACGCAGCAGCAATATGTCGATAAATCCAAGCTTACACTTGATGTGCTTCGCGATCCCGAAATGGCATTCTTTAAAGCAATTGGTGCGAAAGGCACACCGCATAAGTTTATCATCGATCCTAAAGGAATAATAAGGATGGAAGGAATTGGTTACGCTGGTTCAACTGATCGCGAATATTATGAAGTTAAAGCCATGGTAGAAATTACTAAAAAGCACGCTGCCCTTAACAATTAATTATTGATACCTATATGAAAAAAAATCTGATTTTATTATTCATCTGCTCGTTTTTTGCGATTAAATCATTCGGCCAGATTTATCATCCGGTAAAGTGGAGTTATGCTGCAAAGAAAACAGGCAAAAATGAAGCAGTTGTATTCGTAAAAGCCACTTTGGAAAAAGGCTGGCACTTATATTCACAGTATGTTAGAAAAGGTGGTCCACAACCTACAAAATTTACCTTTGAAAAATCAAACGCCTATAGCCTGATGGGGGCCACCAAAGAACCCGAAGCAATTGTACGTTTAGAGCCTGCATTTATGATGGAAGTCGGCTTTTTCGAAAGCGCAGTCGTTTTTCAGCAAAAAGTTAAGTTAACTGGTAAAAATGCCGCGGTAAAAGGGAAAGTAGAATTTATGGTATGTAACGATAAAATGTGTCTTCCTCCGGATGAAGTCGAATTTACCATTAACATTATTTAATATCCGGAACTATAAAATAAAAACATGAAAAAATTAATAATCGCCGCTTTATCAATTATGCAATTGAGTGCTTTTGCACAGGACGGCAAAAACACGTTTACCATCACAGGAAAATATGGCGAGTTTAATGCGCCGGTTAAAGCTTATTTGGATTATACTTTAAACGGTAAAGATATTACCGATTCGGTTACATTAAAAAACGGGGCATTTAAATTTGCCGGGACTGCTCCTTCTTCACCTGTTTCAGCCGAACTGAGTTTTGATACAAAAAGTGTTGGGAGAGATAAAAGTCTTGAACGTGGTACTGTAATTTTAGAACCGGGTAAAATCGTAGTGACGATAAAAGAGGGAAGCTCTTTCATTGGATTCCAGGTAACCGGAACACCAATGAACAATGATTATACCGAATTCAATAATCTCGTAGACGAAGCGTTAGCTAAAATGTCTCCCGAAGATCGGGCTTTTATGGAAGGAAAATCCAACCCACAAAACACACCTGATTTTGAAGATAAGCTGGAAGAATTCAAAAAAAGATATAGCAAGCTGACGAATGAAGCCTATGCAAAATTCGTTAAAACACATACAGATTCCGATCTTGCGCTCAACCTGATGTCTAAACTGGCTTATGATGGAGAATATACTGAAGTAAAATCTTTATTTGATGGATTTTCTGACAGAATAAAGAAAAGTGCTAAAGGTATAAACTTTGCTAAAACCTTAGCGCAGATGAAAGCTACCGCTGTTGGGCAAACAGCGCCTGATTTTGAGTTAGCTGATACAGAAGGGAAATTAGTAAAACTTTCTTCTTTCAGAGGTAAATACGTTTTATTGGATTTCTGGGCATCGTGGTGCGGTCCTTGCAGGGCAGAAAATCCAAACCTGCTCAGGATTTATAATCAATTCAAAGATCAAAACTTCACTGTGCTTGGGGTATCGCTTGATAAGAGCGAGGCAAAAAATCAGTGGCTGGCGGCTATAAAGACCGATGGTTTACCATGGCTGCAACTATCTGATCTTAAAGCCTGGGACAATGCAGCTGCAAAATTGTATGGTGTTAGTGCAATACCGCAAAATTTCCTTATTGATCCCAATGGTAAAATTGTTGGCAAGACCTTGGTAGGAAAAGGACTTGAAAATAAACTTATACAAATGCTTGGTAATCCTGTTAAAAAAGATTAGTGCTTAAAGGGTTAATAGTGAGTAATTTAATTGGTCTGGGTGTGCTGCATTTTTATTGTTGTTTAAAAATAAATAGCCATTAATTGCACTATCCGTAGAGTTTTGCAGGCGTGCTATAAATGAGCCCATAGAAGAGGGTCTCCGGCCCGGTAAAATGAAATTAAAATAACCCGGACGGGAAAAAGTCGTCACACTTTTGAGGTAGCCTCCATCCTGCAATGCTCCAATAAAAAACGGCAGTAGCCCAGGCTACTGCCGTTTTTGTATATCCTTTTCACTTACAATAATTCACCCATCCCGAATACCACCAATCCTTTGGCAAATTGTTCAGCTACAGCCTGGTTGGCAGCTTCAATGTATTGGCCGGTTATAGGATCTACTACCGTACGTAATGGCCGGGTGCCTTTTGGGGTACCGATCAGTTTTACAATGGCATCCGCAACATCCTGTGGGTTGGGTTTTTTAGCCTGCATTTCTTCACCCAATGCGGCTACCATTTTGTTGGGTATACCGGCAATGGCGCCATAGCCCTCAAATACACCCTGATCAGATGCAGGATTGTTCTTTTGCTGCATTTCTGTCGGGAAAGCGCCTGGCTCCACAAGCACCACATCTATTCCTAAACGTTTCACTTCGTAATGCAAGCCTTCGCTTATTCCTTCCAGCGCAAACTTGGAGGCCGCATAAATGGTCGCAAACGGGAACGATACCCGCCCAAAGCCGCTGGTGATGTTAATGATCAGTCCCTCGGCCTGTTTGCGCATGGCGGGCAGTACCTGTTTAATCAAACGCCAGGGGGCATAAACATTAATATCGAAAGTGGTGTGCACATCGGCTGTGGTAAAGCTCTCGGCTACACCGGTCATTCCGTAACCGGCATTGTTCACCAGCACATCAATAACGCCTTCTTTAGCCAAAATGCCATCAACGGCCTGCTTCACGCTTTCATCGTCAGTCAGGGTAACGTCTAAAACGGTTATGTTCTCTACAGCGGCTAAAGCCCGGGCCTTTTCAGCATTTCGTCCATGGGTATCGCGCATCGTGGCATAAACCCGATGCCCCAAGGCGGCTACGCTCTGGGCGGTAAGCCAGCCAAAACCACTATTTGTTCCGGTTATTAATACGATCTTTTTGCTCATCTTTTTGTATTTTTTAAATGAATAAGCAAAGGTTGAGAATGGCTATTAAAAAACATTTACCATTTGGTAAAAAGCATCATTAACGGATATTACGGCGTATACGGCTCAGCGATTGCTGGGTAATGCCCAGATACGAGGCTACGTGCGAAAGTGGAATGCGGTTGATGAGGTTTGGGAAGCCCTCTATGAACGACAGGTATCGTGTGGTGGCATCTTCTGAAACCAGCGGACTGCGCCGTTCCATAGCCAGTGTAAGGCATTTTTTGATCATGTTGGCCTTCATCATTTCCCAGCCTACAATGGTGCCGGATAACTCGTCCCAGTCTTTTTTAGTAAAAGCAAGCACTTTGCAGTCGGTAACGGCCTGTACATATTCTGCGGCGGCGATCTGCGATTCAAATCTTTCGTTGTCGACCACAAAATTATGTTCGTCTACAAAATAATTGGTCACCTCCTCACCTTTGTTGTTATAATAACAGAAACGGAATACGCCTTCCAGCACGAAGGCCACATAGCGGGGCACCTTACCCGCTTCAGACAGGTAATCATCTTTTTTGAATTCGAGGATTTGAACCTTGCTCAGCAAAAAGTCGATTTGTTGTTTGTTCAGGTCACCAAATTGCAGGATAAGATTTATTAGCGCTTCCATTAGGTAAAGATAACAAGCATCGCAAAGCAGTTATTTACCAAATGGTAAAAAATGAGCTGAGCCAGACACAAGCACCCAAAAGCCCTGAGCTATTCAGGAACTTTCTGTAGGTGCGGGTGAAATGTTAAAAATTGCATAAGCGGTTAGAGCAGCTTTTTCTGCACCGCCTGGTGAACTGTTCTCACCGAAGCCCGGAAGCCTAAACTACGGGCCAGCGATGCATCGACATGCAGGTGCCAGGGGTTAACCAGCGGGGCTGCAGATGAGGCCATCGGTTTGCCAACAAGTTGCAATAATTCGTAAAGTGTTGTTGGTGCCTCATCTGCGATATTAACTACCCGACCATCCATGGTCCCTTGCAAAGCCATCACGACAGCGGTATATATATCACGATGGTGGATGGTACTCATCCGCATGGCCGGATGAAATTTAGCGGCAACTACGTGTTTAGGCAATTCTTCCAGGTGGCCGTCGCCATCCCCGTAAACAAACGGGAAGCGGAGAACCGACCCATTCAATCCGCTTTCGCTTAATTCCTTTTCTGCAGCCACTTTACTGGCCGGATAGGCATGCTGCGGGCTAAGCGCATCGTCCTCACGGCCGGGGTGCGGGTTGTCTGCGTCATAAACATTACTGGTACTTGCCAATATGAAGCGGGCATCTGCAGCATTACGCTTTACGGCGTTAATGAGGTTGCGCGTACCCTCCAGGTTACTTTTCCAGATCAGGTCTGTATCCGGTGATCGGAATACGGCGGCCAGGTGAATGATGGCTACTGCATCTTTTACGGCTGCTTGCAGTGTCGGCTGATCGAACAAGTCGCCCTCTATAGGAGTTACCCCGGCCGGAACTTCTTTTCCACGTACCAGTGCAGAACAATCATATCCTGCTTCAACAAGGCGGGGCAAAAGCCTTGAACCTACTAAGCCGGTTGCACCGGTTACCAATATTTTACCAAATTGTCTGTTCATCATTAATTATTTTTAGACAAAGGTGGTGCTAATGTAATAGATAGGTTCGGACAAAAGCCGCTTTTACAGGGACAAATCCTGATAAAAGGCAGCTATCGTTTTCCCGGTTACTTTTTTGAACAAACGCGAAAAATACCCCGGGTCATTAAAGCCGAGCTCAAATGCCAGTTCCTTTACAGAGGTATTGGGTTCATTATACATCCGGCGCCGTGCCTCTATGATTAAACGGTCGGTGATGAATTCCTTAGGTGAAACACCGGAATGTTGTTTTACAATCCTATACAAACCATCGGTGCTTAAGGCCAGCTTTTCTGCAATTTCCGTTATGGCAGGTTGATCGGTAAGGTTATCCTCTACAAATAGTTTGAACCCTAAAAATTTATCAAGCCTTCCTGCCACAGGCTTTTTATGCAATACAAAATAAGCAGTATTTATTTCTGTAAGCAGGCTGTTCAGGTAAGCCAGGATCAGCTCCGGATTACTGTCGACAGTGTGTAACAGTTCTTTTAAAATCTTAAACGTATTCCAAAGCCTGAGTGCAGCATCAGGTAGAAAGCTGATTTTTTGCCGGTTCAGGGGATTAAGCAAAAAGGGGAACTTTTTCGGTAACCGAGCGAGGCACTCATTGTCAAATCCTAATTTATAATAGTCTGCGCCATGACCGCCTGAAGCCAGTTGCCTGACCTGGTGAGGCAAGGCAAAAAGGAGCTCATTTTCACCTCCCTCCATCGTTTCCCCATCAATAACCTCTGAGCTGCTTCCTTGCCATACGAAAAGAAAGAAATAGTATGGCAGCCGCTGGGCAGAACCGTATTGCGCTGCCGACTCCGCTGATATACGGCCAAACTCCGGCGTAACCATACGTATAGGAAGTCCTTTGTTCTGGCTCAGGTTTTCGGGAAAAGTTTTAATGGCCATAATTTCTAACGATCATTATGAAGCAAAGTTACCAATTAGTTGCGATGATTTATTTTAAGCAAGGTTTTTGCTACCCCAAACTATTGGCAGAATAATTTGCCTGGCTAAAAACCCGTTACACCTGTTGCTAAAACAAACATTTCAGTTGAACGACTGCCGGAAATCCAAGGGGCTTTGCTTGGTTTTGCTTTTAAATAATTTATTGAAAGACTGCGGATGTTCGAAGCCAAGCTGATAGGCGATCTCACTTACCGACATGCTCGTTGTAGATAATTTTTCTTTGGCCTTCTCGATCAGTTTCTCATGGATGATCTGCTGCATCGTTTGGCCCGTTAGTTGTTTCAGCAGGCTACTTAAATATTTAGAAGATAGGTTTAAAGCATCGGCAAAATACTGCACGGTCGGCAGCCCTTTGGAAAGCAGGGCTTCGTTGTTTAAATAGCCGGTTAAAATTTGTTCCACCTGGTTTAATACCTGGTGGTTAGTGATCTTCCGGGTAATGAACTGGCGCTGGTAAAAACGTTCGGCGTAATTCAGCAAAGCCTCCAGGTGGGAGATAATAATGTCCTGGCTAAACTTATCCATATTCGAATAATATTCGGCTTTAATATTTTTAACCAGGTCATTAATCACCAGTTCTTCCTTGTCAGAGAGGAAAAGTGCTTCGCTGGTAGCATAACTAAAGTACTCATACCGTTTGATCCTGGCAGCAAGCGAGGTGTTCCAGAGAAAGTCAGGATGTACAAAAAGCATCCAGCCATCCAGGTCAGGCGGTACACCGTTCTCTTCGCCACGCAAAATCTGGCCGGGTGACATAAAGGCCATCAGTCCTTCGTCAAAATCGTATTTCTGTTGCCCGTAATGTAAACCGTCGCATCCTCTTTTCATTGATATCACATACAAGTCGAAGACGACCGCATCTATACCTGTGTCATTTCTCAGGCCTTTCAGGTCAACAATGCTGATCAACGGGTGGTGGGGTTTAGGGAGCCCCATCAAACGGTGTATCTCTGTTATGGAACTGATCCGGTAGGGTTTGCTGTTTGCCATGTTGCAAGTTACTTGAATTTAAACGGATATTTTAGCCATATCATCACTAATGGCATGATTAAAAATGGAATTTCTATCAACGCCATTCGGTAATTTCCCGCCCGCACCGCCAGCCCCATCATCATCACGATCAGGATCGCATTCAGCATATTGCCCAAAAAAAAGGTCTTGGGGATGAGCAAAAGCACACCGGTTGCCAGGGCTGCTACCGTCAGCAATGGAATGAATATTTCGCTGATCCCTAAATTTTCCATCGCCTTAACAGATTCAGGATTGTTTTTGTAATGCAGGGTATCCCAGGCATGTCTGAAGCTGAGCGTTACCGAAATAAAGAGCAACAGTATAGAAGCTATGTTTTTAATCATGGTTTAATTGAGGATAAAAGTGTTCATGATATAAGCTCCGAGCACGGTTACCGGCACGCCGGTTATTGCACTTATTAAGGCTCTTTTGGCCTTATTTGGATAGGTCTTCCGGTGTCTGAAATAAAGGAAGAACCCTATAGGGGGAAGGGTGTTGGAAACGATGAACCAAAACCTCGACAACCGGTCTTTATGATCTTTCATGAGCGTTGTTTTTACAATTTTTCTATTCTTTTCCATTTGAATGATTTTCCTATTAGGGGTACACCCTTGTAGCCGCGGGTTTCAAGATCATCAGGCCCTTTCAATTTACCTTTTAAACTATAGGTATTTCCATCTTCTACGCTATACAATTTGCCATCAACATATTCGCCATCCCTGTAAACAAGACCGGTGATATGTGTAAGGCCTTGTACTGACCTGCTCCGGAGTTTTTCATCTGGATTTTTAACATCCTTCTTTGCCGTTTTGCCATCTGCTTCGAACATCACCTTCGACCATAGGAGCCTGGCCGAATAGGTTTTGCCTGCCTTGAATACTTCGATCTTATAATCATCACATTTCCAGGTCCCTGTAATTTCATCTGCAGGGAGTTTCTGCGCGAAAGCGGCCAGTGATAGCAGCAGCGCAAACATTGCTAATATTGATTTTTTCATAACGGATTGTTTATTGTTTTTTATTGAGTTGTTTAAATTTTTCAAATTCCCTGTGGCCTAGCTTCATCAATTGCTTAGGCATCACCCGGCTTAAAAATCTGATCACCTTAACCAGGAAAGGCTTGATCTCGGGGGTGTCGTTCAGTAATCCTTTAATGGCTATACTGACCAGTTTATCCACATCCATCATTTGGCCCGGATTAGGTGGCAGTACCCAATTATTCTGGAGATTGGTATTTACGCCCGGGGGGACCAGCTCGAATACCCTGACATGGGTTTTGTTCAACTGCAAACGCAAGGCCTGGGTATAGGCATGAACACCTGCTTTTGAAGCGCTGTAAACCGGAGCGGTAGAGTAAGGCATAAAAGCAATGGCAGAGGAAACATTCACAATTGCCGCCGCAGGCTTTTTAAGCAGGTGGGGCAAAAACTGATGCACCATCCTGATCGTTCCGGTAAGATTGATATCAATCTCACGTGTGATGTTTTCCAGGTCCTTGCTGGCGTCCTGAACATCGAGCAACCGCATTTCACCTGCGTTGTTAACGATGATATTCAGATCAGGGAATTGTTGGGTCGCCTCTTTATACAGGCGCTCAATATCCTGCGGGTTACTTACATCGCTTTGAAAGAGGTGTATATTTGGAAAACGCCTTTTGGTATCATGTAAGGCGTCTGGTTTACGGCCTGTAACGATGATTGTTGCTCCTTGTTCGGTAAGTTGTTTAACAAGTTCCAAACCTATACCGCTGGTCCCTCCTGTAATCAGGATGGTGCTATTCTTTAAATCCATATATTACTTACTATTGTTGATACAAAGTTCGGCCAATGCAGGCAGGCCGATGTATCCAAAAGTCGCAAGGTTGTAGTCAAAAGGAAGATAACCACTTCGTTAACAGGTAATAGCATATGCCTGAGATCGGTACATATTAATTGTTTCCTGCCTGGGCGATATGAAATAAAATAGCATATTCCCGCTTCAAATTCTGTTTTGAGCTATTTTTTTTGGTTATTTGAATATTCTTCTCTAAGTGGCAAACGATTTAAATGATATAGACCTTTGGGGCAACCTGGTAAAGGGTAACAGAATTGCCTTGAATAGTATTTATTCGAGCTATTTTTCTTCCCTTTATCAGTATGGTATGCGCATGTTACAGGATGAAGACGCTGTTCGCGACTGCATTCAAAACCTTTTTGTGCATTTATGGGTGAACCATAAAAAACTCCCGCCGGTAAACAACCTGAGGGGTTACCTGATCTCTGCCCTAAGAAATAACATGATCAATTTTAAAAACGTTGAAGGAAGGTTTCAAAAAGTAGACCTGGAAACCAACGAGGTTTTTGATTTAAAATTTTCGGTTGAATCGGCGTTTATCCAGAAAGAGGAACAGACCGAGCAGGTCAGGCAGCTTTCTCAGGCCATGAATAAACTCACTCCGAGGCAAAAAGAGATCATTTACCTGCGGTATTTTGAAGAATTAGACTATGCCGAGATCTCCACGATAATGGATTTGAGCATAAAAGGCACTTACAAACTTAGTGCCCGGGCTTTGGAGGCCCTTCGCGAAGTTTTGAATATTGATAAAATGATGCTTTTAGCCATCCTGTTAAGCTTAAAGAATTAATTTTTTAAAAAAATAAAATTCCGTGGGGTAATTTCATTTTTTTTCTTGTCTTCATATTGAAAGACCTAAGAGGGGATGATCAATATGACCAGCAAACTTTACCATTTATTTCAAACGGAAGATTTTTTAGCTGATGATGACTTTTTACGTTTCGTAAAATATAGTTATCCTGATGATGTAATCTTTTGGAGTAACTGGACGGAAAAATCGCCTGAAAATATTCAGGCATACCGAAGTGCGGTTATCCAGCTCAAGCTTATTTTAAGCGATAGCGAAATTGGTGTTTCTCCATCTTTTCGCGAAAATCTTTTAGCAGATATCAATGCTTCCATTAATCAGTTCGAGCGAAAAAGAAAGAATAAACGGATAAGAACAATCTGGCTTTCGGGTGCTGCAAGCATCATCCTGTTGGCAGCCTGTCTTTCCTGGTACTTCCTTTCTACTGTTGTAGTCAGGGCAGATTACGCTGAAGATCTCCTGGTGTATTTACCGGATGGTTCTGAAGTGAGGATGAACAAAAACTCTACCTTAAGTTATGCCCGGGCCTTTAACTGGAAGGCAAGAAGGGAAGTTAACCTGGATGGCGAGGCTTATTTTAAAGTTAAACACCTCAATTTAACACCAGCCCAGATCAAACGGGGCGAACTGTTTGTAGCGGTTACCAATGGTGTGGCGGTGCAGGTTTTGGGTACAGAGTTTAACCTGAAAGATCGTCATCACAAAACCAATGTCACACTTATAAAAGGTAAAATTCAGGTACAATCTAAAAAGACAGGCAGAAAGTATATGCTTCATCCCGGAGAACTGATTGATTTTGATCAGGAGGGAGTTACTGTTCAGAAGACGCAAACAGCTGAAGCCCAAACGGCCTGGTTGAGTGGTAAGCTCATCGTAAGCCAAACAAAGGTTAGCGATATCCTGCAAGAATTTGAAGATCTGTATGGCTACACGGTCATTGTCGATAACCCTGCGCTCCTGCAAAAGAAAATAGACGGTGCCATCTCGATCAGGAGTGAAGAAAGCCTGCTCTTTACGCTCAAAAATATCCTGGATGTAGATGTCAAAAAGGAAGGAAAAACAATCTATCTGAAAAACAGGAATTAACTGTTTTATTAATATATCAACTAACAACCAAACAAAAATGAAAAAAAGATTTACCCGATTACTCGGCTGGATTTATCTGTTGTTTATGTCTGTGATTTTTGTTGCGCCGGCAATGGCACAATCGGGGAAAACCATTTCAGTAGAAGCAGCACTAAATTCGATCTCAAAAAAATACAATGCTAAGTTTGCCTATGAGCACGAAATTGTTCAGGGCAAAACAACGGATGTAGAAAACCTAAAGGCAAAAAATCTTGATGAGGTACTGAAACGTGTATTGTATCCCAATAATCTCTTATTTCTATATGTGAGTGAAGGTAATTATACCATCGTTTCCCGCGATAAAAGCTATTTTGCACCGGTAACAGGCAATAATCCAACAAATGCTGCACCGTCAGATGGATTTTTCTTATCCGGAAAAGTAGTGGATGAAACAGGTAACCCGCTACCGGGAGCAACACTGAAAAGTAATGCCTCGAATAGCGTAACCATGACGGATGCAAATGGCCGTTTCAGTATGCCGGTTCCGCAAAACGCCCAGGTTATCGGTGTTTCTTATGTCGGTTACGAAAATTATACCTATCCGGTTGTCGCCTCGCAGAGTAATATCGTTATCGCAATGAAACTTTCGGGTGCCAATCAGCTTAATGAGGTCAATGTAATTTCTACAGGTTTGCAGAAACTCTCAAAAGAAAGAAGTACCGGGTCGGCCGAACTGGTAACCAAAGAACAGATTGAAAAGGTACCGGTGCCAAACTTGCTGTACAGATTGGAATCGCAGGTTCCGGGTGTAAAAATCAATATTAATTCGGGCGATAACAGTTTTGTTTACGGCAATAAACAAAATTCGGTAAGCAGCGGAACAAGATCAAAAGGTGCAAGCGACTATAATTTTTTTGTTAGGGGAAGAAGTACGCTGCAGGGAGAATCCTTTCCACTGATTGTAGTGGATGGGGCGATCACCGAATACGATATTTCAACCATCAATCCTAATGATGTAGAGAATGTTACCTTTTTGAAAGATGCTGCTGCAGCTTCCATTTGGGGAACCAGGGCTGCGAATGGAGTAATGGTTATTACAACCAAGGCCGGTAAAGCCGGCCAGGCACCTACCATTAATTTCTCGGTCAATGCATCGGTTTCCAACCACCCTGACCTGGGCTATTTACGAACCATGACCAGTGCCCAAACCATTGCATACGAAGAAGAACTGGTGGCTAAAAATATCATTATAGCACCCAATAATACCACTGCCCTAAGTACAAACGTAGCCACCGTAACTGATTTAGCATTTAAACTCAAGGCCGGTACCATTACGAAAGCTGCTTATGATAGCGAGATTGCACAACTTTCGGCCAGGGATAGCCGGGGGCAGATTGAGGATTACCTGTTAAGACCCGCCACTTCCCAGGCCTATAATTTCTCTATTGGTGGCGGAAATAACTACTCAACCTATTTCTATTCGGCATCGTATACCAAAGAAGATCCTTATGCCGTGGGCACTAGCGGAAGTCGTTTAACATTAACCCTTAACAATACGTTCAAACTGTTCAAAATCGCTACGCTATCAACCAATTTAAAAGGTTCGTTTTTCAATTACAAATCCAACGGTATCGGATTGAATAGCCTTTATAACCCTTCTCTGGCAACCTTTATGCCCTACAATCAGATTCTCGACGATAATGGTAACAGGGTTTCCTATTCAAAAAAATTCTACAGCGGATGGTTAAGCAATGCGCTTTATCCAGCTGGTTTTCTGAACTGGGGATACAATGCCCTTGATGAAATTGAGAATGCTGACAATATCCAAAAGGATAACAATTACAGTGCAAACATTAATTTAAATGTTCCGATTGTTAAAGGCTTATCGGCCAACGCTTTTTTCAATACCGAAATCTCAAATTCAACAAGCCGTAATTTCTACAACGATAATACTTATTACTACCGCGACCTTGTAAATACTTTTACCGCAATCCCGGTATCGGGCAAAGCAGTAAACAGTATTGGTCTGTCGGCCGGAAGCGGCATCTTAAATGTCGGAACCAATACGACCAATAATTACACCTTAAGGGGACAGTTAAATTATGATACCACTCTTGGAAAGGATCATCAAATCAATGCCATTGCAGGAGCCGAGATCAGGCAAACGCAGGATGGGGCAGGTTTAAGCACCATGTATGGCTACAACATGGGAACCGGTATTTCGCGTTCGGTAAACTTTTCTACACCTTACGCAACCCTATATGGTTACACCCAAGGATTGGGCGGCTCGCCAAGCCAGCTGGATAAAACAAGAAGATACCTGTCATATTACAGCAATGCGGCCTACACTTACAGATCGAAATATACGGTTTCTGCCAGTGTGCGTTATGATGATTACAATAACTTCGGCCTTGACCGTTCTTTCCGCGCTACGCCGCTTTATTCATTAGGCGGTAAGTGGGATGTTTATAAAGAATCGTTTATGGCTAATGCTCCGTGGATTTCGAACCTGGCTATAAGGGCAACCTACGGGGTTAATGGTAATATTTCAAAATCATTATACCCGTTTACCTACATTGCACTGGGAAGTGTTGATGCACAAACCGGCTTACCCACAGCAAGTATTATTGCACCGGCAAATCCCGAATTACGTTGGGAAAAAACCTATGTAAGTAACCTTGGTTTGGATTTCGGATTCCTGAAAAACAGAATTACCGGCTCGGTAGAGGTTTACCGCAAACACAGTACCGACCTTTTTTATAACTTCCCGATAAGCGGAACTTATGGCGTTACCAGTTTAACCCGTAACACCAGCGAGCTGAATGGAAAAGGAGTAGACCTTTCATTGGCCGGGATATTTTATACGAACAAAGACTGGGACATCAACGGCAGATTAACTTATGCTTATAACGTAAATAAGGTAGAGGATACCCGTTTTATACCCACTTCTTCTTTTTTCGCAAGTCCTGCCTTTAGCGGTTACATTTCGGGTTATGCAACAGATAAGCTGCTGGTGTACAAAAATGCCGGGCTTGACGCCAATGGCATGACCCTGGTGTACGACCAGAATGGAAACAAGGTTGCCCCAAATGCGAATTTGAATTCCATTGATGCCCTGATCAACGCAGGAAGGACTACAGCTCCGCATTTTGGCAGTTATACGCAGAGCGTGAGATTCAAGGATTTCACCCTTATGGCCATTGCCACCTACCAGTTTGGAAGTGTATTTTTAAGGCCGACCATCAGTGCCTACCCTTCTTCCAGAACGGGTACAAGCTATGATTTGAGCGAGGATGTAGCCAGGCGCTGGCAAAAACCGGGTGATGAGCAGCTTACCAACGTTCCGGGTGTGGCCGGAACCTTCGCAACAGTAAGCCTTACCCGTTATCAGCAGTCTGATATCAATGTATTAAAAGGCGATTACATCAGGTTGAGAGAGCTTTCGCTCACTTATAAAATTCCGACGCAACGTTTTACCAAAGCCGTAAAAGCTGCAAATTTTGGTTTTTCTGTTAGGAACTTAGGTTTATTATGGAAGGCAAATAAAGAGGGTATCGACCCTGATTTTACGGCGGGGCTCAATTCAACAACACTGGGGCTGCCGGCAACCACTTCTTACAATTTCTCACTTAATGTTAATTTCTGATCTTTTTGATATGAAACAGTCATATAAATTATTTTTTATCGGTGTTGTGGCGCTGTTCTCAACAGGATGCGAAAAATATGTCGATATTAAAACGCAGGGCAATTTGGTACCCAACCAGGCTATCAATTACAGATACCTGCTTAATACACCTGCCAACTTCGAGCAAAACACCAACCTGGGCGATTTTGCATCTGATGAACTCAATATCGTTGATGCCGCCCAGATCAATGGCTTAACAGGGGGGCTAAACTATGGCTATTACATCAATAGTTACACCTGGAAACCGGTCATATTCCCAATAGGTACTAATTATGAGCAGGACGATAACTGGAACAGGTTATACAGCAACATTCTTTATTGCAATACCATTATCCAGGAGTTGCCGGCAGCAAACGGAACCGATGCCGAGAAAGCAGAGATGATCGCAGAGGCAAAAGTGCACAGGGCAGATGCGTACCTGGCGCTGGTAAATACCTATGCCAAACCCTACCAGGCAGGTTCGGCAGCTACAGACCTCGGGGTACCACTTATTTTAAAACAAACAATGAGTCAAAGTTTAAACCGCGCATCGCTGCAGGTGGTTTACAACCAGATCATTGAAGACCTGACGAGCGCCATCCCCGCTTTACCCAATTCACAGGCCTACAATACCCTGCCATCAAAAGCAAGCGCCTATGGAGAGCTTGCCCGCTGTTATCTTTACATGAACGATTACGCAAACGCAAATAAATATGCCGATATGGCACTGGCGTTAAGAAGCACACTTAACGATTTGGGGGCACTAAGCAGCGTCAGCAGCGCAAATTACCCGCGCCGCATTACCGACCCCGAGATTCTGCTATCGAAACTTGCAGCAGGAAATGCGCTTAGCTTTTCGCCAACAGCATACCGTTTGAGTGACGAAATTCTTTCCCTTCTTGGCACAACAGATCAACGCTATCAGCTGTTAACTGTTCCGGCATCAACAATATCATCAACACTTACCGGCCGATACAGCTATCGCGAGGCAAGGATCGGCGAAACACGTAACGTGGGACCTAACGTACCCGAAATGATGCTGATTAAAGCCGAATATTTTGCCAGGAACAACGACGCAGCAAATGCCATGTTATGGGTAAACAACTTAAGAATCAAACGGTTCAAGCCGGCAGATTACGTAGCATTAACGGCTTCTTCGCCGGCAGATGCATTGGTTAAGGTAATTGAGGAGCGGAGAAGGGAATTTATTGGGCGCATGCTGCGCTGGTGGGATATGCGCAGGTTAAAAAGCGAAACAGCATTTCAGCGTACCTATACGCGTACGGTGAACGGTACCACCTATACCCTTGCGCCAAACAGCGAAAGGTATGTATTTCCGATCGCAGAATTCCTGACCAATCTGAATCCTGAACTGGAAAAAAATCCCTGAATAAAACAATAACAGCACAAATAAATGCTGCCGGGTACGATGCCCGGCAGCTAAACCGATCCCAATGAAAAAAAGAGTTCAAAAATCAGCCCTGTTCTTAATTACGCTCTCGCTATGGGTAGCTGCGGCATTTGCCCAAACGCCGAGCAGCTTCCGCATTGTTCCGGAAAGGGCTAATCCGGGCCAGGAGATTGAAATCGTTTACGATGCGGCAGGCACTATACTGAACAACCGGAAAAATGTAAGGGCAGTGGTTTATGCTTACCGGAACTACAAGTGGTATGCATCAGACCTGAACTTAAGCGCCACTGGTAAGGTTTGGAAGGCGCCGTACAAGGTGCCGGCCGATTGCGGAATAATTGCGGTGAAATTTAAGGCCGATACACTGGTAGATAATAACAAGGAAGCCGGTTATTTTACCATGTTCCTGGATAAAGACCGCGCAGGTGCAATGGCAAAGGGTGCCTATGCCGGATGGGGGTTGGCACGTTCCCCGAAATATGGAATGGATATTCCGGGTTATATTAAATTTGAGGGCATCAGTGATTCGGCAACTTACCACTGGTTAAATCAGGAGATAAGCTTTAACCAATCGGCAAAATCAGTCCTTGTTTATCCTTATGCACTGGCCACAAAGGCAACCTATAAAAATGATGCAGGGCCACGATTACAAAGGGTGCTCAATTATCTTAGAAGAGTCGATGCCAGTGAGACAGATTTACTAAACGCCAGAAGAATACTCCTCCGGATCATGCAAGATAAGGCTGCTGCCGATTCAGTTGATCAGGTCATGCTACAACGTTTCCCAAAGGGTAGCCTGGCCCGTTTGCATGCTTTTAAGGCGATGCCGGTAGGATCGGATGTGAGCCTGCTCTTAAAGGCTAACAGGCAGTTTTTGATCGATTTTCCGGAACAAGGGGGCAATGAAGAATTTGCCCGCGAAAACAGGATAGATTATCCGACGATTTATCAGAACATCATTGTTTTGGGCGCTTATGCCGATAAGAATTATGCCGAGCTGGATAAATACATCGGGAAAATGCCTTTTAGCATGTTGCCAACGCTTTATTATAAAATTGTAGAAATTCCCTTCAGCAGGAAAGAAGTAACGGAAAAAGCACTGCTTCCGGTTTCTGAAAAAATAATAAAAAGAATCGAAATGCTCAGGGATAACCGCCCGGATGAATACGCTTATTTTTCTCCGGAAGAGTGGGTTAAATTCGTAAACGGATCTATCGCTAAACGCATTTTGCCGATTCACGCTCATTTATTAAATACAGCGGGCCGTTACCAACAGGCATTGGCTTATGCCAACCAATCTAAATTATTGCTTGGGTACACCAGTGCTACCCTGAACGCAGAATTGGCCAGCATATTAACCCATCTTGGCAACAAGCCGGCGCTCAGAACCCTTTTAGAAAAAAGCGTTTTTGAAAACCAGAGCAGTGCTGAAATGCTATCGATGCTTAAGGATATGTACATCAAAAGAACCGGCAGTGAGAAGGGTTACGACCAATATTTAAACGGTTTGAGAAATAGCGCCGGGGGCGAGAAAATGGCTGAAAAAATCAAAAAAGAAATGTTCAGCAAGCCGATGGTCGATTTTGCTATGGAAGATCTGAACGGCGCAACCGTGAAGTTGGGCGACCTAAAAGGAAAAACCGTGGTTTTCGATTTCTGGGCAACCTGGTGTGTGCCCTGTAAAGCATCCTTTCCGGGAATGAAATTGGCTGTCGACAAATATGCAAGCGATCCAAATGTTGTTTTCTACTTTGTAGATACCGAAGAACGTTCGGCAAATTATAAAGCAGAGGTGGCCCGGTATATTAAAGATAATCATTACAATTTTAATGTGTTGTTTGATAATAAAGCAAAAGATGCCAAAGCTACCGGCGAAGTATTCGAACGCGTTTGCAAGGCATTTAACCTCTCGGGGATCCCGCAAAAAATAATTGTAGATTCCAATGGAAATGCCCGTTTCATTACGGTTGGTTTTAAAGGCAGCGCTACCGAACTGGCAGACGAGATTTCTGCTATGGTGGATATGACAAAAACAGGCAAATAATGAGGTATTTCGCTTTTATTTTTCTGCTCTTTTCGACCTTTGCTTGCAGTGCACAGGGAGAAAGGGTTTTTAAGGTCACGTCAGATAGTGTTCGCTTTAAAAGCGCCGATGGAAAAATTGTGTTTGGCGGTACCCTGAGCAAACCGGTTGGCAAAAAATCCTTCCCAACTTTGGTGATGGTATCGGGCACGGGCAAGCAAGACCGCAACGGTACCATGGCCGGACACCGGATTTTCGAGCAGATGGCCAACTATCTTGCAGCACATGGCATTGCCATGTTGCGTACCGACGACAGGGGCGTAGGCACCACCACTGGAGTTTATGAAACGGCCACCACGGGCGATTTTGCTACAGATGCACTTGCCGCAGTGGCCTACCTCAAATCGAGAAAAGATATCGATCCTGATAAAATCGGTTTAATGGGGCACAGCGAGGGTGGAGCAGCCATCTCCATTGCAGCCGCTGAAAGTAAAGCTGTTAAATTTTTAGTGAGTATTGCCGGTTTAGCCATGAGCGGATTGGATGCCCAGCTTAAACAGAACGCAGATCTTGTTGCGGCATCGGCATTGCCTGATTACGATAAGAAACGCTCAAATGAAATTAATGCCATTATGTTTAAAACCGCTTATCGTTATGCAAATTCCGATAGCCTGGAAATGAAGCTTAACGAGGCTTACCAGCAATGGAAAGTTAAGGATGATGCCTATTTCAAAACCCTGAATATCCCGTTTGACCATTTCCGTTTTCCGATTTATAGTTATGTGCAAAACTCGAAAGGGGCCTGGTACCGCTATTTTATACGCTACGATGCCGAAAAAACCATTCGTCAGGTCAAAGTTCCTATCCTCGCCATTAATGGCGATAAAGATTTAATGGTAGCTGCAGATGATAACCTGGCCAATTGGAAAAAGTTTGCATCGGAGGGAGGAAACACGAAGGTAACCACAGTGAAAATTCAGGGGCTGAACCATTTACTATTGCCTTGCGAAAGTTGTGATAATAAAGAAATTTCGAAAATCCAGGCAGGTGTTTCAATAGCGGCACTTACCTTAATTAAAGACTGGATTTATAAAACGATCAGGTAATTGCACAAATGATTTAAATAGAAGTATAGTTAGTTAATGATGAAGGCCAGGATGGATGTCCTGGCTTCTTATTGTGTTTTCTCCATGAATTGATGATTACCAAACCTAAATGCCTAACTTCTCCAATAATTGCTTTTTATAGGCTTGTCCGATGGGAATAAATTGCTGGTCGTTGAGGACCAGGCTATCCTGTACAATGCGGGCAACAACTAATTTATTAACCAGGTAGGAGCGGTGCGACTGGATGAAATATTTCTGGTTCAATTTGCCCAAAATTCCCTTCAGTGTATGATAGAGCAAATGCGTTCCGGTAGTGGTGATGATTTTTATATAGTCTTTGTTGCCCTCAATTAATTTAATGTCTTGCTGTCTGATCGTGAGGTAGCCATCTTTTGTCCTGATCACCAGCTGGTCTTCAAAGGTATTGCCTGGTTCAATCCTTGGCGAGAGCCTGTCAATAGCCTTCATAAATCTCTCGTACGAAAAAGGCTTCAAAAGATAATCGGCCACACCCAGCTCAAAACCTTCAAAAGCGTAATCTTTAAAAGCAGTTGTAAAAATGGTATTGGGTTTATCTTTTAACGCTTTCAGAAAGCTCACGCCGTTAATGAGCGGCATTTCGATGTCCAGAAAAAGCAAATCAATCTGATGGTTTCCCAAATATTCAAATGCTTCAACTGAGTTTCTGAACTGTGCTACCAGCGTCATGCCGGGGGTTTGTGCGATATAATGTTTCAGCACATCATGCGCAAATGGCTCATCGTCTAAAATTACACACTTCATTTCAAGGTTATGCTGAGGTCTGCTGTATACATACCGTTTAATTCCTGTACCCGGAGGTTATGTTTGCCCGGGTAATAGAGTTCCAGTCTTTTTCTGATATTCACTAATCCTATACCGCCCCGGTTGCTTTTTAAGGGCTGGGGTGGCAACATCTCATTTTCTATTTTGAAGAACAAACCCTGTTGATCCAACAACAATCCGGCCGTAACGCCAGCCTTATTCTCCAGCTTGTGCCTGCCATGCTTAAACGCATTTTCTACCAAAGGCAAAAATAATAGCGGTGGCACTTTCACATCCGGTATGGTTTCGGGGATGTTAAACCGGATTGAAGCCTCCGGAAATTTTTTCTGCTCAATCTCGAAATATCCCTTTAAGAAATTAACTTCTTCGCTTAGCGGTACCTCTTCCTGGTTACCATCATACAAAATATACTGCATCATTTGCGACAGCAATAAAATAAACCTGGAGGTATCTTTAGATTGTGCCAGGCTCATGCCGTATAAACTGTTCAGCGTATTGAACAGAAAATGAGGTTGGAGCTGCGCCTTTAACAGGTCTAACTGGAGCTTCAAATGGTCGGTTTCTACCTTGTGCCGCATTACTTCATTCTGGTAGGAGAACCTCGAGAAAGCGATGCTTAAAAAGGCTATCGAATCGGTCATGATCAGGTTCCAGTCTGAAAAGAAGCCCCTGTGCTGGTGGTCGAAATAGGCGTACACCGGACTGCCGTAGGTAAACTGCCTGAAAATCCAGGCCAGGAACATGTTAATGTAGGGCGTCATAAAGATGAAGTATACTACCGTGATCAGTATAAGGGCAATATATTTTTTCAGGTGCAGCAGTTTTGGAATGGCCCACCGGTAATAGGGAATAATGGGTAATGTACTGCAAATTCCAAACAGGCAGATCATGGGATATGGGAAATCGTTACCTGGAATTCGCTGTAATCCCGAATTTTCGATCAGGTACGAATATTTATATAATACAACATAAAATACCCAGATCAGGATTTCGAATATGGTGGAGAAGTTGAAGGCTGTTCTTTTGTTCACCTTTCAAAAATCGCTAAAATAGTTGAAATAGTTTTTCCCGCCCGACTAACCTCCGGTTTTGCACGACGAACAGGCACCCAGGTTGATTGATCGTGCAGGCAAAGCCTGTGGTCGGATTTTTTTCATGCCACCGGTAAATGCTTGTTCTTTTGCTTCATAAAATAATACATCATGAAACACATTACCTTAATAAGCATTTGCCTGGTCATCATTTTTCTGTCCAACAGCCAGGCCGTTTTCGCCCAGCAAAAAGATACGGTGGCGAAATTAACTGTTGTCCAAAAAAAATCGCTGAAGAACGTCTCGCTTGAAAGCTATGAAAAATTTAAAGCCTCCGTTAAACCCTTAATTGCCGAAATGGGGGAGAAGCAGATTGTAGGCCTGGGAGAAGGGACGCACGGAACGGCAGAGTTTTATAAACTCCGGTATTATATCAGCAGGATATTGATCGAGGAAAAAGGATTTAATCATGTTGCTTTCGAGAATGATGTTGCCGAGATGTGGTTAATGAACCAGCAGTTAAACCAGGTAACTGATGTTACTGCGTTGATGAAAAAATATATGATCGGAATCTGGCAGAACAAAGAAACAAAGGAACTGCTGGATTGGATCAGGGTATATAACCAAAGCCACAAAAAAAAGGTTTCGGTAAACGGTATAGACTTCCCGGTTCAAAAGCCTGATGTTGATATGATCACGCTTTTGCTTAAAAAAGCAGGTATGAACAGTTTCCCGAAAGCAGTTGAGCGCTTGAGTGCTGCTGCCAATCTCCAGGATGCGGCCTGGTTTGGCATGAACCAAAAAGATTTTAAGGTAGATTGGAAGTTACTGAACCAATATTGCGGCCAGGCCTATTTCACCGCCGATTCCCTGGAACAGCAAGTTAAAAATACAGGAATGGAAACAAGCCTCCGGTCTGATCTGCTGTTGGCGATTAGCAATCTTAAACAGGGATTTGAGCCGTTTAAGCCAAAATCCCAATATGTACCGAGAGATAGCATCATGGCCCACAATACCGCTTTGATGATAAAAGGAAAGGAAGATAAAGTGATTATCTGGGCACACGATGCCCACCTTGGGAAAAAAGAGATATATGATAATTCTGTTGGCGGAACGGGAAAATACCTGCTAAAACTATTTCCCAACAATTATTTCGTTCTGGGTACAGGGACGGCGATCGGTGAATTTGGGGCAACAACCGATGCGCGGGCTGTAAACACTACTGTGATGTTGCCCTATCAACTAGAAGAGCCGATCAAAGGTTCATGGGAGGAATTACTGGGTACATTGACCAGAAAAAATGTCTATTTCTTCACTAAAGCCTTTAATCCCAACAACCTGGTCAAACCGCAGCGATTTGTAGGCTATGGTACCAAAAGCAGTGTGAGTTTGTACGATAAAGTGAATTTGGCAGCATTATATGATGCTTTTCTTTTCATTAAAGAAAGCCATGCACCAACGCCGCTTTGATTTGGGCAGGTAATGTGTGCTTCCAAAACAAAAAAACTGAACCCCTAACCAGGCGTTTTTAAGTAGTTTATTTTAACAAATCTTTATAGGTTCTTCCAATGGGTAATTGCTTGCCGCCTTTTACCTGAACACTTTGGGCGCCTATGGAGACAATATCTTTTTTTCTTACAATATACGATTTGTGAATGCGGACAAATCCCAGTTCGCCGTTTTTGTTCATGAAATCTGAAAGCCGTTGTAATACAAGATACTGCTTAAACCTGGTTACGATTTTAATGTATTCACGAAATCCTTCGATCCACTGTATATCATCCAATAAAACCCTATTCAATTTGTAGTCAGATTTAAATGTCAGGTAGGATTGTTCTGCTTCAGATGCCGAAAATTTCAAATAGTCAATAGCTTTTTGAACTGCTTTTTTGAACCGGTCAGGAAAAACAGGTTTAACCAGGTAGTCGATAACGTCCATATCGAAAGCTTTGGCGGCATAGGTCGGATCTGCAGTGATGAAGATACAGAGTTTACCTTTTGGAACCAATGCCAGGAAGTCTGTTCCGGATAAGCCAGGCATCTCAATATCGAGGATCAATAGTTCTACAGATTCCAATAATAGGCCATCCAGGGCTTCTCTGGGATCTAAAAAGGTATCCATGAGTTCAATTTCGGGCATGTCCAAACAATATTTTTTGATGAGTTCCAGCGCAGGAGCCTCATCATCAACATAAATGGCCTTTATCGGTTTCATAAATAGATGTTTAAAATTGCTTTGTATACACTACCATCATTACTGCTTTCAAATTTATAATTACTTTGATAATGGTTTTCGAGAATATTTTCAAGCACTTTCATGCCTACACCACGATAGGTGGTATCATCGCTGTCGATGATTTTATTGGAGATTGAATTTTCAATGTAAAATTCCAGCTGAACGTCAGAAATACTCACGGATGCTTTAATTCTGGCCGTCTTGTCGGATCCGATAGCTGCATATTTAATGGCATTTTCAAACAGCGTGAGATAAATAGTTGGTGGGATTTCAACAATTTCAAATAGATTATCATCCGGGAAAGATAGAACGATATCTAATTCGGAGCCATGTTTTAATTGATAGAGGCTATTTAAGGCGATAATCATTTGCAATTCCCGCTCTACCGGTATGGTGTTTTTAGAAATTTCGTAAGTCGTATACTGCATCAATAGGCTTAACTGCTTAATTAAATTGGCCGAGCTTCCATCTGTAGCATAACTGTGCGAATAGATATTATTCAGGGTATTAAACAAAAAGTGAGGATTTATTTTCGATTTTAGCAGTTCGAGATCTGCTTCTTTTTTTCTCAGGCTGAGTTCTGCAAGTTCACGCTCCGCAATTAGTTTGTATTTTGAAATGCCCTGAATGGAGGGAACTAAAATGATGATGATCTGCATCAGGTAGATCATAAAGAGATAACTACCATTAATCTCCGCCCCGAAAAGTTGAGGCTCAATGAGTATCCTCACCAAACTCGAAATTACAAAAATAGCCGCAATGTAGCGTACATATTCCCCATAGCGCTTCGTCTGGTAATACGCTGGTACCAAAACGCTAAAGCATAATAAATAAACAGGGATGTTAATGCAAAGCATAAATAACAACCGCAGTGCCGCCTCTTTTAAGTCCCAAAAGTTCAGATAAATGTAACCGCTTACCGATAAGAATACCAGCCAGAAGACAATGTGCTGAATGATAATCAATCCGGGCCAACGGCCATTGACTAAGAAATGCATCACCTTTTTATCAAAAGAGAGCCTAAGCACCAATATCAGGAGTATCAGATTAACCAGCAGATTCATTTATAAGGGGCTTGAGTTGTTGTTTGTTAATAATTCGTGTAGTTTATTGATATAAATCTTCTTAAGCTTAAGATAGGTGCATATTTATTAACCCGTTACAATTATTTGTACCGGAATTAACCAAATATAGACAACGGATTAACATCCGCCTAGTTGAGATTAAATGAAGGCTAATATCCCTATTTTTTTTATAAACGACGGCATGAGCCTATCATTTATCAGGTGCTCAATAGTCATTTTCCTTTTTGTGGGGAGCTGGTTAACCGTAAATGCCCAGGAAAAAAAAGCCAATAAGCCACTAAAGTATTACTTGAACGATGATAAAACACATTTTATCGCATTTTCAGGTTATGCGCAGATTTGGGCAAGATATACCGAGCTGAATCCTGGCAGTAAGGTAAATGAAAGTGCCGTAAAATCAACCGCTGATATTTCTTTAAGAAGGCTTCGCATGAAAATGGTGATCGCGCCAACGGATCGGCTCACCATGGTTTTTCAGGGAGGAACAACCAACCTGACCTATCTTTCTGATCAAGAAAGTGCTTTTGAATTACTTGATGCCTATGGCGAATATAAACTGAGCAACAAATTTACTTTAGGGGCAGGCAGGTCTAACTGGAAAGGGCTTACCCGCTTTGCTTCCGGCCCAACGGCTACTTTATTGTATGATGTACCTTTTATCATGCTGGGTAATGTAAACAGAACAGATCTCACCCTCAGGAACCTGAATGTTTTTTTTAAAGGCCAGCTGGGAAAGTTAGACTACCGGTTTATCGTCGCTAAAACTTACGTGCCTCAAACCGGAAAGCCTTTGCCAGACATTTCTACCTTTAATAACCTGGAGGTTAAGCCCAACTTTTCATCGTATTTCAAGTGGCAGTTTTTTGAAAAGGAAAACAGTACGCCTACATCGCCGGGAAGCTATTTAGGTAAAAAAAAGGTATTGAGCCTTGGCGTAGGGATGGAATATCAGAAAGACCTGCTCTGGAGCCTGAAATCCGGAGATACCCTGCTAAATGATATGAAACTGTTCTGCGCAGACATATTCTTCGATACCCCGGTTAACCTGAGCAGGGGAACATCGTTTAATTTTTATTCAGCAGCATTTCTTCATGATTATGGACCGGGCTACATCAGAAACCTGGGAATAAACAATATTGCAAACGGAACGGATAGTAAACAGGTGGCTTTCAACGGGGCTGGCAATAGTTATCCGGTTGTAGGCACCGGGCACAGTTTTTACCTGCAATCTGGTGTCACCCTCCCTTATTTCAATCAGCAAAAGAAAAGCCTGAGGCTGATGCCCGCTTTCGGTATTCAATATTCCAGGTTTGAACGTCTCGCCGACCCTATGATCAGTTACGATTTAGGACTTACTTTATTATTAAAAGACCATGCATCAAAACTTGTTTTTAATGCTCAAAGCAGGCCCATATATACCGATCAGGGTGGCGGGCTAAAAGTATCTGACCGGAAAATGATGTTCGTTTTAATGTACCATATCAATATAGACTAATAAAAAAGAGCCATGTTAATCGAAAAATTACCTCAAACATTAGATCAGCAAACCCAGGCGACCCGTCGCATTTGGATGCGAATTGCAACCAACCTTACTTTTTGGGTGCTCATTGCCATTATTGCTGGCGTTCTGTTGGGCAGTATTGCCCCCGCAATTGCTGTTAAAATGGAAATTATCGGTAAAACCTTTATCGATATTATTAAACTCTTTATCGCCCCGATTATATTTCTGACCATTGTTTTGGGTATAAGTGGTATGGGCGACCTGAAAAAAGTAGGCAGAATAGGCATCAAATCCCTCATTTATTTCGAAGTGGTTTCCACTTTTTCACTCGCCATAGGCATTGGCATGGCTGTTCTTTTTAAACCGGGTAACATCGATAAAGCCAATTTGCAGATTCAAAATGCCTCGAAGTATACCTCATCACCGGAAAAAGGTTTTGACTGGGTACATTTCTTTATGAATAACCTCACCATCCAGGTATTACTGGTTGCCATAATTGTCGGAATCGTTCTTAACTATTCCAAGCACCGGAAAAAAGCAGTTGTTGGCTTAGAGTATTTATCCAAAAAAGTCTTTTTGGGCTTAAAATATGTCATGTATCTCGCACCGCTTGGTGCCTTCGGTGGGATGGCTTATACCATTGGCAAATTCGGACTTCATACCCTCATCCCCCTGGCTAAGCTCATGGGAACGGTTTATCTAACCATGGGGCTGTTCATATTTATAGTTCTGGGTGGTATTATGAGATACTACAAAATGAGTATCTGGAAATTTATCAAATACATTAAGGAAGAGTTATTGCTGGTATTGGGCACATCTTCTTCCGAATCGGCATTGCCTTCGATTATGCAGAAACTCGAAAAGATGGGCTGCAGCAAGTCTGTTGTTGGGTTGGTTATTCCAACGGGCTATTCTTTTAATCTGGATGGTACTTCAATCTACCTTTCTATGTCCATCATATTCCTTGCCCAGCTTTACGGGGTCCACCTATCGATATGGGAGATGTTAAGTATCATCGGGATCCTGATGGTCACTTCCAAAGGTGCAGCTGGGGTAACAGGTAGTGGCTTTATTGTTTTAGCCTCAACACTTGCAGCTATCCATAAGATTCCGATAGAAGGACTGGCCTTTCTTTTAGGGGTAGATAAATTTATGAGTGAGGCACGTGCATTAACAAACATCATTGGTAATGGGGTGGCTACAATCGTAGTTGCGCAAAGCGAGCGGGAGTTTCATCCGCAAAAAGAAAGTGATGTGCGATCAGATGTAAATCAGAAAAATAGTGTCATAAAAAAAGAATTGGTATACTAAAATCAGATCAAATGAATACAGCAGAAACATTTCATGAATTAGGATTCAGGCTTTATGGTAAGTATGTTCATTACCAATTAGAAGCCGAGCAACTCGTCAGGCAGACATTAGAAAGGGGCCAGGGGATTTTGAATCATACGGGAGCGCTGTGTGTGGATACCGGAAGTTTTACCGGCCGATCACCAAAAGATAAATTTACCGTAATCGATGAAACGACCAGCGATACCATTGACTGGGGGGAGGTAAACCGGCCGATCTCGAAGGCTCATTTCGATATTTTGTATAAAAAAATGAGAAGCTACCTTGCTGAACGTGAAGTTTGGGTGAGAGATGTTCATGCCTGCGCAGATGCAAGGTTTGGATTAACCATCCGTGTGGTTAATGAAACACCATGGGCAAATCTATTTTGCCATAACCTTTTTCTTAGGTCCGATGCACACCATGTGCTCAGTCCCGATGCGGAATGGCTTATTTTGCAGGCCCCAGGTTTCTCTGCCGACCCACAGACCGATGGGACCCTCCAAAAGAATTTTACGGTAGTTAATTTCAGTCGCAAGACCATTTTAATTGGCGGAACGGCCTATACCGGCGAAATGAAGAAAGGGATTTTTAGTGTATTAAACTATGTTTTGCCGTTACAGCGTAATGTGTTAAGCATGCACTGTTCGGCCAATGAAGGTAAGGATGGTAAAGTGGCGCTGTTTTTTGGCCTTTCAGGCACAGGGAAAACAACCCTGAGTGCAGATCCCAACCGTTCATTAATAGGTGATGATGAACACGGCTGGTCTGATGACGGTGTGTTTAATTTTGAAGGAGGGTGTTACGCGAAAGCGGTAAATCTCGACCCTCAGAAAGAGCCTGAAATTTTCGGAGCCATCAAACCCGGTGCATTACTGGAGAACGTAGTTATAGATGTTAATGGACGCGTAGATTTTTCGGATATTTCCAAAACAGAAAATACAAGAGTAGCCTATCCCATTCAGTTTATCAAAAATGCTAAAGAACCTTCATCAGGAGGTATACCAAAAAATATATTCTTTCTCACCTGTGATGCCTTTGGAATACTCCCGCCAATAAGTAAGCTCGACAAGGGGCAGGCCATGTATCACTTTATTTCTGGTTACACTGCAAAGGTAGCAGGTACAGAAATGGGGGTGTCAGAACCGCAGTCAACCTTTTCTGCATGTTTCGGAAGGGTATTTTTGCCCCTTCATCCTTTAAAATACGCCGAGCTGTTAGGCGAAAAATTGGATGCAAACCCCGGAATTAAGGTGTGGCTGGTCAATACCGGATGGATTGGTGGCCCTTATGGAATAGGAAACCGGATCAGTCTAAAATATACACGGGCACTTATTACCGCAGCCATGAACGGTAAATTAGACGATGTTACATTTTTGATCCACCCGGTATTTAAGGTTTCGGTACCGCAGCATTGTGAGGGCGTGCCAGCAGAAATCCTGAATCCGCGGGATTTATGGGAGGATGTTCAGCAATATGACCGCAAAGCAGCCGAACTGGCTGTGCTTTTTGAACAACATTTCTCAAAATACATCGCCCATGCAAGTGAGATTATTAAGAATGCTGCCCCTGTATTGTTAGATTAACAGGCAGATTGATTATATTCATAGATAAGAAAATTAATACCTTCATTTTGAAGTTGATCGGTAAAATAGACCTGGTTGTAGATAAACTCAATCAATATTTGAGCTTACAAATTGTTCTTGCGATTGTAGCTGGGGTTTTCTGTGGCATTTTTTATCCAACTACTGCTGCTAAAATGCAATGGATAGGTAGTGTTTTCGTCTCTGCTATTGAGCCTTTTGTAGCCCCGGTAATCTTTCTAACCGTTGTAACACTATTCGGCGGTCTCGACAACCTGAAATCAATTGGGCAAATTATCATAAAAGCCCTCATTTATTTTGTTTTGATCAGCACAGGAGCTATCCTTTTCGGTATTGGTATTGCCCTGTTAATCCAGCCAGGAAAGATTAATAAAGCGCTGCTTTCTGAGATTTTACCAGGGCAGTTAATTACCAGTCAATATCCCCAATGGGTAAATGTTGTACTTCAGAACAGCATGTTAATATTGCTGCTTACAGCGGTTATTCTGGGCTTAATCATTAACCAGTCCGGACTTAAAAGAAAAGCAACTGATTTTTTCGATTTGCTCAGGAAGTTTGTCATGAAATTGCTGCGGTATATTTTTGTGTTTGCACCATTCGTTGCCTTTAGCGGTATAGCCTATACGGTAGGCCGGTACGGAATGGATAGCCTGCTACCCATCGGGAAGATGCTCGCAGGAACGTACATCGCTATGTTTCTCTTTGTTTTTTTAGTTCTGGGGTCAATTTTGCTGGTACTCAGGGTGAACATCGTTAAGTTTATTGCCACGATCAAAAACGAGCTGTTATATGCATTGGGTACCTCTTCCTCCAGCTCGGTAATTCCCTTATTAATGGACCGCCTGGAAATTATAGGTTTGAAGCGCGATGTGGTAAGGGTAGTAACCGTTACAGGAAACTCATTAAACCTTAATGGTACTTGCGTTTACCTGGGTATGTCTGTCATTTTTTTAGCCCAATTATACAATATAAACTTCTCATGGGCCGAACTTTTAAATATAGTAATGATCATCCTGCTTACCTCGAAAGGTGCAACCGGTATTCCTGGCACGGGCTTTCTGGCCTTGGTAACCACGGTAAACAGTATTCATCTCATTCCGGTTGAAGGACTTGCTGTATTACTTAGCATCGACCGGTTTATGAGTGAAGCCAGGGCAATTACCAACACCATTGGGCATGGTGTGGCGGCGCTCGTTATTTCTAACACCAAAAAATAAAAACATTTAACGTATTAAGATTAATTTTAGCATGAAAAATATACTATTCATATTGCTTATTTCGGTAACTGTAATGGGTTGCAGAAATAAAGAAGCGCAGGAGCAAACCGATGTGGTGCTGGTTGGGGCAGGAATAATGAGTGCAACACTTGGCTCAATGATCAAAACACTGGATCCAAAATTAAACATAAACATTTATGAAAGATTAGACCTTGTTGCTGCTGAAAGTTCTGATGCGTGGAATAATGCCGGAACCGGCCATTCGGCATTCTGCGAGCTCAATTATACCCCTGAATTGCCAAACGGGCAAATTGAATTTAAAAAAGCAATTTCCATTAACGAGCAGTTCGAGGTTTCTAAACAGTTCTGGGCCTATATGGTTAGTGAGGGCAAGCTGCCGGCACCAAGCTCATTTATAAACAATGTGCCACATATCAGTTTTGTGTGGGGCGATAAAAATGTACTTTACCTGAAAAAACGCTACGACGTTTTAAGTAAACAATTGCTTTTTAAAGGGATGAAGTATTCAGAAAACTACGATACGCTAGCCAAATGGATGCCTTTGGTAATGAAAGGCAGAAGCCGTAAACAAAAAGTTGCTGCAACCTATATGTCAATCGGTACAGACGTTAATTTTGGCAGTTTAACCCGCGGCCTGATCTCCTCCTTAAAAAAAGAAAAAGGGGTTAAGGTAGCGTTGAATCATGAGGTGAAGAATCTTAAAAGAAATCCCGATGGCACCTGGTTGGTAACGGTTACCGATCTCAAGACTGGCAAAGATAAGTACATCAGCGCAAAATTCGTTTTTATTGGCGCCGGGGGCGGGGCCTTAAGGCTGTTGCAGAAATCTAAAATACCCGAAGGAAAGGGTTTTGGCGGGTTTCCGGTGAGCGGAGAGTGGTTGGTTTGTAACAATCAGAAAATCGTAGAAAAGCATATCTCCAAGGTATATGGAAAAGCAGGGGTAGGGGCGCCACCTATGTCGGTTCCGCATTTGGATACCAGGATCATAAATGGAAAAAAGGCACTGCTTTTCGGTCCCTACGCCGGGTTTTCTTCCAAATTTTTAAAACAGGGTTCTTACCTTGACCTTACCCGGTCTATAACCCTGAAAAACATGTGGCCTATGCTGTCGACCGGGATGGATAATATACCCTTAACCAAATACCTGATAAGCCAGGTTACCCAGTCAGATGAAGACCGTTTAAAGGCGCTAAAAGAATATTTTCCTGAAGCTGAAGCCAAAGACTGGAAACTCGAAACCGCAGGGCAAAGGGTACAGATTATCAAAAAAGATAAAACTCATGGAGGCGTTCTTCAGTTCGGTACAGAGGTAGTAAGCGCACAGGATGGCAGTCTTGCAGCCCTTTTAGGTGCCTCGCCCGGGGCGTCAACATCTGTCGACATTATGCTTACCTTGCTCAAACAATGTTTCCCGAAAAAGGTTGCCTCCAATGCCTGGCAACTGGGATTGCGCAAAATGATCCCATCCTACGGTAAAATGCTTTCGCAGGATGTGGCGTTGGCCAACCAGGTAAGGTCTTCTAACAGCAAAACTTTAGGATTGAATTTTTTTGTGCTTGATCATACGTGGGAAACAGGCAAGTAGAGGCCGATTTAGTTAGGTCTTGATTAGGGAATTTAACATGGGACACGCGTGCGGTGGCTATGGGAGTCACATCTAGGAATTGATAATGAGTTATTACAATTAATTTTATTAAAAAGACACTATCATTAGAAGAAGAACTCAATTAATTATTTGACTATAGCCAAAAAAGATTCGGCAGAAGGTTTTAAAAAAACTTCATTTCCGATCTGGTTTCAAATAAAAGTTCTGATATTGCGAGTCTCTTTTCAAGACCTTTATCTAACAAGACTTTATTTATTTTTTTATTTAAAAAGTAAATCAGGTACGTGTATAACTCTTTAAAGCTTATAGCGCCAGAGGCCAACAATTTTATTGCTTCTGCTACACTACTGGAAAAGCAATCGTTGAAAATAGTAATTGCATCCGCATCTAAATCTCGGTAAACTCCTGTAATATACTCTGCTTCATGGCTTGCTTCGTCCTCGGAACTTATAATATTGCCAAAACCTATTGCATTTCTAAACGAGTTTTGTTTGTTAAGAAAATCCGCGGAGTTACAAGATACTAACAAAACATCATGTCCAATAAAGAGTTTCCTCGTAAAATCAAGATTCAAAAAGACAGCTTTCCCACCTGTTGGGGAATCACAACTACCAAAAAGACAATTATGTGATCCATGCCCTAAAAACACGATTAATGCATTTCCATGGTAGGCTGCGATGCTATCGATTAGTTTATTATGACTGTCTTGATCTGCTGGAATAGTATGATAATACTTCTCTAACTGAGCGCCTATTATCGATAAAAAAGAGGTTGTTTTATCTTCTGGATGGATACAAATTATATGAGAATAAGGTTCATTCATTAATTGATCTTAGTATAGTGAGCAATGGCTAATTCAGTAAATTCTTGTACAAACCTTTGAGTATTTACATCACTTGCTTCAATTAATTCAATAATGTGCTCCAACGTTTTTCCATCGTAGATTGAATTCCCCGTATTAAGTGTGGTTTTCCCAAACTTCTGGAATGAACTTAATAATATATCTTTAACATCAATTTCAGACTTGATTACTTTAATAATTGCATCACTATAAGAGTCTTCCGTTCTACCGCTGAAAACGATGCGAGCTTTCATTAGATGTTTAAGAATATCAATGGAATTAATGTCATAATGGCCTGCCTCCATCGTTTCTGCTACTTGGCTTTGGATTTTTTCTAAAATGTGCTTGGATGATTCTTCAATTTTTCCAGAATAAAGAATAAATGGTGCATTATACGTTTTCCTAGTTTCAGATAAAAGTGCTGATACAACATCAATACCTTGTACTTTAAAATTGTCTATCTTGACCAAGTTGCAATCCGAAGCAATAACATTTATACCGTGACCTTTTGTCTTTTCGAACACGTGATCGCGGAACTCTTGGTTTTTAAAAGTATTATTGTCTAAATCTACAAATTCAGATGGATCAATCAACCAATATGTTATATCGTATTCTTTTAACTTTTCAACGATCTTGGTTTTTATGATGGTCTCTTGGTTAGTGTCATCATCGAACACTAAAAAACATGCTTTGACTTTATTATTCATTTACTTAAATGTTAACTGGAAACCGGCACCTTTTAATTTTAAGTTATTGCCAAGAATGGAGATCGATCCTTTTAGAGCTGTAATACGTGTATATATATCATACATGCCAATACCTGATCCCTTTTCTTGAGATTCTCTTGTGCCAAGGTTATAAATCTCATCTTGGTTTCTTAAGAATATGTCTGGCAAACCTCTCCCGTTATCATAATAATCCATCACTAGTTTATCATCATTTTTTGACAAGTCAATACTAATCTTGGTCGCTCCCGCTTTAACCGAATTAGAAACGAGGTTATCAATAATTATATCAATATCAATAGTGCTAATAAGGGCGTTATGGGATGCTGAATTGCTAATCTCAACCGACAATTTATCTTTCCTAGATAAAGCAGAATCTTTAACATATTCTTCAATGTATTTTGATAAGTCAACTTTGTGTTTTGCACTTTTATAATCAAAGTTTGATTTAATAATAATCTGTGAAACCTTTAGGGCCCTGTCGAGGTTGCTTTTTATAAAATAAAGATCTTCTTTGGTTTTTAAATCAAACGAATCTATGCGGTTAAACAATGCTTCAAAATGTGTTGATGCGTTACCAACGTAAAGATCGATAGAATGTACGAGTTGTTCAGCATCTTCACCACTTAAGGTTTTTCTGGTAGCACTTAAGTACGTATTTTTCTGTTTTTCAAGGGACAGTTTTTCATTTAAATCCTTATTTTTCTCTTCCTCGCGTTCTCGTTTTTCTTTTTCTTCTTTAGCCTTTTGTTCAGCCAAGAGCCTTTCAACTTGTGCTTTATAGCGCTCTTTTTCCTTACGCTCGGTTGCCAATTCGGCCTCGCGGCGTTTTTCTTCTTCACGCCGAGCCTTTTCTTCAGCTCTTCGCCGTCTTTCTTCTTCCCTCCGAGCAGTTTCTTCTGCCGCTTTTCTTTTTGTCTCTTCTTCCTGAGCTCTTTTCTCGGCAGCCTCCTTTTCAGCTAATAGATTTCTATAATTTTGTTCGGTTAAGAATATTTTCTCCTTTAGATCGTCGTCACCTGTAGATTCGGCTATTTTTTCTAAATCTTTGATAAATTTAGGTTGCACCTCTTCTAAGTTATCATTGACTAAATCAACAAGATTTTTGTCATATTCAACAATTTCAATTTCCTTGTTGTCTGCAAGACTTTTCATTAACTGTATAAAGTCGATCTTGCTTCCAAGATTAGCCTTAGCTTTAGAATAATCTTCTGAATCTTTATCAGTAGCCAATAAATTATCACGAAGTTTTTTCCCTTCACTGTCGGTGTTGAAGTATTTTTTACGGATAAAAGCTTCACCCCAAAGAACGCCCACCACGTATCGCTCCAGTCTCTTAAGCCCAATTTCTTTAAATGCTTCCAATAATTGTGCAGAGCCAAAAGTTTCTACTAGACCACCATCCCGACTTGAAACCTCCTTAAACTGCTCAAATTCTTCTGTTATTATATCTACCCTTCCAAAAAGCTCGCGAGAACTAAGGAAACGATTGTAGCCTTGTTGCGCTCTAAAATCCAAACCCCAACTGTCGTCACCAGTATTACCATATGGCTGTACCCTAAAGCCATTCTTAAAAAGAAAAACAGACCCATAATTAATGGGCTCAATACCCATAAGCCTGGTAAAATTTACTTTAGCTGTCCTATTGAGAAAATAAAGGTTTATCTTTAAATTATTAAGTAAAGGGGCGTAGTGATTTGGCTCTTTAATACGATATACCTGCGTCCCACGGTCGATCAATTTAGTTTCAATCGTTATATCTTTAAAATCGATATCTATCTGCGTTGTTTTTAAGTTTAATATATCGAGGATAGAATTTTTAACGGGTCCATTGATTTTATCTCGATCTAATATTGGCTTCTTTTTTTCGTCGAAACCCGACTCGTCGATTTCTCGGTATTTTTCACAAGCTATAGTTATTGTGAATACGTTAGTTTCAGAAAACGGGTTTATTAATTTTTCAAGGGAGTGTTTTAAGCTTTTGATCTTTTCACGTTCCCAAGGAAAGGATAAGCCTGAAATTTCTAGAATTGTCCCGTTTTGAGCATTATTGGGGAAGTTTACACCACTTCCCGCAGCAGGGTAACTTTCATAGGGAACTTTTACCTTATTAAAATCTAATTTGGCATCTTTCTCAAACTTCAGCCAGTTAATATCTACTTGGCTGATAATATTAGCATCTCTGGCCCTTGTTTTTAGAATAAGGTTTTTCCCGAGTCGGTCACATGAAAATCGCCCAATACCTTTTGCACCAGCATAAAAGCGTTTTACTTTTATTTTATCACGATATGATTCTCGGCTTTCATCATTTTCATTCCACTTGTCGTCTTCGTTTTCAATTTCCTCTTCATCATCCTCGGTACCGTCTTTCTTAGCCGAATACGCGACTGCAAACCATTTGTGTTCTAAGTCATTTTTCGACATGCCTTTACCATCATCCGCGATAATGATCCTATTATCTTCAAAAACAATTGTCACGTTTTGTGCTTGCGCATCGTAGGAATTTTTCACAAGTTCGAACACAGCAATATATTCATCGGTAATTAGGTCCTTACCAATGATATTTTTTAAACCTGTTTTAATCGAAAACGATAATTCTTCTTTTGTGCCCGGCATTATGATAATAGTCTCTTTAAAGCGACACCGCTTTGCTCTCCAAAAAGAGGAGGTATCGCATTGCCAATTTGCGTATATCGTGGCACCTCCATCTTTCGTAATTTCCCCCCAGTTGTATATTTTCCAGTAAATTCGTACCAGTCTGGAAATGACTGTATACGAGCGTACTCTCTTACTGTTAATATCCTCGGCTCCTGATAATGGATATAATCGTCCGGTAGGGTAGTCAATGTTGGAGTTGGAAAATTCTTTCCTAATGGAAAAATAGAATGCTTACTTATATTTAATTGGTCTTTAGTGGCTTGGCTAATTTTTTTATTAGGCGCATGATTTGCTAAGAAATATGCGAGCCTTTGTTCTATTCTTGCACTGTGCCTAGCGAAGCTGTGGCTGTGTGGTATTTGGTTGTTATTCCCGATTCTTAAATATTCTTGGTAACGACTTTGCGGCTTTTTATATAGCCCACTTTTAAATCCTTTTCTGTCGGGTGTCTGAATTAAGCCATTCGATTTCAATAGGTCAGAGATTGCATGACCAAGTGTAGGATTTTGTGGCAAGTTTCTTTCTTTAAAAAAAGCAAGTTTGTTCCTTCTTAATAGTTGATAAAATTGCTTTGCTTTAATCTTCAAATCTTCAGCAACGTCTTTACGAATCCCGATTAAAATAAATCTAGTTCGCTTTTGCGGTACACCAAACTTCGAAAAGTCCAACATCTTACCTTCAACTTCGTAACCTAACCTATTAAGAATTTTTAAAACATACTCAGAATAAACTTTACCCTTAGATTTATTTTTCTCGAATTTCAAGGTAAAGCCTTTGACATTTTCGAACAAGATCATCTTAGGCTTGACATACATGATAAACTTCAAATATGATCTTATTAAGCCATTTCTAACATCGTCTTCGTTACGCATACCAGCCGTAGAAAAGCCTTGACATGGGGGACCACCTGCGACTAGATCAACCTGGCCACGGAGATTCAATAACTCAGTTTTATGGCTACCTAAGATGCTATCTATTTCATGGTTTTTTTGCTCTAGCCAAAAAGGCCAATCGAAATGATTTTTATAGTCGATAAGATTGTGTTTTAGCGTATTGAAAGCCTCCCTGTTTTTTTCAATAGCAAATAACCCTTTCCACCCGGCATTATGCAAGCCAAGTGATAGCCCTCCGCAACCTGCGAATAAATCAATGTAGTAATTTGTATTTTGAGACGTTGAAAACATATTAAGACTTAACAGTTAAAATTAATCAATTTTTATTATTTTTATAGTATTTACAATTTATTGATAATGAACATGTTAAGCACTTTGGGGTTCTTGACTGGCATATCAAAGCTGCAAAATCAAGGATTGCCCAGTTAATTTCTTTCGCGTTCACGTCTACAAGAATTTCATGGGCTAAGGATTGGAGGTAAGGATCATAACGGATATCAGCTTTCTGCCTCGGTCCAAAATACCTCTCAAGTACACGTGCCATATTCACATCTAGCAAAGGTTTTGCTTGATTATATATAAGTAATTCTACAGCGTTAGCGATGTATTGACCCATAAATGGTATTTCGTCTAGTAAGGTCCTATCATGGGGAATAATAAAGCCTCGTTGTTTCATTGATTTCGCCAAAGCAGAAATCCTTTTTGCCCTTTGATTATACAAACCTATAGGCTTTAATAAGAAGGCCAAATCGCTTTCTCGCGCGGCAGCTAGGCTTTGCCAGCTGGGATAAGACTCTAAGAAAATTTTATAGTAATTAGCGATTGTTTCGGCTTTGGTTCTTTGGAGTAAGATTTCCGCGATAATTAACTCGTAATCGCTTAAAAATTCTTCCCGCCAAGGAAAATGGCGGCCATGATCTTTCCACCATGCCAATAATTTGCCTTGAAAGTATTTAATACGCTCGATTTCGATGTTAGCTGCCATACCGTATTAAACGTATAGCCAGGGTTATTGGTTTAATGCTGAAGTGATTTATGCTCTATTTTGAATTTACAGTTACCAATTTATAAATAGCTTTCATGTCCCCTCGCTGGCGCACGCATATCGCCTGTACATGTTTGCCAGATCAGAAGCGTTACAATTTCATTAACAATACAGCAATAAAAAAGCCTCTAGCTTATTCGGCTAAAGGCTTGATAATCCTTGTGGCGCGAAGCTCCAAAATGTCGAAATTTTTGAGGATCTACAAGCTATTCAGCAAGCGCAAACCGTCCTTAAAACCTTTGGTATACTCAATACCCACTATTCCTGATCGCGCGAGTTTTAGTCGAGTGGTGTGGTCAGGATCACTTCCCGTTTTTCCAGCAGGGGAACGATCTGACCGATAACGATTCCCTGAAAGTGCGTCGAGCTGCGGTGTTCGTTCAACGCTGCTTCGTCCGTATAGCCTTCAAACAAGATGATTGTATCTGGCTCCGCAATACTTTGATGTACCCGGTAAAACAGGTTACCTTTTTCTTTACGGCTTTCTTCTGCTGCGGTTTTAAGAAGGGCCAGTACCTTTTCGGTCTGCCCTTCTTTAACCTGCCATTTGGCAAATACGTGTATGTTGCTTGTGTTCATGGATTAAGCGGTTAGGGTTTTTAATATAGCGATCATTTTTTCGCCAACGCCTTTGGCTGATGCCGGGTTCTGGCCGGTAACCAGGCGGCCGTCAGCAATGCTGTTGGCAGACCATGGGGCGGCGGCATGGAAGATGGCACCTTGTTGGGTCAATGCCGTTTGCAGGTCAAACGGAACATCGGGCCTGGCGTAATTGTCTTCTTCGGCCGTAGTAAATGAGGCGATGTTTTTGCCATTGATGAGGTAAGAGCCATCGCTCAGTTTGACGTTAAGCAGCGAAACCGGCCCGTGACATACGGCACCAACAACTGCGCCCCGCTCGTAAGTTTCGGCGATCACTTTTTTCAATAATGGCGCTTCGGGCATATCTACCATCGGTGCTAAGCCACCGGGTACAAAAATGGCATCATAGCTTTTCAGGTCTGCGGTTTCGAGCTTTACCGCTTTTTGCATATCCGCCCAGCCCTTTCCTGTCAGAAATTTGAGATTATCGGGATCATCAGCCAGGTTCAATGCATCCAGGTAAGGGGTATCGCCGGTAAGGCTGGCAAAATCGATTTGATAACCGGCTTCACTGAAAACGGCATAAGGGTGCGCTACTTCAGGTAAAAAGGTTCCGGTCCTCCTGTTGTTGGGGCCGATGCTGTTTGCGTTAGATACGATGATTAAAATGTGCTTTTTCATGACTGTAAGATTTTTTGTGAATGATTACAGTACAAATTTGCGCTGAAAACAAGGGCCGACGTGAGGAAACAGATCACTATTATCGTGTGATTTGGATCACACGGTTTTAACCGGCGTAAAGGCGGCTAAGGGTTTTGCGGCTGACGCCCAGGTATTCTGCAATCAATTTTTTGGGCACCTGCTGCAACAGGTCGGGATATAACCTGGCAAAAGCTTCATAGCGTTGCTGTGGCGTACTGGAAAGCAGCAGTTTGATGCGCTGTTGTTGCGCCACATAGCCGTTGGTAAGCTTTACACGGAAAAAGTGCTCCATCTGGTGCAACTCTTTCGACAATTGTTCGCGGGCATCCAGCGTAGCATAAAACACTTCGCCCGCAACCAGGCACTCGATAAACATGGAAGCTTTACCCTGTTTAAAAAAGGCTTCGTAATCAGACATCCACCAGCCTGCTTTAGCAAATTGGACAATGTATTCCTTACCCTGGTCATCAACATAAAAAACCCGGTAGATACCAGACAAGACCAGGTATTCGTATTTTACCTCGTCGCCTTCATTAACCAGGTATTGATGCTTCCGCACCTTTTTTAAGGTAAAAAAAGACTGCACCTGATCAAACTCCGCATCGGTTAATGGGGCGATCTCTTCGATATGTTGTCTCAAGGGGTCCATGTTTTTCTTTGAACGAATATAAACAGACCTGCTCACTTTACAAAAACTCGAAAATCAGTGCTTTTACCGGGAAACAATTAGGGTATGGAGCATTTCCCACTATCCGCCGAGTTCCGCAGGAGTCTAAGGATCAGCCAATAGAAAGCGTCTCTGACCCTGTGAAGACCAGGTTGAGTTAAAACTAGTCCTTGATAGACTGAAGTTAGGTATGCCTATACCTGATGATTCTTTTTGAAATAGGATTGTCTTAGAAATGAATAGGAGAGAATTAATGGTAACTGGCTTATTGCCTCAAGGCAGGGTACCTTTATCTGGCAGGATAAAAAACTGCTTGACCCCACTGAATTTTAATTTGTAATTGAGCCGTGCAGGAAAGTTTTTTGAGCCGTTCAGGAAACCTCGCTTATCGCGGTTTGTGCATCTTTGTATTATGAAAAGCATAGAACAAATACATTTAGGCCAAAACGGCCCACTGGTGTCCAAGCTGGGGCTGGGCTGCATGCGCATGTCTTCAGTCTGGGGCGGACCAACTCCTGACGAAAAGGAAAGTATCGCCACAATCCGGCAAGCATTGGACGAGGGCATCAACTTTTTGAACACCGGCGATTTTTATGGCGCCGGCCATAACGAAATGCTGGTTGGTAAAGCGATAGAAGGGAGGCGCGATGATGCGTTTATCAGCGTAAAATTCGGCGCGATCTTTCATAATGGAGCCTGGTTAGGATTAGACCTGCGGCCCATAGCGATCAAGAATTTTATCAATTATTCGCTGACGCGTTTGGGTATAGAAACCATCGATCTGTATCAACCCTGTCGCATGGATGGCAGTGTACCGGTGGCCGATATCATCGGTACTGTAGCCGACCTGATCAAAGAAGGAAAAGTAAAGCACATTGGCGTATCGGAAATCAATGCAGCGCAATTGCGGGAAGCTAACGCGATTCATCCCATCAGCGCACTGGAGATCGGTTATTCACTGGCTGACCGTCAGATCGAAAATGAATTGTTGCCCGCAGCAAAAGAATTGGGTATTTCGGTAGTTGCCTTTGCCAATACTGCGGAAGGTTTACTGACCGGTGAAATGAAAGCGCCACTACCTGCAGGTGATTATCATAGCCACTTTTCGCGCTTTCAGGGCGATAACCTCACCAGGAATTTAGAAAAGGTAGAAGTGTTAAAGCAGTTAGCGAAGGATAAGGGCGTAACACCAACCCAACTGGCCATTGCGTGGGTGAATGCCCAGGGTGAGCAGATCATGCCCCTGGTGAGCATGAGTAAACGTTCCAGACTGCCGGAGAATATCGCGGCGATGAGCATCAGCTTTAGTGCGGAAGAGATTAAACTTTTAAATGATACCTTTGCAATCGGCGCTATTTTAGGCGGTACTTACTTGCAACGATAATGGTCAACCCAGAAGAAATATTACCAGGTGTCATCTTTTATGCATATCTGTCTGCCGAGCGCAGGGAGAAGGTATGCTTCTGGAATCATCATACCCTTGTTTTGCAGGTTTCAGGACAGTTTAAACTGGAAACTACCGGCCATACTATTGCCATGAACACCGGCCAAATGTTGCTGATCGGTAAAAACCAGCTGGGTACCATTACCAAAACGCCGCTGCCTGGCGGTAATTATGAAACGATCATTATTTCCCTGCAGGAAGACCTGCTGCGTAAGATCGCTTTGGAAGAAAAGATCGAAGCGGACCATCAGTATATCGGTCCGCCCAATATCCTGATTCCGACAGATGAATTCCTGCAGGGATATTTTCAGTCTATCGTACCTTATGCCCGCCGGACTTCTGCGGCCTTGACCGAGGAAATGGGCATACTGAAAATAAAAGAAGGCGTTAAGCTGCTGCTTAATGCGCAGCCAGGCTTGCGAAGTTTTTTGTTCGATTTTTTTGAACCGCATAAGATCGACCTGGAAAGGTTCATGCTCAGCAATTATCAGTTTAATGTTCCCATCGAAAAATTTGCCCGGTTAACGGGCCGTAGCCTGGCAGGCTTTAAACACGACTTTAAAAAAACTTTTAACGTACCGCCACGGCAATGGTTGCTGGATAAACGACTCAACGAGGCCAGGTACCTGATTGAAACCAGGCATCAAAAACCCTCCACCTTTTATCTCGACTTGGGTTTTCAATCGCTCTCGCACTTTTCCAGTTCGTTCAAAAAAAAGTTTGGCAAAGCGCCGACCGCTTAGTATTGTTGTGCGGAGGATCGGGTTATGCTAATTCCTGAGCTTGCTTAATGGAAAGGAGTCTCTGATTCAATTGAGATAAAATGAATCTCTTGTTAGTGCATGAGTATGGATGTTTACTAAATCTGAGGCGTTACAATTTTATGAAAATACAGCAATAAAAAGGTCTCGGTATGTTTGGTTAAATGATTGATAATCAATTGTTGGGTAAATAGCACAAGGTTTTCTTTCTGATTGCAAGATATGGCCAGGTTATTTGATTTCTTCGAAAAGAGAAAATGTCTAGCTTGGGCTGAAAACGAACCGTGGTATAGACGTAAACTGGTGAGGTAAATAGCAATAGTTAGGTCATTGCAAAATTTCCTAAGTGTTTTTCAATTCATGCACAATGGAAATAGTAGGATAAAGTTAGATAGCGAAAAAATGTATCAGTTAATCTGCCATCAATAATTGATATGGAACAACAATGCTGCCTGTAACAAGGCTTCTCGTTTGAATATCAAATAGAAATGGGAAGGAAATTTAAAAGCCCTCGTAGTAATTAGACACTATTCAAATACAGGGTGCGCTGCGTGTATAATTTTAAATTTGAGTTCATATCCATTTAGAGCTGTATTGTATTCTTCTAAGTCAACTTCTATTTTACATCCTTTTTCAAGATGTCTGAATTTTTTTCCAACCATAACAGCTTGTAGAATCGATCTTGGTAAATCAGTGTCAAATATTTTTTTCCAGAGGAGAGCTATGTAAAAAAGAAACTGTTCATGAGAATTTGCCTTTTTGCTCAGGTCAAAAACCATTAGACGAAGCTTTAGCTGAGTGACAGCCTTTCTATTGCCACTAATATTGTAAATTATATCATTGGCAAGAAAGTCCTCTGTTAAGTGCAGATTATTTGAGGTCACTCCCCATTCATCTTCAAAATAGTGCATGTAGTATTCTGTGTGGATACCAACTTCCTTTAAAATGTTTTTTACCCAATAGGGGGACCAACCTTCAGCTAATGGAATAATTGGAGGATTTTTTTCTATCTGTTGAAGCTCTTTTATCTCTTTTATACTGTCTTTGATAGCTTTCTTAGTCTGTGGGTGAGTTCTGAAAATGTATTGCCTCCATCGTTTCAATCCTTCTAGATCATTTAAAAAGAATCGTATTATCAGAATTTTGGTGTATAGCTGATTAGGGTTATTCTGGAAACGAACGGTGAGAATTGCAAAGGTTTCCTCAAAACGGATATAGATAACTAGTAGATAAAGAAATGGTATAAACAGTAGGGATAGCAGGATTGGCAAGGTAAACTGCTTGAGGTAAGCTAGTTTTAAAAAATCATTAATATGAGTGGTAACGTATCTAAATTCAAACATGACGATAAGGACACCAATGATGGTTGTGGTCCATTCAAATAGCCATTGAACTTGTGAGTACTCAGGTTTTTGTTTAGAGAATATAGTCAAGACAAACAAAAGAAATGAAATTGGTACGAGAAGGAGTTCAAGCCAGATGGAGAACGTGTGCAGCCCCATTAGAAATTCCAATACAACAGTAACTGTTAATAGTGATTTCAGAGTACTGCCAAAGTATTCACGAATATTTTTTGACCGTGCGGATTTGTACATCATCGGAAGAGCAGCGAAAAACATCCAGAATAAGGAATCTTTGACTAGTGAGGTATCCCATGCTTTAATGAAATATAGTATAGTACATGACATTGCGCAATATAGTGCGGCAAGGATATAGACAGTTGTAAACTTGCGTGAAAAAATCCCCTTGATTATTGTTACAAGTTCTTTTTGCTTCGACGGTACAATGAGAAAAAATACTATCGAAATAGTAACCCAAATGCTTGATGCAAGTTCCCTTGTGTTTAAAATTTTAAATAAATCCATTAGCCAAAAATTACGTTGGGTAACTCACATGTTTACTAGATCGGAAGCGTTACAATTGCACTAACAGTACAGCAATAAAGAAAAAAGCCTCTAGCTTAGTTTAGCTAAAGGCTTGGTAATCAGTGTAGCGGGGAGCAGGATCGAACTGCCGACCTCAGGGTTATGAATCCTGCGCTCTAACCATCTGAGCTACCCCGCCGGGTGTATATTTACTGTATAACGTAAATACAACTATGGTTATTTTTAAGAGCTGCAAATATAGAATAAATATACATTCTATAAAAAAGAAATGTGAAAAATACTTTAAAGCGCTATTAATCAGTAAATTTTATTGTTTTGAATAGGCTGTAAGGGTTGTTTTGGTCGCTAACAGAGCCTGTTTTTGGCCGGCGTTTAACAAAAGGAACAGCGGTATTTACAGGGAGCTTAAGCGATTGTTGGCTACTATAATGGTGTCATCAGGCCTGTTTTTGCTGTATTCGAAGATATTTCATGTTATGGAAAGACCAGGTGTATCGGGGCGCTATACCTGTTGGTGCGGGCAAGTTATCCCCAAGTTGACCTCTGCTGTAGCTAATGTTCGCCAAATCTTTACCTTTTAGGTAATGAATGAGGTAACGCCAGGGTAAAGAATAGGTAAGCAAAGGGTTAACATGGGGTTAACCTGGTATACAGAAAGGGTAAACAAAAGGTACAGAAAGGTAAACAAGGGGGGTAAAGAATGGTAAACTCTTATACTGGAATAGGTTTAAATTCTGTTCTATACTGAAAGTAGTGAACAGATTCCAATAATTACCTGCCCTTCTTAACCATATAAGTTCAATCGAGAACTTAAATGGACTAAAATTTCTTATATGGTAAAAGACCTATACGCCTGCTTTTTAAATTTCAACAATTACCTGCCTTTCCTAACCATATAAGATTCATATAAGCTCAATCGAGAACTTAAATGAACTAAATTCCTTATATGGTAAATTAGGAGTTGATTAATCAACTACCCGCCCCACGTTTGTGATCAAGATAGCCTGCTGGCATGGACTAACGAGAGGAATGACCATTGAATAATGAACTAATGACAAATGAACCAATGCACCACCTCCCGAAACCAATAAAAATTATATTGTTGCAGATATAGAATAAATTACCTTTCTTTAGAAAAATAATATTAAAAAAGTAGTCCGGAAATTATCCTGGTAGAGTACTAACATGGCAGAAAAGAAAAAATTTACACTAGAGTACGAAGTTAGATCGTCACCAAGAATATTATACAGTTTTATAAGTGAGCCAAACGGCTTATCGCAATGGTTTGCGGACGATGTAAATTTCCGCGATCAGATATACACGTTTACCTGGGATGATGAGCAGCAAAAAGCAAAGCTGGTTGCCGTTAAAGAAAATAAACTGGTTAAATTTAAGTGGCTGGATGATGAACCTCAATGTTATTTTGAGATGGAAATTGTTCAGGACGAATTAACCAATGATGTTGCCCTCTCGATTACTGATTTTACTACCGATGAACTTCTGGCGGAGAAAAAACAGATCTGGGATAACCAGATCGATTACCTGATTAGCGTATTGGGTGCATAATATTATCTCCGTATTGTTTACCTTTGCTGGGTGAAAAAAATACATCTTCTGTTAATAAAAGCATTTGTGAAGCCATTCATAGCAACATTTTTTGTTATGATGTTTATTCTGTTGATGTTTTTCCTCTTTAAATGGATTGATGATTTAATCGGAAAGGGTTTCGAGTGGTACACCATTTTGGAGCTGATGTACTACGCCTCGGCCGCCAACGTATCAATGGCGCTTCCATTATCGGTGTTACTTTCTTCCATCATGACTTTTGGTACACTTGGCGAAAATTATGAGCTTGTGGCCATTAAATCGGCTGGAATTTCTTTACAGAAAGCCATGCGCCCTTTATTTGTGGTGATTCTGATGCTTACCTTTGCCTCTTTCTTTTTTGCCAATTACATGCTGCCCAAAGCCAACCTGAAATTTGGCTCGCTGCTGTATGACATCAGGAACAAAAAACTCTCCTTTTTAATCAAACCAGGTGTTTTTAATAATGATATACCGGGTTATGCCATCCGTGTAGATTCTAAAGAGGAAGATGGTACCCTGCACAATATCATGATTTACGATCACCGGGAGAACAACGGCATTCCAAAAATTATTCTGGCCAAAGAGGGTAAAATGAGTAAAACCTCCGATGGTAAATTCCTGCAGCTTAACCTTAAAAACGGGATCCAGTACGAAGAGCAATCTTCAAAAAATGGGATGTACAACCCAAGGCAGATTTTTACCAGGAACCGTTTTAAAGAAACCTGGCCGCGTTTTGATATGTCGTCTTTCGATCCGAGCACTACCGACCCAAATGCATTTGGGAACAGTACCCCGATGCTCAACTTAAAAGGGATAGTAAAAAAACGCGATTCGCTGAATAAGCAGCTCGATAGTTTAAATATCAGGACCATTGCCACTTTCACCAGTAATTTTAAACAGTTTAATACCGTTAAAGGGTATACCAAAGTAAAAGCGGTACCGAAACAAATTAATGATGTAATCCTGAAAAGTATTCCAAACGGATCGCGTAAACAGGCGCTTGATAATGCCAGCAACACAGTGGCCAATATTATGCAGCACGTACCCAACTGGGTTCCGCGCCAAACCGATTTAATGGGCGAAATTATTTTTACAACGGTAGAATATCAACGCAAGTTTACATTGGCCGCCTCCTGCATACTGCTTTTCTTTATCGGTGCGCCACTGGGGGCTATTATCAGGAAAGGGGGGATGGGTTTACCTGTGGTGGTGGCCATCTGTTTCTTCCTGGTGTACCATATTATTACCACCGTGGCCGAAAAATCAGCACGCGAAGGAAACCTGAACCCGATATTCGGCATGTGGATCGCCGTAATTGTTTTGTCGCCATTGGCGGCCTTTTTAACCTATAAAGCCACTGTAGATTCGGCTCTGTTTGATGTAAATTATTACAAGGAGCTAATCGTTAAAGTGTTTAAAAAGAAGCGAAAATAGGCCCCTTTTTCCTTTACTTACAAATGATATTTCGATCTGAATAATGCGTGATAAGGTTGTACATTTGTAGTGGTTTATGCTTGCAGAATAAAGTGCTTTTACAGCACCATACGCAAACATGACCCGATAATGCTATATAAAATGCAAACGAAATTAAACACAATAGAAGAAGCCATCGCAGATATAAAAGCTGGTAAAGTGATTATTGTTGTAGATGACGAGAATAGAGAGAACGAAGGTGATTTCCTGACGGCTGCCGAAAATGCAACCCCCGAGATCATCAACTTTATGGCCACTTACGGACGTGGTTTAATCTGTGCGCCCTTAACAGAAGAGCGTTGTAAAGAATTAAACTTAAACCTGATGGTGGGCAAGAATACAGCAGCTTACGAAACCAATTTTACCGTTTCGGTAGATCTTGTGGGCCATGGCTGTACCACGGGGATCTCAGCAAGCGACCGTTCTAAAACCATGCTGGCTTTGGTAGATCCTAAAACTGACCCCGAAGAGTTGGGCAGGCCCGGCCATATTTTCCCTTTAATTGCCAAAGATGGTGGTGTGATCAGGCGCGCTGGCCATACTGAAGCTGCGGTAGACCTGGCCCGTTTGGCCGGAATGAAACCGGCAGGTTTATTGGTAGAGATTTTAAAAGAAGATGGCGAAATGGCCAGGCTTCCGGATCTCTTTAAAATTGCCGAACAGCATCAGCTAAAAATTATATCAATTGAAGATTTAATCGCTTACCGTTTAACCATGGATAGCCTGATTAAACAAGAGGTTACGATTGATTTGCCTACTGCCTGGGGCGATTTTAAAATGACGGCTTATACACAGCTGGATAACAATGCCACGCACCTGGCCATTTCTAAAGGTGAATGGAATCTCAATGAACCGATTTTGGTACGTGTACACAGCTCTTGTGTAACGGGCGATATCTTTGGATCATGCCGTTGCGATTGCGGTCCGCAGTTGCACAAGGCGCTGGAAATGATTGAAAAAGAAGGTAAAGGCATCGTCGTATACATGAACCAGGAAGGCAGGGGCATTGGGCTGATTAATAAATTGCGTTCGTATAACTTACAGGATGCCGGTTTCGACACCGTAGAAGCGAATATTAAATTGGGCTTTAAAGGGGACGAACGCGATTATGGCGTAGGTGCGCAGATTCTGCGATCAGAAGGGGTTACTAAAATGCGCCTGATGAGTAATAATCCAACCAAAAGAGCCGGTTTAATAGGTTATGGCCTGGAGGTGGTAGAAAACATTCCGATCGAAATTGCAAGTAACATCCATAACGAACGTTATTTAGCGACCAAAAGAGATAAAATGGGCCATTCAATCATGAAGGGCTAGATGAGGCGTTTGGCGTTCGGCATTTTTCCAAGCCAGCGTCTAAATAACCCGATCATAAAAAGAAGAAAGCCAGTATTGAACGCAGGTTCGATATTGGCTTTTTTAGTTGTTAAAGGCTTAAGCCGTGAATCAGGAGTTGATTTCACCAGGTCATCCCCCCGCACCATTGTCCTTTCAACCGGAGTGTAATGGAGTGTAGAAAGCTGTTTTGTCATCCTGAGGGATAATTTATAATATAAAAATCAATATGATTGACAGCCCTCTCGCGAGTCGTCATTTCGAGCGGAGTGCAACGCGGTCGAGAACCACGGAGTGCTCAGCGAAGCTAAATCTGTCTCTATAGATTTCTCCATTTCGCTACCGATGAAAAATCGGCATGCTCCAGTCGAAAAGACGATTCTTCTATAGGATCTGTCAATGGTAACACTGTAAAGAATCTTCATCAATGCATTTTACCATCCTCAATTTGTTGGGTAATGAAATCGTTGGCTCTTAAGTTACAGTTAACCAATTAATCCTGGGCAATGAACTAATGAACTAATCAACCAATGAACTAATGAACCAATTCTACCTCCGCTGGTTCCCCTTGCTCTGATTGATAATTGCTTCCTTATTGATCGATTTGTTCGTTTTAACAGGAGTCTGGCTTTGTTTTCTTTTCAGGTTGCGGCGGTAAGCGCCTGAAATTTTCTGAATAAACTCCTTAAATGTATCAAATTGCTGGGTATAAACCAAGCCAAAAGAAGTGACGTTGGCCGTTGGGCTAATACCACTGTTTAAGAATATGCTTTGTTGTGTAGGTGGCTTATTTGCTGCCTTTACCGTTAAGCTTCCGTCTTTTTTAATTAAGAAAAGTGCCTCCACCTCTCTGCCTACATTGTCTTTAGAGAAATCGATAACGGTAAAATCATTTACACTATTTCTGTCTACAATACCGGCATTAATAATTAAACGGTCGTTAAAGAACTTAAACGAGGCATTGGCTTCGCTTAGCGAACGTACGTTCAGATCTACGAAGTTTAAGTTTAATGAAGAGAGTACGTTGTTGAACTGGTTAAATACCAATTCGGTAGCGGTACTGGTTGCAGTAGAGCTTAGCTGGTTACCGATAGATTCGCCACCGTTGCCAGGTGCAAAACTTCTCCTGATGATTAAACTGAAGGCCTGTAAGTTCAGGTTGTTCTGATCGCTGAAATAGGTTTGCAGTTCTTCTTTAATAGAAGGTTGTGCAGGGAAATTAATATCGAGTTTAATATCAGGCTTTAACAGTAAACCCGTTAAACCCATTTCTACCTCGGTATTTACCCTTTGGTTGGCATTACTGCTGGCATCGCGGTTGGCCGCTTTGTAAAGATCGTTTAAACTTGCCCTTAAGGCATACACTGCCTTTAAGTTAATCTGTGCTGCGGTAGGGTTGCCCGTCCAGCGGATGGTTCCCCCTTGCCTGATCTCGAATTTTTTGTTGATGACTTCCTGGGCCGTAAAGTCGAAACTTCCGGTTTCAATAATGTAATCGCCAGACATCTCGAAATCGCCGAAACTATTAATGTTCAGGTTCAGGTCAGCATTACCCTTACCACTTAAATTACCCAGTGTGGTGTAAATATTGGCGGTGGTATTCGGATCGATCGTCAGTTTAAAAGTAAGTGTAATACCGTCGAAATTGGTTTTTTTCTTCACTACAACGGTCGAATCGCGGCTCACGAAATTGATAAAATCTTTATCTGATATCGTTTCAGAGCTGTTTAAAGGCAGGTTGAAAACAGTCCCTTTTTCTGTTTTTGCCTTAATATCAATCTTCATCTTATTGGTTGGGCCGGTAAATGTAAATACACCTGTACCATATGCACGCCCGTAATAGATCGAATTGTCTTTCGCGGTCGTATTTAAGGCCATTAAACTGTTGGCATTGATTTTTACATCCAGTGTAGGGTAGTTGATGTCGTTTAAATCAACACTGCCGCGTGCCGTTCCTTCATGCCCTTCCAGGTCGTTCAGCGTAAAATCATCAAGCTTGATCACACTGTTGTTCACTTCTACCTTATCGGTAATCACATAGGTGGTTTTAAGGTAGTTTACCATCAGCTGCCCCTTATCCAGGGCTACGCTTCCGTTAATTTCCGGTTTATCGAATTTTCCTTTTACCGTTAAATCGGCAGAGATGTTCCCCTTTAAATTCGATACCAGCTGTTTAACAAAAGGCTCGAGGATGGTCAGTTTGCTCTCGTTCATTTTCAGTCCGAGGTCTATTTCTTTCTCTTTAAGATCGAGGTTTCCGGTGAGTTTAAAAGTCTCCGAATCGTCGGCCATGATCCGTGTAAATACGTTGATTTTTTTGCTCTCATTGTTGTACGATGAGGTATCGGTTAAGGCCCCGATGTAGATGTCGTTAAAATTAAGCGAATCGATCTTTAAATCGTTGGTTACCCTTGGTGCTTTTAATATGCCATACAGATCGGTGGTACCATTCAGGTTTCCGCCCAGTTTAACACCAAAGCCTTTGGTAAAAGGGTTAAGGGTTTTCAGGTTAAAATCTTTAAAGCCAATGCTGATTAAATCTTTAGGGTCTTCCGAAATTAATCCATCAATAATAACCTGCTGCTTTCCGTTTGTTAAATCGAAATTGCTGATTTCTGTTTTGCCATTATTCAGCACGATGCGCACTTTTTCCTGTATACGCCATTCTTCGCTGTTTATTTTTAAGATGGATGGCAATACACTGAGACGCGCGGTGGTATCCTGGTTTTTGGTAAACTCTACCAAACCGTTTAAATCGAGCTGATTATCTTCATCGGCGTTCGACATCTTTACGTTAAAAGCCAGGCTGTCGTTCCGGAGGATGTTGGAAATGTTTACATCTTTAATGAACAAACTGTCGTTGATCTGTACCCTGTCGGAGGTTACAATCAGCTGAAGTTGCTGCGTAGTGGTGTTTTCGTCGAGGATGATATTATTGATGATAATACCGTCGTATTTTAATTTTTTTACGAAACCGTTTAACGTTGCCGTATTGTTGCGCGAATCGAAATTACCGGTTAGCGTAGCGCCCTCTTCCAGTACCAAGCCGGGGGCAAAAAGCTGTGCAAGCGGCTCGAATTTTTTGACCTTCAGGTTAAACTCAAAAATCTGGTTTTTGTATTTGATGATATCAGCCCGTAAAGAGGGGATATAGGTTTTGGCAATCGCTTTATAGTAAGAAACAATAGAACTAAGGTCGTATTCGCCCTTAATGCTGGCGTCTAAAATATCCGAACGGATATCGAGCACCCTGTTGGTACCCGTACCATTGGCGGTGAGCTGAACCGAATCGACACTGTAAGTGCCTTTAGGATTCTTTAAACTGATTTCCTGGATCAATAATTTGCCGGATATATTGTTGAGGTTGGTGCCCGAAAAGTTGGTGTTAAACTTGGCATCAACCATGAGCGAATCTTTCATCAGTTTTAAAGCCTTTAGCCTTGCTTTGGAAATGGTTGCATTAAAGTTGAATACCGGTAGTTTCGGGTTGAGGTTAACCCCGCCATCGAAAATTAGTTTTACATTACGGTCGTTAATGCTCAGTTTGCCATCAAAGTATTTTTTGTCGAAAGTTCCGTCAATCTTCACATTGTGGTAACGGTAATGGTTAAAGTCTATATAATCTACATCGCCATTTATTTTTTCGGTCAGGTCTTTTAGTGCTGTTCCACGGCCTTTTACGTACAAAGAAGAACTGATGCGGCCCAAGCTCTTTTCGTCAATCAGGTTTCCGATGTTAAAATCGTAGGTTTTTACATTTCCGGTGTAAGATGGGACATCCTTTTTATCGATTTTCATGTTCACATCCGAAACGATGCGGCCAAGTTTGGTTTTAAATTCACCATAAGCAATAAAATCGTTCTGAAACCCTGTAAAGCTCCCGTTAAAGTTAATGTTGCCAAATTTGCTCACAATTTTAGGAACCATCTCCTTTTTGCTGTTGGTAATCCCCGCCAATACCTCTGCAAGATCGGTTTTGTTGGTTCCTGCCATCTCTATATTCAGGTCCATAAAGGTTTCTTTCCATTTCGGCAGCCCCTTTAAAATAAAATCGCCTTTAATATGTGTGGCTTTACCGGTTTTTAAAGATAATTTTTTGGCTTTAAGGTTATTAACCAAACCCGTAATCTGGCCATCAACATCCAGGTCGAGTTTCATGGTGCTTATTTCAGGGGCAAAAAATGCAATATCCCTTGAGGTGATGTGGCTATCTTTAAAAATAGCTTTCATTCGCACATTATCTACATAATGGTTAAAATCTTTAAAGCTGTTGAACCGCATCTGGTAGTAATCGGTTAAACGGCTCTGATTGGTTTCGAGCAAGAGGTTTTTGAGCTCTATGGCATTACTGTCTATAGTGGTTTGGGCCGTTAAGTTTTTCAGGTAAAACCCGCTATGCTCTCTAAAAGTCAGGTTTTTGATATTGGTTTTAACCAAATGATTTTTGGTGTCGAGTCCTTCAAAAATACCGCTTAACTCCTTAATGCCTACGTTCTCAAAGTTTACCGTTTTACCCTGGCTGGTATCTTTTGCGGCATAGTTGATATACCGGAAAGCGAACCGGTTTAAAATTATACGGCCAATTCCCACATCAAAAGGCTTGCTTTTCTTTTTCTTTACTTTAGGTTTACCTGAATCGAAATAGTTGATGATGAAATCGAGGTTAGAAGACTTATCTTTGAAATCCTTTAGGAAAAATTGGCCATTGTTAATTTGAACGGTACTGATATCGATAATCTTTTTATCAATGGATAAATGATTAATATCGACCATAAACTGTGGCGTGCTCAGTAAAGTGTCTTTTTGTAAATCTAAAACCAATAAGTCTTCGAGTACAATAGATTTAAAAGGCTTTATGTAGAGACTCTTAATTGATATGGTAGTTTTAAGCTCTTTAGACAAATATGTAGCAGCTTTCTGCGCAAAATAAGTTTGAACAGGCTTAAACTGCAACGAAAAAATAAGAAGCGCAAACAGCAGGATGATTGATGCGATTACCCAAAGGAGTATTTTAAATAGTTTTTTAATAATTTTGCAGCTTAAATATTAATAATTTGTCTGTTATACTTGCTATCGAATCTTCTTGCGATGACACATCCGTTGCTATTTGTAACAACGGCAAAATTACTGCCAATGTTATTGCAAACCAAACAATTCATCAAAATTATGGTGGTGTTATACCTGAATTAGCTTCGAGGGTACACCAACAAAATATTGTACCTGCCGTACAGCAAGCTTTAATTAATGCCAAAGTTACAAAACAGGACATTAATGCCGTAGCTTTTACACGTGGCCCTGGTCTTTTAGGCTCTTTGCTGGTCGGCGTTTCGTTTGCAAAATCTTTCGCATTAGCTTTAAATGTACCTCTAATTTCTGTAAATCATATGCATGCGCATATTTTGGCGCATTTTATTGATGATCCTAAACCCAGTTTCCCGTTTTTGTGCCTTACCGTTTCGGGTGGCCATACACAGATCGTGCTGGTGAAAGATTATTTTGACATGGAGATTGTTGGCGAAACATTGGATGATGCAGCAGGCGAAGCTTTTGATAAAACCGCTAAATTACTGGCATTGCCTTATCCCGGCGGACCACTTGTTGATAAACATGCACAGCATGGAAATCCTTTGGCCTTTAAATTTGCTGAACCTCAAATTGCCGATCTGAATTTTAGTTTTAGTGGTTTTAAAACTTCTATCCTGTATTTTATCAGGAAGCAGGAAAAAGAAAATCCTGATTTTATAGCCGAAAATTTAGATGATATCTGTGCATCGGTTCAATATAGTATTGTGCAGATTTTGATGAACAAATTGAAGAAAGCTGCCAAACAATACGGAATTAAAGAAATTGCGATTGCCGGTGGTGTTTCTGCAAACTCAGGTTTAAGAAATGGATTACAACAGGCTGCAGATGAACTGGGCTGGAACATTTATATCCCGGCTTTTCAGTATTGTACCGATAATGCAGGGATGATTGCCATTGCGGGATACCATAAGTTTTTGAAAAAAGATTTTGTAGGACAGGATGTTTCGCCAATGGCGCGGATGGAATTTTAGGGAGGTTATGTTGGTTCATTGGTCATTAGTTCACTAGTCATTAGTTCATTGGTCATTGGTTAATTGGTGATTGGTACATTGGTCATTGGTTCATTAGTTAGTTGGTGATTAGTTCATTGGTCATTGGTTCATTAGGCATTGGTTCATTGGTCATTGGCTAATTGGTGATTAGTTCACTGGTGATTGGTTCATTGGTTAATTGGTGATTAGTACATTAGCCATTGGCTAATTGGTGATTGGTTCATTAGTTAATTGGTGATTAGTTCATTGGTCATTAGTTCACTGGTGATTGGTTCATTGGTCGATAATTTATGATTAATGGCCTGAACTTGTTAGCCTGTTACCACTTAGTGAGCGTCATCCTGAATTTATTTCGGGATCTTTGTTTTTTGCACTTCGGCGGTAAAAAACTGTAAACAGCCAATTGAAAACTGGCAATGAGAATTATTTTAAATTGAACTTATATATATGACTGGAGCATCATTAATATTTTGGATTGTTTGTGCGGTACCGCTTATCGCTATCATTTACTGGTTAATCAGAAAAGATAAAGACAAGCTTAAAGGAAGTTGGGGTGTAATCATTTTAGGGGCCCTGGTTATTGCTGCTCTCCTGGTGATTGTATACGTTACCAAAGACTTCGATGCTGTTTTTAGCCAGAATTAGGCTGTTTTTATTTTTTATTTAGACTTATTCTATTTAGTGTTTGTTTTTCTATCTTTGCCAAAATTTAAGATAGATGAAAAAACTTATACTGATTATTACTGCCCTTGCCTGTAATTTTCTTATCGTGCACGCACAAAATGTTAAGATAGAAGGGCATGTTAAAGACCAAAGAAGCGAAATCCCCTACACCAGCATATCCATGTTTGGCCAGAAAGTCCAGGCGGACAGCAAAGGTTATTATTCTTTGTACATCAAGAGCGGTGTGTCTTTTAACATCAGTGTAAACGCGGTGGGCTACAAAACATTTACACAGCATATCCCATCGGTAAAAAACGATACAACCATCAATATCACATTGGAAGCTGTTACCAATACCCTCGATGAGGTGGTGATCTCTACTTCAAGAAAAGCTGAAGACATTAAAAATATTACCACTTCGGTAAGTATTGTAAATAAGAAAAAGCTGGAGAGAGAAATGGCCATTACGCCCGATTTAAGCACCGTTTTGGCCAATCAGGTTCCCGGTTTTGCACCAACCGCCCAAACCGGTAATAATGTTGGACAGAACTTGCGCGGCCGCCCGATGCTGGTGATGATAGATGGGGTTTCACAATCTTCGCCCTTAAGAAATGCGGAGGTAGACCTGAGATCAATTGATCCCTCGGTACTCGAACGCATTGAAGTGGTAAAAGGGGCAACTGCTATTTATGGCAATGGGGCTGCCGGCGGATTGGTAAATTACATCACCATGGTTCCAGATACTGCTGCAAAATTCGCCGGTAAAACCCAGATCAATTTAAACGGATCGCTGGTGAAGGTTAAAAACTCCGAAGGAGGAAGAATTAACCAGATGTTTTATGGGAAGCTGGGGCAGTTTGATTATGTAGTGAGCGGAATGTACGAGCAGACCGGAGAATATAAAGATGCAAAGGGCGATGTTGTTGGCCCTAACTATAGCTTAGGCGAAACAGATACGTACAATGCATTTGCCAAATTAGGTTATGTACCTGCCAAAAATCAGCGGATACAGCTTACTTATAATACTTACAGCAGTTTGCAGAACAGTAATTTTACTTTGGTAAACGGTAATGTGGCAACGGGACAAAAAGCAACAGGGGTATTGGGAAAACCACTCGGCATTCCGACCGGGGTTGATTATAATCACAATTTAAATCTGTCGTATAAAATAGATAGTACTTTTCTCCGGTCGAGTTTAAATGCAGATGTTTATTACGAAACCCGTAAAGATGTATTCTATGTATCGTTAGGGCGTTTTGATGGAGGTGATGGCCAGTCGCTTGCCAAAAATGATAAAAAGGGAGCACGTTTATTTTTTGAAACACCAATCCTGAACCGCGATTTTTTGAAAATAAGCCTGGCCTATGGTGCAGATTTTATGAAAGATAAAACTTCGCAGCCGCTGGTTGATGGCAGGGTATGGGTACCAACAATGGATATGACCAATACGGCACCTTTTGCACAGGCAGATTTTAATATTTTAAGCAAGCTTGTATTTAAAACCGGTTTGCGTTACGAGAATGTAAATATAGCGGTTGATGATTACCGTACCTTAAGAACTACCGGAGCAAACAATACGACCATTACCCCGTCTTTTGATGTAACCGGAGGAAATTTAAAATACAGTACCTATCTTTTTAATGCCGGCCTAAGGTATAATCAGTTTAGTATTTTTAGTCCTTTTGTGAGTTTCTCTCAAGGCTTTTCAGTGATGGATATTGGCCTTGCCTTACGTGATGCAAAAGTAAACAGTATCGACAAGATTAATACAGATGCCGTAAAAGTTAATAATTATGAGGCAGGATTCGAAAGCAGGATTGCGGGGTTAACCTTATCTGCTTCTGCTTATATCAGTACCTCAAAACTGGGAATCGAAGTGGTTTATGATCCTGCTACCGGTTTGTTTAATACGGCCAGAAATCCGGAAAAAATTTATGGTTTTGAAGTTGCTGCAGATTACCGTTTGATAGATGTTTTAAGTTTATCGGCCAGTTATAGCTATACAGAAGGAAAACGTGATATTGATAAAAACGGTAAATTTAACGACGCGGTAGATCTTTACCTTAACGGACGCCGCATTTCGGCCCCGAAGGTTACGGCATCGGTTACCTATAGCCCGTTAAAAGTATTGGATTTAACCCTGAATTATACGGGCATCAATTCACGCGACCGCTTCCTGAAAAACGCCAATGGTGTATATAATGGAAACGAAGGTGCAGTAAAAGCTTATCATTTATTCAGCTTCGCCGGGATTTACCAGGTTAAAAAGAATACCAGGCTTACTTTAGGTATCGACAATATTTTTAACCAGGATTACTTTCCGGCAAGGGCGCAATGGTTTATGCAGCCAGGTTTTTATTCGAAAGGAAGAGGTACTTCGGTAAACTTTGGTATTTCGGTTAGTTATTAGCGAAGGTTTTAAAATAGAAAGATGCTGTACCATATTTGTAATTTCACCTATAGTCTGTCACGTTGAGCCTGTCGAAACGGCTTTAAAGTATTTAGATAAGGTCTTTCGACAAGCTCAGGATGACAGTTTTATAGTTATGATACAGCCTCTTATTTATCTTCAGATTTAGTTGATCCGGTTTATTTTTCTGCCAGATGCTCGCCTGTTACTTCGGTTTTAATTTTAATTTCCAGTTCTTCGGCAAGTTCAGGATTATCGCTCAACAATTGTTTTACAGCATCTCTGCCCTGACCAAGTTTGGTATCTCCGTAAGAGAACCACGAACCCGCTTTTTTGATGATGCCAAAATCAACACCCAGGTCGATAATCTCTCCGTTTTTAGAAATACCTTCGCCAAACATCACATCAAATTCTGCGATACGGAAAGGAGGGGCCACTTTATTTTTAACAATTTTTACTTTAACGCGGTTACCGGAAACTTCGTCTGAGTCTTTAATCTGTGAAATACGGCGGATATCTAAACGTACTGAAGCATAAAATTTAAGGGCATTACCACCGGTAGTGGTTTCCGGGTTACCAAACATTACCCCTATTTTATCGCGCAACTGGTTAATGAAAATACAGCAACATCCGGTTTTTGAAATGGTACCGGTTAATTTACGTAATGCCTGACTCATTAAACGGGCATGTAAACCCATTTTACTGTCGCCCATTTCGCCTTCAATTTCACTCTTAGGAACCAAAGCCGCAACAGAGTCAATTACGATTACGTCTATCGCGCCAGAGCGGATCAGGTTATCAGCAATTTCCAAAGCCTGCTCGCCATTATCTGGCTGGGAGATTAAAAGGTTGTCGGTATCTACACCCAGTTTCTTTGCATAAAACTGATCGAAAGCATGCTCTGCATCTATAAATGCTGCAATGCCGCCTTTTTTCTGTGCTTCGGCAATAATGTGTGTTGCCAAAGTTGTTTTACCGGAAGATTCCGGACCATAAATTTCGATGATACGCCCTTTTGGAATACCGCCAATGCCTAAAGCAATATCCAAACTGATTGATCCGGTAGAAATAAAATCTATAGGCTCAACGGCAGTATCGCCAAGTTTCATGATGGTGCCTTTACCATAAGATTTTTCTAGTTTATCTAAAGTAAGTTGCAGGGCTTTTAATTTATCTGGATTTGCAGTGCTCATTTCTTTTTTTATTGATTTCGTAAATATAATCGATTATCGGCTAATATACTTAAATGTTGATATTTAAAATACTAATATATTTAGCTAAGTTAAATGTTTTTTAGCTAATGTCAATAGTAAAATGAAAATATTTTTTTAAGCTTTTAGCTTGTCTCTTTCGTTTTGGGCGGTTAAACGTTCGAAATACCTGCACATGTAGGTAATTTCACAAACATCGCATTTCGGGTTACGGGCTACACAAACGTAACGCCCGTGCAGAATAAGCCAGTGGTGTGCAATGTGGATGTCGTGTTCGGGAAGGTTTTTAACCAAATCCTTTTCAACTGCCAGGGGAGTTTTGCCATTGGTTAAACCCAAACGGTTGGCCACGCGGAAAACATGGGTATCAACCGCCATAGCCGGAGCATTGTAAATTACAGAGGCAATTACATTGGCTGTTTTGCGTCCAACACCAGGCATTTTCTGTAAATCGTCAATCCCCGAAGGTACCACATTATTAAATTCGTTAAGTAGGATATTGGCCATGCCCACCAGGTGCTTTGCCTTATTGTTGGGATAACTGATGCTTTTGATATAATCGAAAACAATATCGGGAGTAGCTTCTGCCAGCGCTTTAGCATTGGGAAAGCGCTGAAAAAGGGCGGGAGTTACCATGTTTACCCTTTTGTCGGTACACTGGGCAGAGAGGATCACTGCCACTAAAAGCTGATAAGGGTTATTATAATGTAACTCGGTTTCTGCATCAGGTTGCTTGGCCGAAAAATGTTCTACAAAAAGTTTGTAGCGTTCTTTTTTAAGCATATGCAAATATAGGTTAAAGATGGAAAATGTAACTGCCAAATTGGAAGAAGAGCATGTAGAACGGAAGAACCAGAAGATAAACTGTAATTTGTCGCTATGAATTATATAGGGACCTTTTAGCCATGGCCAGATTTGACGGGTAAGGTAAAGACATTAATCAGTTCAGGATTGGGAGCGCAATTTGGTGCTAAGATTAAGGTTTTTTCCTGTTTTCCGCTTTTACGCTTTCCCGAAAGTTCGGGATACCTCGTTGCTGCAAGATAACGCTGCAACCAGGGCTAGGTGGGTAATACAGTATTTCATTTTTAGGGTTTGCAGGCGGCATAATCCCTTGTTTCTAAAGCCGACCAGATAGATATTGGATGAGCGTGGGATATTACTAAAGAGTTTCGCCGTTTTTGCAGTAACCTTTGTTAAATAAACCCGGTAGGAGCGTGTATCCCGATTTAAGCATGTGTTTATGTTATACTTTGGTGTGCTTGCTTGTTTCACAGGTTTCTATCGGGATAAAGCGGATAACGGGACTGCTGCTCCCGAAGAATTACTGGACGTCCGTTTCCAAAAACAAAAAAAGATATGGTAAGTAACTGCTAGTATAGAAATACCTTTATAATTGTTTTAATCCATTTAACTGCTAATGGCTTAATGTCCAGCCTTTGACCCGATCATGAAACACATAATTATGTAAACATTTTCGGTAAACGTGTAACATCCGGAAGGGCCATACCGCTAGCTTTGTTTAAAATTTAAACACAAAATGAAAATCTTATTTAAATTATGTACAATCCAGGTTATTGTACTAATGATGGCTGGTGGTTTATCAGCCCAGGAAAAAGCAGCAGCAGTTAGCCCGCTACAGGCTTATTATGAAGTTAAAGATGCCTTAGTTAGCAGCAACGCAAGTGTGGCTGGCACCAAAGCTACCGCATTTATTAATGCAATAAAAGCCAACGGGAAAACCAATGCTTCGAAAGCACTGCGTGATAAAATATTATTTGATGCCGAGCATATTGCGGAGAGTAAAGACATCGAACATCAAAGAGATCATTTTACTTCTTTATCGACGGATTTTTATGCTTTGGTAAAAGCGGTAAAACTGAATGATAAACCGGTGTATTACGCGTATTGTCCGATGAAAAAAAGCTATTGGTTAAGCGATAGCGAGGGGATAAAAAACCCGTATTATGGGAATAAAATGTTAACTTGTGGCAAGGTAACCGAGGTACTTAAATAAAGCACAAACCAAAAATGAAATTTATTTTAGTTTGTTGTCTTGGTATTTTACTCAGTGGTTCTGCTTCTGCTCAACATCAGCATCAGGAGGTAAAAGCCGCTGCCCCAAAAAAAGTATCTCCACAGGCAAACAACCCGGAAACGTTTGATAATAACAAGCTGCCAAGGGTAGTGCGTTATGATTTGTATGTTGCAGATACCACGGTAACCTTTGGCGGTAAACCTAAACGAGCCATTGCAGTTAACGGGCAGATACCTATGCCAACGTTGACCTTTACTGAGGGCGATACTGCAGAAATACATGTGCACAATAAGCTAAAAGAGTCGACCTCGTTGCATTGGCACGGGCTGTTTTTGCCTAACCGGTATGATGGAGTTCCCTATTTAACCCAGATGCCCATCGAACCCAATACAACCCATGTTTACCGTTTTCCAATTATACAGAACGGTACCCATTGGTACCACAGCCATTCAGGCCTGCAGGAGCAGATTGGGATGTACGGTGCCATGATCTTAAATAAAAGAAAGGAGCCTGCCATACCTACGGTTCCGGTAGTTTTAAGTGAATGGACCAATATGATGCCCCATGAAGTTGACAGGCGATTGCACAATGCCAATGATTGGTTCGCGATAAAAAAGGGTACCACGCAAAGTTATGCTGAAGCCATAAAAAGCGGACATTTTAAAACCAAGCTCACCAACGAACTGAAGCGGATGAACGCCATGGATGTAAGTGATGTGTATTACGAAGCATTTTTGGTAAACGGAAAGAACCAATACCAGGTACCAAATACCCTTAAGGCAGGCGATAAGGTACGGTTGCGCATTGCTAACGGTGGGGCTTCTACCTATTTCTGGCTCACTTATGCCGGTGGGAAAATAACGGTAGTGGCCAACGATGGTAACGATGTAGTGCCCGTAGAAGTAGACAGGCTTATTATTGCCGCTTCCGAAACCTATGATGTAGTGGTAACCGTGCCTGAAAATAAAAGTTACGAATTTTTGGTAACACCCGAAGACCGTACCCGATCAGCCTCTCTATGGCTTGGCAAAGGGGAAAAGGTGCCGGCTCAAAAATTACCCAAATTGAAATATTTCGAAGGCATGAAAATGATGAACGAAATGATGGATATGAATGGGAATATGGTACAGATGGAGGGGATGAAAATGCAGAACCAGGTGATGGATATGAATGCGGTAATGTATACGGAGTTGGATGATGCCATGACAGGTGCTGCCGATGCGCATAAAGCACAAGGCATGGATAGCCACAACATTGCCAAAGGACCCATTACCACATTGAATTATGATATGTTGCGTTCACCCGAAAAAACGGTCTTACCTCAAGGACCAACCCGCGAGATGGAGTTCCAGTTAACGGGCAACATGAACCGTTATGTGTGGACTTTGGATAATAAAACCATCTCGGAAGAAGATAAGATCCTGATCAAAAAGGGCGAAAATCTGCGCATCATTTTGTATAATAACAGTATGATGCGGCATCCTATGCATTTGCACGGACACGATTTCAGGGTAATTAATGGGCAGGGCGATTACGCTCCTTTAAAAAATGTACTCGATATCATGCCTATGGAGCGTGATACCATTGAGTTTAGCGCTTCAGAAAGCGGCGATTGGTTTTTTCACTGCCACATTTTGTACCACATGATGAGCGGGATGGGTAAAATTTTCAGCTATGAAAACTCGCCCCCAAACCCCGAAATCCCAAACCCTAAATTGGCACAGCGAAAACTTTATGCTGACGACAGGATGTTTCATTTTATGGCCGAAAACGATTTTGCCAGCAACGGAAACGATGGTATGGCCATGTTGGCCAATACGCGCTGGAGCATTGGAACGGAATGGCGCCTGGGTTATAATAATATGCACGGCTTTGAAACCGAAACCCATATTGGCCGGTATATAGATAGAATGCAGTGGTTAATGCCTTTTGTAGGCTTCGATTGGCGTTACCGTAAAATGGAAGTTGGTAAAGCGGAAAGCAATATTTTTGGCCAAAAAAGTACAAAAGATAAAAGAAGCATGTTTAGCCTGGGGCTTGCCTATACCTTACCCATGTTGGTTATAGCACAGGCAGAAGTTTATCACGATGGTAACGTGCGTTTACAGTTCATGCGCGAAGATATCCCGGTTTCTAAGCGCCTAAGGGCAAGTTTTATGGTAAATAGTGATAAGGAATTTATGGGCGGACTTAAATTTATTGCCACTAAATACATGGGCATTTCTGCACACTATGATAGCGATATGGGCTTTGGTGCAGGCTTAACACTTAATTATTGAGTTAACCATTCGTAATCTCGTTCAGCAACTTGTCGCATTCTGCAAAAGCATGATACAGGTATTTATTACGGTGTTTTTCTCCCTGGCCGCTAAATGAAACCGATTTCATGATCAGGCCCTGCATCCATTTTTTGGTTTGATTGCAATAAGCCTGGTCTTCGGTTCGTAAGTAATTAAAGGTGTTAAACCTGTTGTAACAGGTCATGCGGTCCTTAAAATCAACCAGGTAAGCAATGCTTCCCAGTACATCGCAATTGTACCAATTAAAGGTATGGTTGGGATCGATGGTTTTTTTGCTGCTAATGGCATACATGTTCATATCGGTAAGGCAATACCTTACCTGCTCTACAATTTTTACAGCCAGTTCGGTGTCGCCAAGATGACCAGCTTCAAAAGCATACCTGATCTGCTCTAAAGTGCCGCTGATGGTATCTTTCGACCATATTTCGGTGCTTGGTATTTCCAGATAGGTGGCGTGCAGTTCCTGCGAAATTTTAATAATTTCATCGGAAAGGAAGGAAGCACTAAAGGGTATTTCTAAGTTATTGGTGCTGTTTGCCCAAAAGAAGAGTTTAAAACGGGTAAGTTCCGGGTACTTGAAAAAATGAAATAAAGGAATATCATCAGTAGTAATGGTGATGTGTTTATGATTGCTGTTCTTGATGGCCTTTATGTTATCCAGTAAATTTCGGAGATAGCCAATCATATCTAAATCTTCGTTTACACTTAAATAGCTAAAAGTAACTGATAACGATTGTTTCGGGCTGTACAGAAAAGGGACGTCGAAACAATCAGAAAGTTTAATGATCTGTTGAAAAGTGAGGTTGCTGTCGCCCCTTATTTTCTTATACGCCTCATTGGTGCTGATCCCTAATTCTTCGGCTACACTCAGCGCCAGGTTCTGGTATTCCGGCAGTGCTGACTTAATAGCCTGAAAAAATAATGTTTGCTGAGTATTCATAAAGATTAATTTATAAATAAAATAACACTGATTTTAATAATTATATTGATTATTGAGTGCTGTTAATTTACAAAGTATATCTTTAATAGCTATTTTCAGGTTAATATATTCTTTTAAAGATATTTTTTGTTTATTCTTTAATCTTTAGAGTTAATACGTGATTAATGTGTGTTTTAAATTTGATTAAGAAATTTAAATATCAGCACATGAACAAATTAAGATTTATAAAAGATGAAGGCTCCGAATTCTATAAAGAATTGAACGAGCAGATTGAACAATATTTCATTGATAAGGGGTTACAGAGAACCGGTAATACAAAGATGCTCTTCAAGATTTTCCTTTACTTCGGTTTGGATATCCTGTTCTACACCTTAATGATTACCAGCCATTCGGTAGTTACATTTTACGCTTTCTACCTGCTAATGGGGCTTTCCATTTTGTTAACTGCTTTTAATGTTTCGCACGATGCAGCCCATGGTGTGGCGGTAAAGAGTAAATTCTGGAACCGGATATTGTTTTCGCTCAGTTTTAACCTGCAGGGTAACAATGCCTATGTTTGGGGTAAAAACCATAACGAATCGCACCATTTATATACCAATATAGAAGGCAGTGATATTGATGTGCTGAATAATCCATTGTTCAGGATGACGGAATCTCAGCCTTTGGAATGGTACCACCGGTATCAGTTTATTTATGTGCCGTTTTTATACCTGTTCTACTCCATTAACTGGTTCTTTTTTAGAGAAATCCTGATGTTGTTCAATTTATCAAGCCGGACCATTAAAATTAGCATTCCTAAAAATGAAGCTGTTAAACTGGTTGTGTATAAAGTCCTGTATATAGGTTACATGATTGTTTTACCTGTTTGCCTGCTGCCTTTCGGCTGGCCAACGGTTTTGCTGGCCTTTCTACTGAATCATTTTATGATTTCGCTATTATTTGTAGCGGTGCTGGGTGTAGCGCATTTATCTGATTATGTATCTCATCCGGTGCCCGATATAGATCATAAATTGAACATGAGCTGGCCAAAATTGCAGTTGCTTACTTCTATAGATTATCATCCGGAGAGTAAATTTCTTAACTGGGTTTTGGGAGGGTTTAATGCACATGCAGTCCATCACCTGCTTCCGAATATTTGCCATGTACACTACCTTGAAATTATACCGATTTTTAAGGACCTGGTTAAAAAACATCAGCTTACTTACATGGAAATGTCGTATGGTGAATCGTTGGCTTCTCATTTCAGGTATTTAAAGATAATGGGAAAAAGTAAACAATTAATCCCGGCACGTTATGAAAGATAGGCATATACATGTAGCTGCCGATAGCCAATTGCTAAAGGCAATCTACAAGCGTGTTGCGCAAGAGCTTGTAGTAGATAAACTTGCTTTTATCAGAGCTATGGTAACCAAATTCCTGTTTTATTTTTTGCTTACCATACTGGCCTATGTGGCGCTATTTAAAATAGCTAATCCCATCGGTTTTGTAGGTTGTTTTGTAGGGTATGGTTTTATATCGTTGCTATTTGCTTTTAATTTTTCGCACGATTTTTCGCACAATACAGTTTTTAAAAGTAAACGCCTCAATCATATTTGTTTTGTTGTGATGTATACTGTGGTGGGTGCGCACGCAGAAGCCTGGAAATTACGGCATGTGAATTCGCACCATTATGCACCAAATGTGGCGGAATATGATTCGGACCTTAAAATATCTAATCTGATCAGGGTGGTGCCCGGCAGCAAACATTACTGGTTTCATCGTTATCAGCATTTGTATGCTCCACTGGCTTATACCAGCTATTCCCTCTTCTGGATTTTTGTTAAAGATTTTATTATCCTGTTCGGCAAAGATGATTACGCTACTAAAAAAACATTTATTTACTATTTGTCTTTTACCCTGCAGAAAATAAGTTATGTGTTGCTATTGTTGGTTTTGCCGATGTGTTTTGCACTTCAATCATGGGGAATGGTATTGCTGGGTTTTCTATTGATGCATTTAGCGCAGTCATTATTTCTGTTGTTTACTTTCTTTATGACGCACCATGTCGAATCTACACAGTATCCGGTTACTGATGCAGCCGGATACATCAATGCTTCGTGGTTAATGAACCAGATTAAAAGTTCTAATGATATGCACCCCTTTAGTAAAACAGCTAATTTTATCCTTGGTGGGTTTAACAACCATATTGCTCACCATTTATTTCCACATTATCATCATATTTTTTATCCTCAAATCAGCCGTATTTTATACCAAATACTACAGGAGCAGGGTATTGAGCCAAATGCTACCAGCTATTGGGGCGGAATCCAATCGCACTTAAGGTTACTGAGGAAGATGGGGGCAGCCGGATAATCTGAATGATCGGGTAGGTTTATCCGATCATTCTTTTTAATTTGTGGTTTTTTAGTAAGGTGGGTTTTGTTAACGGCACAGACCTTTAATCATAAACCTGATGGGAACGGCAGCCCGAGCTATTTCTGCGAGGCTATAGTGTACAGCAGGGCTGAAATTTTTGCTTGCACTTACATTCATTTTCTGCAAAATCAATTTGCAAATAATTTTGAATGATTTGGATTCTCTAATTCAATTATTGGTTTAATGAAAAGAAGTGGCCGGTACTTTAACCTGTTCAGTGGCTCCCTGGTTACTTTTGATTAACCAAAATGCAAAAAAAGCGCCGATTAAGGCCATTGCTGCACCCACGTAAGCCGGTGAAGTATAATCGAAACCATAAACCAGCGGAAGCCCTCCAAAGAAAGCGCCTAAGGCATTACCAATGTTAAAGCTCGCCTGACTGGCTGAGGCTGCCAGCATTTCGGAGCCTTTAGCACTTTGGATCATCAACATCTGGATAGGGGCAGCTAGTGAAAAAGCAACCGCACCGGTAATAAATGTCATGATTAGCGCCAATGGCTGACTTGCAGATACAAAGTGTACAATGGTTAAAGTAACGACCATGGTGAGCAATAAAGCTGCAGATGCTTTGGCTGGCGAGAATTTATCGGCCAAACGTCCACCAATGTAATTGCCGAACAACATGCCTAAACCGGCCAGCATTAATATATACGTTACCGCATTTGGCGAAAAACCGGCAACATCTGTCATTAACGGCGCGATATAACTGTACCAGGTAAATAATCCGCCTGTTCCGATAGAGATCATGAAAATAATGATCCACGCTTCTCTTTTTTTGAAGAAACTTAATTCGGCTTTTAAATCGCGGTTTTTTGTGGCTTCAAGCGCTGGCAGCCATAATTTTAAGCTTAACAAAGTAACGAGGCCAACAAGTACCACAACGGCAAAAGATATGCGCCAGGAGAAATTATGGCCAATAAAGGTGCCCAAAGGTACGCCAACAATATTGGCAATGGTTAAGCCCATAAACATAAGTGATACCGCTTGTGCGGCTTTTCCTTTTTCAGCAATTCTGCTGGCCACTACCGATCCTACACCGAAAAATGCACCATGAGGCAAGCCAGAAAGCAACCGGGCAACAAACAAGACATTGAAAGTAGGCGCGAATGCAGATAAAGCATTGAAAACGGTAAACATGATCATCAAAGCAATCAATATCATTTTTGGCGGATATTTACCTGCAATCATAATCAATAATGGAGCGCCAATTACCACACCTAAAGCGTAGGCTGAAATTAAATGCCCGGCCTGTGGGATGGTTACAGCTAAATCTTTTGAGATATCGGGTAATAAACCCATCATTACAAATTCAGTGATTCCGATGCCTAAACCGCCTAAAGTGAGTGGAAGTAGATTCTTGTTCATAATACCCTTAGTGTTAAAATTACACTATGCAAAGGTAAGGCTTTTTATGGTAGGGGATTGTAAAAATTAGGCCATTTATGAGGGATGGAAGATGTGGGAAGGAAGATGGGTAAGGTATGGTTAAGCGGTTGATGGGGTCAGTGGTTTATTGTTAGATTGCTTTATTATTGGATTGCTCATTAACGCAATTTTTAACTGGCACTTTGAAGTTACTAATGAACCAATGGCCAGTGAACTAATGAACTATCGTCAAAAAAAAGCTTGTCCCACCCCGTGAAACAAGCTTTTTTGACTTGTGTATAATTTCCTACTTTGTTCTGCTGTAAGCTAAAATCTTGTTGATGGTTTCATCTTGGGGATTTTTAGCCAGTCTATCCAACTTACCTTTTATTTGATCATAAAATAAGTCGATTTCTGCATCAGATTCCATATCAGTTTTAGGCTGAAACATGCTGGGTGTAGGTAAATTTACATTGTTTTTTGATGTAGAGGTTTTTGTCATAAGCAACCGAATGTGATAAGTTTTATAAACTTAACGATAGTTCAGATGCTTTATTTCAAGCCCTAAAATATTTTATGCAACAATTTTGTTACCCTTTGTAGGTCATTTCCTTTGTTTTAAGCATTTTGCGCAGATTACTTAATGCATAGCGCATACGGCCTAGGGCAGTATTAATGCTTACATCGGTTAAATCGGCGATTTCCTTGAAGCTTAAATCAGCGTAATGACGCATTAAAAGCACTTCTTTCTGCTCATCAGGCAATAAATGGATCATGGCCTTTAAGTCTTTATGAGTTTGTTCGCGAAGTATTCTGTCTTCTGCACTTTCGTCATAAAAGTGTAGCATATTGAAGACATCCATTCCATCTGAACTGGTGATGATTGGGGTTCTTTTTTCTTTTCTGAAATAATCGATAACCAGGTTGTGCGCTATACGCATAACCCAAGGCAAAAACTTGCCTTCTTCATTATACCTTCCTGATCGCAGTGTATTGATTACCTTTATAAAAGCATCCTGAAAAATGTCTTCCGCCAGATATTGGTCTTTAACCAATAAGTAGATAGAGGTATAAATTTTGCTTTTATGTCTTCTTAAAAGTTCCTGCAATCCATCCTCGTTCCCGGTAATATATACCTTTACCAGGTCCTGATCGTTATATGATTGTAAATTCATAGGTTTACCTACACTAAATCCCTTACTATTTGCCAAAAATTAATTTGTAGATGTTTAATCTCTATAGCTGTTCTCCTATGTTTTTTGAATTGTTGGTTTGGTTTTGAGGTTGTTAATATCCAAAGAAAGTTATTTTTTTATCAAAAAACAAAAAATAAAATGTTAAAAAATAAATTAACCACCTCAGTACCCTATTTTTGTATCTTCTTAAAAACCCAAATTACTTTATTGGGTTTATACCTTTATATCCTTTACAATACATGAGCAAAAAAGAGGCCGAAAAAGATCCGCATAAAAATATTATCATAAAAGGTGCCCGGGTGCACAACTTAAAAAACATCGATGTTGCCATTCCAAAAAATAAACTGGTGGTGGTAACGGGTATGTCGGGCTCGGGCAAATCTTCACTCGCATTCGATACATTATACGCAGAAGGGCAACGCCGGTATGTAGAAAGTTTATCATCATATGCGCGCCAGTTTATGGGGCGGATGAATAAACCTGATGTAGATTATATTAAAGGTATAGCCCCTGCTATTGCGATTGAACAGAAAGTAATTACTTCGAATCCGCGTTCAACAGTAGGTACCTCGACCGAGATTTACGATTATCTGAAGCTGCTTTTCTCGCGTATCGGGAAAACCATTTCGCCTATTTCGGGTAAAGAAGTGAAAAAGGACTCGGTAAGTACGGTGGTAGATTATATAAATGCCATGCCTGAAGATACAACGGTAACCATTTTTTGCCCTTTATATCCGCATAACAACCGTACGATTAAAGAAGAACTGGCTATTTTATTACAGAAAGGATTTTTACGGGTACTGATCAATCATAAAATAGAAAAGATAGAAGCCGTTTTAGACGATGCTGACTTTAAAGACGCGGAGCTTACTGATGATAAAACCGTTCAGATCCTGATCGATCGGATCGTAACCAACCAGGAAGAGGAAACATTGAGCAGACTGGCCGATTCGGCACAGACTGCCTTTTTTGAAGGTAAGGGTGATTGTTATGTAGAGGCACAGGGTAAAACGAAACATTTTAGCGACCGTTTTGAATTGGATGGAATAAAATTCGAAGAGCCTACACCCAACTTTTTCTCTTTTAACAACCCTTATGGTGCCTGTAAACGCTGCGAAGGCTATGGAAATGTAATTGGTATCGATGAAGACCTGGTTATTCCTGATAAGAGTAAAAGTGTTTACGATAATGCCATAGCCCCATGGCGAGGCGAAAAAATGAACATTTGGCTGCAAAACTTTATTAAAGCTGCACCGAAATTCGATTTCCCTATCCACCGTCCATATAGTGCGCTTACTGAAAAAGAACAACAGTTGCTCTGGACGGGCAATAAATATTTTGCTGGCCTGGATGCTTTTTTCAAGGAACTGGAAGAGCAGACTTATAAAATCCAGTACAGGGTAATGTTATCCCGCTACCGTGGCAAAACCACCTGTCCTGATTGTAAGGGTTCGCGTTTGCGTAAAGACGCTTCTTATGTCAAAATAGCTGAAAAATCCATTATCGATGTGGTTTTGATGCCTTTATCAAAAGCTTTGGTTTTCTTTAACGAACTTACATTAAACGCTAACGATACCAAAATTGCCAAACGTTTACTGGCCGAAATCAATAACCGTTTTCTTTATTTAAACAATGTGGGCCTGGGTTACCTTACACTCAACCGTTTATCGAATACTTTGTCGGGAGGAGAATCGCAAAGGATTAACCTGGCTACCTCTTTGGGAAGCAGTTTGGTGGGATCGGTTTATGTGTTAGATGAGCCGAGTATTGGTTTACACCCCCGCGATACAAATAAACTGATTGAGGTGCTGGTTTCGCTGCGCAATGTAGGCAATACAGTGCTGGTGGTAGAGCACGAGGAAGAAATGATGCGTGCAGCCGATCATATTATCGATATTGGTCCTGAGGCAGGTACACATGGCGGTAAACTGGTTTTCAGTGGTAATTACGAGGAGATTCTAAAAGATAAAAATAGTTTAACAGGCCGGTACCTATCGGGAATAGAAAAAATCGCCATTCCGGAGAAACGCCGGAAGTGGAAAGATCATATCCTGATTAAGGGAGCAAGGGAGAACAACCTGAAAAATATCGATGTTAAGTTTCCGTTGGGTGTGTTTACCGCAGTTAGTGGGGTTTCTGGTTCAGGAAAAACAAGTTTGGTTAAAAAAATATTATATCCTTCGCTACAAAAAGCAATTGGAAACTATGCCGGCGAACAGACAGGTGCTTACGATGGTATTTTCGGTAATTACGACCTGGTAAGTGCGGTAGAGCTGGTAGATCAGAACCCTATCGGGCGTTCGAGCCGTTCCAATCCGGTTACCTATGTAAAAGCCTGGGATGATATCCGTACCTTATTTTCGGGACTGGCTGCTGCTAAGGCCGCCGGATTAAAGCCAGCTGCTTTCTCATTTAACGTAGAAGGTGGCCGTTGCGATGTTTGCCAGGGTGAAGGTGAGGTGAAGATCGAAATGCAGTTTATGGCCGATATTTATCTTCCCTGTGAGGCCTGTAACGGCAAGCGTTTTAAACAACAGGTTTTGGATGTAACTTATAAAGAGAAAAACGTTTCCGAGATTTTAGACATGACCATTGATGAAGCGGTTGATTTCTTTAAGGATGAACAAAAAATCCTGAATAAGTTAAATCCGTTGGTTGATGTGGGGTTGGGCTACGTGCATTTGGGGCAATCGTCAAATACATTATCGGGTGGTGAGGCCCAGCGGATCAAGCTGGCTTCGTTTCTGATTAAAGGTAACAATGCCAATAAAACACTCTTTATTTTTGATGAGCCAACCACTGGTTTGCATTTCCACGATATTAAAAAACTCTTAAAAGCACTAAATACACTGATAGAACAGGGTAATACCATTTTGGTTATCGAACACAATATGGATATAATTAAATGTGCCGATTGGGTAATCGATATTGGCCCTGAAGGCGGCGATGGTGGTGGTAATGTAGTGTTTGAAGGGGTGCCCGAAGACCTGGTTAAAGTAGAAAATTCGTACACCGGAAAATATTTGGCTGCGCATTTAAATTTAAATCCATAATTTCGGCAATGCTTTTTCTAACGTTTTTCATAGGCATTATCCTTAACGCTATGGGGTATATCCCTCCTGGCAACATCAATCTTACCGTTGCACAGCTCGCCATCAATAAAGGCATGCGGCAGGTTTGGTATTTTATTTTATCTTTCTCCTGTGTAGAAGTGTTTTTTACTTTCGGTATGATGCGCTTTGCCCGTTGGGCCATGAGTGATATTAACCCGAATGAGGCTGTTAGCGAGGTACGCCTAAGCACTTTGGTAGATTGCTTTATGATTGTGATGTTTTTGGTAATGGGTACTATTACCTGGAAAAACAGGAAAAAAGTGCCTAAAACCAGCAATACCAAAGAAGACAAACGTAGCGGCAGTGTGCTTTACGGACTAATTTTAGGGGTACTTAACCCTGTGCAGATTCCATTCTGGTTGTTTTTTGGTAATTACGTAATTTTACACCAATGGATCGAAACAGATTACCTTTCGCTGGTTATTTTTAGTCTGGGCTCGGGCGTTGGCTCGGCACTTGCCTTATATTTATATGCACACTTTGCCACTTACATTCAGGAAAAATTTGCCTTGAGCAGCCTGATAATCAATAAATCTATCGCCATATTTTTATTTGCACTTGCAGCATATTTAATGGTGAAACAAGCGATTGTTATTTTTTAAAATAAGCGAAGGTCTGCGCCAGTACGGGATCATTTCCTGTAGGCACCGTTAAAAATTCATCAGCTGAATTTGCTGGATCAGCGGGAACCTTTGTTTTCTCCCCACAGATTTAGGAAGATACACGCAGGTTGCCTTTCTATTCCGATTTAAATAGTTAGTTTGCCATGAAGGCACGGATCATTTCTGAGGCCATGGTTCGTGTCGCCACGGACCATTTTCTTTCTTGGCACGAGGCACTGCATACACAGATCATTTCTTTGGCGCCGGTTTTCTGTTATAAAATTGATACAGTAATACCCTGTACTTAACCCAAACATAACATTAAATTTATGTTAAAGAAGTTCAGTCAAACTAATATTGGGGTTTAATACAAAACATATTTCATGCTTATGTCTAACAGACGATTTTTCCTGAAAAGTGGTTTGGCTGCTGCAGTAGTGGCCGGTTTATCACCAGTTCTACCTTCATTTGCTGAAGAAAACGGTATTCCAGTCACACCGGGAAAGGGGCCAAAACTTCGTTTTGCCATTGCATCTGACGGTCATTATGGGCAACCTGGAACTGAATATAAGCTTCACCACGATAATATTGTAAAATGGCTTAACCAGGCACATGAACAAAATCCGTTGAATTTTGTCATTATTAACGGCGATCTGGTGCATGACAGGCCTGAATTACTGAAAGAAGTAAAAAAGGATTACTATGACCGTTTAAAGGTTCCTTTTTATGCCGTGCCTGGCAACCATGACCATGCAGACACCCCACTCTGGAAATCGGTTTTTGGTTATGAAGATAATTTTTCTTTCGAAGAAAACGGGGTTGGCTTCGTTTTGGCCAATACTTCAGATACAAAAGGCGCCTATCTGTGCCCGAACAACGATTTTTTAAAGCAGGAACTGGATAAGTTCAAAGATTTAAAAACGGTGTTTGTAGTATTGCATATCCCGCCACATTTCTGGGTACCGGAGAGCCCCTTTGTGGATTGCCCGGATACCATTAAACTTTTGCATAGTTATGCCAATGTAAAGGCTGTATTTCATGGGCACGACCACAGTCTGGATGCCGTTTTTTATACCGATAAACTCCCTCATTTTTTCGATGCACACATAGGCGGAAACTGGGGTACGGCTTATAAAGGTTACAGGATTGTAGAGGTTGATGAAAATGACAAGATTAAAACCTACCAGGTAAATGCAAGTCAATCGCCTTTGTTAAACGAAACCAAATTTTAACAGCTTTTAAGCATTTTAAAATGAAAAAGATATTTTTAGCAGCCGTTTTTGTAGCATTCGTACTCCGTGGTTCCGCTCAGAATCTGGCAACCGTTAGCCCGGTATTAAAAACCGTTAATGATGCTGCACAACCCTTTTTATTTACCTTAAACACCCTTACTGCTGAAAACCCCCGCTGGAATATTCATTACTCTGGTAGTTACGGTGAACGTACCACTGGGCAATTCGGCTATGATGGTTTAGGACAGCAATTTGGTGTTAAGGGTTATTTGGGTAGCCGTTTAACACTCTATGCTACAGCGGCTCTTGGTTTTGCCAATGGCGGGGGCGTTGCCTCTGCAGAGCAGGCCGAGGTTATCCGCGACCTGGTAGGGGGTAAAGGGATTGCAGGTTTTAGGTTGGGGGCAGGTTTGGGTTTAAGTCGCGACTGGTCTAACACCGGATCGGCCATTAGCCGGATTACAGCCTCATTTGATCGTGCCAACTGGCGCATGGCTGGTAATTTACGGTTTGAAAAAGCCTTTAACCGCACACGTGATAAACTCGATTTTATTACCAGTATTGGTTTTCAGCATCGCATTTCAAACGCTTTATACCTGGGTTTCGAAGCGCTTGGGCAGGATTTGGAAGGTTTTTGGGAGAAAGACGAAGCAGAAGGAGGGGCAAAACTGTTAATCGGGCCATCCATTAACCTGGAACCCAATCACAGCAAACTTTCGTTCTCTATTTCAGGCGGACCAGTGTTTTATGCTACACGGAGCCAGGTTACTTCTCCTGCAGCGATACGCGAAATTGGCAACATCGCTTCGGGTAATGGTTACACCGTCAGGGCCTTGGTAAACTTTAATCTTCACCGGTAATTTGTCAAAATCAAAACAATGAAAAAATCATATATTCTTATTCTTTTTACGTTTTTGCTGGTGCAGCAGGGCTTTGCACAATGGCCTGGTAAAAATGAAACTACGCAGCAAATTTTGTTGCCTAATGGCTGGAAATTAAGTCCGGCAGGGCACTCTGTACAGTTAGGCGATTTGCCCTTAAATATGCAACTTAGTGCATCGGGTAAATACCTGGCCGTTACCAATAATGGTCAGAGCACACAATCGCTGCAGCTTATAGATCCTAAAACAGAACAGATTATAGACGAAAAGGTGCTGGCTAAATCGTGGTATGGGATTGCTTTTAGCAAAGATGAAAAACACCTGTACGCATCAGGCGGTAACGATAATTGGATCCTGGATTTTAATATCCATAACAATAAACTAGGTAAAAGCGATACGATTAAATTGGGACCGGTGTGGCCGAAAGGAAAGATATGCCCTGCCGGCATAGTGGTTAATAAAAACAACAGTAAATTATTTACCGTTACCAAAGAAGACAGTGCCCTGTATATCATCGACCCGACGGCTAAAAAGATTTTAAAACGTGTTCAGCTTCCGGCTATTGCATACAGCTGTGCACTGGGCGTTGATGAGCGTAAGTTATATGTTTCACTTTGGGGCGGAAAAGCGGTAGCTGTTGTCGATCTGCAATCAGAAAGCATTATTCAGCAGATTCCTGTTGGCGATCATCCAAATGAACTTTTGCTGAATAAAAAGGGTAATATTCTTTTTGTAGCAAACGCCAATGATAATACGGTTTCTGTAATTAATACGGCTAATAATAAAGTTATCGAAACCATTGCAACTACACTTTACGCTACTCAGTTAACCGGTTCGACCACTAATGGCCTGGCCTTAAGTGCCAATGAGAAAACGTTGTACATTGCCAATGCCGATAACAATTGTCTGGCTGTTTTCGATGTAAGTAAACCTGGGGTTAGCCAGAGCCAGGGTTTTATTCCGGTAGGCTGGTACCCAACCAGTGTTAAGGTTTTAGGTTCGAAGGTGTTGGTTACCAATGGCAAGGGCAATACTTCTATGGCCAACCCAAAAGGACCGCAACCCATTTCTAAAGCAGATAACAGTGGTTACCAAATGGGAAGCACAGCCAACAGCAGGCTGCAATATATTGCAGGCTTGTTTAAAGGTACTTTATCCTTTATTGATGCGCCAAAACCCGAGCAGTTAAAATTATATACCAAGCAGGTTTATGCCAATACACCTTTTACGGATAAGCGTGCAATAACTGCTGATGGTGAAGCCGGAAATCCTATTCCGCGTAAGCAGGGAGAAAAATCGCCCATGAAGCATGTTTTTTACATCATTAAAGAAAACAGGACATACGATCAGGTGCTTGGCGATATGCCAAAAGGTAACGGCGATTCCAGCTTAACGCTTTTTGGCAGAAAGATTACGCCTAACCAGCATGCTCTTGCAGATCATTACGTATTGCTCGATAATTTCTACGTTGATGCGGAAGTGAGTGCCGATGGACACAATTGGAGCATGGCAGCCTATGCAACTGATGTTGTAGAAAAAACATGGCCAACCAGTTATGGTGCACGTGGCGGAAGCACCACCTTTGAAGGTGGTCGCCCTGTTACCTATCCAAAAGGTGGCTTTATATGGGATTACTGTCAGCGGGCAGGAGTAAGTTATCGCAGCTATGGCGAATTTGGCGATTATGGCAAGGCTAATATTAAATCGCTGCAGGGTCATATGTGTGCTGCATCACCAGGTTTTGATATGGATATTAAGGATCAGGTAAGGGTAGATGCCTGGCAGCACGATTTCGATTCGTTACTGGTGGCAGATGCGGTGCCTCAATTTAATACTTTAAGGATATCTAACGACCATACCAGCGGACAAAAAAAAGGTAAATACTCGCCACAGGCTGCGGTTGCCGATAACGATCTGGCTGTTGGCCGTATTCTGGAGCATTTATCGCACAGTAAGATCTGGAAAGAATCGGTTGTTTTTATTTTGGAAGACGATGCACAGAATGGTCCCGATCATGTTGATGCACACCGTTCGCCAGCTTATGTAATTGGCCCTTACGTAAAGAGGAATACAGCTGTTCATACCATGTATTCTACTTCGGGTTTTTTAAGAACAATGGAACTTATTTTAGGTCTGCCACCTATGAGTCAATACGATGCTGCTGCTAAACCTTTATATGAATGTTTTACAGCTACACCAGATTTTACCCCTTATACCGTATTGCAGCCACTTATTGATTTAGATACACGGAATGTGGCTGTTAACGAAAGTAGCAGACGTTCAGAATTCTTCAATTTTGCAAAAGAAGATTCGGCGCCTGATTTAGATCTGAATGAAGTGGTATGGAAATCAGTTAAAGGTGAACAATCAGTAATGCCTGCACCGAAACGAAGTGCATTTGTGATTCTCGAAAAGAAGAAAAAAGACGACGATGATTAACCATCGGTGATGATTTATAGTTAAACAAAAGGCAATTTTCGGTTAGAAAATTGCCTTTTTAATTGATCGCCATTGTGAGGTACAAATCAATCTTACAACAATCAATATACTAAAGCATTAGGATTGCTTCGTGCCTCACAATTGACGAATTTTTTAAGCGATTTATCTTTATAATTTCCAGTCTGGCCTTTCAAAATGGCAGGTATAACCATAGGGGTTTTTCTGTAAATAGTCCTGATGTTCTTCTTCAGCATTCCAGAAAGCTGTTTCGGGTACAACTTCTGTTACAATTTTGCCGGGCCATTTGCCAGAAGCATCCAGTTCGGCAATTAATGCCTGAGCGGTTTCTTTCTGTTCTTCACTATTGTAAAAAATAGCCGAGCGGTAAGAAGTACCGATATCGTTTCCTTGCCTGTTACGTGTTGTAGGATCGTGGATCTGGAAAAAATATTCTAATAATTTACGGTATGATAAAATGGTGGGGTCAAAAGTAATTTCAATGCCTTCAGCGTGCGTTCCATGGTTGCGGTAAGTAGCATTTGGCACATCGCCTCCGGTATATCCAACTACAGTTGAAATTACACCCGGATAATGGCGAATCAATTCTTCTACTCCCCAAAAACAACCGCCAGCAAGAATGGCTTTTTCAATATTCATATGTATCTCCTTTTTCTATTGAATAAAGATACGGCGAAGATGTGTAAAAGGAAAGTAAAGAAGGGGGGATTAGTTTTCAGTTGGCAGTTTCCAAAGCAAATAAATCAGAAAATAATCACTCTAAGTTAGATCCTGAAACAAGTTCAGGAGGACGTATGGAAAGGAGATAGTTTTGATTGTGCGGTTCGCAGTTTTGGCTTGCAGATAGATTAAGAAGCTGTTAGGTAAACTGTATCAATAGTTAAATCTGTACTTAAATCTGTGTGATCTGCGGGAAACCTCTTTCCTGTTTCTCCCGCTGATTTAAGATGATGAACGCGGAATCCAGTTGACAGTAGGAAGTTTTCAGTTAGCAGTTTGCAACTAACAATTTAGCCATCCTACAATTAAACAATCCTGTAAACATTTTACATATGCAGTTAACCGGTTTAAACAATTAACCCATCTTTAAATAACATTCCTCGTAATTTTCCCTTTAATGATATAAAGAGACAGGATATTCTTTTTACTGATTACCGTATCACCTTTAAAATTTGGATTTGAAGAACGAAGGATGAGTTTACTATCATCAGCGTGCTGAAAAATTAATTTGATGGTGCGTAAACTGTTACTGTCTTCATCTGTCATCACCACATAAGCCTCGCCCCACTGTAGAATTTCGTAATTGGTAATTTCTTTTATGGCTATAATTTCGCCGGCGGCATATTGTGGATACATGCTATCGCCATAAACAGGTAAATATGCTGTACAATCGTTAAAAGGGAGGTAATTTACAAGGTACTCTGCCCGTTGTTCTTCTACAATGAGATCTTTCGCATCCGATAGGCTCATATCAAAATAGGGCACACCTTCCTTGCTTTCGCCAACGGCTGGCTTCTTTTTGAAGAAAGGTTCGCCAATTCCATTTTCGAGCCAGGTTAAATTGACGTCGAATTTCATCTCTAGCTTATCTTTAATGGCGTTAGATACATTGATCCTTTCTCTTAAAATATCTGATAAAGAGCCCTGTTTAATATTCAACGCGCTAGCAAAATCTTTTTGGGATCTGAAATCCAACAAATCCATTAATTTTTTTAAGCGCTGATTTTCATTCATAATCTTTATGTTGATAAGTTATACTTAAAAAGTAAAGTTAAACTTATTTTTGTTTGCTAAATTCGTTAGCTAATATAATCATTTAAAAAATATACGCTATGGAAGAAAACCTGAATTTTAAAAAAGAAACGATGGCGTTTATTGGTGCGATTAAAAGTTTTTTTTCAACAAATGGTGTAAGCTATCATTTGAATTTTTTAAAGAACTGGTTAAATCCTCCCAGCAACGAATTCGATTTTTCGCCACAAAAGCATCCTGCTCAGTTGCTTGTTTTTTACGAAAAACTGGTGCCACTTTTCGATTATTCTGATTTAATTTTTAACCACATTGAAACAGATACAGCATTTGTAAAAGCAATTGCGGTTGATGAATGTGGCATGGAACGCGAGATGGTACTGCTTAATTATTGCCCGAAACTATTGAGCAGCGGAGAAATGAAAAATCCAAAACTTACCTTTCTTGATATTTTCTTATTCTTTCAATCAGATACCTATAAGGTGGTTTACAAAGAATGGTTGTTGGCTGCATTGGAAAACAACCTCGATCTGGACTGGGACCAATATATTTTTCCGTTTTATGAGAACACCAAAAAAATGCTGGAAGCCTGCTGGCTCATCCACGAAAGGATAATTACCAGAAATAGTTTTAAAAGCATTGATCGCTATTATCATATGGCCATATTCGAAAGTACATCGCCTTTGGCATTTGAACAGGAATTACTTGATGATCCATTTAAGTCAATTGAATTTTTCTTCAGTTTGGATAACCTTACGGGGCATAAGGCTTATTTAAAAAACTGGTATAAAGCTGCATTGGCCGAAGAGCAGTGTGTGAGCGATGTTGCCGATTATTTTTTTCTATATAACCAGTTTACAAAACTGCTTAACGCGGGTTATTTAATTACGGCCAAAAATCTAACCTACCAAGATGCTCCTTTTAAAGGCTTGCCTGCTGTTACAAATTATGTTGTAAACCACGACAGCAAAGAACTGTGTGAGGTAAATACCCTGGCAGCAGCACATGTAGAAAATCCTTATCTGTTTGCGGAGTCCTTTTTTATTCCCGAAAAAATTAAGCAGCTGCGCTTAGGGCTTTTAGAGTGGCTGTATGCCGCTTTCAGTACCAGGAGTAGTATTAAATTAATGGATAAGGCATTTTTATTTGAGCAGTACGAAGCCATGATGATGATTATGGAAGCCTTTTTTGTGATGATCAGTAACCCTGCGTTAAATGAAAGTGATGAAAGGGACTATTATGCGGAATAAATGTTTAAACCTGGATCATGGGGCACTAAAAGATGAAAGGATAATGCGTTTGTTAAAGGGCATTACAGCTGCGGTACCTGTTCAATATATTTATCTCCATAACAACTTTTTGCTTGGTAAGGCAACACAAGAAATGCTGATTATGGTTCCGTTTAAACAGGTGCGTATTTTAAATGAATTAACGCCAGTATTAAATATTGTATTTAACGGGCATATGGAATTGGGTTATCGCATTTTCCATGTACACGAGGTAGAGCAGGCTTTATTACAAGGGAGTTTATTTTTTTACTACGCCGTTGCTGCCCAAAATTGTTTATTCAGTAAATCCGGAACTTTTTTATTCGGGAGCTCACCTAAACTTATTGCAGACCAGGTAAGCAGCATATACCAGAATGGAATTGATAAGGCCAATAAATTTTTATCGGGTGCAACATTCTATTTTAAACAACAAAATTTTGAATACTGTGCTTTTATGTTGCATCAGGTTTTTGATCTGATGTACCGGGCCATTGAAGTTCTGGTAATGGGAAAGGATAAAAAAACGCACCGTATTAAAGTTCATCAATTATATATTAAGCCTTATGTAAAGCCACTTTCCAAGCTATTTGGTTGTGGTGAGGAAGAAGATAACCTGCTGCATTTGCTTGATGAGGCTTACCTGGCCGTCCGCTATGAAAACAATTACCAGGCCAGCGAACCAGCGCTAGTACGCCTGTTTGAAAAAGCAGATTTATTGTATGTGCTTGCAGAACAGGTTTATCAGTGTGTGATGAACAGGCATTTCAATCAACAGGAGAGCGGAATAGATGTGGGTTAAACATTGCTTATAAACTCACTCGGTGTTTTACCAAAATGCTTTTTAAATTCTGAACTAAAGTATTTACGATCATTAAAACCTACTGAGTAAGCAATTTCTGAGATATTACCAGCTCCCTGTTTAAGCAGCTGTGCAGCCCTTTTAATGCGTATCGATTTAATAAAATCGTTAACCGAAAGATCGGTAAGTGCCCTTATCTTTTTATATAGTACTGGCTGACTCATGCCAATTTCAGTGGCCAGGGTAGGTACATCAAACGCTGTATCGGCAATCCGGTCTTCGATAATCTGAATAATTTTATTTATGAAGTTTTGCTCTGTGGTATTAATTACCATGTTTTTCGGTTCGAGCGTAATTACCTGAGCAAATTTTTGTTTAATGGTTTCGCGTGCACTGAGCAGGTTTTGAACATTCAATTCGAGTATTTTGAGGTTGAATGGCTTCATAATGTAAGCGTCAGCGCCATGTTCGAAGCCATTAATTTGGTGTACATAAGCAGAACGCGCAGTGAGGAGTACCACCGGGATATGACTAGTTCTTTCGTCGGTTTTAAGTTTGCGGCACAGTTCGAGCCCATCCATAACAGGCATCATCACATCGCTTATAATGAGATCGGGAATGATTTCCAGCGCCAGTTCTAGGCCTGTAGCCCCGTTTGCACTTTCATAAATGGTGTAAACATTGCCCAGCGCATTTTTAATAAATGCCCTTACATCTTCATTATCCTCTACCAGTAAAATACTATATTTTTTAGCTGCATGAGATATAACGGCCTCTGTTTCTGTAGCCTGTTGGGGTTCAGTTGCGGCCGGTAGTTCATAATTGGTGGCATCATCATAATACACATAGTCTTTTACAAAATCGGCTGGTTTAAAATGCGTTTTTCCGATTTTTAAGCTCACAGTAAAGCAGGTAGCACCATGTTCATTTTCGCTTTTAGGAGTACTTTTTAAAGTAATTTCGCCATGATGCAGCTCCACAATGCTTTTGGATAAGGATAACCCTAAGCCTGTACCAATGCTGGTTGTTGGGTTGGCCTGATAGAAATTGGTGAACAGGCCATCCTGATCGGCAGGCGAAATTCCTTTACCATTATCGCTTACCATAATATGTATTTGATGATTTTCCTGGTTGATTTTTAAACTGATTTTGCCCCGATCTGGCGTAAATTTAAATGCATTGGAGAGCAGGTTAAACATTACTTTCTCCAGTTGGACTTTATCGAAATAAAGCTCAATAGCCGCGTGTTCGGTTTCAAAGCTGTAATCGATGTTTTTGGAGAAGGCAATGTTCTGGAAAGCCAGGAATATTTCACGGCAGAATTTTACAATATCTCCGGGGCTAACATGCAAGGTCATTTTTCCACTTTCTGCTTTTCTGAAATCGAGTAGTTCGGTTACCAGGTTCATGAGGCGGTAGGCATTATTTTTAATGGGTTGCAGTTCGCGGTTTAATGCTGGATCGTCTTTGGCATTTTCGATCAGTTTATCAAGCGGACCTACAATCAGCGTTAGAGGCGTACGGATTTCATGCGAGATATTGGTGAAAAACTCGAGTTTATGCTCGTTAATTTCCTTCTCCTTTTTTAATACAGCCTTAATCAGCAAATAGCGTATAAACACGAACGATATGGCAATAAAGGCTACCAAATAAAACAAATACGCCCACCACGTACGGTAAAAAGGTGGCAAAATGGTAATGTTAAGGGTACTTATTTTCGGTGTCCACAAACCATCGTTATTGGTCCCTTTTACCATCAGGATATAATGGCCGGGCGAAAGGTTGGTATAGGTGGCAGAAGGTACATCTACATAATTCCAGTTTTTTTCGAAACCGCTGAGTTTATACGCATAATGGCTTTTGTTCGATTTAATGAAATTGAGGACGGTAAAATCAACCGAAAAAACATTCTGATCAGATTCAAAAGTAATGGCCTTTAAGGTACTGATGTTCTGTTTCAGTAAACCATCTTCGCCGTTTAGTGCAACAGGTTTGTTAAAGAGCTTAAGGCCGGTAAAAATTACTGGCGAAGTAGTTTTATTCTCTCTGATCTGGTTGGGGTAAAAACTAATCATACCACTCAGGCTACCAAAGAAAAATTGGCCTTGACTGTCTTTTAAAAACGATCTGTAATTAAACTCATTGCCAGGCAAGCCATCTTTAATGTTATACACTTTAAAGATATGCGATGCCGGATTGTATTTACACAGCCCTTTATCGGTGGTAATCCAAAGGTTTTGAAAATCATCTTCCAGAATGCCCATAATGGTGTTGCTTGGCAGACCATCAACTGAATTTATCCACGTACATTGGTGCTTTTCGGGATTCAGTTTAAATAAACCGTTCCTAATGGTGCCAATTAACAGGTAACCAGCCTTATCTTCGGTAATGCAACTGATTTCGTTGTACTTTAAAATTTCAGGATTGGCAGCCACGCGGTTTACAAATTTAGCTGCACCGTTTTTTAATTGGAAAAGCCCTGCATTGGTAGCCACCCACAAGGTTCGTTTGCTGTCTTCGAAAATGTAAAGGACAGCATCGGTAAGGCCGTTTACCCGGTTTCGGCTAAATTTACCCGTTTGTGTATTAAAGCTGTTTAAGCCACCATTGGTGCCTACCCAAAAACGGCCGAAACTGTCTTCAAAAACAACCGTAAGCTCATCGTTGCTTAGTGAAGAAGTATCGTTTTTGCGACTGGTATACCGCACAAAACTTTTGGTATCAGGGTTAAAAAGGTTTAGTCCGCCATAATGTGTACCAATCCATACTCTGTTGTTTTTATCGCGGATAACCGATTTTACCAGGTTGGCACTTAGGCTTGAAGGATTATTGGGGTTGTTTTTGTAGCGGGTAAAAGTATTACTTTTCCTATCGTAATAATTAATGCCTTCACCTTCAGTGGCAATCCATAGGTTCCGGTACTGATCTTCCATTATTGAACTCACTACATTGCTGCTCAGGCCATTTGGGGTTGCAGTGCTGCGATAAACCTTAAAAGGCGTATAATTGGGATAAACCATATTAATGGCGCCATAATAAGTGCCCACCCAGATAATACCCTGACGGTCCTGAAAAATATCGTAAACCGAATTCTGGCTTAAGCTGGCTGGGTTTCCGGGCTCATTCTGTAAAATACTGAAACTTTGGGTTGCCGGGTTATAGATGTTGATGCCGTGCAGGGTGCCAATCCAAAGTTTACCTTCCTGATCGAGCATGATTTTACGTACATTATTGCTGCTGATGCCCTGGGGATTAAGGCTCGAATATTTATAGTTGGTAATACTTTCAGTACTTAAGTTGAGCTTACTTACGCCAGTTTGTTTAGTGCCAAGCCAAAGGTTGTTTTCGCGATCTTCTACCATCGTGGTGATATGGTTATCAATGGCCTTGGCAAGCTCATCACTATAGGCCGTAAAATGCTTATAAATAATCCTGTTCCCGTTAAAGCGCATATTCATTAAGCCATTGCTGGTACTTAGCCACAAGACGTCATTGTGGTCTTCGGTAATGGTATAAATTTGTAAACGCTGTTTTTTCTGGTATAAAAAACGTTTAAAACGATAGCGATTGGTATCGGTTAATAAATTTAATCCGTTTGCCGTGCCTACCCAAAGCCTGTTTTTTTTATCCTGATAAATGCAGTTAATGACGGAGTTGCTTAGGCTGGAGGGCAGGCTATCATGGTGCTGGTAACGGTCAAAATTATCGTCCTTTTCATTGTATTTATTCAACCCATTTTGGGCACCGATTAACAAAGCTCCGTTTTTAAGCGATATGATAGAGGAGATATAAGCAGATGTACTTATACTTTTTTTATTGCCTTTTTCATTATTGTAGATTTTAAAAGTTTGAGAATCGTACTTGTTGAGCCCAAAACGGGTTCCGAACCAGAGAAATCCCCTGGCATCCTGGGCAATTGACAGTACCGAGCTTTGCGAAAGTCCGTTCTCTACATTAAGGTGTTTAAAAGCGTACTGATCTTGTGCTTTGCCTGCTATAACGAAGAGTGTAAATATAAAGAGGAGCAGGGCTTTCATGTTCACAAAATACAGGATGGTTAGCTTATTGGTATTAAATGTACAACTCTATTTTTATTATTAAAATCAAATTGGCTTAGCGCCGGCAATTTTAACACTTTATCTGCTTATAGCCTTGCATTAGCAGCTCTTTTAGCTGTTTTTTAGAATTTTACACCCATTTGTTTAGGATTTTACCCCCTTGTTTTTTTTGCTTCTGAATAGATTTGACCCTATGCATTTACCCTGGTAAAGGCATAATAATAACCAAATAAACAATAACCAAACGCGTGAACCTGAAAAGGTAACAACACATTTCTTCAGGTGCACAAAAGCAACTAAACCAAAACAAAATATGAGGAAAACTTACTTAAAGCAATTAATGCTTTTTTCGTTAACCGTATATACGGCAGGGCCGGCTTTGGCCTATGCCAATACCATACGAGTCGAAAGGCATGTAGCAGGCAAAATTGAGAGCCGAAGACTGGAGGTTACCGGAACTGTTTCTGATAATTTCGGTAATCCGTTGTTTGGCGTTAATGTTGCCATTAAAGAAACCGGTACCAGTGTTTCGACAGATAAGAATGGTAAATATAAAATAAGTGCGGTTGAAGGCGATATTTTAATATTTACACTTAATGGTTACCTGGTAAAGGAAGTAGAAGTAAAAGAAGCTTTGTTAAATGTATCGCTGGGCGAGAGCCAGAAGCGCCAGGCTGCTACACCTGTATTATACGGCGAACAAAGTACGGTAACCAACCTGCAATCTACTTCAACAGTGTACAATACCGACCTGATTAAGGTGCCGGTAGCGGGGATTAACAATGCTTTATCCGGAAGATTGGCCGGATTATACACTTTACAGAGTAATGGCAGGCCAGGGGCCGATGGAACCAGTGTCACTGTAAGGGGGAATACACCATTGGTTTTGGTCAACGGGATTCCGAGAGATTACCCTTCAATCGATCCGGAGGAAATAGAATCGGTTACCATTTTAAAAGATGGTTTATCAACTGTAATGCTCGGCCAGCAGGCTTCGAACGGTGTAATTATGATTACTACCCGCAAAGGAGAGGTTGGTAAGCAGCGCATTTCGCTTACGGCACAGGCCGGTCTGCAATCGGCCATTAAATTGCCTAAACCACTCGGTGCTTTTGATTATGCAACACTCTATAACGAAGCCCTGACTAATGATGGTAAGGCTCCGCGCTATACTGCTGCAGATTTAAATGCCTGGGCAACAGGTTCTGATCCAGTATTTCATCCGGATGTAGATTGGTACAGTACCATTTTAAAACCCAACACAACTTTTAGCCGTTATAACCTTAATACTTACGGGGGAGGTAATTCTACCCGTTATTTCCTCGATGTAGACTATTTAAACCAGAGTGGTATTTTAAGGCAGGACAACGAAAGAAATACATACAGCACCAATACAGATTACAAACGTTACCTGGTGCGTACCAATATTGATATTGATATTACCCCAACAACTCTATTAAACTTAAACCTGTTTGGCCGCATCCAGAATGGTAACCAACCTGGTGGGGTGAGTGCGAGTACGGCAATTTTTACTACCGGTACTACTTTATCTAATTTTGGCAGTAACAATGTTTTTTCACAACTGGCTTCGATTCCAAATAACGCTTATCCTGTTTTTAACCCTAACGGATCATTGGGCGGGACTTCCGATTACCAGACCAATTTGTGGGGAGCTACTACCCGTTCTGGCTATTTTTACAATAGTAGCCGCGATGTTTCTGCCGATATATCTTTAAAAAAGACACTGAATAATGTAACCAAAGGTTTGTGGTTAAGAGGTTTGGCCAGCTTTAATACCAGTGTATCCGAAAATATTATCCGTACCAAACAATATGCGGTTTACAAATTGGCCGGCACCAATCCCGATGTATATCAAAAATTTGGGGTAGATGGCCAGCAGGTTAATTTATCTACCAACACCGGGCAGAGCCGTAACCTCTTCGTCGATTTTTCTGCAGGTCTCAATAAAACCTTTGGTAGCCACAGTCTGAATACCTTGCTGAAATTCAACTCCCAAAGTGCGCAAACCGCCAACCAGATTCCAATGATTTTTAATAATCTTTCGGCCAGGGTAGACTATAATTATAAAGAAAAATACCTTGCCGAAGTGGCTTTGAGTTACAGTGGCTTAAATCGTTACGAAAAAGGTAGCCGATATGGCTTGTTTTACGGCTTTGGTTTGGGCTGGAATGTGGCCAAAGAAGATTTTTTAAAGGACACCAAATGGCTTAATGCATTAAAAATCAGGGCAAATTATGCTTACACCGGTAATGCCAATGCGGGTTATTTTGCTTACAACCAATATTACGTATCGGGTGCCACCTATAATTATGGTACAACACCAACTGCTATCACCGGAGTTGCTGAAGGTACATTAGCCAATCCACATATTACCTGGGAAAAAGCTAATCAGTACAATATAGGTATTGATGCCAGTTTATTCAACAATAAATTCTCAGTTGCTGCCGATTATTTCAATAACGAAAACTTTGACCTGGTACAAACCAGGGGAAGGAATTCGGCCTTACTCGGAACAGCTTACCCATTAGAGAACATCGGGATAAGCAGGTATTCGGGGGTAGAATTCGACCTGAAATACAGCAACCATGTGGGCAATTTTAACTATTATGTAGCTCCCAATATTTTCTCGCTTCAAAAAATCATCAAATACCAGGATGAGATTGGCCGGCCATATCCATGGATGGAACGTACCGGACAAAGAGAGGACCAAACTTTTGGTTATGTAGCTGATGGTTTGTTTCAAAACCAGGCCGAAATCAATTCGAGCGCCAAAATACAAGGTTATAACCCGGTTCCGGGTGATATTAAGTACAGGGATTTAAACAACGATGGGATAATTAATGAGTTGGATACAAGGGCGCTTAAAAACAATAACCCAATCTGGTTCTACGGCCTTAACCTGGGCTTTAGCTACAAAGGATTTGATTTTTCTGCACTCTTACAAGGCGTTCAAAACCGATACATATACGTTTCGGGCATTACTGAATGGGCTTTCCAAAACAATGGTTTAGGGCAGGCCTTTGAGCAGAATCTTGGTCGTTGGACACCGGCTACGGCTTCAACCGCCACCCAACCACGTTTAACTATAGGTTCTAATCCAAACAATGAGGCTACCTCATCATACTGGCTACACGATGGCAGTTATGTGAGATTAAAAAATGTCGAGCTGGGTTATACTTTACCCAAAGGCTTAACCAATAAATTAAAACTGACATCGGTACGCCTTTTTGTAAACGGAGTGAATCTCTATACGCTTTCAGCTTACGATAAGGTTGATCCAGAGGTATTTGGAAGTGGCTACCCTTTGCAAAAGGTAGTTAACGCTGGTTTGAATGTTAAATTTTAACGCTGGTTGATATGAACATTAAGATAAAAGAAATAGTTGGCACATTAGCCATCCTGATTGTTGGTTTTTCTGCCTGTAAAAAACCTTTATACGAAACTGAGCCTATTACACAGGATATCAGTTATATTTTTGATAGAACCGATTCACTGGGCGTTCAGGCAAAAGCCTTTCTTGCCGATATTTATTCGTACCTGCCCAACGGCTACAACCGCATTGGTAACGATGTTCTAGATGCAGCATCTGATGATGCCATCAGTTCATCGCCATCAAGTACCATTGAATATTTTGTAAATGGCCGGATTTCGGCAGTTACACCTGTAGATAACTCCTGGGATAACAATTATAAAACCATCCGCAAAGCCAACATATTTCTGGCCAATATTGATGTGGTACCTTTAAACCAGAAAGGTTTGAAAGTGTATCTGAAAGCCGAAGCCAGGATATTGCGGGCTATTGCTTATTTTGAACTGATTAAACGCTTTGGCGGGGTTCCTCTCATTGGCGATCGGGTATTGAGCATTGATGATGATATTCAGCTACCCAGAAATACTTATGCCGAGTGTCTTAAATATGTGGTAGATGAGTGCGACGCTTTAAAGACCATTGCACGACCAGATAATACACTGGCATCAGACGAAGATTATGGTCGCGTTACGCAAGGTGTTGCATTGGCATTGAAAGCCAGGATACTCCTTTACGATGCCAGTCCGGTAAATAACCCAACTAACGATTTGTCCAGATGGGCTATTGCTGCACAGGCCGCGAAAGATGTAATGAACCTGAATGTATTTTCATTAGCATCAGCCTATACTACTGTGTTTAACACCCGCAAAAACAGCGAAATCATTTTAGCTTACCAGCGTGCGGTAAACTTTGATGTAGAAACCAGAAATGCACCAATTGGCTATACCGCTACCAATGCATCAGGTTCAGGCTTTACCAGTCCCACACAAGAGTTGGTTGATGCTTTCGATATGAGCAATGGCCGGGCCATAACCGATCCGGCATCGGGCTATAACCCGGCAGATCCCTACACTGGCCGCGACCCACGTTTTTATCTTACTATTCTCCATAACAATGCACGTTGGTTAAACCGGTTGGTTCAGACTTACGATGGTGGTTTAGATAAACCGGGCAGTACAGTGAACGTACAAACGCGTACGGGTTATTACATGCGCAAGTTTATGAACGAAAGTTTTGTTACCGCAACCGTGTACAGCAACCAAACGCACAACTTCCCTATTTTCAGGTATGCCGAAATTTTGCTCAACTATGCCGAAGCCATGAATGAGGCGGCAGATAATGCCGTAAACCGTACGGAAGCTTTTAACCAGTTAAAAGCATTACGCTTAAGGGCCGGTATCCCGGTAGGTACCACAGCTGGTTACCAGCATGGTTTAAAAACCAGCATGACGCAGGTTGAAATGCGCGAAGCCATAAGGCATGAGCGTAGGGTAGAAATGGCTTTTGAGGAACAGCGTTTCTGGGATATCCGCCGCTGGAAAATTGCCCAAACCGTATTGAATGGCACCTTACACGGTATGCAGATTATTAAAAATACCGACGGCAGCTTTTCTTATAACCGGTATAATGCACTTAATGTAAGCTTTGATGCAGCTAAAATGTACCTCTATCCAATTGCTGCAAGCGAAGTAAATAAAAACAGGAATTTAAAACAGAACCCAGGCTGGTAATTGGAGATTGCTAAAAATTGTTAAATCGTAACCAGACATGTTATGCAAAAAATATTATATAAATTATTAATCCTTTTTACCCTTATACCTGCGGTTTCGTTAGCGCAAACGGTTATTAAGGGTACCGTAGCCGACGATTCAGGTATTATTCCTGGAGCTACTGTTGTTGAAAAGGGACTTACCAATAACGGTACCGTAACCGATGCTGAAGGTAAATTTCAGCTTACGTTAAAAGGAGGCAGCAAAACCTTGATTGTTAAATCTATTGGCTATTTAACACAGGAAGTTAATGTAAATGGAAAAACAGTTGTTACTATCAAATTAAAAAATGATACCAAAGGACTTGATGAAGTTTTGGTAGTGGGTTTTGGTAAACAGAAAAAGATTACCAATACCGGTGCTATCAGTTCTATTTCGGCTACCGAGATTAAACAAAATCCCAGTGCAAGTATTCAGAATACTCTTGCAGGCAGGCTGCCGGGCTTTACCTCCCAGCAAAGAAGCGGTCAGCCGGGTGCTGATGGTGCTGCTTTCTTTATCCGTGGGGTAAGTACTTATGCTGGTAGTGCCTCTCCTTTGATTATTGTGGATGACGTGGAATACGATTATAACCAGGTTTCGGATATCGATCCTAATGAGGTTGAAACCGTTACCATTTTAAAAGATGCTTCTACCACTGCCGTTTATGGTATTAAAGGGGCTAACGGGGTATTGGTTATTACCACAAAAAGAGGGGTTGCCGGTAAACCACGCATCAATTTAAAATCGGAAGCAGGTTATCAGATGGATGTAAATACCCCCGAATTTCTAAATTCGTATGAAGCAAAATTACTGAATAACGAAGCACTTAGAAACTCGGGAGATATCAATAACAAACTTTATGCTAGTGATTCCGACCTGGCTGCTTATCGCGATCATACCGATCCTTATGGCCATCCGGATATCAACTGGTGGAAAACCATTTTTAAACCCGGCGCTTTAATTACCCGTCAGAACCTTGATTTTCAGGGAGGTACCGAAAGTGTGAAATACTTTGTTTCTGCTGGCTATTTGTGGCAAAATGGTAATGTTCGCGATTTTAGTTCCGATAATGGCGTAAATAGCAACTATTATTATAAACGGTATAATTTCAGATCCAATCTCGATATTCAGGCAACTAAAACACTAAGCATCCGTTTAGATTTAACCGGTCGTTTTGGCGAAACCAACCAGCCTTACAACTCGCAGCAGGGCAATGCTTATTATGCCAACGGAAACGGTATTGTGGGTGAGATTTACAGTGGAGGTTATTTGCCACCATGGGCTTTCCCGGTTACCAATCCAAATGGTTCTTATCCTTATAATCCTTTACTTACCAATGCCAATACCAGTATTATCGGCCGTTTGGCAGAATCGGGTTACTCGCGAACCTTTGATAACGATTTAAATATTGTTTCGAGTGCAAGTCAGAAACTCGATTTCATCACACCAGGCTTAACCGCTAAGGTATTATTATCGTATGCCAGTGCACAAAGTTATAGTGTGAGCGCCAGCAGAACTACATTGCCTTATTATTTGTACAACTCGGCAACCGGAGTTTACCTGCCTTTAAATGCTACGCAGTACCGTACACCGCCATTTACTTCGGGTTATAGCAACACGAGTATTTTTAGGACAATAACTACGCAGTCATCATTAAATTACGATCGTAATTTTGGTAACCATCATATTTACGGCTTGGCGTTGTATAACGATAACCGGGTAATTAACTCCACCACTACCGGCGATACGAACCAGGGCCCCGGTGTACCTACAGTTGTTACGGGAACAACCTTAAGAGGGGGCTATGATTATAGAAATAAATACCTGGTTGAGTTTAATGCAGCCTATAACGGTACCGATCGTTTTACCGGTAAAAAAACCAGGGGTTGGTTCCCGGCGGCATCACTGGGCTGGAATATTTCGGAAGAAAAATTCTTTTCAGACAACATTAAATTTGTAGACCTGTTTAAAATCAGGGCTTCTTACGGTCTCGTAGGATCGGATGATATTGGCGGTGCTAAAAAATACCTGCAGCTGTATACCTCTGCCACCGGTTCGTACAATTTTGGTACAACCAGTACATCATATAATGGAATTACGGAAGGTAGTTTGGGTAACCTGGATGTAACCTGGGAGAAAGAAAAGAAACTGGATGTAGGCTTTGATCTGACCATGTTTAAAGGTAAACTTAAGCTTACTGCCGATTATTTTAACAACAACCGGTACGATATTTTAACTACCAGGCAGAGCGTTCCTTTCACCATTGGCGTAGGCTTGCCACCGGTAAATTTGGGTAAAGTAAACAACAGGGGTTTTGATGGCGAATTGAGCTACAACGAGAAAATAAACAATTTTACCGCTGGTGTACGGCTTACTTTCTCTTATGCCAAAAATAAAATCCTTTATCAGGATGAGGCACAACCAGCTTATCCGTGGCTTGCCGCAACCGGTAACCCTATTGGCCAATATTTTGGCTGGCACTTCTTAGGCTTCTATACTGCTGCCGAAATTGCCGATCCAAAAGTGGCAAAACCAACCACAGCAGTAGGTCCTGGCGATATGAAATACCAGGATTTAAATGGTGATGGCATTATTGATGACAGCGATAAAGGGGTAATCGGCAAACCAAATCTACCCAATACTACTTATGGAGCCAACTTTAATTTTGGGTATAAAAACTTTTACCTGAACGTATTCTTTCAGGGATCGTATGGTTACAGTACCCGTTTCCACTCCGAAACCATTACACCTGGTAACTCCAATTACCAGCCTATACACTTAAACCGCTGGACACCGGAAACAGCAGCTACAGCTACTTTCCCACGTCTGGGTGGTAATGCGGTAACCAATTTTCCGAATGCCACCAACAACTTTTCAGATTTCTGGACAAGAGATAACTATTACCTGCGCCTGAAAACTGCCGAGATCAGCTATGTATTCCCGAATGCTATAGCTAAAAAGCTCCGCATATCAGGCATCAGGGTGTACGCGAACGGGAATAACCTGCTTACCTGGACTAACGTAACCGACCTTTACCAGGTTGACCCCGAAAACGGAAACAGTACCACAACGGTAATCAGTGTTTACCCTACGCAGCGCATCTATAACCTGGGTTTAAATGTTACATTTTAATTAAAAATGATCATGAAAAAGAAAATTTCAATCATAGCCTTATTTGCTACCTTGTTGGTAACCTATTCTTGTAAAAAAGGTGGTTTACTTGACGAGAGCACCCTTACTACACTGAATGAGGAAACTACTTTTGCCGATAGTATCAATACGCAGGCTTTTTTAACCCGTATTTATCAGCAGGTGGGGTTTCAATACGATATTCAGTATCTTGATGCCGGTGGCCATGCCGGCGCAGCCGATGAAGCCGTTACAGGTCGTTACAATGGTACCCAAAACTCAGGCGTAATTATTGCCTTTGGTTTGATTTCTAAAAGCTCAACCAATAGCGATTTTACAGGTATGTGGTCGGTCCCTTATCAGAATATCAGAAGGGTAAATGTACTTTTAAAAAATATAGGCAATGCACCATTAACCACAGCAACTAAAAAAGGCATGATTGCCGAAGCCCGTTTTTTACGTGCCTGGTATTACTTCTTGTTAATCAGGGCTTTTGGTGGTGTACCGTTACTGGGCGATAAAGTTTACGATATTACGGAAGATTTTACGCTTAAAAGATCAACCTATCAGGAATGTGTAAATTATATTGTTTCTGAATGTGATGCTGCAAAAGCTGATTTGCCAACCAGTTTAACAATTCTGCCACAAAATTATGGACGCATTACCCAGGGTGCTTGTATGGGCTTAAAATCCCGTGTGCTATTGTATGCTGCCAGCCCGCTGTTTAATGGTGGGCAGTATGCCACATCAGGCGAGGTACACGATTTAACCGGCTATGCCAGCTATGATAAAGAGCGCTGGAAAAAAGCAGCAGATGCTGCACTGGATATCATCAATACCGGAAATTACTCCCTTTATGTAGATAACGGCCCAACCAACAGGCCGGGATACGGTTTTTACAAAGTATTCCAGATGCGCGTAAACAGCGAATATCTCTTTGCAGCCATGCGTGGTGCACAGCGGGAATTCGAAAGCTTTTTACTGCCACAAAGCAGATCAGGAGGTTATGCCTTTACCGTAAGCCAGCAAATGGTTGATAGATTTCCGATGGCTAATGGAAAGGCCATAACCGAAGCAGATTCAGGTTATGATCCGGCGAACCCTTATGCTAACCGCGATCCGCGTTTTGCCAATTCGGTCATTTATAATGGTGCCCCATGGATATTAAGTGGCAACAACAATGCTCCCGTGTACACTTATGTAGGTTCGGGTACTACCGATGCGGTATCAACCGGGCCACTGGCCTTTAACTCAGGATATTTTCCACGTAAATACCTTTTAGAAAATTCAACAGGTAATGGCGAAAGGTGCTGGGGCTTGATCAGGTATGCCGAAATTTTATTGAATTATGCAGAAGCATTGAACGAATACAGCGGCCCGACAGCGGAGGTTTATGATGCGCTAAGAAAAATCAGGGACCGTGCAGGTATTAAGCCAGGTGCAGACGGGAATTATGGCATTAAAGCCAATGCTACGCAAGATGAAATGCGTTTGCTGATTCAGACAGAGCGCGGCGTAGAGTTGTTTATGGAAGAGCACCGCATGTGGGATGCCAGGAGATGGAAAACTGCTGCTGTTGATTTTGAGAAGCCAATAAGGGGAGTTAAAATTACTAAAACCGGTAATGTGTACAACTATGAGTATGTAGATGTACGTGAACATCATTTTCCGCCCCATTATGGCCTGTACCCGATTTTGGCTTCGGAAATTGCTAAAAACATAGCCCTGATACAAAATGCAGGCTGGTAGAAAATAAAGAAATACCCGGTTTTTCCGGTTAAATTTGGTTAGTTTGAGTTGGTTGGGCCACCTTGCCTGGGCTTGGTGGCTTTTTTCAACACCTTCATCCAATTAAATAGCTGAACAATGCAACATCACACCTTGTTAAAGTATTACAGAATAATCAGTAATTATGGATTCCTGCTCCTGTTTTTGTGGTCACCGGGCTGGTGCAGGGCACAAGTACCTGCCGGCGAAGTAAACTGGCCGGTATTTATGGCCCGGCAAAATTTAAAATGGGATCAACTCGGAAAAGATTACTATAGTGGTGTTATTCTGGGTAACGGTTTGCTGGGTACCAATATTTACCAGGAAAGCGATAGCTCAATCCGTTTCGATATCGGGCGTACTGATGTAGTTGATCACCGTGAAAAACTTTTGCCCAATGTAGGCAAATTGTACACGCAGGCACGTTTACCCCTTGGTTATTTTACCCTTAAAACTGCCGGCAAAATAACCGATGCCAAATTGGAACTGGATATTTACAATGCCACAGCCAGCGGAACGGTTTTTACCACACAAGGTACACTCAACTTTACTGCTTTTGTTGCCGCAACCCAAAATGTGATCAGCATTAACCTAAAAGCGACCGCGAAAGAGCAGGTAAATGGCTGGAAATGGAATCCTGGCAAGAGCATTAGTCCGCGGTATTTTCAGAGCTACCCTACCGATAAACCTGTAAATTATCCTGAAAACCCTCCGGTAAAATGGAGTACGGCAAAGGGTTACACTTTTTGCAATCAGCCATTGCTCAACAACGGCGGTTACACCACCGCATATAAAATATTAAACAAGAGCGGGGCACAACAATTAATAGTGAGCGTAGGTTACGATGGGGAAGGGGCAGCTGACGAAAATAAAGAAGCGGAGAATAACCTGCGAAAATTCGAAAATGATAAGCAAAGTTTGGTTTCGCACTGCAATTGGTGGCACCAGTATTACCAGAAAAGTTTTATTGCCCTGCCCGATAAGCGGATGGAAAACTTCTATTGGATACAGCTGTATAAGCTGGCTTCGGTAACCCGCGCCGATAAACCTGTTGCCGATTTAATGGGACCCTGGACCGCCGCTACGCCATGGCCGGCAATTTGGTGGAATTTGAACGCGCAGCTTACTTATTCGCCGATTTTTACAGCCAACCATCTCGAACTGGGCGAATCGTTGTTCAGCTCATTAAACCGTAACCGGCAAAACCTGATTAACAATGTACCAGAACAATGGCGTAACGATGCTGCGGCGATAGGCAGAAGCTCTGCTTATGGCCTGGTAAGCCCCATCAGCGAGGCCGAAATCGCTAAAGGTACTTTTGAACCTGCCAATCTTACCTGGCTGCTTTATTATTACTACCAGTATTACGCTTACAGCCGCGACGAACAGACGCTTAAAACTAAAATATATCCTTTGTTAAAGCGATCAGCAAATTTTTTGATCCATCAGCTTAAGCCAGACGATCAGGGGATCTATCATTTCCCCATGTCGCATTCACCAGAATATAAAAATGCCGAGGATGCCAATTATACTTTGGCCAGTTTAAGCTGGGCACTGCAAACGCTGATCAAGGTCAATGATGAACAGCAGTTAAACGATGCTGATGCCGGTAAATGGAAAACGATTTTGAAAAATCTTACACCTTTTCCGGTTGGCGAAAGTGGATTTTTAATTGGTAAAGATGTGCCCCTAAACAGTTCGCACAGGCATTATTCACACCTGTTGATGATTTATCCCTATAACCTGGTTAACTGGGATCAGCCCGAAAACAGGCCGCTTATCAGCCAATCGTTACAGAACTGGCTATCCTACAAAAATGCATTAGCCGGTTTTTCATTTACGGGAGCGGCTTCCATTTATGCCGGAACCGGGAACGGCGATATGGCTTACAAATGGTTAAACGAATTGTTGGATCGGTTTATACAGGTAAATACCCTTTACCGCGAATCAGGCCCGGTTATCGAAACACCCCTGGCTGCGGCCACTTCTATACAGGAAATGTTATTGCAGAGCTGGGGCGGAAAAATCAGGGTTTTCCCGGCAATTCCAGCAGACTGGCAAAACGTATCGTTTAAGCAATTGCTTGCCGAAGGGGCATTTTTAGTAAGTGCCGACAGGCAGGATAGCCATACGCAGAATATAAAAATAACCAGCTTAAAAGGAGGCGGTCTTACCCTGGCAACCGATATGGCTGAGTTTACTATCCACTCCAATAAACGCGAAAAAGTTGATTACCAGGTTCAAAAAACAGGCGGAAAAACAATAATCGAAGTAACAAAAACGATAAGTGGAGAAACCATACAATTCGTTTCGGCCAACTTTGAAAAAAAACAGGCACCTGGTTTTCCTTACACAGCATACCAGAACTGGTTTTGGGGGTTCAATAAAAAATAAAAGATGTTTGCTAACAATACAATAAAAGGTTATTCCATATCCATTTCCAGGATCATGAGGTTGGGGCTTCTGAAAATGATGCTGCTCTGCCTGCTGGTTAGTACGGCCAGGGCACAGCAAGAGCCTTATCAAACCATTTTGCAACGCATCAGTACTGATTTGCAAACTTTTGTAAAGGATCATGACCTGGCCAGGGAAGTGGAGGCTAACCTGAAAAATTTAAACCCCGATGGAAGCTGGGCCGATATCAATTATACTGATGTGCAGTATGCACCCCTGAAAAGAATTAAGGATATGGCCACCGCTTATATCCGCCCAAATAACAAATGGTACAATGATGCCACAATACACGCATCAATTATACAGGCCCTGCAAAACTGGTTCGATAAAAATCCAAAGAATAAGAATTGGTGGTATAACGATATTTTTTACCCGCAGGCTATTGGGCAAACCCTCATCTTAATGCGGAATGCCAGGGTACAACTGCCTGTTGGTCTTGAGCAGGCACTGATTCAGCGAATGGTAATTCGCCGTTTTAGAACCGGCGATGGTGCCAACACTTCAGATGAAGCTTTACATTGCCTTTACCGGGCCTGTTTAACCAGGAATAAAGCCACCTTAGATTCAGCCGCAAAGTATTTATTCGAGCCGATTGCTATTGTCGATGGGAAAGAGGGGGTGCAGGTAGATGGCAGTTATTACCAGCATGGCAAACAACAGGCCATTGCCAGTTACGGGCGCGTTTTTGCCGGTAACTCTGTAAATGCTGCATTTTATTTAAATGGAACAGATTATGCCTTACCTAAAGACCAGCTGGCTATCCTGGTAAACTACCTTAAAAATACTTTTCTGCAAACCATAAGGGGTTCCTTTTACGATTTTAATGTACGCGGCCGGGGTATTAGCCGTAAAGATTCGCTAAGCAGCGGCATGGGGGGTATGATCGAGAAAATTAAGTTATTCGATCCCGAAAATGCCCGCTACTGGGAGGCCTCAGCCCAGCGAACATCCAATAAAAAGCCTGCCGATTATGGTATTATAGCTGGACATACCCAATTTTGGAAAAGCAATTACACCCTGCATGTGCGGCCTGCCTATACTTTCAGTGTGCAAACCGCATCGAACCGCACTTTACGTACGGAACGTGGAAATAACGAAAACATCCTCGGAAAATTTTTACCCGACGGGGCAACCAATATCCAGCGCAGCGGATCGGAATACGCTAATTTAATGCCTGTATGGGAATGGGATAAGGTACCCGGAACCACCAGTAGGGATTATCCCGACGATGAAGGCGCAACCATACGCAAAGACTGGGGAATACCCGGCACAACGGGCTTTTCCGGAGGGGTTAGCGATGGGCTTTATGGGGTATCATGCTACGATTTAAATTACGACAGTGTTCAGGCTAAAAAGGCCTGGTTCTTTTTCGATAAGGAAGTGGTTTGTTTAGGAGCAGGAATTAAGAGCAATAGCCCTGAGCCCATCACCACCACCATTAATCAGACCTGGTTAAGGGGCGAAATAGGCCGCTCACCAATTGCAAAGGGCGAAAAAGGATTTTGGGCATTACACGATAGTATTGCTTATATTTTTCCGGAGGGTAACCATCCCGAAATCAGTAATGCCTTGCAAAATGGCAGCTGGTACCGTATCAATCAGTTTCAGACCAAAACCGAACTGAAGCATCCGGTATTTAAAATCTGGATAAACCATGGCATAAAACCAGATCATGCCAGTTATGAATATATCGTTGTTCCGGGAATTACTGCAACAAGCCTAAAAAAATACGACCGCACCATGATACAGATTTTAAAGAATACAGCCGAACTGCAGGCTGTAAAACATAATGGCTTAAATATGCTGCAGGCAGTATTTTACACGGCCGGAACATTGACCTGTGACGGCGCTTCGCTTACTGTCGATAAGCCTTGTACCATATACATCAAAAATTTAAATGCGGCCGTTCCGGTGCTTTATATTGCCGATCCGGCGCAGGGAAATGCTGCTATTCAGGTACAATTTAAGCCTGCCGGATCATCAAGCCCTAAAAACATAACCTGTAATCTGCCTGTAGGTGCCTTTGCTGGTGCCACGGCGAGTTTTAAAATAACAGAATAACACAGCTAAACTATGAAACCATCAGGATTACCGTTGTACAGGTAGAACAGGTAATCTTGTTACAGAAGAGAAAAATGATATGATGAAAAAAATCAACTTAGCCGCTACATTGCTCCTTTTAATCGGGAGTGTTTCGTGTGCCCAAAGCCCAAAGAAGCCAATGGCTCAATTAATTAACGATGAATTTAAATTTGCCACCGACCAATACCAGGTACTGGCCAAAAATATCCCTGCTGGAAAAACACCTCAGAGTTTCGATAAGGGCAAATCCATTAATTACGATATTAAATGGTGGTGCAGCGGTTTTTATTCGGGCAGTTTATGGTACATCTATGAACAAACCAAAGATGAAGGCATAAAACAGGAAGCCGAAGCAGCCTTAAAAACAATAGAATCCAACCAAACCTACACTGGTAACCATGATCTGGGTTTTATGATGTATTGCAGTTTTGGCAATGCCTACCGCATAACCGGCAAACCAGAATACAAAGCGATTATCCAGCGGTCTGCCGAATCTTTAGCTACCCGCTATCGTCCGGCTGTAAAATCAATTCAATCGTGGAACAAGAGCAAATTATGGGAGTGCCCTGTAATTATCGATAATATGATGAACCTCGAAATGATGAACTGGGTAAGCGATAATGGCGGTAATCCAAAATATAAAGAAATTGCCATTACCCATGCCAATACTACGATTAAAAACCATTTCCGGCCTGATTTTAGTTCTTACCATGTGGTTGATTATAATCCGCAGACGGGCGAGGTGATCAGGAAAGCCACCTGGCAGGGAGCCGCAAACTGTTCGGCATGGTCTCGCGGACAGGGCTGGGCGTTATATGGTTATACCATGATGTACCGTTTTACCAAAGATGAAGCGTATTTAAAACAGGCTAAAGGAATTGCCCATTTTATTTTAAACCACCCGAATTTACCAGCAGATAAAATTCCTTTTTGGGATTTCGATGCACAGGGTATTCCTTTTGCCAAACGCGATGCTTCTGCAGGCGCACTGATGGCTTCGGCCTTGCTGGAACTTGCCCAATATACCAAGGGTAATGAGAAAACAGAATTCAAATCTGCAGCCGAAACCATGATTTATTCGCTTTCTGGCAGCGCTTACCATGCAAAACTGGGCGAAAACGGAGGCTTTTTATTGATGCACAGTACAGGTGCTTATCCACTGAACAGTGAAATAGACGTGCCTTTGATTTATGCCGATTACTATTATCTTGAGGCCCTGGCCCGTTATAAAAAATGGTATTTATAGCAATTTATTGAGCCTGGGTTTGGGAGGGTATTTACCCGTTTAACTCAAAACTTAAGTTTAATTAATTGTTTTTACCTGAAAATGAAGGCTCCGTATTTCATCGGCAACAGTAGTCCCGTTATTCGCTATAGTCCCGACCTGAATTCGGGAGCTGCCGCTACTACCGGGTTTATGAACTAGGGATGGTGCAAAAACTGTCAAAAGCTACTTTTGCCGGTCGTTTTACCCTTTAATAGTAATGCTTGCCGCGCCACCTAGACCTGATTGATTGAACACAAGCCCGATGTTTCATCGGGCGAAGTAAAACGGAAAGCGGTAAGAAACCCTGATAGTTGTACGAAGCCGCTCTCCAACTCCTTTAACATAACCTGGTTTTAATGTAAAACCACATACTAAAGAAAATGAAACACAAACTTATTTTTTCTCTCCTGCTCATCTGTTCGCAGTTCACCTATGCACAAAAGAAACCAGCAACCGGTGCCGAAGACCGTGCATTTTGGGTAAAAACTTTAAACCGGATTGCCTACCCCGTAATCCACAACCTGGCCAACGAAACGTTGAAAAAGAATATGCCGGTAGAAAAAGCACCTGGTTATGGCTTAAATGCTGCCAGGGTTATCTATCTCGAAGCATTAGGGCGTACGGTTGCTGGTGTGGCGCCATGGTTGGCTTTGCCCGATGATGAAACTGCTGAGGGTAAATTGCGAAAAAACATGCGTACTGAACTTTTAAAGGCCTTAACCAATTCCGTTAACCCGGAGAGTCCTGATTATATCAGTTACCGTTCCGAAAGTCAGCCAATTGTTGATGCGGCCTATGTTGCCCAGGCTTTTTTACGTGCGCCGAAAGCTTTATGGGAACCGCTTGACGAAACCACTAAAAAAAGGTTTGTAGAAGAGTTTAAATCGCTCAGAACCCGTACGGGCGCTTACAACAACTGGTTATTGTTTGCAGGTTTAACCGAAGGTTTTTTATTAAGCATTGGCGAGCAGTACGATCCGGCCCGTGTGCAGTTTGCTGTTAATAAAATGAAAGAATGGTATGTTGGCGACAGCTGGTATAGTGATGGCGAAAAATTCAGCATGGATTATTACAACTCTTATGTGATCCACCCCATGCTGGTTGATCTTTTAAAAGTGCTGGTTGACAAAAAGAGGGCGCAGCAGGCCGATTACGACCTGGCTTTAAAACGGATGGTACGCTATTCGGAATACCTGGAAAGGATCATTTCGCCTGAAGGTACATATCCTGCTTATGGCCGCTCCATTACCTACCGCACTGCGGCCTTTCAGGCATTGGCGCAAACGGCTTTGATGGAAAAACTGCCCGAATACATAAAACCTGCACAGGTACGCGGTGCATTAACCAAGGTGATGCACAATCTTTACGATGGAAACCAGAATTTTGACGATAAAGGCTGGTTGGTATTGGGTTTTAACGGCCATCAGCCCGAAGTAGCCGATACCTATACCTCTACCGGGAGTTTGTACATGGCCAGTCTTGGTTTTTTAACCTTAGGCCTGCCTGCCGATCATAAATTCTGGACCGATGCACCTGCTCCCTGGACCAGTTTAAAAGCCTGGAGTGGAGAAACGATAAAAAAGGATTATAAAGTTGAGTATTAATATCAATAATAGGTATCGTATAAATATATTTGCGGGTAAGATCTGATCTGTTCAGCTCTTACCTTACAACTCAATTTTTAATCAATGAACAAATTCGAAAGCCGTTACGCTCAAAGCCCTAAAGAAGTTAAACAAATGGATACCGCAGCGCTGCGGGAAAATTTTTTAATCGAAAACGTATTTGAAGCCAACCAGGTAAACCTTACCCTATCTCATTTTGACAGGTATATTGTTGGCGGTGCTATGCCAGTTGACCAGAAAATAGCCCTGCCAAACCCTGATGATTTAAAAGCCAGCTACTTTTTAGAACGCAGAGAACTGGGCATTATCAATGTTGGTGGAAAAGCAATCGTTACAGCTGATGGAGAAACTTACGAATTGGATTACAAGGAAGCTTTATATATTGGCAAAGGCACTAAAGAAGTGTTTTTCGAATCGGCAGATAAAGGTACAGCTACAAAATTATATATCAATTCGGCACCTGCACACCACACTTACCCAACCAAAAAGGTAAGCAAGGCAGAAGCCGAAATTGTTGAATTGGGAACACCAGAAACAGCAAATCACCGCATTATTAATAAATTATTGGTAAATAGTGTTTTACCAACCTGCCAGCTGCAGATGGGCATGACCGAGTTAAAATCCGGCAGTGTTTGGAATACCATGCCGGCACATACGCACGACAGGAGAATGGAAGCTTATTTTTATTTTGAAGTTCCACAGGGGCAAAGTGTTTGCCATTTTATGGGGCAGCCACAGGAAACACGCCACATCTGGATGCAGGGCGATCAGGCGGTAATTTCACCAAACTGGTCAATCCACTCAGGTGCTGGTACCAGTAATTATACCTTTATCTGGGGTATGGCCGGCGAAAATCTTGATTATGGAGACATGGACCACTGCGCTATTACCGAATTGAAATAAGAAAATATCCGTATAAAATAAGATCATGTCAAACGTATTTAATTTAGCAGGTAAAACTGCTTTGGTTACCGGTTGTAAAAGAGGAATTGGAAAAGCCATGGCTTTAGCTTTGGCCGAAGCAGGAGCCGATGTTATCGGTGTTTCTGCCAGCCTTGAGTTGCAAGGCAGCTCCATTGAAAAAGAAGTTTTGGCCCTTGGCCGTAAATTTTATGCTTATCAGTGCGATTTCGGTAAACGCGAAAACACCCTGGCCTTTGCAGCCCAGGTAAAAGCCGATCACCCGGTAATTGACATTCTGGTAAACAACGCCGGAACCATTTTGCGCAAGCCGATTGCCGAACACCCTGATGAGTATTGGGATGAGGTAATTGCCGTAAACCAAACTGCTCCATTTATCTTAACCCGCGAGGTAGGCCGCGATATGGTGGCCAGAGGTAGCGGAAAAATTATTTTTACCGCATCGTTGTTATCGTTCCAGGGAGGCATTACTGTGCCGGGTTATGCAGCAAGTAAAGGGGCAATTGCTTCTTTAACCAAAGCTTTTGCTAACGAATGGGCAGCTAAAGGCGTAAATGTAAATGCCATTGCACCTGGTTATATTGCTACTGACAATACAACGGCTTTACGCGAAGATCAGGAAAGAAGTACTTCAATTTTATCACGTATTCCGGCAGGAAGATGGGGCACACCAGAAGATTTTAAAGGGCCAACTTTATTTCTTGCTTCAGCAGCAAGTGATTATGTTCACGGAACAATATTAACCGTTGATGGTGGTTGGATGGGACGCTAGGTTATTCTGGAGTCTTTAGTTCTGAGTACATCTTAATCATTATTCAAACCTTGCAGATTTTTAAACCCTGTGCGGTTTATATCAAAGAAGTCAAGTTTTTAAACTTGACTTCTTTTTTGCCGTATTCCGAAATAGAGTGGTTTTTTATGTTATGTTCGGGGCTTCTGACTACCGACTAGTAAAGCTTATAAATCTCGGTAATATCTTTCAATATTTTTTCAAAATCAATTTTCAGGTCAATTAACTTACCGGTTCTGATGTCGAAAACCCAGCCTTGAACGGTTAAGCCTCTGTGGACAATAGCTTCCTGTACTGCTGCTGTTTTAAGCAGGTTAACACATTGTTCCTGTACATTCAGTTCAACCAGTCGGTTGTATCGTGTATCCTCATCGGTAATGGCATTCAATTCGTCTTTATGCAAACGGTAAACATCGCGTATATTTCTTAACCAGGGATTTAAGATGCCCAAATCGGCAGGCTGCATCGCTGCTTTTACACCACCACAGTTATAGTGGCCGCAAACAACAATATGATTTACCTTTAAATGTCTTACGGCGTAATTTAAAACCGTCATTACACTTAAATCTACGTTATTTACCAGGTTGGCAATGTTACGGTGTACAAATGCCTGTCCGGGCTGGATTCCCATTAAATCTTCTGCGGTAACCCGACTATCAGAACATCCGATATATAAAAATTCAGGGCTCTGGCCTTTAGCCAGATCGGTAAAATAATCCGGATTGATGGATAGTTTTTCGGCAATCCATTTTTCGTTGTTCTTAAAAACTTCTTCTACATTCATAATTAACTTGGATAAGGTATATTGTTGTTAAGCGGAAAACATAGTCTTTACACAGGCATAAAACTAAAAAAGATTTCCAGATTCTGATAACAAATTAAGGGTGTAAATGTTTAACGGAATAGAAGATGTTGGTAATTAATACCTTTAGCCTGATGGTGCACCGTTGCAAGAAGTTAAGTGAGGATAAAACGGATGGCGTTTGATAAAAAGCCATCGGAAGGCTTCAGACTGACAATGAGAACTGCCACTTCATGGAAAAAATTTCCGAAGCCTGGTTTGCCAGACTTCGGAAAATGAGTAGTTTATTTAGCTGGCAACTGCTACCACATTTTTATTAATGTGGTTCGGAAGTTCTTCCAGGGTATATAGATTAACCAGCGATTCTCTTAATACATTTTTTGAATCGTACCAGCTATTTTCTTTTGTAAAGTGGCAAAGGCCCTTACTCAGTTCAGTAATAATTGCACCGATTAATGTGGCAAAATGGTTTTCGAAAACATCACCAGGGTGGTATTTTATAGAAAAAACCTTGTTATAGTTTTGAAGCTGTGCTTCTACCTCAGCGCTTAGTTTTACCGGTTTGGCAACTTTCCTTTTTTTCTTTTTAAAAAGCCCCAGTAACTTTTGGATAAAGCTCTGTTTGATGATTTTCTCTTTAAAAAGTTTTTTCTTGAATTCTTTAAGGTCGAAAGATTTTAGCGATACGTTAAAATTAAGTTTTAAGTTGTTCTCGTTAAATATTTCAAGGCTTGGTTTATCCCATTTAAAAACGATAGGCAGGTTGCCATTCGCATTTCTGAAAGAGAATGAAGAGTTAAGGTCCAGAACATTTTCATGTTCATTCAACCGTTTTAAAATGGTTGGAATAAGGTCGTCTGTTAAAGTGTTTGTGTAGATGTTAATATAAGCACTCATGTTAGATTAAGATTAACTAAAGTTAATGTAAATGGCGGATAAGCTTTTGACCCTGCGCCCTGTTTAAATGATAAGTAAGGATATCATTGGTTGTTGTTGAGCCTTCCATTTTATGGATAGCGCTCTTAATACCGATTAACTTGGTGATCTTAATGGTGATTGACGGTTGTAGTTTTTCATTTGTATTATATGGGTATTTGTGTGTTTGTTTGGTGCTACAAGTAATTTTACGACTTATACGTGCAAAAGTGCAAAAACGCTACAATTAACTGCAATTTTTTTCGAACAATAATTATACCATAATACTATTTTATGGTTTAAGGCGTTGTAGCAATTTTTTCAAGTGGCTTAATTGTAAAATATTTTTGAATTCGGGCGTGTCGAAACCGCCTTTATCCATCACCAGCTTTAAGCCTCTGTTAAAGCTTCTTACCGATATACCCAAGTAGGCGGCCATGTCTTCTTTGGAGATAGAAATGTGTTCGTCGGCCTGAAGTTTTAATAATTTTAAAAGTGCATACTCCAGGGTGTACAGCTGCTGAAAGGCGGCCCGTGTACTGGTTTGTATAATCCTGGTAGACAGTTCCTGGAGTAAGATTGTAGTAAATTCACTACTTTTATTAATCAGCGAATGGAAAAGATGATCAGGAATTACATATGCGGTAACATCGCTAATAGCCGCTACATTGCATAAACAATCTATCTTTTTTAAAGCCTCAAGCTCGCCCACAATTTCCCCTTTGCTCAAAAATTCGATGATAAAATCCTTTCCGTTCTCTTCAGAAATGAAACATTTGCTTATTCCATCTTTAATCACATAAATATTGCTGATTTTTTCGCCCTGTTCAATAAAACGGTATCCTGCTTTAAAGCTTTTGAGTGTAACTTTTGCTTCAGCATTTTCCTCATAGAGACGTTCGATAAAGGATAAAAAGGTAAGATTGGTACGTAACATATGCTATCGGTCGGGACAAATGTCCTTTTTTAAAGGGCTGCACCGTGCTATTTTTGTGCCACAAAAGTAAGCATAACCATGAAAAATAAGATTACCGTAATTGCTTTTGATGCCGATGATACCCTTTGGGTAAACGAACCTTATTTCCGGGAAACCGAAGAACGCTTTGCTGATCTATTGGAAGACTTTATGCCTCGCCACAGCATTATGGCCGAGTTATATAAAACCGAAGTGGCCAATTTACCACTTTATGGTTATGGCATTAAAGGTTTTATGCTGAGCATGATCCAAACAGCCATGCAGGTTACCATGGGGAAAATTGATCCCATCATTGTAGAAAAAGTACTCGAACTGGGCAAAGAGATGCTTAACAAACCGATAGAGCTGTTAGATGGGGTAGAAGAAGTATTAAAAGCTTTACATGGAAAATATAGGTTAGTTGTGGCTACCAAAGGCGACTTGCTCGATCAACAGCGGAAACTCACTAAATCCGGTCTCGATCATTACTTTCATCATATCGAAATCATGAGTGATAAACAGGAAAAAGATTATCAAAAACTGATCAGGCACCTGGATTGTAAACCAGAGGAGTTTATGATGTTGGGCAATTCGTTAAAATCGGATATTTTGCCGGTGCTCAACATCGGTGGCCATGCCGTACACATCCCTTATCACACTACCTGGATACACGAAAGCATCGATCATACCATCGAACACCCCAATTTTTATGAGGTGGAAAGTCTGGCCGGAGTTTTACCGCAATTAATAGTATGAAAGAAAAAATAGATATAAACAACTGGATCAGAAAAGATCATTTTAATTTTTTTAGCACTTTTGAAGAACCCTTCTTTGGTGTTACGGTAGAGGTAGATTGCACCGCTACCTACCAGGAGGCAAAAGAAAACAATCTGTCGTTCTTTCTGCTTTACCTGCACAAATCGCTGCTTGCCGCAAACAGGATAGCGCCTTTCAGTTACCGCATTATAAATGGAGAAGTTTGGAAATACGATACTGTAAATGCAGCTCCTACCATAAACAGGCCAAACGGTACTTTCGGGTTTGGCTATATGGATTTCTATGAGGATTTTGAAGAATTCAGAGCAGAAGCCAACAAGGAAATTGAAAAAGTACAGGCTAACACCGGTTTAATCCCTTCCTCATCAGGTGAAAATGTAATCCATTATTCTGCATTGCCCTGGTTAAATTTCACTTCCATATCGCATGCCCGTAATTACGCCCATCATGACAGCTGTCCGAAAATATCTTTTGGTAAAGTGCGCGAAGAGAAAGGGAGGAAAATAATGCCGCTTTCCATCCATGTGAACCACGCGCTAATGGATGGCTATCATGTTGGTCAGTTTGTAGAGATCTATCAGGATTTATTAAACAAAAAAAGTTTAAGGCCCAGGTTTAGTCAGGCATTTAAATAAATTAAACCTAAAAAAAACTTAATACGAGGTTAACATAGGGATTTTATTTTCGGTAATGTTTATAGCTGCCGTAATTATTCCTTTCTATCTGCTGGCCATGGTAACCATGTGTTATATGGATACGGTATACAAAGCGGTAATGTTTTTGGTGATGTTGCTGATTGCAACATTTATACTGTTCCTCTTTATCAATTATCCTTTCCAATCGGCTGTTACGGTAATCTGTTTTATGGGCATGTTTGCCTTTAAACCGAAAGATTGATCAAAAAGATCAATTATCATTTGCAATCGACAAAGTATTTGCTATTTTTGCAGCGCAAGCAAAAATCTTGTTTTTCATAACGGGTTGGGTTATGGAATAATCAAAATTCGGGGGATTAGCTCATTTGGCTAGAGCGCTTGCCTGGCAGGCAAGAGGTGACCGGTTCGAATCCGGTATTCTCCACCATTAAAAGCCGATTTATTTGATAAATCGGCTTTTTTATTTCCCAAAAATGAGTATTACCTAATTTCACATTTTTGTTTTACATTCCATTCTGACACGATTAATGCTTCAGTACAAGCTTAATGCAAGCACCTCCGCCTGCAGCCAGTCTGACATTTAATACATCTTTTCTACTGATACTCTTTTTTACTACTTTGTAAGTTTCACGGTTTGTTAAATAGTCTGCATTATCCCCATCTTCTATAACCTCAGCCACAAAAGTACCCTTCGGTAAAAAAGACATTGGAATCTGAAGTAGCCTTCCCTTTTCGTTTGTTGCAGCACCTACCAGGTACACGCCGTTTGAAGCCTGCCGCATGGTTACGATATATTCCCCAATTTCACCTGCCAAAGTTTTACTTTCCTTCCAGGGCATTTTCTGGGCTGACAGAAAGTTGAGCAGTTCAGGATATTTCTCATAATACTCGGGAATATCGGGAATAACGGTTGCCCCCGAAAAAGTGATTAAGGTGCGGGCAGCCTCCGAAACCACCGTGGAAGGAACTTCCATATTGTTATCTTTTCGGGTGGTTTTTCCCTGGCGGAGATCGAACATGCCATTGTTCATATCAACCGGCCCTGCAATCATATTCACAAAAGCCGAGGTTACAAACGTTTTAGGATAAAAAATATCCCGGCCATCCAGCTGTGCTTTGCAGTATTCGCGGGTAACGGCATTTGGCCAGGTACGCATTTGTCCATACGGATGCACCGGTCCATCATGGAAATCAACCAGCAGTTTGTTTTTTGCACACAGTTCGGTAAGCATTTTTGTCCGGATATTTTTTTCTTCGGGACTACCTGACATAAAACCATACTTTACACCAGCAGCCCCCCACTGATGATATTGTTCCAATGTTTTTTCTATTGGAAATTTCTTTCCACCCACATCGTTTAGATAGAGCCACACGCCCACACCTTTTTCTTTCCCGTATCTGATAATATTTTGTACATCTTTTGCCTTATCTCCTTTTAAAGGATCCGAGTCTTTTGAAAATTCCGGACCGTACCAGTTGGCATCGAGTACCAGGTGGGGAAAACCTTGTTTGGCGGCAAAATCGATCATTTTAACCCACGAGGTATAGTTCATCCCATAATGGAAGCCTTCCCAAACTGCACCATCTATCCTCCAATCCCAAAGTGCCACACCCGGCTTAACCCAGGAAAAATCCATTTTAGGGTCGGGGTTTAACAATTCCAGTAAGTGCGAATCAACCAGTTTACCTGGTGTATTTCCAGAAAAGATGACTCTCCAGGCAGAGTGGTAGCCCGGATAAAGTTTCTGCGGTTTAGAAGTAACCGAAAATAAAAGGTTGCCTTTTTTTGACCGTAGTTTAAGCGGTTCGCCTTCGTCTAAACAGGCCTCATGAATAGCCATATATTGGTTGCTGTCAGCTTTAATGGTCATCACCGGCATTCGTTCGCCCTCAGCTTGCGAGAGCAATTCGGGCCCGATATTATGCCGTTCAAAATTATAGTACCAGGCCGTAAAATCACCCTTAAAATTAAATCCTGTAAGTTCAGATTTAACCGCCTGTTCAATTTTACTTTCCTGTGGGATAAGGTATTGGAATGCAACACCGTCATTGTATGCCCGCAACACTATGTTGATTTTATCTGAACTGTTGACTGCTGAAGACAACTTAATTATTAGTTCGTTATAATGATCAGAAACCAGTTGTCTCTTGCCCCAAACGGGTTTCCATACAGTGTTTACTGTTTTTCGGTTCTGAGCAGTAACTATCCATCCTGTAGAAGGGATTGTGCCATTTTTTACTGTTTCAAACCCCATTGGTGACCTGTCTATTAATAATTTTTTGTTGGCAGAAAAGCTATAGTAATAATTCCCATCAGGCTGTTTATATACATCGATTTCCAGCTTTTTATCTGGAGAATACAAGGTATATGACTTCTGAAGGGGCTGGGAATATCCTGCACAAACAGAACATTGGAGAATTAAAAATAGACTTAAAAATTTCAGGTTTTTAAAAGACCTGCCTGGTTTAAATTTCATTGTATGTACTGCTTTAATATATTGATTTATGATCAGTTAATAAATATAAAAAATAGCCGAGGTTCTGCAAGCTGTTTCTAATAGATGCATTTAATATCAACTCCCATACTCAATTGTGGAAAAAAATATTTTACCTTAGAAAAGGATGTTTGTTTAGTCAGTTTTTGTATTTCGTAAATCTATTTTCTTTCGCATACCTGTGTTAAAGGCTTATTTATCCTTTCCTGATCTGTATAATACCACTTATGCCAAGACTCTTCAGCTTGGATCTAATGTGTTGTAATGGGATAATGTAAGATTGTATCAATTTCAAAAATCTTTATATTATTTTTAGCCAAATCTTTTTATCGCCATGGGGAAAAACACCGGCATGCTTCCTTACTATACCGAAATTAATGATTTTTTGGCTTCCATTCCATGGCCTGAGCGGACAACAAACCCGGATTTTTATTGTCTGAGGTTGACACCGATCGAAGGTGGTCAGATGCCAGTTTACAGGCCTCCTTTTAAGCGATCGTTTTATTTTTTCGCGTTGCTTTTCAATTCTGGTGAAATTAAAGTGGAATACGGGGAGCAGACCATTCAGGATCCTGAATCCTATTTGGTATTCCATTCGCCAAACCTGGTTTATAGTTTTGCCCATAATAACGCGCTGGAGGGATACGTGGTTTATTTTAAGCCCGATGCTTTTTCTTTTTTTAAGCCGGGGTTCCATCGCCAGTTCAAACTGTTCGATCCCCATCGCACCAATCTGTTTAAGTTTGATCACAAGATGTTTAGGCAGTTAGCCCCACATTTTGAGTCCGTTTTTACTGCTTATGAACATTCTGAGAAAGATGCCCACCTGGAAGCGCGATTGAAATTACTGGGGTTGTTGTGTCATTTGCAGAATTGTGCACTGGAAAGTAAACAGAAGGAGGAGCGAAACAGCAGGCCGGAACTATTAATGCGTGACTTTTTACAGTTGATCGAAAACAATTATATCCATAAACGCAGTATCAAAGAATATGCTGACCTGCTTGCAGTCACCCCAAATTATCTTTCAAGGTCTGTTAAGCAGGTTTCGGGGCGCAATGCATTGGCTTTTATTACGGAGCGTTTGGTTTCTGAAGCCAAATTGCTCGTCCGGTATACTGATATGGAGATTTCAACGATTGCCTACCAGCTGGATTTTTCGGATCCGGCTAATTTTGGTAAATTCTTTAAAAAGCATACAAGGTTTTCTCCCTCAGCCTTCCGCAATCAGCATAAGGGATTAAATTGACCTGTAAAACCAACATTTAAACCTATCTTTTCAATCTGCTTCTGCCGTTATTTGCCTGACAAATTTAAATTTATGCCAAGCAAAATATTTATCAATCTGCCGGTAAAAGACCTGGGCAGATCCATTGAGTTTTTTACAAACCTGGGTTTCTCCTTCAACGCGCAGTTTAGCGATGAGAAGGCCGGTTGTATGGTCATTAGTGAGAGCATCTTTGTGATGCTGCTAACCGAAGCCTATTTCAGCTCATTTATTGATACCGAAATCTGTGATGCCAACCACCAAACAGAAATGCTCATTGCGCTCGATGCGAGCTCAGTAGAGGAGGTAAAAGAATTTATCAGCAAAGCAGAATCCCTTGGGGCCAGGATTTACGCCGACCCCAAAGACCACGGATTTATGTACCAGCATAGTTTCGCTGATCTGGATGGACACAAGTGGGAGCTGGTATTTATGGATATGAACCAGTTTGGACAATCTTAATAACCTGGAAATGGAAAAATTAAAATATGACCCTGCTATTGATGCCTACATTGCTAACGCTGCAGATTTTGCCCGGCCAGTTCTTGAACATTGGCGCCGGCTCGTGCACGAGAACTGTCCGGATGTGGATGAAGCAATTAAATGGGGAATTCCTCATTTCGATTATAAAGGAGACCACATGTGTGTGATGGCTTCGCACAAGGCACACTGCTCCTTCACTTTTATAAAGGGTGAACTGATGAGAGATTCAAGGTTAAAGGCCGCAAAAGACTTAAAAGCCACTAGCCGGTTCCTTGGTAAAATAACTAAGCTTAGCGAGCTGCCTCCCGATCAGGAATTTATCGACATGATCAAGGAAGCGGTGCAATTGAACGAGCAAGGGCTAAAGATCAAGCGCGAAAAAAAAGAAGATGATAAACCTAAAGTACTTGATACGCCTGATTATTTCCTGGATGCATTGGACAGCGAGCCAAAAGCCAAAGCAGTTTATCTGAGCAAATCAAATTCATTCCGTAAAGAATATATTGTATGGATTAGCAGCGCGAAGACTGATGAAACCCGGCAAAAACGGATGCAGGAAGCAGTAGCCTGGATAGCCGAAGGAAAAGGCAGATTTTGGAAGCACCAAAAGTAATGCTGTGAGAGGAACTCTGAACCAGTCTTTGCTGTCCCGTTCTAAGCTTAGTCATTTCATTCTTCTGCAAAGAAAAACCCGGGGAGATTGTGGAATTAGAAAATAATGCAATCTCCCTTCAATTCTTTCGCTGAAAGTAATACCTGTTATGCTTTTTTACCTCATATGTTAACCCTTTTTCATTCCTGACAATCAATCCAGGGTAAAACTTACTTGCTAAATATGTTAAAGGAGCGATTAGTGCATGAAATTTTTTACGACCTTTAAAGAACCAATTTGGGGATATTATGATGTATATATTGTTGCAGACGATTGAAAAAGCAGTAAATGATATTATTTTGAACATAAAGCTGTGTTAAAAATTCTGTAATCTTACGCTAAGCATAGAACTTCATATTGTTAAAAAAAACAATTTTATTGTCAGTTTTTTATAAAAAAATCGTGACCTTTACATTTGTTTTTTACCTGTTTTTTTATCCAAACTCACGGGCTTAGATTTTTTTGAGTAGAAAAAATAGTTAGCAAGATTTAATAAAATATATATCTGAAGGTTAGTGGAGTATTATGAAGTCTATACTGACGGGGAGCTTTCGCAGAAATTAAGTCAGGGCGATAGAAAAGCTTATGTAACTATTTACGACCGTTATTATAGTCTGCTCTATCTTTATGCTTTCAAGAAGCTAGGGAATAGGGAAGAAGCTAAAGATATCATTCAGGAGATTTTCATCAGCCTTTGGGAAAAACATCGGGAAATTACATTCGATGTGTCATTGTCTTCCTACCTGTACCGCTCTGTTCGTAATAGGGCATTGAATATTTTCGCACACCGCGAAGTAGAAAAGAAATACCTTGATTCGTTGCAGGATTTTCTTGTGCAGCATCATCAAAGTGCAGATTACCTTGTTAGGGAGAACGATATCGCTGAACTCATTGCCAGGGAGATAGAAAACCTTCCGCCAAGTATGCGCAAAATTTTTTTACTGAGCAGAAACGAACACCTCAGCTACAAACAAATCGCCGAAGCCCTTAATATTTCCGAAGAAACAGTAAGAACACAGATGAAAAGAGCATTGAAAACACTTCGGGTAAAACTGGGTGTTTTTGTATACTGGTTTGTTTTTATTTAATGTGAGGTTAAAAACTCTGAAATGTGATTTCGTTAAATTTACCGTGGAACGTCCGAAATCATATTTAATATGGAATAAGGTCTTGAAATATCATGGTTATAATACGATCAACTTCCACGATCAGTTATACATAGCCAATATTATGACCACATTTCTTAGGAATTTTCTCTTTAAAAAGTGAAAATTCACGTTTCTGAAAAATATTTTATCCTCTTGTCACCCTCAGCCTCCGCTAATCTGTCATGGTTATAATTGCTGTTAAAAACTTCAGTTACAATTCAATCTACCCTAGAAAATTATGAAAAATGCACAAGAATTACTAGCACGTTACCGTGCTGGAAAAAGTTCTGAAGAAGAAAAATTAATGCTCGAAAAATGGTTTCACGAAGTTGGAAATGAAGAAGTGTTCCAGCTTTCAGAAAAAGATTTTAGTATACTTAAAACCGAAATGTGGCAGGTTATCGAACATACAGCAGAAAGAAAATCTTTTAGGCTTTGGCATAAGCTGTCAACCGCCGCGGCAGTTATTGTTGTGGTTGGCGCTGGTTTGTTATATTACCTCTCCCGGCAGGAAACAGCCCAGCCCATGGTGCAACTGGCAAAAAACGACATTGCGCCAGGAAAAGACAGTGCTTACCTGATTTTAGCAGATGGTAAGCGTATTTCGCTAACGGATGCCGCAAATGGAAATATTGCCAATCAAGCCGGTGTTTCAATCGCCAAAACTGCATCGGGGCATGTTATTTATCGGGTAGCTGATACTGAAAATGGGGTTTTGGCATTCAACACCATCGAAACCCCCCGTGGTGGGCAGTACCAGGTACAACTTCCCGATGGCACTTTGGTTTGGCTGGATGCAGCCTCTTCATTGCGGTTTCCAACATCGTTCAAAGGGCAGGCCAACCGTAAAGTAGAGCTTAAGGGTGAAGGGTATTTTGAAGTGGCAAAAGATAAAAACCATCCATTTTATGTGAAATCGGGGCAGCAGGAAGTGGAAGTGCTGGGCACACATTTTAACATCAATGCTTACGATGACGAGCCTTTCGCCATTACTACGCTAATAGAAGGTTCTGTTAAAATTACTTCAGCAGATCGTAACATCAAGTTAAAACCGAATCAGGCAGGGATAAATAAAAACGGTCAATTGGGCGTAAAAGAAGTAAGTGATGCGCAAGATGCCATCGCCTGGAAGAATGGATTTTTTCAATTTGACGATGAAGACCTGCAAAGTGTAATGCGTAAAATGGCACGGTGGTATGATGTGGAAGTCGAATTTGCCGGACAATTTAAAAACAGCAGGTTTAGTGGAGTGATGTCGAGGAGTAAAAGCTTAAAAAATGCCTTAAAGGTTATGGAAGCAACAGAGAATTTCAGTTTTAAATTAGAAGGGAGGAAGCTTATTGTAAAGAATTAAAGCTAAATAACTTAACCAAAACCTACAGGAACGGAAATAATCAGGAGCGTCGGAAGCGCCCCTGATGAGTAAAGGTTTCTGTTAACATACCAATACATATATCAACAAACTAAAAACCGATTTAACAAATGTATGAAATTTTACATGTGAAAAAGCATGGGAGAAACCCCTATGCCTTTAAATTACGATTAATTATGAAGCTAACCACTTTATTGATTTTTGCCTTTCTGTTTCAGGTAAGGGCTGCTTCGCTAGCGCAGATTACTATCGTAGACAAACAAATTACACTCGAACGTGTATTTAAGGAAATCCGAAAGCAAGCGGGGTACGATTTTTTCTATAATAATGACCTGATCAGGAACATGGCGCCTGTATCCCTCAATCTGCACCAAGTGAATTTAACCACTGTACTTGATGCCAGTTTGAGTGGATTGCCTATTCAATATAAAGTAATCGAAAATTCAGTAGTAATTACCGCAAAAGCCAATAGCCATGTGGCAGGACAACCAGCGCCGGTTAAAGTGGAAATTGTGGTACTCGATGAAAATAACAAACCTATTCCAGGTGCTTCTGTTGTGCTCCAAAGCACAGGGAAAGGGCTAGGTATTTCAGACAAAAACGGTAGAGTTATCATTTCCGATGTAGAAGAAGGAGATGTATTGATCTTTCGATACATTGGTTATGCTCAAAAAACAATTACCATCGGCAGTAAAAGAACAATTGAGGTAAGCTTAGAACCCGTTAGCAGCGTACTGAATGATGTAAGCATCTCTACAGGTTACCAGGTTATTAAGCCAGAACAAAGTACAGGAAGTGTGGCCATCATGAACCATAAAGATTATGATAGCAGGATCAACACTACCGACTTTTTGACTTCCCTGCAAAACAGAATTCCGGGCTTGTTGATCAATGGCGACATAAAATTTGAAGGAAATAGTTTATTCCAGATCCGTGGTATTTCTACTATCAATGGTAGCAGGCAGCCCTTGATTGTAATTGATGGTTTCCCCACTGAACTTTCACTTGCAACCATAAATCCTAACGAAATTGAATCTGTTACGGTACTAAGGGATGCCGCTGCAGCAACCATATATGGGGTGCGTGCCTCTAACGGTGTAATTGTCATTCAACGAAAAAAGCCTAAAATCGGGAAAACGAACATCGTTTACCGGATGACCTACGGATTTAAGCCAAAAGAAGATTACGAGCGTTACCGTTGGGATAAAGACGGTTCAAATACAGTTATTGAATACGTAAAGGCAAACAACCAAAATATTGCACCAACTACCTGGACTCGAATGCTGGATCCTACCCTTAGTAGGCTTACCAGCTATGACATGCCTTATAGTATTCTGGCGCAAAAAGCAGCTGGTATTATCTCTGCTGATGAAGCTACCCGGCAGTTAGAAGCCTTAAAACTTTACAATAACACAAAAGCCTATAGCGATCTGTTTTTGCAAACTGCAACTACCCAGACCCATAACCTCGACCTCTCTGGTGGAAATGAAAATGCCACTTATTTCATTACCGCAAATTATAGCCAGGGTACAGCAAACCTCATCAAGAACGGGAATAGCAGGTTTGGGCTTTCTGCAAGAACTAATTTAAAACTATCTAAACGCTTCTCTTTAGACTTAACTACTAACTTCCAGCAGTCTGATGATTATGCTGCACCTGTACCGTCAATCACCACTTTTTATCCATATGAACGCTTGCAGGACAATAACGGAACACCGCTTGCAACGTATTGGGGTTCTAAAATAGGTCCATTTTATAACGCAGTGATTACTAATTTAGGATTGCTCGATAACCTATATTATCCGGTTAATGAAGTAAACCTGGTTAACAATAAAACAAGGGTATTGAATAATCGTTTCACTGCAAATTTCCGTTACGATCTTGGAAAAGGATTTAATCTGAATTTTGGTGGGGTTTATGAAATCGCAAGTTCAGAGGCGAAACACCTGGCCAATCAGAATTCTGCAGAAGTTCGCCAATATGTAAATCGTTATACCGATCCCAGTTCAACAGGTTTAGTGTATAATGTGCCCATGGGTGATTATTTGCGCCAGTTAAATTCAAAAACAGAAGGTTATACGGTAAGAGCGCAATTAAATTATAATAAGCTTATTGCCAGGGATCATTCTATCAATCTGATTGCTGGGGTGGAGGTTAGGCGATTATTAACAACATCAGGGTCTGCTGCCTATTTCGGATATAGTGATCAAACTTTACAGCAACGCCCGGTAAATTATACGGTCATCCAGTCATCAACTTATTCTTCTACGTACGGTAAAGCTAATCCATCTCTGTCTTATGATAATTTATTCGCACAGACCTATGGCGATGATCGTTTCCTTTCAGGTTATACGAATGCCGTTTATTCTTATAAAGACAAATATTCGTTAACAGGAAGCATGCGTATCGACCAGGCAAACTTATTTGGATCTGATCCTAAAAACCGTTACAGACCATCTTGGTCGCTAGGTGCTGGTTGGAATATTGATAAAGAAAAATTTGTTCAATCGCTGGGTTGGCTTAACGCCGTAAAAATGCGTGCAGCGCTTGGTTTTAATGGAAATGTGGCTAAAAATGCACTTCCGGAGGTGATCGCTACAAACGGGCTGAATTTTTTCGATAATAATATTAAGTCCCTCAGCTTGCTCTCTCCGGCAAACAGCAAACTGCGCTGGGAGCAGACCTATAACCTCAACCTGGGATTGGATTATCGGATCTTTAAAAATATTACCGGTAACATCGATTACTACCTGAAAAAAAGTACCGATGTATTGGCGAACAACGAAATCGATCCTACAAAAGGTGTGGTTTCTGCAGTAGTTAATCAAAGCTCAATCCAAAATACCGGTCTCGAAATTGGCCTGCATGCAGACTGGATCAGCTCTAGAAAATTTAACTGGAACACGGGGCTGGTGGTTGCTAAGAATAACAGCAAACTTCTCAAGGTTTATACTGTAAACATACCTCCAAATAGCAGCTCTTCTTCATATGTCCTTACCAATACCAGTTACCTGCAAGGTTATCCGGTCGGAGCACTTTTCAATTATCGCTTTGCAGGAATTGATAACAAGGGAGCAACGTTGATTTACGATAAAGACGGGAACACGAAAAACATTGGAGTGAACGATAAAGGCATTAATGATGTTGATTATGCAGGTTCATCCATTCCATCATACAACATTGGTTTGAGTAACCGGTTTGATATCGGTAGCTTTTATGTATATACGATGCTAAACTACTTTGGTGGCTTTAGTACCCGCATGCCAATTCCGGATCCATCCGCAATGCGTCCTTTAGAAGGAGCCAATAATTATTGGCGCAAACCGGGTGATGAAAATATACCGGGTGTAATGCCATCCTTACAAAATAGTGTCTATAATGGTTACCTTGTGGCTACAGACCGTTTTACGGTTGATGGTACTTATTTTACACTGGGAGACGTAACCCTGGCCTATAGTTTCAGGAACAGTGGATTTGTAAAAAAAGCAGGTTTGGGCAATGTGGAATTACGTGTGCAGGGCTCTAATCTCTACACCTTTGCCCTGAATAAATATAACTATAGTTTAGCTACAGGCAGCTATGAGAAAAGTTATTTAACACCGACCTATACAATGGCTCTGCAAGTTAATTTTTAATTTTTTAAACGATAGAAATTAAATCATGAATAAATATATCTATAGTGTATTGGTGTTGGTTGTTTTGCTAACCTCATGCGATAAATATTTAGATGTTACACCAAAAGGCGTTCGCTTATTGCAAACCATTGGCGATTATGACAGTTGGCTAAACAATGTCGAGGTGGAATATTCAACCCCACCACTTTTAAACCAGTTCGATGACCATAAGGATCTTCCCAACATCAGCACCTCGCTAAGCAGCACAAACGAAAAGATGTACGTTTGGCAACCTCAGTTTGTAGAAACTGTTCCGGGTACTGCAGTGCTTTGGGCAAATTATTATAAAACAATCTACCTCTTTAACACGGTGGTTAATAATGCAGACAATGCAATTGACGGAACCGATCAGGATAAGCGCAGATTGAAAGCTGAAGGTTTATTGGGTAGGGCATTTGAATATTTATCGTTGGTTAACCTTTACGCAAAACCCTATAATCCGGCTACCGCGAATACAGATTTGGCCGTGCCTTTTGTTACCTCCATAGATGTAACCGATGATACGCCACCCAGGGCCTCTGTGCAGGAGCTTTATAACCACATCATCAGTGACATTAATACCGCAATTCCAGATCTTCCAAAAGATAATGCAAGCAATCGTTTCCGTGGCTCGAAGGCAGCAGGGTATGCAACTTTAGCACGCACCTACCTGTTTATGGGCAATTACACAAAAGCGGCGGAATATGCCCAATTGGCATTGAATAACGGGCCAAATGTTATTGTTGATTACGGGACATTAACGGATGCCACAGGAATAGCTCAGGTGATGAAGAGACCCGACGCCATTTATGCCCGTTTGGGAGGAACTGCTTATCTGACAACTGAAATTCCGACACTGGATTTCTTAAAGTCGTTCGATACGAAAGACCTTCGTTTGAAATTTTGGTACAGAGGAACTGGTGATTATAGCTTTACCGCTCGTGGCCAAGCAGTGTTCCAGCATTCAGGAATTCCGGCAGGCTTAAGCAATGCATCTCCAAACTGGGGAATTTCGGTGGCCGAAATGCACATGATCTTAGCTGAATCTGCAGCCCGTACAAACGACCTGGCCAAAGCCTGCGATGAACTTGATCAACTACGCAAGAAACGTTTCCTGGCAGTAAACTACCAGAAGTTTACTTCAAACGATAAAGACGTTGTACTTAATAAAATCTTTAGCGAGCGTAGTTTTGAATTCGCTTTCTGCGGTATGCGCTGGTTTGATATGCGCCGATTAAATGCAGAGGGTAAAATGCCAGCCGTGAACCGTTATAATGGAACAGGTGGGCTGGTTGCAACACTTGCTCCAGGTAGCGACCGGTATGTGCTGCGCATCCCGCTTCAAGTGATGTACTTTAATCCTTCTTGGCAACAAAATCCTTAATAACAAAATTAATAGCTGCCACAGCTTTCGGTTATCGGAGTGTGGCAGCTTTTATCAATAAAAACAAATGAAAAAGATAGTATATTACCTGTTTCTTCTTTTACCTGCCTTCGCGATGGCGCAAAAGAAAGAATTCATTCTCAAAGGCAAATTAACGGGACTGACTGTTCCTGCAATTACATCACTTAACTGTTACTATCCAGCATTGCATCTAACATCTGAAGTGAAAAATGGCTTGTTTGAATTTAGTGGAATGATAGATGAACCTTTGAAGGTGGTACTGACTATGGATCGCTTACCTAAGGTGCCGTTTAAGTTAGAACATATTGAGCTTTACATCGAGCCTGGAATAAATGTTCTGGAAAGCCCCACAGATTCAATCAAACATGCCAAAATTGTTGGCTCAAAGCTCAATGAAGATAACTTAAGGTTACAGGCATTGTTGCAGCCATTTGAAGTAAAAAAGAAGGCTTTAGATAATACTTTTTCATTATTGCCGGCAGATCAAAAGAAAAGTGAAGAGGCACGGACCGAGTATAAAAAAGAATCAAATGCTATTGATAGTGAGAAAAAAGCTGTTTATTTATCGTTTTATAAAGCTAACACAAACAGTTTTTTAGCGCTCTACTGCCTCAAACAATATGTAGGACCAACGCCAGATTACGGAACTGCTATAACATTGTTTAATAAACTATCGCAAGCCGTTAAGGAAACACCAACCGGTAAAGCCTATGCAGAAGAATTGGCCATGCTAAAAACAACAAACCTGGGTACTATTGCTCCAGACTTTACGCAGTTTAACGCTGAAGGAAAACCTGTTAAGCTTTCAGATTATAAAGGCAAATATGTATTGGTAGATTTTTGGGCATCGTGGTGCGGTCCCTGCAGAAAGGAAAATCCAAACGTTTTGAAAGCTTATAACAGGTACCATGAAAAAGGGCTGGAAATACTGGGAGTTTCTCTTGATGTGACTAATAGCGCATGGTTACAGGCCATAAAAGAGGATAAGCTGCCCTGGCAACAGGTATCTGATTTGAAAACACCCAATAAAGCAGCCGAATTATATGCCATAAAAGCAATCCCTCAAAATGTACTGATCGATCCTCAAGGCAAAATTGTTGCGAGAGACCTAAGGGGAGAGGAGTTGCATCAGAAACTGGCAGCATTGTTAAAGTAATTCGCTTAAATCTCTAAATAAAGCATTTGCTGCGTTTTTTAACCTGTTTTGGTAATTCGCAACCAATAATTAATTCAACGCCCGGATTTGATGTTTAACCTGGGCCATATTCAATAAATAATTCACTAATTATCAAATAATAACCATCATGAAAAAAATACTCATCCTAATCGCCATTCTATTCCCTTTCGTTACATGGGCGCAGGGTGGAAGCTATCAGCTCAACGCCACTTTTACTCAACTAAACGCGCCAGCTAAAGCCTATCTGGTTTCTGCTTCAAAAATTATTGATTCAGCTACACTGGTTGATGGCAGGTTCAGCTTTACTCACGAACTTGCCGAGCCAGAAATGGTCGGCCTGCTCATCCATCATCAAGGCGGTAATTATCCAGGCTGGAAGAATAGCCGTGATGTTACCACCTTTTATCTTGAAAATGGCACAATTACAATTACGGGAACCGACTCTGTAAAAAATGCTCAAATAAAGGCCGGCGTGGTAAACGACGATAATAATCGTTTAGATCGCATTGCTTTAGAGGCGACGGCACAAGCCAAAAAAGAAGTACAAGCCAAGCTGGCCAGTACAACAGAACAGCAGCGCAACGATCCAAAGTATTCGGATATCATCACGAAGATCTATTCGAATACTTTCAAAAAACTAACGAAAGATAAAGACTCACTTAAAAAGATTTTCATCAGTCAAAATCCAAACTCATTCATCAGTTTGGTTGCCTTAACAGAAATTGCGAAAAACGAGGATGACATAACTGAAATAGAGTCTCTTTATAAGAAACTTTCTACTACACTTAAAAATACACAAAAAGCAAAGGCGTTCAAAAAAAGTCTTTACAATAAAGAGGCTGCCGCTATCGGGAAAATTGCACCAGATTTTACACAAAATGATGTGAACGACAAGCCTGTTCACCTTTCTGATTTTAGGGGAAAGTATGTATTACTCGATTTTTGGGCATCATGGTGTGGCCCCTGCAGAAAGGAAAATCCGAATGTAGTTGTGGCATACCAAAAATACAAAGACAAGAATTTTACGGTTTTGGGTGTATCATTGGATCAGCCCGGTAAAAAAGATGCATGGTTGGCAGCTATTAAAGCTGATGGCTTACCCTGGACTCAGGTCTCTGATCTCCAATCCTGGAACAATGCTGCTGCCAAATTGTATCAGGTCAGTTCAATTCCTCAAAATTTCCTTATAGATCCTAACGGTAAAATCATTGCTAAAAATCTTCGCGGTGAGGCCTTGACCGAAAAACTGGCTGCGATTTTAAACTAATATAAAAAATGAACAGCGTTACTTGTGCTAGCATTAACCTTATCAGCAAAACAGACTGTGCATTGCTGGTAGTTTAATGGAGTTAGAGAGAAAAATGGGGCAAATCAAACTTCTGCTTGGTTTGCCCTATTTTAATACCCCTGTTGGGCAGGTGATAAAGACTCTCTCCCTGATTTGCGGGACTTGGCTATCATTAGTAAATTTTCAAGTAGAATAGATGATTTACAGTAGAATTGGATACTTAAAGTTTTACTTTTGGGCACAGAGCATAGTCACTATTCGGCTCGAAGTTTTCTGAAGGATTTTTACCCTTCGTATCTTTCAATCCAAGCTTTAATTTGTTGTTCTTTAGGAAGGAATGCAGTTAAAGGTTACAAAATCAGTTGCAAGGGAAAATTGCTGTAATCATCACAACAGCGCTAAAAATCCCTCAGCGTAGCATATACACCATAAGATTGGGCATCAACATCATATAATGGCCTGAGTGTATAATTCTTCTTAAAATTTTTAAGTTGAAAGGTATTGTTGTTGTGATCTAATACAGAAAGGTTTTTCAGCAGATCACTTGCCCCACCTTTCAAAATTACTTCGTTTTCCGTTTCAAAGGCCAGTAAAGCCGGACCATAGGAAATGGATATGACCTGCGGACTGTCTGGCATTTGTTTTACCTGGAAACCATAGTGAAATATAAGTTCAACCTCATCATTATCCTTCCAGGTCCTGTTCAGGTTAAGATACGATCCGGCTTCTGCATTAACAGATAGCTTCTTTTTGTTGAGGTATACTTCTGTACCCTGTGCCCAGGATGGGATAAAAAGCTTAAGTGAAAAACCAGTGCTCTTTTTTGTTTTTACCATGAAGTTTACAAGAGAATCTTTTGGCAATTCTCCTTTTTGCTCCAGGCTAATATTTTTCCGCTTCCACTCAACCTTTGAGGGCACATAAAGGTTTACATAGAGTGCCGAATCATTATGGTAGTAAATCCGGGTATTGAGCTGGGCGAAGGCTTCAGCACAGGAACCGGTACAGCAGGCATAATCATTTTCTTTGAGGTATTTTTTATTCCGGGGCGACCCTAGCGGCAAATGATAAATAAATGCACCGGTACTATTGCTTTGCGCAGGTAGTACCGCATTATAAAACATGTTCATATAGGCATCTGCATACTTTGCATCAGCTGTCCAGGTAAAGAGACTTGAGGTTAGTTTTTGCGTATTATGCGAAACGCAACTCTCTGCAATTTCTTTTGAAAGGGTAAAAAGATGCCCCGGCTCACCCCAGTGTTCAGCAGTAAGGGAGGTTTTGGTAGTGGCATTTGGCCGGGGGCCACTGCTGGAGCCGTTAACATAGGCGTGGCCTTTCATTAGTATTTCCCAAAAATTTGTTGCTGCTTCACGATAGCGGATATCGCCGGTAGTATTGTAGCCTTCAGAAAATCCGTTAACCAGTACCAGATGGGTATTGGAATGGAGTCCGGAGAGGATGTCGCGATTCTGCAGAAGCGGGTTGAAAAACCATTGGGGATCAAAAATTTTGGCTAGTGCCAGGTGCTTTGGATCTTTGGAAATGGCGTAGAGTTTGTACAAAACTTCGTTCATTGCACCCATCTCGTTCTGTGGATTTGCCTCCACGGTGTACATCATTCTTTCTTGCGTTTCTTTTGGCAATGCTGCCATCCGCTTATCTACATAGGAAGCCATCCCCAGCAGTATTTCATATGCCTTTTTGTTTTGCGTATGGATGTAAACATCGAGCATGGCCTGCATAATTTTTTGATACGTGTAATATGGCGCCCAAACCCCAGTAAACTTGGTCTCCAGGGTTTTAAAATCTTTATCTGGAAAAGCACTCAGATAGCCGTTTCCGAAAGCTTTCTGGCATTTATAAAGCTCATCGATCATGTATTTTAACTTCGATGTAAGTTCAGGCTGATGGTACTTCTCTACCAGGTGGGAAACTGCCGAAAGGTAGTGGCCCACAAAATGCCCGCGGAGGCCAATGCCGGGCGCTTCCCATCCTCCAAGCGGTTTGGCAGTAGAGGGAAGGCCTGCAGTAAGCCTGAAATTATGCAATAACCTGTCGGGTTCCTGGGCGTTTAGAAATGAAATATCCAGTTCTTCGCGATGTTTAATCCCTGAGTTGCTCAGGCTCACCTCCCCGTCGTTAAAAGGCGATACGGCAGTGTTTAAAACGGCAGGATGTTGAGAAAAGCAATTTAAGGTGACCAGGATAAAAAGGAATGTGATAACTAATTTTTGAAACATCGGTATTGAATAATTGTAAATACTGACACTAAATAACGGAACGGATACTCTGGGGGGCTGCGTTTGATCGATAATGGCTTAACGCTTTTTCCCGCAAAGGAAACCAAGAGCCTGTTTAAATTTTATTCGACTATTACATATAGCACTTTTTCTGTCACACTGAGCTTGTCGAAGTGCTTTCTTTGTACTAAAATAGTGGTCTTCGACAGGCTCAGACTGACATAGTAATCATTTTTATTGAATTTTAAACAAGCTCTAAAATATATATTTTTTGTAAAGATGTGTAAATAAAAGCTTAACAACACAGGGAAATCGTTTTTAACTTTTTACTGATAATTCTTCCTCTTTCTGCTCATGCCTAAGCATTATGTTTGCCACGGAAGCACGAAAAACAAGGAAAAACTTTATTTCTACTCCGTGATTTCTGTGTTTCCGTGTCTAATTAATTTTGCACATGTTTTAAAAGCAATTTCCCTGCATAACACCATTTTGCTTTATAGCAATTATAATTAAATTTATGGGATAGTACCGGACAGCTGTTTGCCAATTCCGAAAATTTCCAGTCGATGCTTTCGCCTTTACATTTATGTCCGGAGTGGTTTTAGGAAATATTTATTTTTTTTAAATAAATAGAGTATTAAATCTGATAAGCAGTGTCTTTTGTTAAATAGTTTAAAAAACTATAGATGAGTTGTTGAAGAGTTTTTATCTTCATCCTTGCGACCGGATATATTAAAGAATGAAAATTTAAAGTTTCATGCTGCTGTAGATAACATTTGCCTCAGCAAATTAAACAGGGTGGAAACGAATAAAAACCGATCAAAATTGGGAGCAGATTAATTCAGAACAATTTATCGCATGGAGGCTTAACTTCCCTCCAAATAAACTAACTAACCAATATAGACCAGTTAAATCTAAAATGTTCAAAAATATCTTTTAGAGCTAACAGTCCTAAGAACTTTTATTATCAACGAACAAACTATGCGTATTATTGTTGTTTTGTGTGTTTTTTTGTTGAATTTTTTGAGTGCTGCAATTGCATTTCAAAATGTTCAATCCGATCCACTTTCGAATAAGAAGCCTTTAGAAGATACTTCGAAAGTCTTGATCAAAAAGCAACCGGCTAAGTCAAAGGGTTTTCAGAGTGTTCCAGTACCTATAAAATCTAAATTCCCTGCTAATAGTATACAACAATACCTTAAAGGAAATGTTGCAGGATTATATGCTACCGAGGCCAGTGGTGAGCCTGGAACTTATCAGTATATGTTTATCCGTGGTACATCTACTCCTTTGATCACCCAGGAAGACGTACTAAAAACCCAACCATTAGTGGTTATTGATGGATTGCCTGTTCTTTCATACGAAAACCCTTTTGTTTATGATATACAAAGGCCTGATTATAGTTTTAATAGAATAGGCCCTTCAACCAATCTGCTTGCAGGGCTCAATATTGCGGATATAGAGTCGGTAGAAGTATTAAAAGACTTGTCTAAAACGGCCATCTATGGACCCCGCGGAGCAAACGGTGTAATTTATATCCGTACAAGGGCTGGGTCAACAACATCAAATATGAGTTTTAACTCTTCCTTTGGTGTTGCCGCAAAACCATCAATTACCACCTTAAACGGAGGCTATGAAGATAGTTTCAGGCAACGCTTTTATACCAGGTACGCTACCCCGGTGCAGTTACAGTCCTATCCTGGTTTTTTGCGCGATTCGATTACGACCAAATATTATGGAGAGTCATCCTGGGCAGATGCATATTATAAAAATGCATTAATATATAATGCTGATGCGCTGATGTCCGGAGGGTCTAAAAGGGCCACCTTTAAATTCAACGTAGGAACACAAAAAAGTGCTGGTAACGCTGACGAGACCGCTCTGAATAAATATTATACGTCTATTGACCTGAGTATTATACCAAGAAGCTGGATCACGGTGAGTGCTAATATAAAAGGTACAAGGTTAGACCGGAGCCGGAACAGATATAACAGGGACCGCCTGGCAGAGGTAGGTTATTTACCAGACCTGGCAGAAGCTCCGGCACCAAATATAGACAGTTATAATTCGTTCATCAATGAGTTTAACAAAGGATTCGATAAGAACTATAACAATATTGCGAATGGTTTTTTAAATGTGGCCATTAAGCTGCCTTTAGATATCAATTACAATACACGTTTTGGGGTGAGTTACAATGAAGGCGGTAGAGACCTGTTTTATCCGAGTACATTATTAGATAATTCGAACTATGCATCCAACTACTTTGGTCTTAGCCAGCGCCTGGTTTATGATAATTCACTCAACTACAAAATTGACCTGAAATCAAAGCATTCTTTTGATTTTGCAGTTGGCAGTTCTATACAATGGGATCAAGACCGGTACAGCTATTCTTATGCCTATAAAGGTGTAAGTGACTATTTAAAGGTAAATTTGCTCAAGGCGGGCAATTTTAACTCTAATGGAGCTTTTAGAGACCAGTTAACCTTCAAGTACCTTGACCAAACCGCTACGAACCTTTTATCTTTTTACACATCCGGAACCTATAAGTTTAAAGATTTTTACAGTGCAAGTTTATTGCTCAGGACGGATGGGGCATCTAATATGCAGCCGGTTCACCGCTGGTTCTTTTCTCCGGTGATTTCAGGCGCCTGGGACATCAAAAATCACAAACTCGCTAAATCTCCGATCGTTTCGGCTTTAACGCTCAAAGCGAGTGTGGGGCGCATTGGTATTGCTCAGTTAACCGATCGCATTTCATTGGGAACGCAATATGCATCAGAAGCTGGCTGGTCAAATGATCCCAGAATTCCTTCTTACCTGAATACCGCAACGTTGATGAGGTCTTACTTATACGGATACCTGGGTTATGACATCCCATGGAGTTATAACGAGCAGTTAAGTGCCGGAGCAAGCTTTGGTTTTTTTAAAAACAGGATCGTTGGAGAATTGAGCTTTTATTCAACAACAACAAAAAACCAGCTGATTAACATTCCGGGGGCTGCAGAATACGGTTATACAGGGTTGTTTCAGCCGGGTATGGACATTAATAACAAAGGTATCGATTTATTTTTATCAGCAGATATTTTAAAATCTGCTTCAAAGAAAAGTTTTAATTGGAACTCTTCTATCAATCTGAATTTTAATCGCAATACCTTAAAAGCTTTGCCGGGTGGCATATCCGAAATCATTATTGGTGATAGAAAACTACAGGTTGGCCAGGCCGTAGATCAGTTTTGGGTATTAAAGAATAATGGTGTTTACAATGCTGATGACGAGGTTCCCGTGAACCCGTCTACAGGAAATAAAATGACCTATAAAGGCACCGAATTAAAAGCAGGAGATCCGAAATGGGCAGACATCAATGGTGATTATAATGTTGACGATAAAGACAAGATGCTAACAGGCCATATCTTACCCGCAGTTTCAGGAGGCTGGAACAACAGCCTGAAATATAAAAAATGGGACTTGCAAGCCAATTTCTATTTTAATTTAGGTAGAAAAGTGCTGAATCAGAATATGGCTGACCGTTTCAATTTCATTAACCGCGAAGCCGAGAACAGCATCAATTCGGTAAAAGAGTTTACGTTTTGGCAGGAGCAGGGCAACGCGGCTTTATATCCTATCTATAACCCATGGAGCCCGGTTATTCCCTACAGGTCAGAGCAGGATCTGTTTTTGGAAAACGCCTCATTTTTTAAGCTTAGGAGCATTAGTCTTGGCTTCGACCTGACCGATAAGTTGCTCAAGTCTAATAAGGCAACAAGATTTAAATCTTTCTATGTTTTTGCTTCTGCGAGTAATTTATTCACCATAACATCATATTCTGGCCGTGATCCCGAACTGGTTAATACAAGTGGTATTGATACCGGATACGGGCTTTCCTTGCCCATGATGTTTGCTGCCGGATTAAAAGTTGATTTTAAATAGTTTTTAGAAATGAGAAAATTAAGTTATATAATGCTCATTAGCCTATTGCTTCCCTTATTAGGTTGCAAGAAGATTTTAGATACAGGCTCTACACGTGCTGTCGGAGAAGTAAATATGTGGAGCACTTTAGAAGATGCAAGAGCCGCATTGTTCGGGGTTTATGCACTTAACAGGGCTGCAATGTCTGATAATAACCGGCATGTTATTTACGGAGATGTTCGATTGGCCGATTTTGAGCCTACTTCAAGGCTTGATCTTAAGGCTATCCACAATAACATGCTGAATGCCGATTATAAGCTAATCAATGACCTCTCAGATTGGCGCCCGTTTTATGCCACCATTAATGCCGCAAATTTATACCTGGAAAGAATTCACGAAGTGTATGAAAAGGATAAAAGATTTGTAGAGCAAACCTATAATTTAGACAGGGCGCAGGTAAAAGCTTTAAGGGCCTTCACTTATTTTTACATGTGCAGGATATGGGGCGACGTGCCACTCATCCTATCTTCGCACGAAGGAAGTTTTACCAATAAGCCACGTGATCCACAGGACAAGATTTTTGCTGCAATAGAACAGGATTTGCTCGAGGCAGAACCCAAATTGCCTTATGCTTATGATGGTTTTGATCCTGAACAAACCGGATTGTATTATGGACAGAACATCGCAACTTACTACGGCTACGGTTACCTGGTTAGCAAACAGTCGGTTTGGACCATGCTTGCTCATATGTATGCCTGGAGGGGCGATTATGTAAACGCTGCCATTTACGCGCAAAAGATAGTTGATAAAACCGTGAGGCCTTCAGGATCCGGAGCAGCATTAGCCGGAACATTCCGTAATGTAAATGACGGACTTACAGTAAACATACGTTACATCGGCTACATGTGGGGGGCAAATCACCCTGCAGTACTGTTTGCAGTAGCCCGTGGTGAATTGGCGACATCTGATGTAATAGAAGAATTAACTGCCGCTGACCCTATTGTTCCAAACCGAAGAATCCCGGCAATTTACGTACCTAAAGACAGTTTATTCTCCATTTATAATGAGGGTACGGATGCCCGTTTCGCTGTAGATAGTGTAACAAAGATTGTGAGGTCGGCCGATGGCTTTTTTACAGGATTTGATAAACCCTATCCTGTTTTCAGGAAAATATTTGTACCATGGTTTAGTTTCCCAAATAAGCAAGGTATTAATGTGCCCTCAGACTTAGGCGTTTTTGCCAGCCCAATCGTTTTTAGCAGGTTTACAGAAATGGGGCTACTCTTAGCGGAATGTAAGGCAGCCTTGAATGATAAGGAAGGCGCTATAACGATCCTGAACCAGGTAAGGGTTAATAACAGTGTACCAGCCTATGTAAGCGAGCGAGACAATGGCCCGCTGGTTGATGCCATCTTCAAAGAAAGAAGGCGTGAGTTGATTGGCGAAGGGTGGCGATGGTATGATTATGTCAGATTTAAGAAAATCAAAAATAACGATCCAAAGTTTAACCAGCTCATCCAAAGTGGCGGTATCTACTGGCCAGTTTCCCGTACGTTGATCAGTCAAAATCCAATGTTAACACAATATCCTTATTGGAAATAATATGAAGAGATTTAGTATTATGATAATGACACTCGGCTTGGTAGCAGGGGCATTATTAACATCTTGTCAGAAAAATGAATTAAAAAGCGGTCTTTCAGAAACCGGGAGGGGGTTCTCTGGTAATACTTACGATTACCTCAAGAGCAAACCCGGAATCTTCGATTCGTTACTATTTGTGATTGATCGGTTGAAATTAGCCGATGTGCTGAAATCAGATTCAGTGACCCTTTTTGCTGTTACAAATACCAGTTTCAGACTGGCTTCTGACGACTTAAATGCACAACGATTGCGTACAGGCAAAAAGCCTATCTACCTGAAAGATTACCGCCTGGATCAACTGGATAGCCTGATGTGCCGTTATATACTCAAGGGCACTTTTTCTTCTAAAAAATTATCTGTTCTTAACGGAATAACTGTTTTTGCCCACAAATACGGATATGAACTGAACGCTAAGGCAACCGCTTCGTCGGCAATGGGGCAGGTGGGCGCAGGCCCCTCATCAATCGTTTACAGCAGTAAAAACAGAACAGAGTTTAAAGCGAACTGGTCATCAGCCATAGCCTATTCTATAGATATACCAACCAGGAACGGTTTGGTACATGTAATCGACGATAAGCACTTTTTTGGTTTTGGATATTACAGTAAGCAACCTTCAACACCTTTCCGCGATTTTGCATTCAGATTACCTGAAACATTCGATATGGATTCGGAGCCTTTGGAAGCAGAAGATTATGATAACGGAGGCTGTGGAGTAGCCTATCACGATACCAGGAGCCCTTGCAACGAGATTGACGGACGATACTGGAATGATGGCGGACAATATCGGACTGGCGAAGGGGTAGATATCTGGGGACAGCCTGCAGCATATAATAAAGGTATTTTTTATCGGCAAGGTTACAGGATTGGTGCCATGAGAACGGGCGAATGGACCAACTATTCTATTGAGGTACCCGCAGATGGTAATTACGAAATCAAATTACACTATAGTGTTCAAAACAGTACGGGCAATCCTCCTGCATACTGCGACCTCCGGCTTGATTGGAAGCTATTGGCCAGGCGTGTTGCGCTGCCGATAACCGCAGGAAAGATGGATGAATTGAAAGCAGGCACCTTTTCTTTAACAAAGGGAATTCATTACCTGACTTTTTGCACCATGACCTCTGTACCTGATTTAAGTTTCGATGCTTTCGTATTTAAACGCGTTAACTAATGAACCAAACCAATATTAAAACCTCATTGATAATGAAAAAAATTATCTTATTTGTAGCAATAGTAGTTTTTTTTCTTTCTTCATGTAAAAAAATATTCAATTTACCTGAAGACAAGCCCTATCTTAGTCCGGATGCGAATTATACCTCAGCACCTGTATTAAGACCAATTCTGGGCCGTAATACCTTATTCAGCTATTTCAAATCGGATAATTCAAGTTTCCCAATTAAGTTTGAAATCATCAATTTTACCAATCTTGATCGATCCCCTTCAGATAAATTAAACCTGAAGCGTAATGTCTTGGTTTGGAAACAGGCTTATACGGGGAACGAGAAAAGCATTGACGAAATCAATGCCAAACGAAGTGTAGAAGAACGCCCGCTTTTTGAGGTTAATTCGGCAGGTGAATTTATTATGTGGTCATCTGCCGCTGATGCAGATTTTCGCAAACCGCAACCTGATACCGCTTACCGGTTCAACGTAAAGATCAGTAATGGGGGGGGCGAAAGAGTTCTGGGGCCTTTATTCCTGGCTCCCTTAGCTACGCGACCATACGAACCATCATATCATCTTAACGAAATCACTGCAGTTCCGCGAAAAGAAGTTTCTGGTGCCGTTAAGCGACTGATCCCTGCAACACTGGTAAACATGTTTGGCGTAACTACAGGTAATCCATTGGTTCGTGAGACCGGTGCAGGGACCACCGCATTGAAACAGGATGTTTGGGTATATTTTAAGCGTAAAGGCGATGGGAATACCCTCACCATCAAATTTGTTGACAAAGATTCGATAGCCATTAATCCTTTAAAATTTAATGGTACAAACTGGCAGAAGCTTATTCATGGATTCAACCCGGTAATTACCCCAACCTCCGTGAAATATGATGTAGCCTATCCTATTCCATTAACCAACTTACCTACACCTTACACCACCGCTGATGGCTCGCAGGCACAACTGACTTTTAGCTACAACAGAATTGGTTTTAGTGGCCTTCGGGTGATAGCAACCATGACCTTGCCATTTAATATCTATCAGGCCGGTGATTGGGAAATTGTGTTTTTCTTTCATAACGAGAATCCAAAGTTTGAAGATGAATAAGGGCATGCAACTTAAAAATCAATTATTATCTGATTTAGATTTTACTCAAATGAAAATATTTTTTTCCGTACTCACATTCATCTTTTTATTCTCGGTGAAGGACCTTTCAGCTCAGGGTACCTTGACTGTGAGTGGTATTGTTAAAGAAAAAGGGACTGATGCTGGCCTGCCGGGAGTAAATATCACACTGAAAGGAACTCCTGATAGGGCACTTGGTTCAACAAGAGCCGACGGTAGCTTCACGGTAACCGTACCCGCCAATTCAAGATTGAAATTCAGTATAATAGGCTTTGAGGCGAGAGAAGTTAATGCTTCCAAGACCCTTAACATTGTACTAAATCCCGATGTAAGTACTTTAAATGACCTGGTTATACGTGGATTCGTTACTAAAACCCGCGATTTAAGCTCGGGTTCTTCGGTAAAAATTTCTGGCGACGATCTGCAGCAGGTTCCGGTTTCAAATGCCGAACAATTGCTGCAAGGTAAGGTAGCAGGATTAAATATTCAGGTAAATACCGGTGCGCCGGGTTTTCGGGGCAGCGTACTATTGAGGGGGCTTTCGAATGTGGAGGTAAGCGCCTCATCTACAGGTAAGGATGCTGACGCTTTTCTTAGTCCAACTTCACCTTTATATGTAATAGACGGTGTACCAACCGACGTGGATCCGGCTACTGCCGATAGTTTTAATTCTTTTGGTGGTGCAAGTCCGCTGTCGCTGATCCCCCAGGAAGATATTGCCAATATAGAAGTGCTTAAAGATGCACAGGCAACCTCGTTATACGGATCGCGCGGGGCTTATGGTGTTATTCTGATCACCACGCGCCGGGGCATGTCGGCAATACCAAGATTGCGTTACACCACTAATTTTTTTATCAGTACTCCTCCGAAGTTAAGGGCTACCATCGGAGGTAAAGCAGAACGCGACTTAAAATTGCAGCAGATTTACCAGTATGGAGGTTTTAGGGACATTAACTCGCTGTTGAATTCGAATGCAGCTTTGGTTGATAGTTTAAATCCTTATTATAATAACTCTACAAACTGGCAGGAAATCTATTATGGAACTACCTATAACCAAACGCATAATATCGGTGTAGAAGGCGGTGATAAAAGCTTTAACTACAAGACCAATTTCGGCTATTATAAAGAAACAGGTATCCAGGTAAATACAGGTGTTACCCGTTTTACGCTTAGTAACAACTTTGAATATAAGCCAAGTTCAAAAATTTCACTTTTTGCGTTGGTTAACGGAAGTATTATGGACCGCAAAAAGGGTAACGGCGTTGGCTTGCTCAATACAGGCATTGCACGAAGTGCGGCAGCTTCGTCGCTGTTGCCGGGTCCCTCATTGTTTTTAGCTTCTAATGATGCCCTTGCCAATCTTAATGTAGATAACAGCAATCCAACGAAGAATCTAAAAACCAATCTTGAATTTACCTATTACCCAATTCCGGGGTTAACCTTACGTACTACTGGTAGTTATGATATTGTAAACTCAATTGATTATACTTTTACACCTGCTATTGCAAATAACCAACAGGCTGCAATACAGTATTTTAACGATACACGGAAGACGCTCTATAACCGGAATTTAATATCCTTTTCAAAAAGTTTAAAAAGCGGGCACGACTTTACCATATTTGGTTTTAACGAGGTTTATTTTAAGAAATACCAGGCAAACGACCTGAAGCAGGTCGGGCTTTCTTCAGATTACTATTTAGGACCGCTTGGCTTTATCAGCGCCGCCTCCTCTACAAGAGGAGCGGGGTTACGGGCCTACAGTAATTTACGGGCAGTCTCCTTTGCAGGCAGTTTCTCTTACAATTATAAAAGAAAATATGTTTTTGATGCCAGTTACCGGATGGATGCCACATCTTTCAGTGGTGTTGATGACCCATATACCAGGAGCCCCTCTATTGGTCTGAGATGGAACATGGAAAGGGAAACTTTTTTTAGTGGATGGAAATGGTTGACATATAGTGCATTGCGATTAACCTGGGGCAAAAACATAACGCCTACTGGAAACATCTTTTCAGTTTATGGAACCTATAATCCGAATGGAACCTATAACGGTCAATCCAGAATCACCATTGACCAGGCTTTGCTTCCAAATAAAAACCTGGGTTCGGCGGTAGGAACAACCTACAACCTGGGTTATGATTTAGGTATGTTTAATAATAAGATTCAGCTAACTTTTGAATCATACTATCGTGCCATCGATCGCCAGGCCAGAACTTTAGCCCTGCCAAATATGGTAGGATTTGACAATGTTTTAAGCAACGAGGTGTCGATCCGCAACTGGGGTAACGAAATTTCCCTTACCCTTCGCCCGCTTCCTTTAAACAGTAAAGTGAATTGGTTTTTCACAATCAATGGCGCAATGAACAGGGACATGTTAACCAGGTTGCCTGGCGGAGTAGGGCAAATTGTAATTGGTGGGACAGTTCTGCGTGTAGGACGTAACGCACTTTCAAATTATATATATGAAAATAAAGGCGTTTATGCTAATCAATCAGATGTTCCTGTAAACCCTGTAACCGGACTCCCATTGCGCCAGGGAGGCTCAGGCGGTGGTTATTTCCAGGCAGGAGATCCAATTTTCGTTGACCGTAATGGTGATTACATTATTAATGATCAGGATGACCGTTCAGTAATCGGAAATTCGCAGCCCATATATACAGGCGGATTCGCAACAACCGTGAGTTATAAAAATTTCTCTCTTTCATTAAACGGTTCATTCACTATTGACCGCGATATTATGAATACAGCCATTGCTGAAAGATTGGTCTTGACCGGAGATCCATTTGGGACACAAGCCGTTTTACCATTAACTGGCCTAGATTTTTGGACTAAACCGGGCGATATTGCAAAATATCCGAATCCGTACAACTACACCAGGGCAGTGCTTGTTGCTCCATTCAGAACCAACCAGAGCTTGTTTCAGGAAGATGGTTCTTACTTTAAAATAAACGCGGTTACATTGGGCTATACGCTTCCAAAGGAACTGGCCAATAAACTTAGGCTTAATAATTTGAGGATCTATTTAACCGGAGATAACCTTGCAACCTTTTCCCGCTACAGCGGACCTAACCCAGAAAATGTAACAGCACTTGGTTTTGATAATTCTGGTGGATATCCTTTAGCAAGAAGGTATACAGTAGGTTTGAATTTGGAACTATAAATTACGAACATGAACATTAAAAATATACGATTTTATTTAATTCTTGCACTGGTGTTAACCGGCACAGGTTGCAAGAAGTTTCTTGAGGTTGAATCGATAGAAAGGTTCTCCGGAAATCGCTACTGGAAAACAGGTGCAGATGTGGAAGCATTTACCATTGATATTTATGCAAGGCTTTGGGATAAACTGTCTAATTCTTGTTTTTGGCCGGCTGCAGGCGAATTCAGGCTTGGAGAGATTAGGTCTAATACAGCGGTTGCGGGCGTAACAAGTTTTCAATCCAATGACCAGAACCGGAGGGTAGTTTACGATTACCTGGCTAAAAATGATATGAAGGCGGTAGTTTACGGAATAGCACCTAACTCACCATGGCTAACTAACGGTGCATCGCCCAGAACATTTAATACGGTGCTGGCTTTTAATTTCGTGGTTAATACCAACTGGACGGATTTTTACAGGGTTATTCAGGAAGCCAATATCATGTATGAGGAGGTGAACAAAGGTATTCCGGGCTTAAGCGATAGTGATAAACAACGGTACCTAGCCGAAGCTGTATTTATCAGGTGCCTCACTTACTTTATCATGGTTAGAATTTATGGCGATGTTGCCTATTATACCGATGCAAATCACTCCACACCATTGGGCAGGGAGAAATTTGTCAGCGTACTAAACAAATGTATCGCCGAACTGGAACCGTTAAAAAATAACCTTCCATGGAAATATGATGATCCGGCATTAAATGGCGTACGGGCAAACAGGGGTGGCGCAATCTCACTACTCATGAACATGTATATGTGGAATGCCGGATTTGATGAAGCAAACAAAAACGGCTATTATGAAAAAACAGCTGCTTTAGGCAATGAACTGATTCAGAGTAACCAGCATACGCTCATTCCAATTGAAGAAACGAGCCGGATATTCCTTGGAGGAACCAGTGAAAGTTTAATTGAATTAAAGGAAAGTTCTGCCTTTGCATCGGGTTCCAATCTTTTTTATAAATCGGCATTTCCGGGCGAGCCGGTTGTTTTAACCAAGCACGAAGAAAACGGAACAACAACGCATTTGCACTATAAAAAGGCATATATCGATTTTCTGTTCGGTAACGTGAGCGATTACCGCGCAGATATGATTCAAAACAGAGACCAGGAAAACGGGCGTTTTGCCTTATCTAAATTTGAAGGACCGGTATCGGTGCTGGGCTTTCCCGATTGGGGGCTTGTGCTTTTTAGGTATGCTGATGCCGTATTACTCCAGGCTGAAGCCCTTGCCAACTTAGGAAGGGATGGAGAGGCCACTTCTATAGTGAATATGGTGCGGATGAGGGCCAATGCGACCGCTTTATCTGGATTGGTAGGTCAGGATCTGAAAGATGAGATATTTAAAGAAAGAGGGCGCGAACTGCTCGGTGAGGGTTACCGTTTCTTCGACCTGGTACGGACAAAACGAATTCTCGATCCGAAATGGAGCTCAAATCCACTATCGGTTGATCAGTTTAACAGGGGCGCATGGACATGGCCAATTGATCCGGCTGCCCGTGACAGAAACCCTTTTATGACCTTAAATGATTATTGGTTCTAACAATTTATATTTTCACAATGAACTATTTTAGAAAAATATCAATCCCCTGGCTGTTAGTATTATTTTCTTGCTTGCTATTTTTTGCCTGCAAAAAAGATCAATACTATTTTGATGGGGGTAAATCCAATCCTATTTTTCCGGGAACTACTTTGGAATACCTGAAGTCAAATCCGAGAAGCTTTGACACGATTGTCAACATCATTAAAATCGCCGGTATGGAACGCCAGTTTAACGAAGATACCCTTACCTTTTTTGCCCCGCAGGATTACGCTGTTGCTTTGTTGATCAAACAAGTCAATTCAACACTATTTATCTACGGAAAAGATACGGTGAAAACCCTTACTGATATAGATGGACTGATTTGGCGCAGGTATCTTTCAAACTATATTTTTAAGGGAGCGAACAAGCTTAACGATTATCCACAAATAGATGTTGGTGCAAAAGCCATATTTCCGGGCCAGAATTATATAGCTTACAGTGGGGATGTATTTAATATTGGTGTAAGATATGCCGATGCCGGCGGGGTAAAGTACACGGGTTACAGGCAATTACTGCTGTCGTATATACCGAATATATCACAACCTTTAGATAATTGGGTCAGTATCCCCATTACTTCTTCTGATGTGCAGCCAAAGCACGCTGTAGTGCATGTTCTGAGCACAGATTTTCCATTTGGAGCCGATCCTCAAAATTTAATCCAGGACGTATTATTAACCAAGTAATTCAAAAAATATGTCAGTTTTTAAAATAAAAATTTGGTTTACTGCCTGTAGCCTTTCGTTATTGTTGCTCGCTGGCTGCAAGGATGAAGTTAAAGAATTTGAAAACCCCTATTCGGGCGGTAAATTGCCTTTGGGGCTAAAATTTAACACGGCTAGTTTTATCGAGCCTACACAAGGCAGTGCCAATGATGTGGTAACGGTAAGTGTTGTCGGTGCCGAACAATATAAAACACAACTTCGTTTCCAGTTTAGCGGCGAAGAAGCCGAAATTGTGTCGATTGCCGGCGATGTAGTAAAAGTTAAAGTTCCTGCTGCGGGGAGTTCGGGCTCAACTTCTATACAAATTGGCGACCAGATCTTTTTTGGTCCGCAGTTTAAGGTTTTTGGCAAAATATCTGATGATCCCTATTTCAAGGCAAAAATAGGCGCCAATAACACCATTTATGATGCCTATAAGTTGAAGACGGGAAAATACCTGATGGTAGGAGAATTTACCGACTTTAATGAAAAAGGAATTGTTTTGGCCATCAAAAAAATAGCAGAGACTACTTACGAAGGGGAGGTTCAGCGAACATTGCAATTGGGTACCGGGGTAGTTAGTGGTTACCTCAGTGCCGTTACCTCGAGCCCGAACGATGCCAATATTTTCGTTGCTGGAAATATGTCTGCATTTGATCTGAGGGGACCTGTTAAAAACATCACAAGGCTTACTGCTCTTGGAGCAATTGACCTCAAGCAGGTTGATACCTACTCATCGAAGAATGGTGGTGCAACTTATCCAAAACTTACTGTTCCCGTTTTCAATGGAGGAACAGATGCCCCGATTAAGCGGATTTTTTACTTTAACAACGGAATAATTGCCGTTGGAGGATTCAAATATTATGTCTCCCACCGGTACGATGTGGGCAGAACGTTTACCTATACGTCTGGAAATACAACCTTAACCGGCTATAGGGATAGTCTTGTCCGGGATTCTATTCCGATCAGGCAGGTAGTACGGTTTAAATTGGATGGGGGGCTCGACAACACTTACCATTTTTCAGGAGGGACTACCCTTGATGGAGGTAATGGAAATATTTTAGATGCCGTAATGCAGGCAGATGGTAAGTTGGTATTGGTAGGGGCGTTTTCAAAATTTGATAATAAGGCAGCAGGGGGGATTGTTAGGCTTAATGCAGACGGAACAGTTGACGATTCTTTCCAGGTGGGTAAAGGTGCTACAGGCTACATCACCAGCATTAACTGGAACAGTACTACGCAAAGATTTGTACTCACTGGTGTTTTTAGTTCATTTAACAACCGTTCTATTCAGAACATTTTAGTGCTCAAAGCCGACGGATCAATTGATGATACTTTTGTTTCAGGAAATTTTGATAGCGGCTATCCATCGTTTGCACAGCAGTTGTCTAACGGTTTGATTGTCGTGTCGGGTAACTTTAAAAAATATAACAATGTGCGTCGCGCAGGATTTATGATTTTATCGCCGCAAGGTAGTTTGGCTCAAGGTTACAACACGTTGGGCGAGTTAACAGGAACGATTAACAGGGTGCTAGAGGAGCGAAATAAAGATAATAAGCGAAGCATCGTTTTGCTTGGCTCGTTTAGAAAATTCGATTCACAAGCTGTTCAAAATATCAAAGGTTTAGTGCTTGAAGATTAATTAAACTAAGTATTGATTAAAATTATGAAAAAGAATTTTACAACGGTAATGGTAAGGCTATTCTGCTTTTGGATGATAGCCATATTGGGAAGTTCCTGCCAAAGTGATTTTGACAAGGTAGCCCCTTTAGTTATAAACGATACTACTTTCAATAGTCCGAAAGCAAGGAAAGTGTTGGTTTTGGTTGTGGATGGATTGCGTGGGGTGGCTTTAAAAGAAGTAGCGCCCCCTAATATGACCAACCTGCTAAAAAAATCAACCTTTTCATATTACTCCGTAAGCGATGAAGGTTATGATGAGGCAACCACATGGGCAGACCTGTTTACCGGGGTATCAAAAGCTAAGCACGAGGTAACAAGTGCAACACTCGGCAATAACAAGCTGAATTTGTATCCGGTAGTATTTCAGCGGATTAAGGAGGCAAATGCGAAAGTTAGAATAGCGACCTTTTCTTACAGCAATGCATTTACAGACAATTTTACAAGCGACGCTTCTGTTGATTCGAGGGTAACCTATAATAGTGATACGGAAATTCAAAATGGTGTTTTGAAAGAGTTGGCCAATGATAATGCCGGTGTGGTAGTGGGTATGTATAAAAGTGTAAACACTGCAGGTAGCACCAATGCTTACGAGAGTTCAAATCAACAGTACAAAAATGCTATCCTGCAATTTGATACTTATGTTGGCCAGGTCATGGATGCATTAAAAAATAGGAAGAATTATAGCAAGGAAAACTGGATGGTTATCATTACTTCCAGCCGCGGAGGGGCGGCAGCAAGTGTGGTGAATGATAATACTATATTTTCAAATCCAAAGGCCAATACCTTTACTATTTTCTATAATGATAAGTATCAGTCAAAACTAATAGACAAACCATTTACCGGCAATGTTTATGACGGAAACTTCGTTCGTTTTTATTCATCTACGGGAGTAGCATCTGAAGCCGCGCTGCAAAGTGGTGCAATCAGGGCTGAACTTAGATTTGATGATGCTTTAAAATCGTCCTCTGTAAATCCACTGAATTTCGGTAGTAATGGCGATTTTACCATCGAATTGAAGGTGCGAAAGAACAAAAACACGATAGGCACTTTCGCAAAGGAAAATATAGGCACTTATACTTTTCAATGGCCAAGTTTCTTTGGCAGAAAGATGACCAGGCTTAACAATACCGGGGGTACCGGCTGGTGCCTTTCTATAGAAAAACTGACCTGGCGTTTTTCACTTGCCAGAGGCGCAACACCTGCAGGTACCAATGAGCTGGGGGTAAATGCCGATGATAAGAAGGTTATTATTGCCGATGGAAACTGGCATGCGCTTGCTGTTGTAATCAGAACTGAGGGCACAAAGCGTTTCGTCTATTTGTATACCGATGGGATTTTTAACAATAAAGCAGAAATTCCTGAGACCCTGTGGCCTTTGATTGATACTTATAATGCACCCTATACTATAGGTTATATTCCCGACGAAAATAAAGACCCCTTTGATGGGAATGTGTCTGATATTAGGATCTGGAGAAAAGCATTGTCTGATGAGACCATCAAGCAATTTGCGTGCGATACTTATGTAAGTAGTTCTCACCCGGATTACAGTTATCTTGCAAGCTACTGGCCTTGCAGAGATGGAGCTGGAGGCAGGTTTAAGAATGAAATATTAACGGAGAATGGTAATTACGATTTTAAAGTGCTCAAAGGAGGTACACCTTTGGTAAAGGGTACTGAACTCGCAAACAGTACCTTGTGGGAAAAAAGTACTTACATCGTTTGCCCAATTTCACTTCCCGATATATCGGCAACAGTACCGGGCTCAGATGATATAACCGCACAAATCTTGTCGTGGCTAAGTATTCCAATTAAAGAAAACTGGAATTTGGATGGGAAAGTATTTTTAAATAATTAAGCCTGAACCACATGAATACGTTTTATAAAAATCATATTAAAATAGTAATCCTCTTTTGTTCTTTTTTCACACTTACAGTTACTTTTCTGTACTCTTGTAAACAGGAAAAATTTGTTGACGAGGTGAGCTCCTCACCCGGAGTGCTTAAATTTGACTATCCATCGCTGGTTAACGCCGTAAATATTGTTGATGTGACAAAAGGAGACGATAGAATTACTTTTCCGGTTCGCATAGCGCTGGAAAACCCGGCAAATTCTACTTTTACGGTTAATCTCCAGCCCGAGCCACAACTGGCAACTTCGCAAACGGTGGCCAATGGTGCGGTGATCAATTTCCCGGATTTTTCAATGCCTCAATCTGTTGAAGTGAGGTTCGGGACAAGAAATGTAACTTTTAATGTAGCTGTTTCTGCAAGTGCTATTGAGCGGAATTATGGGAAAAATTTAGTTTTTGCCATAACGCTTGCCAACCCGTCAAAATCTCAAAAATTGGATGAAAGTAAAAAGTCTGTAGTGCTTACACTAAGTACTACAGATGTGGCTAAAATAGATGAGTTACATTTTTTATCATTTACCTCCGCGGTAAGCAACCCAAACCAGGTAGTAACACAACTCACTTCCCCTAATTTAACCGCTAATAATGCAAGCTTTGATAATAATGCTTTCTCGATTAAAGCGCAGGTAGATTTAGGCGGAAAAGCTTCCAGGGGTTTTAAAACATCAGTTGCTTATAATGCCGATACCCTAAAAAAATTGCTTGCAAAAGGATTGCTTCCGGCGGGCACCGCTATTCTTACTAATGCCGCCATGGATCTTAATGATGTTGACCTGGGTGATTATAAGAATTCGACCGTTGTTGAAATGAGGGTTAACATCGATAGTATCTTTGCGAGATTCCCATCAAAGGTTGCAGTGGCATTTACCTTATCCAATCCTGAAAAATACCAGGTTAACGCTGCAAAAAGTACGCTGGTTTACTTAATAGATCCGCTGCGCATCTTTTCGGATATCACAAAAGTGCTGAAAAATACCTCACAGCCGTTTAAAACCAGTACAATAGATCCAAATCAGGGCAGATGGGGTGTGCTTTCGGGTTGGCTGTTTAACGCCCAGGGAAATACGCGCCAATCGTACAGCCTGACAAATGAGCTGAACGGTTCGTACGGTTCGTTTGATAATAACAACAGTACCCAAATTGCGTTCGAATCTGGTTATATAGCTGCAGATTATGGAAAGCCAGGGGGGGCACCAACATCGCCAAATATTACAAATGGCAAGATTTATCAAACCGTCTTATTGCCGGCAGGAACCTACAAGTTTGATGCGAACGTGCGTGGTGGTGTGACAACCGATAACACCAAAGGAGCATACAGTGTTGCCGCAATAGGTACAACCATTCCTGATATTGCTGCTCCTACAACTCCCGCAAACTTTGTAGGAAGAGTGGCCATAAACGGATCAGGAAGCAAATCGTTTACCTTTACCCTCAATGCCGCGGCTACGGTATCGATGGGTTTTGTTGCCACGGTTTCCGGTAGCCAGGCCGTTAACATATCGGGGGTAACGCTAACACGTACATTAAATCCTTAGGGCTTGTTTAACTTTTTATAACAAATATAAATGGCCTTTGTTGCCACATTGAGCGTAGTCGAAGTGCATTTTTAATACACCGAAATGGTCTTCAACTACGCTCAGACTGACATACGAGATAATTTTATTTAATTTTTAAACAGGCCCTATGTATTTTTTAGAAAATATGCCCGAATTGGAAGTCAGAATTGTAAATTAGTTAAAACCCTTTAAAAACCAATGAGTTTATAGCATCCTCTATTACCTTAACATGTTTATGAGATTTACACTTAATTTTTTATGCCAAACCTTTTTGCTCGTTACGCTCAGTGCCACCGTTTTTGCACAGAAAACGGAAAGTTGGGGAGGGCAAAAGGATGGAACCTTTTACAACCCAGTTATACCTGCCGATTACAGTGATTTAGATGCTATCCGCGTTGGTGATGATTTTTATGCCATATCGTCAACCATGCAGTTTTCGCCCGGAATGGTCGTATTACACTCTAAAGATTTGGTGAACTGGGAAATTGCAGGCCATGTGGCTGCTGATCTTACCCGGATTAGCCCTAATTTGGACTGGACTAAAATGAACAGTTATGGCAGAGGGATCTGGGCAGGCTCCATCCGGTATTACAAAAATAAGTTTTGGGTCTATTTCGGCAGTCCTGACGACGGATTTTTTATGAGCTCGGCAAAGGATGCCAAAGGACCCTGGGAACCGTTACACCAGGTTTGGAACGTATCGGGATGGGACGATTGTTCTTCTTTTTGTGATGATGACGGACAGCTTTATTTTATAGCTACAAACTTTAAACTGGACCCTAAAACCAATAAAAAGTACAATATCCACCTTTTTAAGATGGCACAGGATGGCAAGAGCCTGCGTATGGACACCGATACCATTATTCATCAATCTTCAGGTAGTGAGGCAAATAAACTATACAAGATTAATGGCCTTTATTATCATTTTTTTAGCGAAGTAAAAGCCGAAGGCCGTGTAATGATGATGGAAAGGTCACAGAAGATTACCGGTCCGTGGGAAATTAAGCAGATTAATCATGTAAATAAGAACATTGACCGGGAGCCTAACCAGGGCGGACTTATGCAGCTGAAAAATGGGCAATGGTGGTTTTTCACCCATCATGGTTCCGGCGATTGGGAAGGAAGGGCCGCAAGTTTATTACCGGTAACCTGGGTAGATGGCTGGCCTATAATCGGTAAGGTTGGCGAAGATAATATTGGAAACATGGTATGGTCAGGAAAAGCACCTCTTCCCCTTAATCCAGCTATAAAGATCCAGACAGACGACGATTTTTCATCTGTGGCGCTACGTCCGCAATGGGAGTGGAACTACCAGCCGAGAAATGACAGGTGGTCGCTTTCTGCAAGAAAAGGATTTCTTCGCCTGATGGCTTTTCAACCGATAAAACCTGAAGATCCGAAAAAAATATTATTAAGGGCCGGTAATACCATTACGCAACGGAGTATGCGAACAAGCGCTAATGAGGCTACCGTAAAACTGGATATTAGCGGAATGGCTGACGGACAGTTTGCGGGTTTGACTCACTTCTCCACAGCAACGATGAGCATGCTCGGGATTAAACAGCAAGGAGAGGAGAGGTTGATGGTGTACCATGCAGATGGGCAGGAATTACCTGGAATAAAAATAAAAGAAAACATGGTTTGGCTGAGGTCGACCTGGGATTACCAGGGCCAAAACCGCTACTTTTATAGTTTAGATGGAAAGAATTTCTTGCCTATAGGCAATGTTACCCAGTTAACCTGGGGAAGTTACCGGGGCGACCGAATCGGCATCTTTAATTACAATAAACTTGCCGATAAGGGCTTTGTAGATATCGACTATTTTAATTACAAGTATGCCAAATAAAAGATAAATATTGGTGACCGGATGATAAAACCTGGGCTTAAAGTTAAAGCTTTAGCCCGTTTTTATTTAGGCTAAATGATCGCCAAATACAATAATTTTTAATATCTGTTAACAGGAAGCAGTGCACCAACCTGGCCAGTTAATGTAACTCATTGTTTTGATCCAATATTGAAGAAGATACGGGCGCTGAAGTCCGTTTTTAAAATTAAACACACAACTATTAACCTATGATTCGTTTTTTCTTTTGCCTCACAATTTTTTTCAACCTGTTCTTTCAATGTTTTGGACAGAAAAATGACTTACTCTGGTATAATGCGCCCGCAAAAAAATGGACTGAAGCTTTGCCTGTTGGAAATGGAATGCTGGGTGCTATGATTTATGGCGATCCGTCTAATGAATTACTACAGCTTAATGAAGCCACCTTATGGAGCGGAGGCCCGGTAAAAGCAAATGTAAATCCCAAAGCACCTGAATACGTGATGCGTACCCGCGAGCTGCTTTTAAAAGATGAGAATTACCAGGAAGCAAATACCGAGATCAGGAAAATGCAGGGGGTTTATTCTCAATCGTACCTACCCTTGGCAGACCTGAAATTGAAACAGGATATTGGCCCCGGTCAGTTTGAGAATTATGTAAGAGACTTATCCATTGATCAAAGTTTGGCATCCGTTAAGTTCAGGGCAAACGGAGTGACTTACAAACGCGAAATCATAGCAACTGCTCCGGGCAAAGCCATTGTTATTCGTTTAAGTGCAGATAAGCCCGGCATGATCAGTTTTTTTGCCAGTGTAAGTAGTCAGCTTAAGGGAGCCATAACAGCAGATGGAAGCAATGGTATTATTTTTAAAGGAAAAGCCCCCTCGCAGGTTGATCCGAATTATGTGAACTATAATCCGAAACCTGTAAACTATGACGATGCAGAATGCCGTGGTATGCGGGTAGCCATGCAGCTTAGAGCTGTTTTGAAAGGTGGAAGCGTAAAATCGGATACTTCAGGTGTGAAGGTTGCAAATGCCGATGAAGTGTTATTGTTTATTTGCGCAGCTACCAGTTTTAACGGGTTCGATAAGTGTCCGGTAAGCGAGGGGAAAGATGAAATAAAAATTTGCAGCAATAACCTGACAGCTGCGATTAAGCGCCCATGGAAGGAGCTTTTTGCTGAGCATCTGGCAGATTATTCGCATTATTTTAACCGCGTTAAATTTAAGTTGGGTTCAGCCAGTGTGGCGTCGAATGCGAAACTTCCTACAAATGAACGCCTCATTGAGTTTAGTAAAGGTATAAGCGACCCGGCATTTGAAACGCTTTTGTATCAATATGGAAGGTACCTGCTGATCAGTTCTTCGCGGCTCGGCGGCCCTCCGGCAAATCTCCAGGGCATCTGGAATGCCTCCATGAGACCACCATGGAGCTCAAATTATACCATCAACATTAACACCCAGATGAACTATTGGCCTGCTGCCATCAGTAACCTGGAAGAAATGGAGTACCCCTTGTTTGAGTTCATCAACAATTTGGCTGTTACGGGTAAAGGAACGGCTAAAGATTTTTATAACATGAAAGGCTGGGTCGCCCATCACAACAGCGATATATGGGCCTTAAGTAACCCGGTAGGAAATTTAGGAAAGGGCGATCCGAAATGGGCAAACTGGTATATGGCTGCGCCTTGGCTAAGCCGGCATTTGTATGAGCATTATCGTTTTACCCAGGATAAAGACTTTTTGAAAAAGGTTTATGCGGTGATGAAAGGTGCCGCAGAATTTTTAGTGGATTACCTGGTAGAGGATAAAAATGGATACCTGGTTACCGCTCCATCATTCTCGCCAGAAAACGAATATTATGATGATAAAGGGAAAAAAGCCAATACCTCTATAGCCACAACCATGGACATGTCGATCGTGCGTGACCATTTTCGCAACTGCATCGAGGCTTCCGAAGCATTAAAAATTGATCCTGAATTCAGAAAACTGCTTAAAGCGAAGGTAGAGAAACTATACCCACTGCATATTGGTAAGGCAGGTAACTTACAAGAGTGGTACAAAGACTGGAGAGATGTTGAACCGCATCACCGCCATGTAAGTCATCTTTATGGCTTACATCCCGGACGTGAAATATCTCCTTTAATCAACGCCGACATCGCTACAGCAAGTAAAAAAACACTGGAATTACGGGGTGATGAAGGAACCGGCTGGAGCCTTGCCTGGAAAATCAATTTCTGGGCCCGTTTACTTGATGGTGACCATGCTTATAAATTGGTTCGTGATTTAATGCGCGATTTAAGTGTCTCAAAAGGAGGTGGTTTATACCCCAACCTATTCGATGCCCATCCTCCATTTCAGATCGATGGAAATTTCGGCGCTACATCCGGCATCACCGAAATGCTTTTGCAAAGCCAGCTGGATGAGTTACATCTTCTGCCAGCGCTTCCAACATCGTGGGCAAATGGAAGTATCTCCGGACTAAAGGCCAGGGGTGCTTTTACTGTCGATATGGAATGGACTGCAGGTAAATTAAAGTCCGCATTAATTAAGTCCGGAAATGGCGGTAATTGTGTAATCAGAACCAGCAACCAGATTCAGGTAGAAGGGGTTAAAACCAAAGTTGTAAAATCAGCAAATGGGTACCTCACAACGTTTTTAACCAGCAAGGGAAAGATTTATAAAATAAAAGGCCTGGTGTAGAAAAATCAGGTAACAAGCCTTAACCGGTGGTTAAATCTCTTCGTAGTGGAAACATAATTTTTAATAAATTCTTGTAACGTGAAGTCGGTAAATCTTTTTCAATTCGTCTCTTTTATCCCTTTATATAAGAGATATATATTCATTGGGATGTTTTTTTTCCTGGGGCTAAAAGATTCGTTCGCCCAGTCATCAGGCACTATTCCACTAGATGATTTTGAAGGGTGGACGAAAAAAAGGGTTAGGGAAAAAGTTTACATCCATACGGATAGAACTGTTTATGCTAAGGGCGATACGATTTGGTTTAACGCCTATACCGTTACGGGTTCAGGTAATCGGCTTTCCCGTCTCAGCGGAGCTTTATATGTAGAGCTTTTTACGCAGTCGGGTAAAATTTCCCAGGTTAAAATTCCCATAGTTAACGGCCTTGCTAAAGGTTGTTTCCCTACTGATCTTACCTTAATTGATGGAGATTACAGCATCCGCGCGTACACGCGGCTGATGAGGAACGATCCAACTTCTTTTTTTCAAAAAAATATATACATAGGAAGTGCCAAAGCCGCTCAGATCGTTTCTGCCGTCATCGCTTCTTCAAGTACAGAGAACGGATCAAACAAGATTGAATTAAAGTATACCAACCGTGGGGGGGAGCCAATAGCCGACAGATCGTTTAAATACAGTATAACCGAAGGTGCCGATACCTTAAAAACCGGAAAGTCTGCTACTGATGGGAATGGAAACTTAAGTTTACATTTTAAATCAACTTCTCATTTAAAATTTGTGAGTGTTGAAGCAGAAGCGGATGATGAAAAGGTTAATACAGTGGTAGCAATTAATCAACCTTCAGATTTCGATATACAAATCCTTGCCGAAGGCGGAACTTTTGTGGAAGGATTACAATCGAGGCTGGCTGTTAAATGTGTTGGCCCCGATGGTTACGGAAAAAATATTACCGGAAAAATTGTCGATGACCAGGGTGTAACGGTTACAACCTTCAATTGTGATCATTACGGCATGGGCCAATTCTTAATCGTTCCGGAAGCAGGCAGGACTTATACCGCTATTGCTGATATAAAAGATGGTTTTTCGACAAAAGTTAACTTACCGGCCGCCTCCCGCAATGGTGCCATCTTTTCGGCCTATACCAATAGTTCCGATACGATTACGTTACGCATCCAGGCTTCCTCATCAGTACATGCACTAAAATCTGTTTGGCATTTGACTGGTGTTGCCGGAAATGAATTGGTTATAAAGAAAGATTTTACCCTAAACGGGCCGCTGTTGTCATTTAAAATCCCCTGCAGCGACTTACCCACGGGCATAACCCAGCTTACACTATTTTCAGATCGGTATGAGCCTGTTGCTGAACGGCTTGTGTTTAATTACCCGAAAGTAAATTCTTCGATAAAGCTTTCTAACTTAAAAGAAAGTTTTAAGCCCCGCGAAATGGTAGACCTCGGCATGCAAAGCGAAGTGGGTAACCAGGCGGTTGTTGGGAGCTACGCTGTATCCGTAACAGACGAGAGGCTGCAGACTGGCAGCGAAGATGATGAGCAAACTATTTTAAGCTCATTATTGCTGAGTTCTGATGTTAAAGGTTACATTGAACACCCAAACTACTACTTCCATGATATTAACGACAAAAAGAAAGCTGAGCTTGATCTGCTGTTGCGCAGCCAGGGATACAGGAGTTTTTCATGGAAAAACCTAAACAATAAACAGGAGCCGCTTTACAGCCCCGAGGCGCTTGAAACGGTTTTTAGCGGATCTGCAAAAACATTATTCGGAAAAGCTTATGCCGGAGCCGATATTACCATCCTGTCGTTGAAGGCGAAACTTTTCCAGCAAACCAAAACCGACCAATCGGGCAGGTTTTCTTTTCCTCCATTTTTACTGACTGATAGTGTTAAAATTACTTTTAAAGCCAGTGCTCCAGACAAAAAAAGAAGATTGGCGGTTGAAATTGATTCTATACCCGGGTACCATCCGCTTACCGACGAATCTTACGATTATTTACTTCACCATTCCGTTGGAGCCTACCATTATAACGATATATTCAATTCACAAAAAGAGCTGCAGGAAAAAGCCGGAAACCATACAGGAATACAGCTGAAAGATGTTGTGGTAAAGTCTAAACAGCAAATGTCACGTTCAGCCAATTACAACGGTGCAGGAAGAGCAGACCAGGTAGTTGTTGGCGATCAGCTTAAATCTTGTGCAAATTTATCTATATGTCTGGCCGGCCTGATCAGTGGGGTTATTTTCAAAAGTGTTCAAACCGATTTTGGAGTTGTAATGGCGCCATTTTTGGCACGGGGCGGACCTGATGCGCGACCAATGCTGCTCTACTGGAATGGTATGCAGGTCGAACTGCAAGACTACCCTGTGTACCTCGATCAAAATATCGAAAATCCGCAGGATATAGAGTCGATTGAAATTTTAAGAAACGATAATTATACCACCATGTATGGTGCGCAAAGCCGTGGTGTAATAGTGGTTACCACCCGGGGCGGCAGTTTATCGGGCGGAAGGTTAAATTTAAGTACACGATTATTCGAACCGGTTGGATTTAGCAAGGTAAAGGATTTTTATGTGCCAAAATACAATACCCTTTCGAAAGGTCAAAAACCCGATTTCAGGTCTACTGTTTACTGGAACCCGTCGGTGGTGACTTCCGCTACAGGAAATGTGCCCATTAAATACTATAACTCTGATGCTACCGGAAACTTTAGGATAACAATAGAAGGAATAACACCCGACGGTAATATGTTGCACAGTGTATACCGGTACAAAGTAACAAAATAGCCTGATTTTTTTAATTGATTATATTTTCAGAATAACACATAAACTGACAGATTGATACGTATGAATGTAAACGCCAGATTAAAATTTTCTGCATTGGCAATAATATACTTACTGACATTTTCTCTTGGGCCTACAGTCGCTTTTGCGCAATCAGCCTTTAAGGCTACTAAGATCTCCAACGGATTAGTGCTGCGTTCGGGAAGTAAGATACTTAAGGTTGAGTTTGTAGATCAGGCAATTGTTAGGGTAAGGAGTGTTCCGGATGGCGACTTTAAAAGTAATGAAACTGATGTATGTATACCATTGCCTGAAAGAAATGTTAAAGTCGATTTCGCAAGCGCTGGCAATTTTGTAAGCCTTAAATCCAAACAGCTCGAGGTTAGGGTATTTTTGACTACCGGAAGTATATCTTATTACGATAGCAAAGGGAATACACTTTTACAGGAGGATCAGCAAAAACCCCGCAGTTTTGAGAAGGTAGAATTGCTTAAATCAAACTATAATGATGCGGTGAGTAAGGTTGAGAAAACCGCGAACGGAGACCAGGTTCAGGCTAATATCACCAATAAGGAAAAGGTAGGATCTGCATGGCATGCTGAACAGAACTTTACCTGGCAGCCCGGAGAGGCCTTATATGGTTTGGGCTCCCATCAGGAAAACCTGATGAATTTGAGAGGGACCAGGCAATATCTCTATGAGCATAACCTTAAAAAAAGCATGCCGGTTTTAATGTCTGACCTGGGGTATGGATTATTGTTTGATGCCGGTTCGGCCATGATATTCAGGGATGAACCTGAAAAGCACGGTATGGAAATGCTGGCTGTAAATCAGATCGATTATTATTTTATGTACGGTCCTGAATTCGACCAGATTATTCACCAATTCCGTACCTTAACCGGAAAGGTAGAAATACCTCCAAAATTCATGTTCGGTTACATACAGTCTAAAGAACGCTATAGAAATGTTCATGACCTGGATAGTGTTTTAACCAGGTTTAGAAATAATAATATCCCCCTTGATGTAATTGTACAGGACTGGCAATACTGGAAGGGAAATTTATGGGGCTATAAGAAATTTGATGAGGCCAAGTTCCCCGAGCCGGAAAAAATGATCAGTAACATTCATGAAAAAAAAGCACATTTCATGCTGTCCATCTGGCCACAGGTAGCTGCAGAGGAAGAAAAAGAGATGTCGGCAAATGGTTATGTTCTGGGGCGAAAAATATACGATGCCTTTAATCCGGCGGCGAGAAAGATGTATTGGGACCAGTACGTGAACAAGAATTTATTTTCAAAAGGGGTTGATTGCTGGTGGGCCGACTCTTCTGAACCTGTTGATTACGATTGGTCGGGCAAGGCTAATGATATTGCCGGCAATCCCCTCGTCCGTTTTCAAAAAAACGTTCAGGTGATGGCCGATTTGCTTGGAGACCTCAGGGTAAATCTGTTTTCTTTACATCATGCAATGGGTATCTATGAAAACCAAAGATTAACCTCGAGTACCAAACGTGTGGTGAACCTTACAAGAGCATCCTATCCGGGAATGCAGCGGTACGGGACAATTGTATGGAATGGGGATACCAAAGCAACCTGGAACGATTTTAAGAGCTGGATTTCCGGCGGACTAAACTATATGACTACGGGCTCTCCTTACTGGACGATAGATGCCGGGGCATTCTTTGTTAGGCCAAGCAAAACGTGGTTCTCGAACGGCGACTTTCCAAACGGTCCATCAGACGATGCGTACCGCGAATTTTATGTGAGGAATTTGCAATATGCCTGCTGGTTACCAGTGATGAGGAGCCATGGTACCGATTTTGCCAGGGAGCCATGGCAATTTGGTCAACCAGGAAATGTATTTTATGATGCTATACTTAAACAGATAAAACTTAGGTACAGGCTTCTGCCATATACCTACTCAATTGCCGCAATGGTGAACAAAATGGATTATACCATGACCAGGACACTGCTTTTCGATTTCCGTAAAGATAAAAAGGTGAAAGATATCAAAGATGAGTTCATGTTTGGTAATGCCTTTTTAATATGCCCGGTAACTGATCCTCAATATACCGGAAAAGGCTCATCATCGCCAAACGATAAGAGCATAAAAAGCAGGGCAGTATACCTTCCTGAGGGAACATTGTGGACCGATTTCTGGAGTGGCAGGAAATATAAAGGCGGTACATCTATTGATGCGGCCAGCCCATTAGATTATATCCCTGTTTTCGTTAAAGCGGGTTCAATTATTCCCTTAGGACCCGACCAGCAATATGTGGGCGAAAAACCGGATGCACCTCTTGAAATCAGGATCTATCCGGGCAAAAATGGTACGTTTACCATTTATGAGGATGACGGTACCACTTACGACTACCAAAAAGGTAAAACGGCAAGCTATGACCTGTCCTGGAATGATGACCGCCGCGAATTCCGCATATCTAAACGCCGGGGATCATATGACGGAATGATCGCTTCAAGGAAAATGAATATCGTGCTTGTCGAGAAAAATAAAGGCCTTGGCGATGGAGAATTTACCGGAAAGCAGTTGGTTTATGAAGGGAAGGAGCTGGTAATATCTTTATAGCGGAACGATCGTGATACCGTATTCTTAGCAATACTTTACGCTTTTAAGTTTTGTCCGTTTACCAATATACCGCGCATCTTATCTGTATGCATCTGGTTTCTAAGGCCCGGTAATGGCAGATTTAAATGGTACAACAATTAAAGTTGGCTATTAATGAACCAACTATTCTTATAAAAATAGAAATATTTTGATCTGCAGATAATTGTTAAACTTCATGTTAAATTAAAAATTTTCAACGTGAAGTTTAATGGTTGTTTCCTTAACATTCCATTGCCTTTTCGGGCTCGAATTTAACAATTCTGTATTTTTTACATCATAAATTCCTAACTAACCAGGCGCATCTTTGTGGCAAATTAGTCAGGAGACTTTGGCCCATTTACGAGCCGTTCCCACTAATACAAACCAACTATAAATTATTTTTCATGAAAAAAATTTACAAACTGATTTACTTCACTGAGGTAGGCAGGCTGCGTTGTTTATTGATTATGCTTATGCTTTTGTCAATAAATGTAATGGCACAAAACACCCGGAACATCAGCGGTAGGGTTGTTGATGAGATGAACCAGCCGATGCCTGGTGTAACCATAAGAATAAAAGGTGCTGCCGGCGGAACTTCAACGAATACCGATGGAGACTATACTATTTCTGTAAAACCATCCAATGTGTTGGTTTTTTCTATGATGGGTTGTATATCAAAGGAAGTGCCTGTTGGTAATCAAACGCGAATTAACATAACGCTTTTGCCAGACAATCAAAAATTGAAAGAGGTTGTGGTAATTGGTTACGGTACGGCAAATAAAAAAGACGTAACCGGTGCGGTAACCTCCATTAAATCTGAAGAGTTTAACCAGGGCGTAATGGTAAATCCTGCCCAACTACTACAGGGAAAGGTTTCGGGTTTGAATGTAACTAAAAGTGGCGATCCGAATGCTAAACCATCTACTATTCTGCGTGGTCCGTCTACATTGAGGGAGGGGGCTGCGCAAGAGCCATTTTATGTAATTGATGGTGTGCCGGGTGCCTCAATTGATTTACTGGCACCTTCCGATATCGAAAATATTGATATTTTAAAAGATGCTTCTTCGACCGCTATTTACGGTTCAAGAGCAGCTAATGGTGTAATCATTGTAACAACCAAACGCTCAAAAAATGGCCAGGCACGCCTGGCTTATAGCGGTTATGCGGCTGTTGAAAAAGTATCCAGAAAATACGATATGCTTTCTGCTCCTGAACTGAGGCAGTACCTTGCTGATAATAAGCAGGTATTGAATGCTGCTGATGATGACGGCTCAGATACCAATTGGCAATCTTTACTCGAAAGAACCGGGTATTCCACAAATCATAATCTTTCTTATGGAGGAGGCGGACAATCTTCTGACTATGGCGCAAGCGTAAACTACCTGGATAATAAAGGTATTTTGAAAAATACATCCCTAAAAAGAACAATTGTTAGGGCTTATTTAAATCAAAAATTTTTCAATGATAAGTTAAAACTAGGCTTAACCATTACCAATAGCAATTCAAAAAGCACTGATATCTATCAGTCGACGGCTTTACCAAATATGCTTTTTTATCTTCCAACGGTTAGTCCCTTTAATGCAGATGGTTCTTACAAAGAAAACTATAACCGTACCGGAAGCGGAACAAGAAATCCACTATCGGTTGTAGACAATAACAAAATTGATAACCTTAACAACAAGACCCTTATTAACGGGATGGCCCAATTAGACATCCTGGAAGGCTTGAAATTTACGGCCAGTGTATCTTCACAGCGCGATCAAAACAATTACAGTACCTATTTAAACAGCCAATCGGGATTGGCACGCGGCGTAAACGGGCAGGCACAAAAAATTGATGCACTTAATAAAAGCCAGGTTTTAGAAGGTTACTTTAATTATGATAAATCGATAGGCAAGCATAGCTTAAAATTATTGGCAGGTTACTCTTGGCAGGAAGACAGAACAAATGATGGTTTTGGAGTTACAACCCAGAATTTTTCAAATGATAATTTAGGTTATAATAACCTCTTTTTATCAAACCCGACTTTACTTTCGCAGATTGCTTTTAATAATGCACCAATTTCTACCCTGAGGTTAATTTCCTATTATGGCAGGGTACAGTACAATTATAATGAAAAATACCTGTTCCAGGCTTCATTAAGAGATGATGGCTCATCTGCTTTTGGCCGTAATAACCGCTGGGGATTGTTCCCGGCTGTTTCTGCCGGCTGGAGAATTATAGGAGAGGAATTCATGAAATCATTGCCAGCAATCAGCGATTTAAAACTCCGCGCAGGTTATGGGGTTTCTGGTAACAGCTTAGGATTTGATGCGTTCTCCTCACTGCTTATTTATGGTACACTTTCTGGGAGCAACAAATTTCTTAACAATGGCAACATCAGCAATGCCATTGGGCCCGTTCGTAATGAAAACCCCAATCTAAAATGGGAAAGTACAGCAACAAGTAATATTGGTTTAGATTTCGGACTTTTTAATAACAGGCTAACGGGCTCTGTTGACTTTTACATAAAACAGACTTCTGACCTGATATACGACAGATATGAAGTATCTACTACGCAGTTTTTCTTACCTACCATAACCGCCAATGTTGGTAAAATCAGAAATACAGGGGTAGAATTTTCATTGAATGCAACCGTAATCAAATCTGATAGTTTTAAATGGGTAAGTTCTCCAAATCTGGCGCATAATAAAAATAAAGTCGAAACCTTGTCTGACGATTTTTATAAGATTGCAGCCATCCAGACCGCCCAGCTTGGGGGTAAAGGCCAGTCGGGTAATTTTAGCCAGCTTATCCAACCGGGTTACGCTTTAGGAACTTTTAATCTCTGGAATTATGCCGGGAAAAATGCTGCAGGTGTAAGCACTTATATTAATGCTGCCGGGCAAACGATTGCTACACAGCCTTTAACAACAGATGCGAAGATTGCGGGAGATGCGCAACCAAAATTAATTTATGGATGGGCAAACAGTTTTAATTATAAAAACTGGGATTTCAACTTTTTGGTTAGGGGAGTATTGGGCAACAAAATACTAAATGCAACAAAAGCTTCTTTGAATAATCCGGCAGATGCCAAACTTCAGAATATTCCGAGGTTTACTTTGGGAGAATCTTTTAACGATATCAATGCTTATCTGATTTCTGACAGGTTCCTGGAAAGTGGTTCTTACCTGCGTTTAGATAATGCAACCTTAGGTTACACCATAAAGCCTAAGAGTCCTGCTATCAAAGCCATCAGGTTATATGCTACAGCAAACAATCTTTTCGTCATCACAAAATACAGCGGATTAGACCCTGAAATTAATATCGGTGGTTTAACACCAGGTATTGATAACAATAATTATTATCCAAAAACAAGAACGTTCAGTTTTGGTGTAAGTGCATCATTCTAAAAAAATATAACGATGAAAAAAAACATTATCCTGTTCAATATAATAGCTTGCCTGTTGGTTTTTCAATCATGCAGTAAGCTCGATGTAGATGTGGAATCTCAATATGTTAAGGAAAACTTTCCACACACCAATTCAGATTATGCCTCACTTTTTGGTACTATGTATTCCAACCTGTCCTCTTCATTCGGTGTTCCTTACTGGAGGATGCAGGAACTCTCTACCGATGCGGCTATATTACCGGCCCGCGATGGGAATTTCGATGATGGCGGACAATACCGTCAGCTCCATTACCATACCTGGACAATTGATCACCCCAATGTAAGGGACATCTGGCAGTGGGGTTTTGGGGGGATTAATAACTGCAACCGTTTAATCAACCTCACAAATGAGTCTTCAGTGCCTCAGGCCACTAAAAACAGCAGTATTGCAGAAGTAAGGGCCATGCGTGCATTGTATTATTTCTTCATGATGGATTTATATGGCAATGTGCCAATTATTGACACGTTCCCTGTAAGCGCTCTTCCGGGTAACCAACCCAGGGAAAAGGTTTTTGAATTTATTGAAAAAGAGCTTTTGGCAGTTGTTGGGCAGTTACCAGTTAAGGATAACAATAATAAGGTAGCGGTTTATGGACGTCCGACGCAGGCAATGGCTTACGCGTTACTTGCAAAAATGTACTTAAACGCCGAGGTTTACACGGGCCGTGCCAGGTATACTGATGTTGTAACAATGGCCGATAATATATTGAAAAACAATAATTACGCTCTTGATGCCAAGTATTCAGATATTTTTGATGTAAATAATGGTCCGCAGATTAATGAAACGATATTTGCCATTCCTTACGATCAGCAGATTCCAGGAAATCAAATGACCAGATTTGGCTTCTATCCTGCGCTGGCGCCAGCTTATGGTATAAATGTGGGTTTCAGTATTTCGATGAGTACCACACCCGAATACTTCAAAAGGTTCAATTTAAACAACGATGTTCGCACAACCTTCTGGCTGGTAGGTAAGCAGTATGCGCCTGATGCAAACCGCAAACCTGATTTAACAAAGCCTGTTTATATTGCAGGAACAACAACTCAGATTGAGATTACTCCTGATCTTATTTTAAAACCGGGTAAACCAATGGATTTAGGCAACACAGTTGCTGATCAGGCAAAAGGTGTGCGTTCGGTAAAATACTGGCCAGATCCAAATGCTATTCAGGCTACCCGCCTTAATGGAAATGATATGCCTGTATTACGCCTTGCAGATGTAATGTTAATGAAAGCCGAAGCGATTTTGAGAGGTGCATCTGCAACTACGGTAAATGGCGAGTTACAAACACCACTTTTATTGTTAAATAAAATAAGGGCCCGTGCAGGTGCAGAAACCGCAAGTGAGGTGAGTTTGGAAAATTTACTTGATGAGCGGGCACGCGAATTTAGTTGGGAGGCCTGGAGAAGAAATGACCTGATCCGTTTTGGACAGTTCGAAATAGAATACCCTTTGCCAAATGATGTCTTAAACATGAATAAGGATATCACCAGAAGAATCTACCCGATTCCTGCCAACGAATTAAAGCTTAACAGCAATTTAAAACAAAATCCTGGTTATTAACCAGATAAAATCAAAGCATTGATGAAATTAACAAGTTCCCTGGTTTTAGTGTTGGTGCTGCCGGCAATTGCTTTAATTGCTAAAAAGGAAGATTTGCCCATCAATCAGATACAGGTTATCGGTTCGCATAACAGCTATAAACAAGCCATTAATCCGGAGCTGCTAAATGTGGTCAGATTAAAAGACCTGGCAGCAGCAAACAGTTTGGATTATGAACACATCCCCATGCCAGAACAATTGGATATGGGTTTAAGAAATCTCGAAATCGATGTTTATGCAGATGAGAAAGGTGGCAAGTATGCGCATCCATTTGGACTTGAGCAGGTAAAAGGTCAACCTGAATTCGATAAAGCTGGCGAAATGAATAAACCGGGTTTTAAGGTCTTTCATATTCCGGATTTAGATTTCAGGTCTTCAGCACTAACTTTGGTTACGGCATTGCAGCAGCTAAAAAAGTGGTCGGAAGCCAATCCGGAGCATACGCCGATCTTCATCACTTTAGAAGCTAAAGATGACTCGATAAGGCGTACAGGGTTTACGCAGCCAGAGGTTTTTACCGGTAAAACTTTTGATAAGCTGGATGCTGTGATTATCGAAAATTTAGGAAAAGAACATATTTTAAGCCCGGATGAGGTAAGGGGCAAATACAAAACTTTGGAAGAGGCTGTTTTGGCAAAAAACTGGCCGAAACTTAGTGTAGCGAAAGGTAAATTTCTTTTTGTTCTGGATGCTAAAGACAGAAAACGCTCAACGTACATACAGGGGCATCCTTCACTTAAAGGCCGTGTAATGTTTGCCAATGCAGAACCCGGAACTCCTGAGGCAGGTTTTATGATTAGAAATAACCCAAAAGATGAACAAATTCCTGAATTGGTAAAGAAAGGTTATATCATCAGAACCAGGGCAGATGCAGATACGAAGCAAGCCAGGATGAATGACCGGAGCGATTTCGAAGCTGCCTGTAAATCTGGCGCTCAGGTTATTACAACAGATTATTATAAAAAGAGTACGCACTTTAAATCAGATTATGCCATCAGTTTTGCCGATGGAAAATACTTTAGAGAAAACCCCTTGTTTAAAAATTAAGTACAGGTATGAATAGAAGGTCGTTATTAAAAGGAGGCTTATTAACCGGTTTAGGTTTGCCTTTTGTAGGTATAAAAGAGGTGATGGCTTCGCCAACAGCTGGACGAAAAAAGGCTAAAAATATCATTATGATGGTGAGTGATGGGATGAGTACCGGAACGCTGAACATGGCCGATATCTATTCTAACCGCATATTGGGCAGAAGCAGTAAGTGGTTAGGTCTTTACAGGGATAATAAAGTGGCAAGGGCACTGATGGATACCGCTTCGGCGAGCTCTTTGGTTACCGATTCTGCCGCGGCAAGTTCATCATGGGGTGGTGGCGTGCGTGTTAAAAACGGTTCTTTAAACGTGGGTATTAACGGTGAAAAACCTCAGCCAATTTTTCAAAAGTTTAAAGAAAGAGGTAAAAAGGTAGGTTGTGTAACCACTGTACCCATTACGCATGCAACGCCTGCAGGATTTTGTGTAAATATTGATAATCGTGGTGGACAGGATATCATTGCAGAAATGTATCTCGGGTTAAAATTTGATGTGATGATGGGAGGTGGACACCAATATTTCGGAGCGAAAAGGCCAGGCGGAAACCTGATTCCAAAATATTTGACCCAAGGCTACAAAATTGCAGAAAACAGGGCTGAAATGTTAGCGTTAGATAAATCAAAGCCGGTTTTGGGATTGTTTGCAGAAGACGGAATGCCTTACGAGGTAGACAGGTTACATGATCAGGAGCTAATCAAATCTACACCGAGTTTGGCAGAGATGACCATGAAAGCGATAGAACTCATGAAAGATCATAAAGATGGTTTTGCATTACAGGTTGAAGGTGGTAAAGTAGATTGGGCCGCACATTCGAATGATTTGAGCGGTTTAATTTTCGATCAGCTTGCCTTTGATGAAGCTGTTGGAAAAGTAATAGAGTTTGCCGAAAAAGATGGCGAAACGTTAGTAATCATCACCACAGATCATGGCAATTCGAACCCAGGTTTATTTTATGCGGATGAAGCCAACAAAAAGTTCGATAGCCTTCAAAACTTTAAACACAGTAATACCTGGCTTTTGGGGCAGCTTAATCAATCATTTAGCGAACAAAAAATAATCGATCTGATAAAAGAAAACCAAGGTTTTGAAATGAAACCAGAAGATGTAAAATCACTATTGGTTCATTTTAAAGATATTGCTCAGGGGCAGCTTTATAACGAATCGAACCTGCCGTTTTACGAATACGGTAAAATTTTAGGTAAATATACAGATGTACAATGGGCTGGTATGAACCATACCGGAGATTATGTTGAATTAGCGATGTTTGGTCCGGGTTCAGAAAATCTAAAACCTTTTGTTAAAAACTACGAGTTACATAATTTCATGCTTAAAGCGGCAGAAATGCCCGAAGCTTTTTTAGTAAAAGCCTGATCTTATTAGCAAGTTAATCAAATAACCAGGGGCTTTCTTATAAATGCCAAATGTCATCTTGAATTTATTTTATAAAAATCAATATGAGTGAAAGCCTTCTCCGGGATCGTCATTTCGAGCGGAGTGCAACGCAGTCGAGAAATCTGTCTTTATAGATTTAACTTCGCTGGGCACTTCGTGGTTCTCCATTCGCTGCCGGCAAAGCCGGCTGGCTCCAGTCGAAATGACGATTCTTTTATAACGCTTTCAATGGTAGCCTGTTGAGTAAAAAAACAGCAGTTAAAGCCTTTTCATACTTCGTCAGTCTTAGTACAGACTGGACTCAACTTCACAAAATTCAAGCGGCTTAACAGCGGTAAAAATACCTCCCCGAAATTTGCTGTTGACTATTGCAAGAAGGATTTTTTGAGTAGATTCGTAACTTAAGTTGTCCGATTGTACAAAATCTTTTAGAACTACACCAACGTTAGGTGGGCATCTGATGCCACGAACATATCAGCATTTTATACAACACCATGATTGGTGCTATGTTGATCGTTTTGGATTCAATTTTTTTTATAATTTTACTGGCTATGAGCAACCAGCACAATCATACTGATGAGGAACTGATCGTAATGTTGAGGGAGAACGAAGTGGTTGCTTTCAGGAAAATTTATACGAAGTATTGGTATGAGCTCTATGTAATGACCAATAAAAGATTGAGGTCTAAAGAAGCTGCCGAAGAGATTATCCAGAACTTCTTCACCACGTTCTGGATCAACCGGGAAAAAATAAATATCAAGGGTTCTCTAAAAGCCTATCTCCATTCTGCTATCCGCTATTCAATTATTGATTATATGGCTAAGGAGGCTACCCGGAACAATTATCTCGAGTTGCTTTCATTCAGTTATCAAGAGGCTACGAATACCACCGAAGAAACCATCTTTATAAACGAGCTGGAAAAGGGAATCAACGGAGTGATTTCGAAGTTGCCGGCAAAATGCAGGAAGGTATTTGAACTCAGCCGGAAAGAGCATAAATCCAATAAGGAAATAGCAGAATTACTGGGCTTATCTGAAAAGACGGTAGAAAACCATATTACCAATGCCTTAAAGTATTTCAGGGCGCATTACAAGGTAATTTTGATTGCTTCTGGTTTTGCCTGGTTACTCCGCTAAATTGACAACGTTTAATAAAATTCCCGTCATCTCGACTGAAACGCAGTGGAATGGAGAGATCTATCCTGTATAAAAGACCCTGAAACGAGTTCATGGTGACGATATCCTGGAGAAATTTACTGTGCAGATTAGCTTCGCTGAGCTTTCTGATTTTCAATTTATATTGATCATACCGTCCTATTTAATTTTTTTTATTTTTTTTTTTGGGGGCAAGGGTCAGGTTAACCGACTATACCATTAACGAACCAAATATAACTACAAATCAACATGGGCCGATCAATAGCCGTTTCCTTACTTAAAAAATACCTTTCTGGCGATTGTACATTGAATGAGATAGAACAGGTAGACCAATGGTTTGACAGTATGGATGAGGTACCTGAAGATATTGCAGGCCTTTCTGATGAGCAGAGGAAACTTGTAGAAGATAGAATTTTTGAACGCATCCTGCTCAATATCGAAGCAAAAAGTGACCAAAAGATCATATCGATTCACAAAAAATCAGTACGTATAAACAAACTGCTGTGGGCAGCCGCATCACTCATCCTGGTGCTTGGGGCAGTGCTGATCTGGAGATACCATTCGCAGCTGTGGCAACAAGACCAAACTGCAAAATTACACCAGGCAGTTCACATCAAACCTGGTGGAAACAGGGCAGTACTGACTTTAGACGACGGATCGTCAGTTGTACTGACCGATGCCAAAATAGGTGCACTGGCCGATCAGCAGAATGTTAGTGTTATCAAAACCGCCGAAGGCGAGCTCAGCTATAAAATCCATGCCGGATCTGCATCTTCGAAGATAACCTATAATAAGATTACCACACCACTTGGAGGGAAATACAGCGTTGTGTTGCCTGATGGAAGTAAAGCCTGGTTAAACGCAAAATCGAGCTTGCGGTTCCCAACTGCTTTTACGGGTGCTGAAAGAATTGTACAGATGACCGGCGAGGTATATTTCGAGGTGGCTAAAAACCCTCATCAACCCTTTAAGGTACAATCTGGCGGAACAGAAATTAAAGTATTGGGTACACATTTTAACGTAATGGCTTATGAAGATGAGGCTGAGCAGAAAACAACATTAATTGAAGGCAGTATCCATTTATCATCCGGTAAATTTTCACAATTATTAAAACCAGGGCAGCAGGCACTGGTAGATCCGTCTGGCATAAAGGTGAATACCAATTTCGATATGGAAGCAGTAATGGCCTGGAGAAATGATCTTTTTATCTTCAAAGACATGGAGATTAAAGAAATTGCCAGGCAGTTGACCCGATGGTACGATATTCAGGTGGTATTTAAAGGAACGCCTTCCAAAATATCTTATACAGGAACAATTTCTAAAGACGTAGAACTTTCAGAGCTGTTAAGTATGCTTCAATTTACGGGATTAAAATATGAACTGAACGGGCACCTGCTCACTATAATCGATTAAAGAAACACAATCGATAAATAAATTTAACCAAATAAATATTTCAACATGAGAAACTACTACAACACTGCATAATGTAAGGGTAACCATGCTTTTTAAGAAAAAACCGGATCGTGTTCGCAGCACATCCGGTTACAGTAAAGGTTACTTACAATCCGATTTAGACAACATTATAATTTAACCAAAACTCCATAAAGATATGAATTTATTTTTTAGGATCAGGCAGGTATTGCGCCGTGATTCTTACCAAATCTTGTTAACAATGAGACTCGTAGTGCTTTTTTTGACGCTTACCCTTATGCAGGTTAGCGCTAGCAGCTTCAGTCAGAATTTAACACTTAAACAGGATAATTCTGACATCATTTCCATCTTAAAGCAAATAGAGAAACAGAGTGGTTACCACTTGCTTTTCAGGCGTGCCGATATAGATGATAAGTATAAAATAAACCTTAATGTTACCGATATGCCTATTGAACAGGTAATGGGCGTAGTTTTGAAAAATACTAACCTTGATTTCAAAATCATCAAGAAAACCATTATCCTTAAAAAGGTTCCCTATCTACCATTTACAACCGTTTCGGTTCGTGATGTGGAGATTTCCGGTACGGTGAGCGATGAAAAAGGAGTAACGCTTCCAGGGGTAGTTGTTAATGTAAAGGGTACCAAACAATCAACGGTAACCGATATTAATGGTAAATTTAAGATATCGCTGCCTGCGGGATCAACTACCCTTGTATTTTCTTTTGTTGGAATGGAGCCCCAGGAAATTAATCCGGGTAACAAGAGTATTTTGAATGTGGTACTTAAGGCACAGACCACCTCACTTTCTGATGTAGTGGTAATTGGTTATGGAACTCAAAAACGTACAGATCTTAACGGAGCGGTTTCATCTGTAAAAGCTGCCGATATTGCCAATGTGCCTCAAGCCAGCATCGATCAGATGCTGCAGGGCAGGGCTTCGGGACTTACCATTTCGCAAAACTCCGGCGCACCTGGCAGCAATACCTCTGTGCGTGTACGGGGAGTAACTTCTTTAAGTGGCAGTAATGAGCCTTTATATGTGATAGATGGGGTGCCAATTTCGGGCGATGCAGGCAATCAGAGCACCAGCGGGAGGTCTCCTTTACAGGCTTCATCTTCCAATGCCAATTCGCAAACTACCGTAAGTCCTTTATCATTGATCAATCCAAATGATATTGAATCTATCGATGTGCTAAAAGATGCATCGGCAACCGCAATATACGGAAACCGGGCTTCAAACGGGGTAATTATCATCACCACCAAAAGAGGAAAGAGCGGTAATTCATCAATAAATTATGATGGTTATTATGGTTTCCAGCGCGTGGCAAAATACATGGATGTAATGAATCTTCGCCAGTATGCAATGCTTCAAAACTCACTGGGCGATATTTACGGCACTGGAAGGAGGGTCGAATTTGCAGATCCTTCTGTATTGGGAGAGGGTACCAACTGGCAAAAAGAAATATTCAGAACTGCGCCGCAACAGAGCCATCAGGTAGCGGTTTCAGGTGGTAAAGAAGGATTAACCTACTACATTTCCGGTGGATACCTGGGGCAGGACGGTACCGTGATCGGTTCTGATTTTCGCCGCTACAGCCTCCGGGTAAATGCTGATGCACAGGTAAAAGAATGGTTTAAACTTGGAATTACCTTAACCGGGAGCCGGTCGGCAGAAAACGTAGTCACCAGTGATAATAACGGGATTATATACAATGCTTTACTGCAGGCTCCTGATTTAGCGGTAACCAACCTGGATGGTTCCTATACCGGTCCTCCTTTGTCTGACCCCCTTGCTGCCGCAGCGGCATTAAACCCGGTTGCACAGGCCCAACAGATCAAAAATAAATTGAACAGGAGTAACATTAACACCAATATTTATAATGAAATTAAGTTCATCAAATCATTATCACTAAGATCAGAACTTGGGGGTGATTTTAATTTCTCTGATAATAATGTTTTTACACCAAGCTATTCGTGGGGCCGTTTTACCAATCCTACAGCTTCTCTAAAAGAAAGATTTCAGCAGAGCACATTTTTGATCTGGAAAGAGTACCTTAATTACAACCAGACATTTGGCCAAAAGCATAACCTAAGTGCCATTTTGGGCTACGAGGTTCAACAGTCAAACTGGAGGGGGATTGAAGGTACACGCCAGGGCTTTTACAGTAACGATGTGCAATCGTTAAATTTAGGTCAGGCTGTTACGGCTACGAACGATGAATATATTGGCACACAGCGCCAGGAGTCAATCTATGCGCGTGCCATTTATACCTACAACTCAAAATATAGCCTTACTTCTACCATCAGGAGAGACAAGACTTCTAAGTTCGCCGATGGCTCTCAAACCGGTTATTTCCCTTCATTTGCAGCTTCCTGGAAATTATCTGAAGAACCATTTATGAAAGGGATCAATAAGGTTGTAAACGGGCTTAAGATCCGCCTGGGTTACGGAGAGGTAGGTAACCAGGATGTTCCCAATTACCTGTACAGCTCGTTGCTGAGATCTTCGCAAACGGGTTTAGGCACGGGTTTTCTTGCCGGACGGATTGACAACAAATCGTTGAAATGGCAAACTTCTATCCAATACAATGGTGGCCTTGATATGAACTTTTTAAACGGTAAAATCAGCACCAGCATAGATTTTTATAAGAAAACCTCAAAAGACTTCTTATTCCAGCTTACCCTTCCGGCCTATTTGGTAGGTGGTCCTGATTATTTAGGCGGTATTAATCCTCCATATGTAAATCTTGGAAAGATTGACAACGTAGGTTTTGATTTGAACATTAGCTCGCGCAATATTGATAAAGGCGATTTTAAGTGGAATACAAATGTGGTGCTTTCGCATTATAATAATGAGGTTAAAGAGCTTGGTAATGGCCTTACCGAACTATTCGGAACCATAACCAGCGCTTACCTGCAAACCCCTGTTACCCGTACCGTAGTAGGCAGATCTGTAGGCGAATTTTACGGTTATAAAGTAAAGGGGATATTTAAAACACAAGCACAACTTCAATCGGCCCCGGTTCAATTCGGGCGTAGTATTGCCAATAACAGCAATAGCACCTGGCTAGGCGATGTGCAGTATGAAGATGTAAACGGCGATGGGGTAATCAATGAGAAAGACCGTACGGCAATTGGAAATCCAAATCCTAAATTCACCTATGGCATTACCAACACATTTAGTTACAAAGCTTTTGATTTTACCTTGTTCCTGAACGGGTCTTATGGTTCCAAAATCATGAACCTGTTAAACAACACCATGGGTAACCTGGCGGCTGTATACCAGAATCAATACGCGGCATACAGTAATTTCTGGACGCCACAGAATCCTGATTCGAATATTCCTGCACCTAAAATCGGTATTGATAATCCTAACCTGTTTGTATCTGACCGTTATGTGGAAAGTGGATCTTTTTTACGTATACAGAATGTTAGCCTTGGTTACAGGGTACCTGTTTCATGGATCAGGAAATATAAATTCTCTAATTTAAAAATTTACTCAAGCGTACAAAACCTGTATACGTTTACAAAGTACAAGGGTTACGATCCTGAAATCGGGGCAATGAATCAGAGTGCCATTTTAAATAATATCGACCTGGGCAGATACCCGATTGCCAGGACCATCACTTTTGGAATAAATGCACAGTTTTAGTGACCCACAATTATTGAACAAAATGAAATCATATTTAATATACAGCTTTATTTTTATAGCCATTGTTAGTGCTGGTTGTAAAAAGGACTTTTTTAATATTCCTCCACAAGATGCACTTAGTGCCGATAATTTTTACCAAAACGCCGAACAGGTTCAGGCCAGTACCATTGCTTTGTATAATTCGCCATGGTTTGACTGGAATGCTAAAGCTTCGTGGTGTATTTCGGAATTACTGAGTGGCAATGCACACACTTATTCTCCTGATGTAATTAACTTTGGAAATTTTTCTGTAACGGGAGATAATACCCAATTGTCATCAGCCTGGAATTCGTTATACAGCGTAATTGCACAGTCTAACGCGTTAATTAATAACCTGAAAACAAAAGTACCCGCCAGCGTGCCCGCTCCCGTAGTTAATAATGCGATTGGTGAGGCCAGATTTATGCGGGCCATGGCCTATTTTTATCTGGTACGGATATGGGGAAATGTACCGATTATCGAAAATAGCCTGGATTATGTGGGCAATTATCAGATTAATACCAATCCGGTAACCGATGTGTATAAATTCATCATCAATGACCTCAAATATGCTGAACAAAATTGCGATAAAATGATCAGAACGGGCTCCGTTTCACAGGGTAAAGTATCCAGCGGATCAGCTTCGGCATTACTATCTAAGGTTTATTTGTACATGCGCGATTATTCGAATGCAAGGTTAAAAGCAGAACAGGTAATTAACAGTGGCGAATTTAAATTGTACGGAATAGATATTTCGGGCAAAACTTATGCTGATTTGTTTAAAACGGCCAATAATAATAATGAAGAAAGTGTTGCTGCCATTCAATGGCTGGGCGGATCTTCTTATGGCCATGGTAATGCATTACAATCTTTCCTGGCATTCAACTCTGAAATTACGGGTACCGGCGACGGTTATGGAAGCGTTACACCTTCGATTGATTTGCTTACCGCTTTCGAACCAGGCGATTTAAGGAGAAAGCCAACGGTGATGATGCAGGGCGATGTTTATCCGGAAATTAACCAGGCCAAAGGCGGTTACACTTTACCTGCCGGAGCAGTTGCCCAGGGGATGCCAGTTTTTATTAAAAAATATGTAGTAGGCACCCCGGCAGATAATGGCGGGAAAGGTGCTGCATTTTCGACAGGCAATAATACTTACCTGATGCGTTATGCCGATGTATTGCTAATCGAAGCAGAGGCAGTTCTTGCCGGTGCTGAGCGTACTTCTGATGATGCTGCACTTATCCCTTTTAACAAAATCAGAAGAAGGGCAGGCCTTATTCCTAAAACCTCCATCACTATCCAGGATATTTACCAGGAACGTCGTATGGAATTTGTATTTGAGGCTGATTATTGGTTTGATCTGGGCCGTTTAGATGGTTTTAATGTTACCTCGCATCCTAAAGCAATTGCCATTATTTCTAACCAGGAAAGAGGAATTTACAGCAACACCACACCGGTTGTAATCTGGGGGCAAAAATATACCCCAACCGATGCAAATTTCCGTTTGCCTTATCCTACAACAGAAACTATTTTAAATCCTAAATTACTATTGCCTCCTGTGCCTTACAATTTTAAATAAGCTATTATGAAAACGTTATATAAAAATACTATAGCCCTTTATCTGACTGGCATCTTTTGCATGCTGATCTTTGCCACCTCATGCAAAAAAGACAAAGAGGGGCAGGGTGCACCAAGCATTACCAGGGTTCGCACACTGGTAAGACCCGGAGATAGTCAGCTCACCCCACTCGATTCAACGGTTACGTCGGGCGATGTTGGTGTTACTTATGTGATAGAAGGAGAAAATCTGAAATCGACCAACCGGGTAGAATTCAATGGAGCATCAGCCTATCTTAATACGGCTCTTTTCAGTGATAAAAGCATTGTGGTAATGATCCCAACCACCGCTACGTGGATTAATCAAACAGGGAAATTAACACTCACCAATGCATACGGTAGCACCAGCTTTAATTTTAGTATTAAACAACCTGCTCCGGCAATTACCGATGTGAGTCAGTTTGCCGGTAACCCTGGCGATGTAATTACCATTACCGGTTTGCGGTTTGATCAGGTATCGAGCGTTAAATTTGGTACAACAGCAGCCCAGGTAATTTCTTCAACCAGCACAGAACTGAAAGTAACGGTTCCGGCAGGTGCTTTGGGGGCAGTAAGTGTGACTACTCCGGGAGGTACGGGCACTGGGCCATACGTATCTTACGATGGTGTTGTGGTTCCGATATTGCTGCCATTTGGATTCAGAAATTTATTTTATGATGATCAGATAACAGCAGGCTACGATTTCAACTTCGGGGGTGCCAATGCTGATGTGAACAATACAGAAATGGTAAAACGGGGTACGCATTCGATCAAGCTTACCTATACCGGAAATTACGCAGGATATGCCGTAGGCAGTAATACCCCTGTTGATTTGACCGACAAAACCTACGTTAAGTTTTCTATTTATGGTACAACGGGTACTGAAGGTAAAATAGTAAAAGTTGCATTAGGTGATTTTGACAACCGTAATGTGAGCGTTGTACTGCATGCAGGCAAGTGGACCAATTATGTGGTTCCGATAGATCGCTTTCAGAATGCCAGTCAGCCCGGGAAACCTACAAGCCTGAATTGGATCGGCTTTCAGGAGCTGAGTGGCAATGCACCTGAAACCATTTATTTGGATGATATTGGGGTGTATTAAATAAAAGGATATTTTAATGAGGTTGTATTATAAATAATAATTCAATCGAATTTGTCACGTTGAGCCTGTCGAAATGCCTTTAAGAAATTTATAACAGGTTCTTCGACAAGCTCAGGATGACATTCAGTCTTAATGCTTCAACCTCTTCCTGATTTATAATTTAAAATAATCAATTAATGAAAGTAATAACATAAATCGAATTTGTCACGTTGAGCCTGTCGAAATGCCTTTAAGAAATTTATAACAGGTCCTTCGACAAGCTCAGGATGACATTCAGTCTTAATGCTTCAACCTCTTCCTGATTTATAATTTAAAATAATCAATTAATGAAAGTGATAAAATAAATCGAATTTGTCACGTTGAGCCTGTCGAAACGCCTTTAAGAAATTTATAACAGGTTCTTCGACAAGCTCAGGATGACATTCAGTCTTAATGCTTCAACCTCTTCCTGATTTATAATTTAAAATAATCAATTAATGAAAGTAATAACATAAATCGAATTTGTCACGTTGAGCCTGTCGAAATGCCTTTAAGAAATTTATAACAGGTCCTTCGACAAGCTCAGGATGACAATTTAGCCTTAATGCTTCAACCTCTTCCTGATTTATAATTTAAAATAATCAATTAATGAAAGTAATAAAATAAATCGAATTTGTCACGTTGAGCCTGTCGAAACGCCTTTAAGAAATTTAAAACAGGTCCTTCGACAAGCTCAGGATGACATTCAGTCTTAATGCTCCAACCTCTTCCATATTTATAATTTTAAAATAATCGATTAATGAAAGTGATAAAATATATGCTTGTTGGCATCATGATGCTGGCAGCCAGTACCCATGCTTTGGCACAAAAAAACCTGGTTATTAATGGTGGCTTTGAAAATGAGTTGGATGGATGGGTCGATTATTCGGCCAAGGTAACACCCTACATATACAATTCAGGGAAAATGAGCAGTGCTATATTTTCTTCAGATTCTTCTAAATGGACCGGTATACATCAGGTTGTATCTTTACCTAAAAATACCCAGTATATACTCATGAGCGCAAAGATTAAAGCAGACGCGGTGAGTACCGGGAAAAACCCTTGGAACGGAGCGTTATTTCTTTTTGAGACCCTTAATAAACAGGAAGCTAAAATTGGCGAGGGAATCAACATTGCTTCAGTTACGGGAGATGCCGATTGGAAGCTGTATGAAAAAGCATATATTATTCCGCCGGGTATTACGAAAATAAAGTTGTTATTTGCATTGGGTTATGTCACCGGAACGATGTTCGTAGATGATGTAAGTCTGAAAGTAATTACGCAATCTGAGTTCGAAAAATATTTATAGTATGATAAATAGCATCTTGTACAGGTCGGTTTTAATATGGTTATCGCTAATTGCCTCCGTGGCAACTGCCCAGGAAATGAAGGTTCCAGATATTGTGCTGAACCAGTCGGGGTATTATCCAAAGCTGGAAAAAAGTGCAGTCGTGCTGCGGGCAGTTTCAGAAAGTAAATTCGAGTTGTTATCAATGCCAGACCGGAAGGCGGTGTACACTGGTGTATTATCTGAACCTAAAACTACCGGCTACTCGAAAATTAACACAAGAATTGCAGATTTTAGCACTTTCGACCGGCCTGGCCAATATATTATCCGGATCGCCGGGCTTTCTGAATCCCCTGTTTTTAAAATTGCAGATGGCGTATATCACGATCTTGCCGTGGCCGCATTAAAAGCATTTTATTACCAGCGTGCCTCTTCTGCACTGGATGCTGACTATGCAGGCAAATGGTATCGCGCGGCCGGGCATCCCGATACTTCAGTTTATATCCATCCATTGGCTGCTTCTAAAAACCGGAAGGCTGATACTAAGATCAATGTTTCGGGCGGATGGTACGATGCCGGAGATTACAATAAGTATGTGGTGAACAGCGGTATCTCTACTTCTACCTTACTTTCTGCCTACGAAGATTTTTCTGAATATTTTCAAGGTCAGAAGGCACATATTCCCAATGCAAAGAACAAGGTTCCTGATGTGTTAACTGAGGCCATTTACAATTTGCGATGGATGCTTAAAATGCAGGACCCAGCTGACGGCGGAGTTTATAATAAATGTACCAACCTGGATTTCGACGGCATGATCATGCCTGATAAAGCCACATCAAAACGTTACGTGGTGGCAAAAGGCACGGCAGCAACACTTAACCTGGCCGCTGTTGCCGCACAAGCTTACCGCATTTTTAAGCATTTTCCCGAACAATATCCCGGGCTGGCAGATAGTTGCCTGTTAGCCGCCAAAAAAGCCTGGAGCTGGTCGGTAAAAAATCCAAATATCGCTTATGATCAGGATGCACTCAACAAAATGACAGACCTGAAGGTAAACACAGGAGGCTATGGCGATGGGAACTTCGAAGATGAATGGGCCTGGGCCTCGGCAGAACTATTGGCCTCAACCGGGCAACAAGAATATTATGATGCTTTTTTTGCACGTTTAAATGCTCCGCTAAGCTTACCTAGCTGGAACAATGTAGCTGCGTTGGGATATTATACCTTGATCAGGTGCGAGGGACAGCTCCCTGAACAGTACAAAAGTGTAACCAGCATTCTGAAAAAGAAAATACTTGGCCTTGCCGATCGCTACTTAGCTGCTTTTGAAACAGGACCCTATCATACTGTAATCGGTGCTTCGCTTAACGATTTTGCATGGGGAAGTAATTCTTCAGCAATGAATCAGAGCATATTGCTTATCAATGCTTATCTGTTTTCCAAAAAGGATGCTTATCTCGATGCTGCGCTTAGTAACCTGGATTACATTTTGGGTAAAAATGCAACTGGTTATTCTTTTGTAACGGGTATAGGTTATAAATCGCCTATGCATCCCCACCACCGCCTGTCGTCTGCCGATGGTGTTGCCGAGCCTATTCCGGGCTTGTTGGTTGGAGGGCCTAACCGGGGGAAACAAGATGGACTTCAATATAATGCAGAGCCAGAATTGTCATATCTTGACGATGTTAACTCTTATGCAAGTAACGAAATTGCCATCAATTGGAATGCTCCGTTGGTATATGTGGCAAATGCGGCGGAGTGCCTGCAAAAGGGAAAAAAATAAGGATCAAAATGATTTCATAAAGGAGGTTCGGCATACCTCAGCTGCTGGATGATTGGTTTCCAAAATCCAGTACCGGAGAGGGGTGCCGATCCCTTCAAGATTTCCTATTCATTAGGAACTAAATCCCTGGTTAAAATGCAACTGCTGAAATGGTTTGGCCTGCAAATTTATCTTTAAAGTTCCTTTGGCCTTTAACAAAATCAGAGTGGTTTATAAATAAATTCTAATTTGGTTTTACCTGTGTCTACAGTTTTACCTGCTGTAACATCGAGTGCAAACTCATATGCAGCAGTTTTATTCGATAATAAATCAAGTAGTTCATAATCATCAGTGTAAATATTTCCATCTGTTGTAAATGCTGTAACCCTTACTATTACCAGGTTAGCGCTATTTTCCCGCATGATGTAATCCTTAGCCGAAATATTTTTCACTTCATATGCAACGATTAATGAACCGGTAGCCCGCTCTTGGCCGGTTAGTTTTAACTGGAGGTTTGTAAGTGGATATTTTTCACCTGAGGGATTATCGCCAGGTTTTTTCTTACAGGATTCAAATGCCACTATAACGAGCAAGAAAACCAGGATACAGGTAAATCGGATTTTAAATAATTGTTTCACTGGTAGATATTTAAGTGAATAAAATGTGAATTGACTGAAATTGTCCCTACAGATTTTTCATTACAATAACCTGTAAAAGGTAAGTTAAGGTGTTGTTTTTATTAATACTCCGGAATTTTTAAGCTTTAAAATCATTAGCTTATCAATCTTTTTTAAAAAGCCCTGCTTTTAGGTTAGCACCGGCAGATCCTGCTGCCAATTGTAAATAATTACGTTTGCTCTGGTCTTTTTCGATTTTTACTGTTCCGGTAGTTTGTATATGCTTCATCTCCAAAAAGCTCGTTGAGGTGGCATCGTTGCTGCTTAAGGCACCACTTCCATATCCGGCCAAATTGGTATAGTCTGTAAAAAGGCAATCAGAAGCTTTATACTGCCGGGTACTTCCTTTTTCCCGTACCCATACCGTACTTGTGTTAGCAATGATGTTATGGTGAAAATCAAATTCTTCGCCATTGGTACTTTGGGTTGTCCAAACACCACTAAAATAGCAGCCATATACCAATGAATAGCGCATCACACTCCGGCTGCCGCTCCCTCCATCGTTTTTCCAAAAAACAACCGGGTTTTTGCAGTCAATGAACACACAGTGATCGATAACAAGGCCGTAACCATTGGCTATAACCCCTACATGCAAGGGCAATACATCAACATTTCCGGCAAAAAGACATTGTGTTACAAGCAGATCATCTAATTTCTTTCCCTCACGCCATACCGGATAAGAACGGCGTAAATTAGAACCATCTACGTAGGAGTAGTCAGGGCTCCCTGTAAATCGAAGTCCTTCGATGGTTACATGATTAATTTCAGGCTGTATCCCTTTCGCTTCTTCTCCGCCAACGCCCGGTACAAGTGGAACCACTGTCATAACAACCGGCATTTTCTGGGGCATCCAATCGGTATCGTCAGGCATAGTTTCTGCACGGATAACGAGACGGTCTTTAACCGTATATTTGTTGTTGGTGAACACAACGGTTTGGGTTAACAGGTGCAACCCTTCAGAGAGAAAAATTGTGGTCGGTCCGGGCGCGTGGTTAAGATTTACGCGCTTTGCGGCCTCGAAAAGGGTCTTTAGCGGATGGGTTTGCGTTCCGGAATTTCCATCATCGCCTGTTTTAGGATTAACATATAAATCTTCTGCCCGCACCAGCACTATGCTCATTACAGTTAATAGAAGAGTAAGCGTATATTTTACCATATTCTTTTTTTTGTAAAATTAATACACGCTCATCCGCCAGGAATGGTCATTTTGTGTTTAAACTGGTCATTTTACCACTTCTTCCGGTATTGTTGAGGCGTAATGCCTGTAAACCTTTTAAAGAAACGGTTAAAGTTGGATGGATCGGAAAAGCCAAACTCATAAGAAATTTCTTTTGCGGATTTATTTTGATGAAGTCTTTTCTTTACTTCCGAAATCAGCTTGTAATGGATCATTTGCTGGGCAGATAAGCCACTAAATTGCCTGCAGATTTTATTAAGAAATCCGTAGCTAACATTGAGCATTTTCGCATAACCTTCGGCACTTAGGCCGTCAACTACCTTTTTTTCAAGTAAAGACCGGAACCTGTAAAAATCGGGATGAACATAGGTGTCGCCCTGAACATTGTAAAGCCCGGCATAATACCGGTTGAGAATAACCAGTAACTGGTACAATAACGACCGGATAAAATGATTACTGTCGTTCTGAAGTCGCCCGAATTCTCTCTCTATTTCATATAAAAGGTCAAGGCATTTTCCAAATGGAGCCTCAGCTACCAGCATATTGGTAGGGCGTGAATATTGATTGAAGTATTGAAATCTGTAGAGGAACAGCTCATCTGAAAAAAAAAGATGGAGAAAGTCTTTTTCGAAGAAAAGTGTATAACCTTTTACCTGCTCTTCAATTTTCCAGCGGCGGACTTGTCCTGGACTGGTGAATATAATGGTTTGCGGGTTTATTTTGATCTCATTTTCGTCGAGTGTAAAAGTACCGGTTCCCTTTTCTATAAAAATGATTTCATAGAAGCTAAGTTGATGTGCAGTAGTATCTAAGACATAATTCTTCAATGTTTCGATACGCCCAATATCCAGTAACAGTTCAGTACCATACTTATACGGGAGAAAATTATAGGTTTCAATTTTTGCTGCTGCGGCCATTTCCCTTTACAATAGATGGGTTAAAATATAAAATTTCTATTATAACAAAATGACATGCTCTGCAAAATGATCGGATAATCAAGGTGTTCTTTTACTATTTTTATGGGTTAATTATGGTTATAACCATCCACAAGAGCCTGTTTTTGGTGGTCGGACAGGTATTTGCCATTCAAGTATTCAATATCTTAGGTTAATACCTACAATTTCCTATTATTTTGTTAATATTGTGTTTATAATCTCGTACTTCTAATGAAACCCAGTTATGATTCTTCTTCAGACGCGGAGCTCATTGCTCTTTTGCGGGATGAAGATCATAATGCTTTTACAGAGATTTACAGGCGTTTTTGGGATAAAATATTTGTGCTTGCCTTTAATCGGCTTAAAGACCAGGCAGAGGCAGAAGAAATTGTTCAGGAAGTTTTTTTGAGCTTATGGAAACGTAGGGAAACTCTACAAGTACAATATAGCCTGAATACCTATTTAAGTACTGCTGTAAAATACCAGATTATCAACCGGCAAAGTAGAAATTACCTCAAAACCCAATCTGACTTATCACTTGCCTCACTGCCAGAACAGGGCATTGATAGTACTCAACTATGGTTTTCTGAGCGAGAGCTGAAAAGACAACTGGATTATCATGTCGAACAATTGCCGGAAAAATGCCGCCTCGTTTTTAAATTGAGTAGGGAACTTTATTTGAGCAATGCCGAAATAGCCCAGCAGATGGGGGTAACCGAAAAAGCTGTTGAGGCCCACATTACCAGGGCATTAAAGGTATTAAAAGGAAAACTACATTTTGGAATACCTTTAATTTCTTATTTATTATCTAAATAATTTTTTTTCAAATTGATGTAGGGTTTAATGCCGTTGATGTGACTATATAGAAAAGCGCATCAAATTGGACTTTAGACAAGATAACAGATCAATAACAGAAATTGCTTATAAAAGGCTGCAGGGCACTGCTTCTGATGAGGAAATTGAAATCTACGAGAGATGGTATGCCTCTTTTAAAGATGAAGAATTAGAGCTGGGAGAAGGGGACGTTGATGCGACTTCACAATTGGGGGCCGGGCTTTATAGCAAATTAATGCTGAAGGTTTCGAAAGAACAGCCTAAAAAAACCAGCTATATCATACATTTAAAATGGTTTGCAGCGGCTGCTGTTCTGGTATTGGGGATGGCATATTGGTTGTATCAATCAAATGCACTCAATAAATTATTAAATAACCAGTCTGCCCGGCAAGTGCAAATTGTTCCAGGTAAGGCCAAGGCAACTTTAAAATTAGCTAATGGCCGATCTATACTGCTTCAGGAGAATGAGGATGGTTTGGTTATCGATTCGAAGAGCCTCAAATACACCGATGGGACTGGGATTGTAATTCCTGAAAACCAACTGTTGAACAGGCAAGAAATGATTTTAAGTACACCAAAAGGAGGTACTTATCAGGTTGTGCTACCAGATGGTTCCAAAGTTTGGCTCAATGCATTGAGCAGTATTAAATTACCGGCAGATTTTGCAAGTGCATTTGAAAGGCACGTGGAATTAAGTGGTGAGGCCTATTTTGAAGTGGCAAAATCTAAAATCAGATATCAAGGTAGCCAAAAGCGCAGACCTTTCCTGGTGAGTGTGGGTAATAGAACGGTAGAGGTGTTGGGTACACATTTTAATATTAAAAGCTATGCAGAAGAAAAAGGAGTTAAAACTACCTTGCTTGAAGGCAGTGTTAGGGTGGGCACAGGAAATAAATATAAAGTAATCAGTCCGGGGCAACAGGCGTTGGTAACTAATGATAATATAAGCACTTCAACTGTTGATGTAGAAGAGGCAGTTGCCTGGAAGAATGGGAATTTTCAATTTGCCGATGAAGATATCCAACATGTTATGTTAGATATAGCTCGCTGGTACAATGTAGAGGTTGTATATCAAGGTGCTGTAACCAAAGAAAGATTCGGCGGGACCATTTCGCGAAATAAACCAATTACGGAGGTTTTGGCATCGTTGGAAGAAACGGGTGCAGTACATTTTAAAATCGAAGGAAGGAGTGTAATTGTTATGCGGTAGAAGAATATAAGGCCGTATCCTAAAAAACCGGAAGTGGTTCGAAGCACCTCCGGCTAAAGTTCGGATCGGTTCAGATCAATGCAAATTAAATCAACTAAACCACAATAACCAAACAAACTAAGGGTACCAAAACGCTTGCGTATTGGTATTCATTCAAAGATATGAAAAAATCCATTTTTTTGGAGAGTAGGCGCTGTGTCTATTTTTCCGATTACACTGTGGGGCGAATAACCAGATCATTTATAGTTTTTCTTGCCATTTTCGTCCTGCAGGTCGGTGTCAGTTTTGCCCAAACGGTAACCATCGTTAAAACGAATGCAAAAATCGTCGATATTTTTAAAGAGATCAGGAAGCAAACCGGTTTTGATTTTGTTTATACCTCTTCTCAGATCAGCAATGCTCATCCGGTAACTATTAACGTGAAAGGAGTTTCGTTGGAAAATGCCTTGACAGCATGTTTTAAAGATCAGCCCCTGAGTTATTCCATTCAAAATAAAACCATTGTTATAAAGCCGAAAGAAGCTATACAAACTCCCAGGAGTTCAACTTCTCCTGTAACGAAAATCAGGGAGATAAGCGGACAGGTAAGCGGTCCGGACGGACGGCCGATGCCAGGCGTAACAGTACTTTCCAAGGAGTTAAATGTGAGGACGGTAACAGACAGAGACGGCCGTTACCAGATCAAGGTATCGGATGAAAAAGAAGCCACGCTGATTTTTTCTTACATCGGCATGCAATCCAGGCAGATTGCCGTAACCAGCCTCCAGAATTTAAATGTAACACTTACAGAAATTGTTAAAGAAATGGAAGAGATGGTGGTAACCGGTTACCAGGTGCTTAAGAAAAGTGATGTGGTGGGATCTGTTGCTTCTATTGATGCAAAAGATTTAAATTTTAACGGTATCAATACTTTAGAACAGGCACTGCAGGGAAAACTAGCTGGTGTGGTGGTTACCAGTACGAGTGGTATGGTGGGTACCAAACAAAATGTACGTGTTAGGGGAACTTCAACATTAATTGGTACGCAAGAGCCAATATGGGTGGTAGACGGGATTATTCAGGAAGATCCGCTACCCTTTAAGGCGCAGGAATTAAATACGGCAGGCGGTATTAATACCGATAATTTTGATTATCTGCGCAATTTTGTCGGGAATTCTATCCGCTGGCTTAATCCTAACGACATTCAAGATATAACTATACTTAAAGATGCATCCGCAACCGCAATTTACGGTGTAAGGGCCGCAAATGGTGTTATCGTAATCACCACCAAAAAGGGTCAGGTTGGTCCACCGGCTATTGTTTACTCAACTAACCTAAGTATGACGGAAAGTGTTGATTATGATAAATTAAACCTGATGAATTCCAAAGAGCGGGTAGCGGTATCAAGAGAGATATATGAGCGTGGACTTACCTCTCCATTTGTGAATAACAGCATCGGTTATGCCGGGGCGCTAAATGAATACCTTTATCTTAAAACCATCTCGGCTGATGAATTCAATGCAAGAGTGGCAAAGATGGAAACGGTCAATACCGATTGGTTTAAACTGTTGTTCCGAAAACCCTTTAGCATGTCTCACAACCTGGGGATTTCTGGCGGTAACTCAACCACAAGATATTACTCTTCTTTCGGCTATAGCGAAAACAATGGTACTGCAATTGGAAACGACATGCAGAGTATAACAGGTAATTTATCCATTTCTACCCAGCTATGGAAAAATCTTTCATTTAATGTACGTCTGTCTGCATCAAAAAATACAACCAACGGTTTCTACCAGATTAGTCCGTATGATTATGCTACAAAAGTAAACCGGGCAATTCCCGCATATACAGATAACGGGGATTATAATTTTTACAAAAATAGTTCAGGTTACCTTTTTAATTTTCTGAATGAGAGAAACGAAACCGGCAACGTAAATAATGTGCTTACCGCAAACGGTGTATTGGATGTAAATTATCAGATATTGAAAAATTTACGTTTTCAGACGCTTTTTAGCTATAATTCTTCTTCCACTAATGGCTCAGCATACGCCACTGAAAAAACAGAATATGTATCAAGAGCTTTGAGGTATGCTGAATATGGCATTAAAGCTTCTGATCCCGCATACATCAATAGCAGGTTACCTGTAGGGGGCGAATACAATGAGGTAGTGAGTGCAAACAGAACCTGGGGATGGCGTAACAGTCTCTCTTATAATGAAACATTTGCAAAAAAACACACCATTGCCTTAATGCTTGGATGGGAATCTAACAGTTCGCAATATGATGGATACCAGTCTACCGACTATGGGTACCTGAGAGACAGGGGAAAATCCTTTGCAACATTGCCATTAACCGTAACCAGCCAAAAAACAGTGAATTCACTTTTAACTCAATCGGTACTTGTTGTTATCGATCGTAGGGTTAATACAATGGGATTATATTTAACATCCAGCTATACTTACGATAACAGATACATTGTGAATGTAAGTGTGAGGAATGACAGATCAAACCGGTTCGGACAGTTTACAAACGAAAAATTTAACCCGGTTTGGGCTGGAGGCGTGCGTTGGAATATTGCCAATGAAAAATGGTTTGAAACTAATAATTGGTTAAATGGCTTAAGTATCCGTAGTTCATTCGGATATCAGCGCAACATCGCCGCAAATGTAAGTCCTGACCTGATTATCAAGATACCAACGGGTGCGCCGGCTAATAACACAGAATCTTTTACAGGCGAAACACTTCTTACTGTACGCAGTTTGCCATATGGAGATTTGCGTTGGGAGAATACTTTAAGTCTGAATTTCGGCGTAGACTGGAGTTTATTCAAGAATAAAATAAGCGGATCATTTGAATATTACACTAAAAAGGGGCGCGAGCTCATCACATCGCTTGATGTACCGACTGAGTATGGTGTAAATTCCATGTTGGTTAACGGTGGTTCAATGAATAATTCGGGCTATGAGGTAACTGCGAACTTTGTGCCAGTAAGAACCCGGAATTTTACCTGGTCGGTTAACCTGAATACGTCAAAGAATACAAATAAGGTTACTAAGGTAGGTCCGCAGCTTGTGAGTTGGCAAACGGCCGCTTCAGGTCAGTTAAATGCGGTTGGTGCGCCAGTTTCAGGATTTTATGCATTTAAGTATACCGGAATTAATCCTGCCAATGGAGAACCAACTTTTGATTTGTCGACTACGCCAGGGTCAGATCCTAATAACCCAACATCGTTCATGCAATACATGGGTAAACTCGACCCCGATTTTACATCAGGATTAGGGATGAATTTCAGGTACAAAATGCTTACGCTTAGCAGTTCTTTTTACCTGCAGGTAGGAGGAAAAAGATTTTTATCACCTTTATATAACTATGCTTCGACAAATAGTGGTTTACCAACAGAGTATGAAAATTTATCACGTCAGATTCTCGACAGGTGGACACCTTCAAATCCGAACGGAACGGTACCGGCATTGCCAAATGGTACTTTAGCATTTGTTGCATTGCCAAACAAAGACCAACGGGCAACCAACAATTTATACACATTTTATAACTATAGTACAGATAGGGTCGTAAGTGCAACCAGTTTGCGTTGTAACAATATTAACCTCAGCTATAGCTTGCCCGAAAGCATTGTTAAAAAATTAAAATGTAAAAATATTGCTTTAGGTGGGGGCGTATCAAATCCATTTGCGATCAATAGCAGCGATTTCCGGGGGCTGGATCCCGAAGTAGCTACCGGTGGTCAGCCGCGCACCAGAACCTACACATTTAATTTAAACTTAAGTTTTTAAAGCGATGAAAAAAATACTCTACACGCTTCTACTCTGCACTGTCTTACTTTCTTCATGTAAAAAATTTCTGGAAGAGTATAGTCAGGATGAAATGCGCCCTGGTTCTACAGACGATTTAACAGCATTAATGTATAGCGATGCATACCCTTACATCGCTAAAATTGAAAATTTTGAAGCACTGGCAGATGATGTACAGAATAATCCTTTAGTTAGTGTTAACGGCGCTGTTAACGCAGATTATTTGGCAGCTGTGCAGGGAGCCACGCTGATGTTCACTTTTAACCCGAATATGTTTGATGGGATTAATTCAACGACAGATATCGGTAATCTTTATAGTGTCATGTACATAAAAATAAAAGGATGCAATGTGATTATAGACCAGCTGGATAAAGTACCAGGAACCGAAAGAGATAAAAACGCAATACTGGGACAATGTTTATTTCTGCGGGGTTATTATTATCTGAAACTGGTTACCACTTATGCACAAATGTATAGTGCGCCCGGCGTAGATCCTTCTACGGCACCTGGTGTCCCTTTGATATTATCAAGCCAGGTTAGAGATGGCGGGGTACCCAGAAATACCTTAAAAGAAGTGTACGATCAGATTGAGAAAGATTTGATTAGAGCGGAAGAATTGCTAAGGAACAATTATGTACCGGCAAATGCTTTCAGAATAGGAAGCGATCTGGCCAACGGTATATTGTCTCGGTATTACCTTTATAAAGGAGGGCCTGGCGATTGGGACAAAGCCATACAATCTGCAGGGCGTGCCTTACAAAATAGGTCTACCTTAACATCACTTACCAGTTTTATAGGCAGTGGTGGCAGTATAAGCCCAAATGGAATTTACAATTCGAGCAGTCCAGAAGTGCTGTGGGTTTATGGTGGGGTATATCCTGATTTGTTAACCGCTAATTTTGATTCACGTTCACTACCTCCATTTACTGTCTCAGCCAGCCTGATCAGTCAGTACGATAAAGGAACAGGAACAGCAAACTATGGCGATCTGCGGTATCAGTATTATTTTCAGTTCAATACATTGTCTGGAAGTAAATTTCCGTACCGAACCGGAAAAAACACGGTAAATGCGCCTTATGGTATCAGAGGATTTAGAGTGGCAGAATTATATTTAAACCGTGCTGAGGCTTATATACGCAATTTTATTAAGAATGGAAATGCAGCAGACAGGTTGGCCGCCCTTAATGATCTCAATACGTTAAGAATCAGCCGTTATGATACCAGGAACACCCCATATACGCCTGTAAACATTACCGACGGGCAGGCATTACTTAAATTTTGCCAGGAAGAACGCAGGAGAGAGCTGGCACTCGAAGACGGACATCGTTTTATCGACCTAAAAAGATGGGGTTTGGGCGTAACGCATACGTTTACCTCAGCAGATAATTCGACCGGAACCTATTCATTGCTTCCAAACAGCCCATTATTTGCTTTACCAATACCGCTTATAGCAATGGTAAACAATCCAGGCCTTGTTCAAAATCCGAGATAAATTAATGATCAATAAAAATAATATTCAAATGAAAAATTATTTAAATTTAATATTAGCAGTGGCTTTTTTCGCCGGCATAAGTGCTTGTAAAAAGTCAGAGGAAATACTTGTTCCTTCCGATATTGATGTAACTTATAAAGTGCCACAGGGAAATAATGCCTTTGATCAGACCATTTTAAATTACTACAACACTTACGGTACTTACCTGTTGTATAACTTTACTGAAAGAGATGCTTATTGGACCCCAACAGGCTGGAAAAAGCCTGTAGTTAGTGCTACGGGTACCTGGAGTGTGGGGGCTGATATCCTGGCTGCCCAGCCAGATGGCATTCAGGCACAACTGGATTTAATAGATAAGAGCCTTTTTAGCCTCTACCCGAAGAATTTTTTAAAGCGGTTTTTGCCGGTTAAACTACTGTTATGCAGCAAAGTAGATTCTGTTTTTACTACGTATGTATTTAATCCTACTTATTCGCCGGCTAAAGGAGTGAAGAAAATTCCTGCTTACTTCAGCTATGATAATATTGCCGTTAATTATGGCGATGGCAGCGCGAGCACACTTTCAGCTGCTGAAAAATTGGCCTTCCTGGCAAGGATTAACCAGGTGTTTTTTCAGAGTATAAACGATCGTTCACTGATTAAGCCTACTACTGAGTTCATAAACAGTGCAGATTACATCAGTGTAAACACCAGTCAGGCAGCAGCATTTAGTAAGGGGATTATCGGTGCTTATACTTCAATATCAGCCACGATTGATTGGAATGCTTACGTAATGGCCATGGTTACCTTATCCGAGGCTGATTTAAACCGATCTGTTGCTAATTCAAATACCAGTGCGGTAGGCATTTTAAACGCCACTAAGGATACCAATGGACTGATAAAAAAACGCTACAACATTGTTCGGAATTATTTCATTAATACCTACCAGGTAGATCTTCAGCTTATCGGTAACAAATCGAGAGGTATGTAACTGCCGGGAGGACTAATTAATAAAATGGTGCTGCTTTTTAATGTGCAGCACCATTTTCTAAACACACATATAAATGAAAAAAATTATAAGGTTATTATTGCTGGCATATTTTTGCCTGTTTACCCGGGCGCAGGCACAAAAAACCGCTGCACTCCCTACAATTAAAACCTTTATAAAATCATCCGCTGTAAAGCATACCGGCATTTTCAATATTTATCTTCAGGAAGATAAATATTACCTGGAACTGCCTGATTCTTTGCTTAACCGTGATATTCTGGCTATGATTGTGATCAATAAAGGATCTGCACAGGTAGCCCGCGACCCTAGAAGGCGTTTTGGATTTGCAGGTGATGTGGTAAATGAAGGGGTATTCAAATTCAACAAAAATGCCAGGGGTACAATATTTATAGAACAATCGCAGTTCTATATTGCACCGGAAAAAAATGGCAATGATTATTACCAGCTATTGAAGGATAAAGAAGGGGTCCTTTTTTTTACCCTGAATACCGTTGCACAAGGCGAACATGCTAATTTAATCGATATTACGCCAGCACTTAATGCAGATCTGCCCATGTTATCACTCAATGGGGCAAAAGAAGAACTTGGTTTAGGAGCCTATCAAGCTAATCTTTCTAAGCAATTGGCTATTACAAGCTACAAAAATAACATCGTATTCCGTTCGCTGCGTGCTTATGGGGCAGGTGCTCTTAAGCCCGAGTCAAGTTCTGCAGAACCTGTAGAACCGCAATCCAGACAAGACACACAAGTTTCTTTGGAAACCGGCCCAACTGCCTGGGAAATCGGGGCAAGCTGGCTTCTTTTACCAAAAAAACCGATGAAACAGCGTTTTGCCGATAAAAGGGTAGGTTATTTTGTCAAACCAGTTAAAGATTACATAAGCAATCCATTGCGGGTAGAAGAAAAGTTGTTGGCAACCCGGTGGAAAATGGAGCCAAAACCTCAGGATCTGGAAAAATTCAGGCGTGGCGAATTGGTTGAACCAGCAGAACAGATTGTTTTTTACGTCGATAAAAATACACCCGAGTACCTGAAACCTTATTTTATTAAAGGCGTAAATGCGTGGCAAAAGGTATTTGAGAAAATCGGTTTTAAGAATGCCATCATTGCTAAACCGGAACCAACACCCGCTGAAGATCCGTCTTTCGCTATTGATAATATCAATTACTCGGTTATTTCTTATAAGCCTTCTACTACTGCCAATGCCTATGGCCCCATGGTTGTAGATCCGCGTTCCGGTCAGATTTTAAGCTCACATGTAGCCGTTTTTAATAACATTACCGATTTGTTGCAACGGTGGTATTTTGTGATGTGTGCCGCCAACGATCCCAATGCCCGAAAATTACCATTGTCTAAAGACATCATGGGGAGGCTTGCCCAAACGGTAATTACCCATGAGGTTGGCCACACTTTGGGGCTACGGCACGATTTTGCAGGTAGTTGCAGTTATGAGGTAGATAGTGTACGCAAACGCGATTATGTGGCTAAAAATGGGTTTGGAGCCTCTATTATGGATTATCTGAGATTTAACTATGTAGCGCAGCCAGAAGATGGCTTTACTGCCGAAGAGTTATTCCCCAAAATTGGCATATATGATGAATTCGCTATAGCCTGGGGTTATAAATATTTCCCTAAGGATAATGATGCCTTTACAGAAGCAGAAGCACTGAAAAATTGGGTTACGCAAAAACGTGCTGATCCCAGGTTGTTTTACTTTCCTGAAGGTGATTTTTACGATCCCCGGGTACAATCAGAAGATATGGGCAGTAATGCTATGCAGGCAGGTAACATGGGGATAAAAAATTTAAAGCTCATCATGAAAAATATGGAAGAATGGCTGGAAGATGATGACGACCAAAACTTTACGATGATGAAAAAAATGCACAGTGCCATAGCCAGTCGTTATAACGAATACCTTGCTCATGTGTTGAAAAACCTCGGTGGCAGGTATGCAGATCAATCGCTGGTAGCAGAAGCTAAACCCAATTATGTGCCCGTAAGCAGGTCTACTCAAAAAGAAGCAATGGCTTTCATCAATACCTATTATTTTCAGGAACCATCTTGGATGTTCCCCTCAAATATTACTGATAAAACCCAGTTTGTTTTTGACGGACAAGTATCTGCAGATTATGAAACGTTTATGGGGAAGATATTTTATAAATTTTCTGCCATTTCAAAAAATCAGCGTATTGTTGGTCAAACCCCCTATACCGTAAGTGAGTTTTTTGATGATATTTATCAGGGACTTTTTGCAGATGTTGATAATTCTACACCAATATCTGCTTACAGGAAAATGCTGCAGCGCTCTTATGTAAACAAACTGCTAACGGCTGTTTATAATCCTGCAAGTTTCGAAGCTGATGTTGCTATTCTGCTTAAGCAACAATTAGACAAGGTTAAACAATCTTGCGATTCAGCTTTGCCAAAAAAAAATGATCAGGCTTCCAAAGATCATCTTAAAGCTATTTCGGATATGATTCAGCAATGGAAAGCAGATCATCAAACAAAACAAAGTTCATAACCAGTAATACAAAAAATGAGAAAAATATTATCGATGTTGCTGTTTTGCGTAACACTGGCTTCGCAAGTTACTGCGCAACAACTAAAAACAAGCAATCCACCAAGCTTTGATAAATTCTTTAAAGATAAGATGAAGGTGGTTGCCGGCACTTTCCCTGTTTATCAGCTTGATGACAAATATTACCTGCAAATCGGCTCTAAACAACTGAACAAAGATCTTTTGGTTGTGGGAGATATCCGCTACGGTTCTTCTGTGATTTCTAAATCTTCCGGTATTTTACGTTTCACGAAGGGAGAGGGTGAAAATTTATATGTAATTAAAAGTAATTACAGCGAACAGGCAACAGCCAATGATGCGATGGCAACTTTGTTAAGTGGTTCAACCCTGGCACCAATTAATTATACTTTCAAAATTGAAGCCTTAGGCAAGGATACCGGAAGTTACATTATAGACATTACTAAACAACTGATTGATGGTGGAGAGCTTTTCTCTTTTAGGAACTATAATCTTATTGCCAATCCAGACGCATCAAGATCAGGGGTTGACAGCGTAGTGGCCATTAATAACGGTGTGGCTTTCAGTGTATACCGCTCGCAGAACAACCCCGGCCGAGATTCCAATGGCAAGTCAATAGATCAGGCAATTACCGTGCAGTTGGGTTTGGTGTTGCAGCAACTTGCTGATGTGCCAATGCCGGTTAAAACAGCAGATAGGAGAATCGGCTTTGATACCCGCTCTTTTACTGATTTCGGTTTAGCAGGCTATGCTGCGAAAAAGGTGAATGTGATTAAAAAATGGAACATTCAGGTAAAACCGGAAGATGTGGCTAAATACCGGGCCGGTGTGCTGGTTTCGCCCCAAAGACCTATCGTGGTTTACTTGCATCCATCAATTCCTAAATTTTTACAGGCTGCGGTTAAAGATGGCATACTGGCATGGAACAGGTGCTTTGAAACAGCCGGATTTAAAAACGTGATCAGGGTAGTGCTTCCTGAAAATGGCGGGCAGGTTTTAATGGAAGAAGGTAGCGTTGTTGTAGCCTGGGGTGGTGTGGCACCGGTAGCTGCAGTAGAAATGGTTGACGATCCGCGTACCGGTGAAATAAAAACGGCAAAAATAACTTTTTCAGATACGGTAATAGATAATTTATTGCAGAAATATTTTGTACAATGCGGGCTGCAGGATGTCCGCATTCAAAAAGATGCCTATGCACCTGCGGTTCGTCAGGACATATTAAAGTTCAAAGCTACCCAGGCTATGGCCCAGGTATTGGGAATGCTGCCAAACTATGCAGCAAGTGCCGCATTTACACCTCAACAGGTCAGCGACCCTGATTGGGTAGCTAAAAATGGTTTCACGGCTTCAGTTACTGACGATCTGGAATTTAACTACCTGATGCCTCCAACCAAAACATTTAACAGCAACCTGCTTATCCCAGGCATAGGAGCCTACGATCATTTTGCCATCAACTGGGCTTACCGGTTGTTTCAGGATGGTAAAAACCAGCCGTCTTTTTTAACCTCAGGTAAGATCAATCCCATTTATTATTACTCCGCAGAGGATAAAAACAGTCCACTGGCACTCGCAAAAGATTTATCATCACAAAATATTGAGGCCGCTCAGTTAGGCATTGATAAACTCGTTGCTTTTTATCCAAAATTAAATGGAATTGCTGCCAAAATGAAAGACGATACCTGGGATACCTACATGCTGCTTGCAGCAAATTTTATCATGTCTTACGACCAATATGTGACCAGCGTATTACCCAATATTGGTGGGAAACAACGTTACACAGTAATGAAAGGCTATAACAGTGTGCCTTTTGTTTACACGCCTAAGGCCAGGCAGCAAGCAACCTTTGTTTTTTTATACAACAATGTACTAAAAGGCGTTCCTTCCTGGACCCGGAATGACAGGGCTCAAGCCATAGACGGTTCTAATACAGAAACCTTGGTTACGAAAACCGCAGTAAGGGTAGTAAATTATTTGGTGAGTGCCGATTTGATTCAAAACCTTATCGACGCTGAAAAATCAGGTCAGAAAGATGTTTTTGGTACTGAAGATTTGTTTGTTGCTATTAACAGGTATGTTTTTTTAGATTTTGATAAGAACAAAGCTCTAAACAGCTACCAGCGCAACATACAGGCTACAGCAGTTAGGGGATTGATCAGTTTAGCCGCAAAGAATAAGCTTGGCTCTGGCCTTAGCGAAATCAGTGTTGTTTTAAATGGCTACACCTCTTCTTTAGCTGACCATATTGTTAAAATGGCCAAAGAACATACTGATTTATTAACCAGGGAACATTTTCAGTTAATGAAAATGATGATGAATAATGAACTAAATGCAAAATAGGATGAAAAAACTAATTATAGCTGCGCTGCTGCTTTTAACAGGTAGTTTAACTTATGCCCAGAACAGGCAGATCAATTTCGAAAAACTTAGCTTAAAAGAAGCTTTAGCCAAAGCAAAACAAGAGAAAAAAACAGTTTTCGTAGACTGTTTTACCAGCTGGTGTATTCCGTGTAAACAAATGGAGGTCAATGTATTTACGAAAGATAGTGTTGCCGATTTTTACAACAAAAACTTCATTAATATCAAAGTAGATATGGAAAAAGGAGAAGGGCCAGAATTGCGGAAGTTATATGCCGTAGGTGCGTACCCCTCTTATATAATACTTGATACAGAAGGTAAAGTAAAAAATAAATTTGTTGGTGGGATGCCAGTAAACGAATTTTTAGCCAATGCACAAAAGGGGCTTTCTACCAATAGTGACGAAGCACTTTTAAATGCCCGCTACGAGCACGGCGAACGCACGCCCGAATTGATGCGTGCTTATATTAAACAAAAGATAAAAGTAATGGAAATTACCAGGGCGAAACAACTTAACGATGAATTAATGGCCTTGTTAACGCCACAGCAAAAAGCCAGTCCTGAAAATTGGTTCCTATTTGGTCAAAACAGGTATACCATGTATTTGTCTGACCTCTTTAGTTCAAATTTCTTGTACCTCACCAACCATTGGAAAGATTTTGCCGCACAAAATACAAAAGATACTGTAGATAAAAAGTTATCATCCGTTTACAGGCAAATTGCCTCATGGACATTAAACGGTTTTTATTTTAAAGTGAAACCTTTTGATAAAAGCAATTATGAAGCGTACAAAGCGCAGATTGGCAAAACCCAAATGCCCGATAAAGCACAATTGTTGGTTATGATGGATATTGCGATCGCGGCAGGTGAAAAAAACGAACCGGAAGTACGCAGGCTGCTGCTTAAAAATTTAAGCACTTTTTCTGAAGATAACCGCAGGATTCTTTTTGATTACCCCACATTTGCCCGCACAATAAAGGGTTTTAAATTTCCTCAGATTGAAGCACTTTCAGACGAAATCAGTAAAAGCTCCACTAATCCGTTCCTGGTTAATTTGTATCAAGACATGAAAAAAAGATATGCAGATAAAGCGAATTAGTGCCATAATGGCGATTTGCCTGCTTGGTTGTATTTCGGTAATTGCACAACAGGCCGATTATTTAGCCGCACAAAAATACGATGCGCCAAATCTGGCCAAAAGAGTAGGTACATTAAAAATCATTCCTTTTTTTCTAAAGAATAGCCATAAATTTTGGTTTGTGGCGAACGGATCGGCGCAATTATCGAATCAATCAAATCAGGCAAATGGCGCAATTTCGGGCAGTTTGCTTACCAATGTTCACTACATTGTTGATATGGCCAGCGGCAGAAGGCAGGAACTTTTTGATAAAGCCATTATTATCGATCAGCTCAAAGGTTTAACGCAGGGAGAAGTGAATTCCGCTCAAGTTATTTATACGCCAGAATTTTCAGCCGATGAAAAAAGCGTATTGGTCAGTTATGCAGGTAAATCCTATGATTATCACTATGAGCAAAAACAGCTGATTAAACGTCAGATAGGGTTACAACAGAAAAAATCATACCAAAAGATTGGCGTTTCTTCTGATAATAAATGGGAACTGTATACCCGGGCGCATAATCTTTATATATCGGCTAATAACAACCATAACGATGAACATCAGCTCAGTACCGATGCAGAACCCTATTATTCATTCTGTGTAGATGAAAAAGGTGATTATAAAGTTGATAAAACTTATCCATCGGTCGCTAAATGGATAAATGAAAGGTATTTTTATGCATTGAGGATAGATAAACGGAAAGTACAGACCATGTCGGTAATCCAGTCGGGATTTACACCAAGGCCTTTAATATACACCTACAAATATGAACTTCCCGGAGATCAGTATGTGGCACAGTATGAACTGTATATTGGCGATGCCTTAAAAGGCAATATGAAAAAGGTCGATTTGCAACATTGGCCCGATCAGCAGCTGGAGGTTGTTTCTGCACCGGATGACCCGCAGGAAATTTTTGTTTTACGGCGGAAAAGAACGAGGGATGAGATAGAACTATGTGCCGTTAATTTAGAAACAGGTAAAGTGCGTGTGGTTATTAATGAGGTGAGCAAACCATTTATTAATGAAGATTTTTTTGATGTATCCATTATCAAAAAAGGCACAGAAATTTTGTGGTGGAGTGATCGCAGTGGCTGGGGGCAGTATTACCGTTATAGTGGTAGTGGTAAGTTAATCAACCGCATGGGTAAAGACAACTATACGGCAGGAAAAATACTGGCAATAGATACAGCCAAAGGGTATGCTTACCTGAATGCTTTTGGAAAAGAGGCGCATACCAATCCCTATTACGCCAAGCTTTATAAGGTTTCTTTTGATGGTAAAAGCGAGCAATTGCTCACACCTGAAAATGCAACACACCAGGTTTATATTTCGCCCGATCGCCGTTACTTTATAGATAATTATTCAAGGATTGACCTGGAGCCGGTAACCATGCTCCGGAAGATAGATGGCAAACCTGTAGCACAAATATTTAAGCCTGATCTGGATAGTTTAAATGCCTATGGTTGGAAACACCCCGAACCTTTTATCGTTAAAGCAAAAGATCATGTAACAGATCTGTATGGTTTAATATGGAAACCTTTCAATTTTGATCCAAATAAAAAATATCCCGTTATTTCGCAGGTTTACCCCGGTCCTCAAATTGAAACCGTATGGCCCGATTTTACGGTGTTGGATAAGTACAATAACGCTGCGCTGGCGCAACTGGGTTTTATCGTAATATCGGTTGGGCATAGGGGAGGATCTCCAATTCGTGATGCACATTACTATAAATTCGGATATGGAAACCTTCGGGACAATGGTATAGATGATGATAAATATGCAATAGAACAGTTAGCAGGCCGGTTTTCTTACTTAGACCTGGACAGGGTGGGGATTTTCGGACATTCGGGCGGTGGCATGATGACCATAGCAGCCATGTGTAAATACCCAGACTTCTATAAAGTAGGGGTGGCCTCTTCAGGCAACCATGATAACAGGATTTATTTACGCGCCTGGGGTGAAAGCTATCAGGGCTTAGAAAATAAAATGCCTGTAAATGAAGACTTAGCCAGCAAACTTCAGGGCCATTTAATGCTTGTTACCGGAGAGGTCGATGACAATGTTAACCCTGCTAATACTTACCGGATGGTTGATGCATTGATTAAAGCAGATAAAAATTTCGATTTGTTGTTGTTTCCCGGACAGAACCATCATTATGAGGGAGCTGCAAAACTTTATTTTGAGAAGCGTATGAGGGCTTTTTTTGCGAAGTATTTCATTGAACAAGACATTTCACATGATAAAAAGTAATAATAGCAATTTTGTGCTATTTTTTTAGTTAATGATGGGCGGAGCTGGTTGGATAACCGCTCCGTTTTTTATACCTTGTTTTGTTTAGTATAGCCAACAGCTCTTTTTCCAGGGTATTGCGCGAACCGCATTTACCGCCACCATGTTCTAAGATGCATAGCCTTTTGGGCTGCTGTAGATAAACGAGTTGAGTACCATGCCTTCCTCATGGAGCCCAAAGTTGCGCTGATGCGATAGCTTAATAGCCGGATTGGTTTGCATTGATGGTTTCATTAGCAGCTGGGTTAGAACCTGATGTCGGATTTGTTTAAAAAATAGTCTGTTAATGACAAGGATGTTGGAGTATGACGCTCTAAATTTGTTGTCTACAAATAAAGCTAACCAATTTTATGAACCGTAGACAACTAATCCAAAGCCTTGCTATTGGTATTCCCGGAGTTTTACTTTCCAATAAACTTTCCGCATTTCAATCAAATGATGATGGGGCAAAAGAGTTTGTAGAGAAAGTTCTCGCCGGACCATTCTCCCCAACATGGGAGTCGCTCGCTAATTATAAAACCCCTGAATGGTTTAGGGATGCAAAATTTGGCATGTGGGCACACTGGGGCCCTCAATGTCAGCCAGAAGCTGGCGATTGGTACGCCAGGGAAATGTATATGGAGGGAAGCTGGAAGTATAAATATCATATTGAAAAATACGGACATCCTTCTAAATTCGGCTTTAAAGATGTAATCAATGTCTGGAAGGCCGAGAACTGGGATCCAGAATCGCTCGTTTCACTGTATAAAAGCGCCGGGGCCAAATATTTTATGGCACTGGCCAACCACCACGACAACCTCGATCTTTATAAGAGTAAGTACCAGAAGAACTGGAATTCTACCAAAGTAGGCCCGAAAAAAGACATTATTGGCGGATGGGCTGCTGCGGCGAAAAAACATGAATTGCCATTTGGGGTTAGTGTGCATGCCGCACACGCCTGGAGTTGGTTTGAAACCAGCCAGCGTGCAGATAAAAACGGGCCGATGGCAGGTATTCCATACGATGGTAAGCTGACCAAAGCCGACGGGAAAGGTAAATGGTGGGACGGCCTTGATCCACAGGAACTTTATGCGCAGGATCATCAACTGAGCCAGAACAGCCAGAATAACGGAATGATACACAAGCAATGGGATTGGGGCAATGGTGTTACACCGCCCAACAGTGCATACATCAACAAGTTTTATAACCGGACGATGGACCTGATCAACAAATATCATCCGGATATGATCTATTTTGACGATTCGCAATTGCCTATGTGGCCAATCAGTGATGTAGGTTTAAAAATCGCCGCACACCTTTACAACAAAAGTATTAAGGATAAAGGCAAGCTCACTGCGGTAGTTACCGGAAAAATATTGAATGAAACACAGCGTAAGGCTATGGTGTGGGATATAGAACGTGGTCAGAGCAACAACATTGAGCCCCTGCCTTGGCAAACTGATACCTGCATTGGGGGCTGGCATTACGAACGCGGAATTTACAACAGAAATGGCTATAAAACCGCAAAAACCGTAATTCATACCTTAATTGATGTGGTGAGCAAAAATGGAAACCTGATGCTCAATATTCCGGTTCGGGGTGATGGCACAATAGACGAATTGGAACGAAAAATTGTTGAAGATATTGGGGTATGGATGAGAGCGAACGGAGAGAGCATATATGGTACCCGGCCATGGAAAGTATTTGGAGAAGGGCCTGCACAGGAAAAATCACCAGCATTAAGTGCGCAAGGATTTAATGAAGGCAAAGGCGTACCTTTCAGCGATAAAGATATCCGCTTTGCCGCAAAAGAAAAAGAATTGTTTGCTACGGTTATGGCCTGGCCTGCGGAAGGTTCGGTGTTAATTTCGAGCCTGGCCGAAGGATCATCAAATTATCCCGGGAAGATAAATAATGTCGAGCTGCTTGCCACCAAAGAAAAGCTGCGTTTTGAAAGGAATTCGCAAGGGTTAAAAGTTTATTTCCCTGCAAATCAGCCGCAGGCTTCTTATGCTAATGCCCTGAAAATTACATAAGTTCAGGCATAACCGGGCGACTAAAGCCTTAAGATTGGATCATTTCGTAGAGGTGATCCAATTTTTATTTTCTACCAACCTAAACAAGCTTTGGTAGTTGTAATAGTTTTTTAAGTGTCTGATAGTTAGGATAAAAAATAAAGTTTATATTAAAATAACGATATTTTTTTGGAGCGCAGGGGCAGTAAGCATGATTAAAGCCAGTTCCCGTGCTGCGCTATGTCCTTGCGCTACGCTGCAGGGATGCCGCTTCGCCCGGGGCTAGGTACTTCCTATCTGCAAGGAAGTCGATACAAAGCCGACTATCGCTAATACGTACAGTAGTTTTGTTCCACAGACCCCTGTTAAATAAACCTTATTGAAGCGGTTATACTTTTTGGTGCACAAACAAAAATGTTTCCACAGCCACTCACAAAAAGATAGAAGCGAAAAGAAGGGCTACCGAGCCGACAGGCAATAAACCTGCTTTACAAAAAGATTAATTATTTTTAGGAGCGCAGGGACAGTTACAACGATTAGCGTCTGTTCCCGTGCTGCGCTATATCCTTGCGCTGCGCTGCAGGGATGCCGCTTCACCCGGGGCTAGGTACTTCCTATCTGCAAGGAAGTCAATACAAAGCCGACTATCGCTAATACGTACAGTAGTTTTGTTCCACAGACCCCTGTTAAATAAACCTTATTGAAGCGGTTATACTTTTTGGTGCACAAACAAAAATGTTTCCGCTTACCCCTCACAAAAAGATAAAAGCGAAAAGAAGGACTACCTGAACCGACTGGCAAGGAATCTGCTTTCCAAAAAAGAAACATCATAATTTTGGAGCGCAGGGGCAGTCACAGCTATTAGCGTTTGTTCCCGTGCTGCGCTATATCCTTGGGCTGCGCTACAGGGATGCCGCTTCGCCCGGGGCTAGGTACTTCCTATCTGCAAGGAAGTCGATACAAAGCCGACTATCGCTAATACGTACAGTAGTTTTGTTCCACAGACCCCTGTTAAATAAACCTTATTGAAGCAGTTATACTTTTTGGTGCACAAACAAAAATGTTTCCGCTTACCCCTCACAAAAAGATAGAAGCGAAAAGAAGGGCTACCGAGCCGACAGGCAATAAACCTGCTTTACAAAAAAAAATAATTATTTTTAGGAGCCGCAGGGGCAGTTACAACGATTGGCGTTTGTTCCCGTGCTGCGCTATATCCTTGCGCTACGCTGCCGGGATGCCGCTTCGCCCGGGGCTGGAAACAAGATTACTGCAAAAACAAAGTGAAAAAAGACATTTTCTTCCCTGTACAGACTTTGTGTGTTCCTGCTTAAAAAATAAACCGGTTTTGCTAAACTAAACGTTCTTCAGGGCTGGCCTCTTTTTTAAAAAAAATCAGACAGAGAGAGTATAGAAAAGCATAATTATTGTCTTATTATAAATGAGCTGATTTTTAGCTTATCTGAACAAAATAACCAATATCTAACCAAATCTAAACGTCTCATTATGAAACTATTATACGCTATTCGTCAGTTTTTGTGATCCCTATTAAGAGCTTTTTTTCTGCAAAAAAAAAAGTAAAAACAAGGGGGGCTGTCACCTTAATAATACTGCAGCTTTAACCCTTGGTTTAAAGTTAAATAATTGATCACACACCGTTGATGACTACCTCGGCGGGATAAGGTCCAATTTACTGACTTTGATAATTGCTCAGCAGGTTATCAGTCAACTATTTTTTGGTACCCGCAAGGTACTAAAACAACTTTGCGATAAAATACCTAAATGATATTGTATGCTCATCTCTACAAGGGGTGTAGTTTTGTTGAGCCATGTGGCGATAGATCCTCCAAATCAGATTTTTAAATTAGCTAGCCATTGCGGCGCCCAACAGCTGGAAACCCAATGGAATGCTTTGTTTAAATCAATAGATTAACAAATATGTAATATGATTATAATTTGCGTGGTGTACATTTGGGCAACCAAACTCACGTATACTACGTAATGCAAATATTGCTGATTACTGATTTTTAATTTGTATACTATTTTTTACAAACAGAGTATTGTTGGTTTACTAATTTGTCTATGTAATAAATAAACCTGTGTTGCCTCATCACCAACGCGCCTAATGCTAAATTTTGCTCCAATAAAATTAACAAATGGTCTCACTTAAAACGCATCATGCCCAGGTTTTGCTTGTAGCCATCATCCTAAACCACAGGAAGATGATTGGCTGCTGTACTGTTTTTGGCTCCTTTCAGCAGATACAACCGATCAGGTACCTTTTTTTTAGCAAAGCACCCCTTAAAATCTTTAAGTGGTACCCCAAATTTTTTTGCAATTCCTTAAATAATTAATTGATAACCTAATCATCAACTATGAAAAACAAGTACTTTTTTATCCTGCTTTCATTTATGCTGAGTGTCTGCTTCTCTGCACGATCCCAAACCTTCGTGCATCCGGGGATACCGCTATCGGCTTCCGATCTGAGTATCCTGAAAGCACACATTGATGCAGGGGACTATCCCTGGAAACAGGCTTATGATGTGCTGGCAGCCGATGGCAAGTCGCAGCTGACTTACACTTACCAGGCTTTTGCTACGGTTACGCGCAGTCCGGATTTAAACCTTTACCGTTGGAGAAACGATATGACGGCCGCCTTTAATATGTCGCTGATGTGGTATTTTACCGGAAACCAGGATTATGCTGCAAAAGCCAGGGATATTTTAATTGCCTGGGCAACCACCCAAACGGAGTTTGGCGGGCAGTTGGGAAACCTTGACCTGGGGGATTATGCATATGCCTATGGGGGCGCGGCTTCTATTCTTCGAGGAACCTGGAGCGGCTGGACGGCGGCGAACACTGCAGCGGTAAAAAACCTCTTTAATAATGTATACTGGCCACCATCGGGTTGTGGGGGTTATGCGCTGGGCCCTTCCAATAAAGGCAACCTGAGCTTAGCCGCTGGTGTTGTAATCGCCGCATTTTCAGACGATCCTGCTAAAATGGCCCATATCCTCTACCTCTCGAGATATATCGCCTCCTGTGGGCTTAAAAATACTTTGCCCAGTGGGCAGAATGGAGAAAGTTTAAGGGACCAGGGGCATGCCCACGGGACATTTAACAACCTGGCCTTTACGGCCGAAGTGCTTTATAAACAGGGCATCGATATTTATTCGGAGCTGGAAGACCGGATTATGGCCAATGCCGAATATTTTGCCAGGAAAAATTTAAGTTTGCCAACCCCTTACGTGCCTTATGGTACTATTGATGCCTATTATTTAAATGATGTAACCGTTCCGTGGGACATGGGACGGTTTGGTCCAACTATAGCTCACGGGGCTTATGTAGTCCGTAAAAACCAAAGCTCAGTTTACCTGAACAAATTGCTTAATACCATTCAAAGGCGCTTTGACCCGGCAATTACCTGGTTCTATAAGTCGGAAGACAATTCTACGGCTACTGTTCCGGCGCAAACCGAAACGGTTCCTGTTCCGACAAAAGTTGGAACGGGAGGCTTAACCTCACTTGATATCGGGGCCACTTCGCCTGCCGGGAGCAGTTCTTACACAAACAATGTATGGACGGTAAAAGGAAGCGGCGATATGTGGACCCATGGGGCAGATGCTTTGCATTTCGTTTACAAGCAAGTGACCGGTAACTGCTCTATCATTGCGAAGGTAGAAACTACAGGAGGCGGTGCCCAGAATGCACGGGCAGGGTTGATGTTCCGTTCTGATCTGACCCCTAATGCCGCGCAAAGGGCATGGATAGGGATAACCCCAAGTGTAAAAGCCGAGTCGTTTATGCATGGATGGTCAGAACTAAGGGGCGGTGCTTATTACGAGAAATCGTCAAGGCCCGTAACCGGTATTCCCTACTGGGTGAAGATTGAACGTGTAGGGGAGATGATTGCCACCTATTATTCTCCTGATGGGGTAAGCTGGGCGGCAGCGCATGAGGGCAGGTATACGGGCTTTACCGGCACGGCCTACATTGGCCTTGCGGTTTGTTCTAATGTTAATGGTGCTTTAAATACCGCTACATTTAGTAATGTGAGCGTTACCGGCGGGCAGGGAGGAGTGGTTACTGCGCCACAAGCTCCACTTTCAGTATATGCCTACCCTGGAGATAAAAATATGCGGGTAAGGTGGTTATCCTCCTTTGGCGCAGTGAGCTATACGCTTAAACGGTCATCTTCTCTGAACGGGAGCTATTCTACCATAGCTACGGGCCTTTCCGGAAATACCTTTCTGGATCAAAACTTAAGCAACGGCCAAACTTATTATTATAAGGTTTGTGCGGTAAATACTGCGGGTACCAGTGCAGATTCGCCGGGCGATGGAGCTACCCCGGAAGCGCCACCGGTTCCACAGGTATTAAGTTCAGATGCTTTAAATGGGGTATACCGGATCATAGCTACGCATAGCAATAAGGCAGTAGAGGTTAAAAATGGATCAACAGCTGATGGCGCCTTAATAGGACAGAAAACTTATGATTATTTGAGCAACCAGCATTGGATCATCAACCCTATATCCGGTACCGATTATAAGATCATTAACCAGCGCAGTGGAAAGGCTATGGATGTGGTGTCTAATGCCACAACGGATGGTGCACTGATTGAGCAGCGCAGCTATTCGGCAAGCGATGCCGCCCAGGTATGGACGATCAAAGACCGGTTTAACGGTACCTTTAGCATTGTTGGCAAGCAAAGTGGGAAATCGCTGGAGGTTCCGGGATCAAGTACCGCTGAGGGGGTTTCAATGGATATTTCCAGGTGGACTGATAACTTTAACCAGATCTACAGGATAGAACCTGTTTCGGCCTCCGAAATATCTGCTGCCTATCTTAAAAAACTTGCAGACGCCATCAAGTTACGCGATACCACCCAGACAAGTACCACCAATGTACCGGGTAAATTCCCGGTAACGGCTAATGCCCAGTTAAATGACAGCATTACCTATGTCCAGTCTCAATACAATTCACAATCGACAGTTATCCAGGTAAGCAGCTATATCACTGTACTGGATAATGCGATGAAACGGTACTTAGCCGCTAAATATTATCAGACCAATATGCTGGCCAATGGGTATTATTATCTTAAACCGCTAAGCGGTGATTCATTATTGACTAAGAATGATACGAATATCCCTTTATTTGATGTAGCAAGTCCTGAACCCCAGCTACAGATCTGGAATGTTGCCAAACAAGGAAATGGCAGGTATAAAATTGCTTGCCTGAGTGCGCCGGCATCATATAAGAACTATATAAACGAGAACGCCCAGTTTGGCACCAATAACTATTCGGATGTCTGGAACTCGTTTAATATTTACTTTGACGGAACCTCGTATGCTGTTCAGCGTGCGCAAAATGCCGGGAACGGGTACTGGTATCAAAGTGGTAATAAAATATTAGCTGTAGGTGGCAATACGAACGATCCTATACCTTATAATTTCCCTTTCCGTTTAGTGCCGGTCGGAGTTATCCCCTTAAACCTGAAAGCAGCGGCGGGCGATGGTAAAAACATCCTGGATTGGGACCCTGTCCCAAACCTAACGTATATCGTAAAACGCGCAACGGCATCAGCTGGTCCTTATAATACACTCGCTACGATCGGCGCCAGTGCCAATGCCCTAAGGTATATCGATACGGTGGGCGTGAACAACGGAACTACCTATTACTACCAGGTCGTTTCGCCAGATAACCTGGCTTCCAGCCCGGTAGTGGCGGCCTCACCTAATGTTGGCCAGCTTATTTACCTGAAATTTAACGAAATAAGCGGTACTGCTTTTGATAGTTGGGGAGCTAAACATGCAACGTTGGCCTCTTCGGCAAGCCGTGGCACCGGGAGATCCGGAAATGCGCTTAAACTGGATGGTTCGGCCAATGCCTATGCAACCTTACCGGCTGGTATTGTGAGTAACTTAAATGATTTTACCATTTCCACCTGGGTAAAGATGGATGCACTTTCTACCTGGATGCGGGTATTTGACTTTGGTGTTGGTGCGACAACGGTTACACAATATATGTTCCTGACCGTTCAGGCAGGAACCTCTACGGTAAATGGCATCACCACACGGACCATTAGCTATAGAATTAAAAATGGGGGAGCAGATCAGATCGTCAGCTTTAACTATCCTTTGCAAGTGAATGGCTGGACGCATCTTGCCGTTACCCAGTCCGGAAATACGGCCAGCCTGTATATCAATGGAACTTTGGTAGCCAGTAATACCGGGATCACGATTAAGCCTTCGCAGCTGACCGCTTCCGGCACCACTACTGGTACCACGTTGAACTACCTGGGTAAATCGCAGTTCAATGATCCTATGTTCAAAGGTTCAATTGATGAGTTTAAGATTTACAGCAGGGCCTTAAGTACTGCAGAGATTGCCTCGGCATTTACCAGCCAGTCGGTTACGATGAATGCCATTGCGCCTAAACTCATGGGCGATGCTGATTTTGATCCTGCAGCTACGGCAACGTCAGGACTTCCGGTAACCTATACCAGTTCAGATACCACGGTTGCAAAAATTGTAAATAGCAAAGTCCGTGTTCTGACTACCGGAACAACCGTTATTACAGCTTCGCAGGCAGGGAATTCGGTTTACTGGCCTGCAACGCCGCAATTAAAAGTATTGTCGGTTGCCATTACCAATAATACCCAGCCTACTGCGGTTATAGGCAGGCCCTTTACCTATACCATCACCAATAATGCACTAAGCGATTTTAATGTAACAGGTTTACCTGCCGGTTTAAGCCTGAATGCCTCAAACGGGATCATATCGGGTACGCCAACGGAGTACGGTACTTTCCCGCTATTTATTAACGCGGTCAATGACAGTATTCCGGGAACGCAGACCATTACCTTAACGGTAGAGAAGATGGTCAGCAACGTTATTGTTGCTTCGGGAGATGCCAAAAATGTGGTCGAATGGGATGTTCTTCCGGGTTTTAGCTTTAATGTGAAACGTTCAACTACAGCGGGTGGTCCTTATACCACTTTATCAAATGTAACGACCAATATGTTTACCGATACCGGAGTGAGTAATGGAACTACTTATTATTATGTAGTTACAGCGGTTGATAGTCAGGGTGAAGGTTCTCCCAGTGCAGCAGTAACCGCAAAACCTGCTGCCGGCCAACTTACTTACCTCAAGTTCGATGAGGTGAACGGAACCCGGGCAATAGACAGCTGGGGGGCTACCCACGGAACACTGGCGGCAACGGCAACCCGTGCAGCCGGCAAAGACGGAACTTCGATTAAATTAGACGGAACAAGTACTTCTTATGCTACCTTGCCAACAGGAATTGTAAAAACATTATCTGATTTTACCGTTTCGAGTTGGGTAAGGATGGATGCATTTTCCAATTGGATGCGTGTATTTGATTTCGGCAACAGTACTGCGCAATATATGTTCCTTACTGTTCAGCAGGGAACGCCTACGGTAAATGGGGTAAAGCTATCAACCGTTCGTTATGCTGCTAAAAACGGGGGGACAGAGTTAAACGTAAGTGCCAACTATGCCTTCCAGCTCGATACCTGGACACACCTGGCGGTTACCCAATCGGGTAATACGGCAAAGCTTTATATTAACGGTACCTTGGCAGCCACCAATGCCAATCTGAACATTAAACCTTCGCAGCTTACCGCTTCAGGCACTACTACGGGTACCACGTTGAATTACCTGGGTAAATCACAGTTCAATGATCCCCTTTTTAAAGGTTCAATTGATGAATTTAAGATTTACAGCAGGGCATTAAGTGATGCTGAAATTGCTGCCGAAGGTACAACCGCTGGTTTCAGCCAATCGGGCAGTCTTTCGAGCACACAGACCCGTTCAGGTATAATCCCGGCACAACCCCTTGCTCCGGAATCTTCAAGCAGCAACATCATCTATCCTAACCCGGTTAAAGAGCAGTCTTTCAAAGTGAGGCTCACGCCTGACCTGAGGGATCAAAACATTAAGGTAACGGTTAGGGATGTTGTGGGCAGGATAATGCAAAGTGGAATCTACCGTGCCGCAGACCGCGATCTGCAGGTAGGCCTTTCCGGAAATTATCGTTTAGGTGTTTATTTCGTGTACCTGAATAACCTGACGCCAATCAGATTGATTGTCGATAAATAAATAAGAATTTCTGAATACAAAAGGCTGTTTAACAGTCTTTTGTGTTTGGTTTGCCTAGGTCGTATACAAATCTGCGTTGCCTCATCACCAACGCCTAATGCTAAACTATTGCTCCAATAAATTAACAAATGGTCTCACTTAAAACACATCATGTTCAGGCAACTGCCTGTAACGATCCTCCTGGACGCAGCCGCGAAGGTGATATGCCCATGCTGCTTTTAGATTCTTTCAACTGATATAACCAATCAGATACTCTTTTTTAGCAAAGAACCTGTAAAAGCTTTACCTGGCATTTTAATTTTCTGCAACCCTTTAAATAATTAATAACCTAAACCATTAAATATGATGAACAAGTACTTTTTTATGTTGCTTTCATTCATTTTGAGTGTCTGCTTCACTGCACGATCCCAAACCTTTGTGCACCCGGGGGCTCCGCTATCAGTTTCCGATCTCAGTGTTTTAAGAGCGCACATTAGGGCCGGAGATTATCCCTGGAAACAGGCTTATGATGTTATGGCTGCCGATGGCAGGGCTCAGTTGACCTACACTTACCAGGCTTTTGCTACGGTTACGCGTAGTCCTGATTTAAACCTTTACCGTTGGAGAAACGATATGTCTGCCGCCTTTTATTTATCACTGATGTGGTATTTTACTGAAAATGAGGCTTATGCTGCAAAAGCCAGGGATATTTTAATTGCCTGGGCCACCACCCAGACAGAGTTTGGAGGCCAGTTGGGCAACCTTGACCTGGGGGATTATGCGTATGCTTATGGGGGCGCCGCTTCTATTCTTCGCGGAACCTGGAGCGGCTGGACGGCGGCAAATACTACCGCCGTAAAAAACCTCTTTAATAATGTATACTGGCCAGCTTCAGGTTGCACTTTTTATGCTATAGGCCCATCCAATAAAGGTAATCTGAGTATATCTGCAGGAGCGGTGATCGCGGCATTTTCCGACGATCCTGCTAAAATGGCGCATATCGTCTACCTGTCCAGATACATTGCCTCTTGCGGGCTTAAAAATACCTTACCCAATGGGCAGAACGGAGAAAGTTTAAGAGACCAGGGGCACGCCCACGGAACATTTAACAACCTGGCCTTCGTGGCCGAAGTGCTCTATAAACAGGGTATCGATATTTATTCGGACCTGGAAGACCGGATTATGGCCAATGCCGAATATTTTTCCAGGAAAAATTTAAGCCTGCCAATCCCTTACGTACCTTTTGGCACTATCGATGCCTATTATTTAAATGACGTGACCACTGCCTGGGATATGGGAAGGTTTGGCCCAACTATAGCGCATGGAGCTTATGTAGTCCGTAAAAAGCAAAGTTCGGTTTACCTGAACAAACTGCTAAACAACATCCCCAGACGTTTTGACCCGGTAATTACTTGGTTCTATAAATCAGAAGACAACGCTACAGCTACCGTTCCGGCGCAAACCGAAACGGTTCCGGTTCCTACAAAAGTTGGAACAGGGGGTTTAACCTCTGTTGATATAGGCACGGTATCGGCTGCCGGAAGCAGTTCTTATAACAACAATGTGTGGACGGTAAAAGGAAAAGGCGATATCTGGACACATGGAGCAGATGCTTTGCACTTTGTATATAAGCAAGTGACCGGAAATTGTTCCATTATTGCTAAAGTAGAATCCGTTGAGGGTACTACTTCCAGTGCTAAAGCAGGGGTAATGCTCCGTTCTGATCTGACCCCTAATGCCGCACAAAGGGCATGGATAGCGATAACTCCGGAGGTGAAAGCCGAAGCATTTATGCATGGATGGTCAGAACTAAGGGGCGGTTCTTATTATGAGAAAGCGTCGAGGCCCGTAACCAGTATTCCTTACTGGGTGAAAGTTGAACGTGTGGGGGAGATGATTGCCGTTTATTATTCTCCTGATGGGGTAAGCTGGGCGGCCTCCCATGAGGGCAGGTATACGGGCTTTACCGGTACGGCCTACATTGGCCTGGCGGTTTGTTCATCTGGCAATGGGGCTTTAAACACTTCTACTTTTAGTAATGTAAGTATTACCGGCGGGCAGGGAGGGGTGGTTACTGCACCCGAAGCTCCGCTTTCAGTATATGCCTATCCCGGAGATAAAGAGATGCGGGTAAGGTGGTTATCCTCCTTCGGTGCAGTGAGTTATACGCTTAAACGGTCGTCTTCTCTGAACGGGAGCTATTCTACCATTGCCACAGGCCTTTCCGGAAATACATTTCTGGATAATAATTTATCAAACGGCCAGACTTATTATTATAAAGTTTGTGCAGTAAATACTGCGGGCACCAGTGCAGATTCGCCGGGAGACGGAGGTACTCCGGAGGCGCCACCAGTTCCACAGGTATTAAATTCAGATAGTTTTAATGGGGTGTACCGGATTATAGCCGTACACAGCAATAAAGCCGTGGAGGTTAAAAACGGTTCAATTGCCGAAGGAGCCTTATTGGGACAAAACGCCTATTCTTCTTCCAGTAACCAGCATTGGCGAATAACGCCTGTATCTGGTACGGATTATAAGATTATCAACCTGCGGAGTGGAAAAGCAATGGATGTGGTGAACAATGCCGTAACCAATAATGCTCCTGTAGAGCAGCGAAGCTACTCGGCTACAGATTCGGCCCAGATATGGTCTATTAAAGACCGCGAGAACGGCACTTTCAGTATTGTTGGAAAACCAAGCCAGAAAGCACTTGAAGTTGCCAGCTCAAGCACGTTAAATGGTGCTGCAATGAACCTGAACAGGTGGCTGGATAACCCTAACCAGATTTATAGAATAGAACTGGTTACGCAGTCAGACATGTCTTCCGCCTACCTTAAAACACTGGCTGAAGCGATAAAACTCCGCGATACCACCCAAACCAGTACAACAGTTGAGGGCGGTAAATTTCCGGTTGCGGCCAAGGTACAGTTAAACGATAGCATCACCCATGTACAGTCCTTATATACTCCTCAATCAACAGTTTTTCAGATCAGTGACTATGTTACGATATTGGAGAATGCGATGGAACGGTATAAGTCTTCTATGTATTACTTTACGAATACCCTTGCTGACGGGAATTACTACCTTAAACCGCTTGATAGCGATTCGTTATGGACGAAGAACGAGACCAACCGGCCTTTATTTGATGTGTTGAATCCTAATCCCTTGACTCAAATGTGGAATGTGAAAAAGCAGGCGAACGGCAGGTATAAAATTATTTGCCTGAGCTCACCACTTCCGGCATTTAGCAATTACATCTATGAGGATGCCTTATTTGGCCGTAATGTTATTGCCTACAACGACGCTTACAATTCATTTAATATTTATGGTAATGGTACCTCGTATGCCGTTCAGCGGGCACAAAGTGCCGGAAACGGGTACTGGTATAAGGGTGGCAATCAGATACTTGCTGTACTTGGGAATGATAACGATCCGGTTCCCTATACTTTCCCTTTCCGTTTTGTTCCGGTAGGAACGGTTCCGATAAGCGTGACCGCTTCGGCGACTGATGGAAAAAACATCCTGGAATGGGATCCAATTGCGAATTTAACCTATACGGTTAAACGTTCTACAACACCTGGCGGGCCTTATACCGATATTGCGTCTGTGAATACAACAGCGTTCACTGATACCACTATCGTGAATGGAACATCTTATTATTACATCGTTGCTTCGCCTGATGGTGTTGCATCCAGCCAGGAAGTTTCGGCCTCGCGGAGTATAGGAAAGATCTATTTGAAATTTGACGAAACCAGCGGAAACCGTTGTGTGAGCAGTTGGGGGACTATTTATGGTACTTTAACGGCTACCGCTACACGCGATGCAGGAAAAACAGGAAATGCCCTTAAACTGGATGGAGCGAGCACTTCTTACGCTACGCTACCTACCGGAATTGTGAGTAATGTAACTGATTTTACCATTTCAGCCTGGGTAAAAATGGATGCCCTTGCGAACTGGATGCGTGTGTTTGATTTTGGCATCAGTCAAAGCCAGTATATGTACTTTACTGTTCAGGGAGGAACCACTACCTCGAACGGAGCAACCTTATCGACTGTTAAATATGGAATTAAAAACGGGGGCACAGAGCTAAGCATAACTTCTCCTTATGCCTTTCCATTGAATACCTGGGTACACCTGGCCATTACCCAATCCGGAAACACTGCCAAACTGTATATCAACGGCGTGCTGAAATCAACGAATACCGCACTTAGTATTAATCCTTCACAGCTTACCCCTACAGGTGCTACTACCGGAACCAATTTAAACTACCTGGGTAAATCGCAATTTAATGACCCGTTTTTTAAAGGCTCAATTGATGAGTTTAAGATTTATAAGCGGGCTTTAAGTGCTTCTGAAATTGTAGAGGGCATGAAAGTATTTCAAACTATATCCTTTAATACCATTACACCAAAACAGGTAGGCAGTGACGATTTTGATCCAGAAGCCGTCGCTTCTTCAGGCCTTCCGGTAGAATACACCAGCTCGAACCCGTCGGTTGCAACCATCGTGGAGGGAAATGTTCATATTGTATCGGCCGGAACGACCATCATTACGGCTTCACAGGCAGGAGATGAAGTGTATGGGCCGATATCACAATCAAGAACATTGTCGGTTGGCATTACCAATAATACCCAACTTACTACCTTAAAAGGTAGGCCATTTAGCTATACCATTACCGATAAGCCATTAAGTAATTTTACGGCAACAGGTTTGCCTGCTGGCCTAAGTATAAATTCTACAACGGGGGTAATATCGGGTACACCTACTGAACATGGCACCTTTTCTGTAACCATTGGCGCTCTTAAAGACACCATTGCCAATACCCAAACGATCACGTTAACGGTAAAAAATAATGCGGTAAGTAATGTTATTGCTGCTGCAGGGGATGCAAAAATTGTGCTCGAATGGGATGCTATTCAGAACTTTACTTATAACGTTAAGCGTTCAACCGCATTAGGAGGTCCTTATATTGCGGTGGGCAGTACAAGTACCCCTAAGTTCACCGATACCGGGGTGAGCAATGGAACTACTTATTACTATGTGATTGCAGTAGTTGATAGCATAGGAGAATTGCCTCCGGGTACAGCGGTAACCGCAAAACCTGCGGCTGGCCAGCTTACTTACCTCAAGTTCGATGAGGCGAGCGGAACACGGGCAATAGACAGCTGGGGGGCTACGCATGGAACACTGGCAGCAACGGCAACCCGTGCAGCCGGGAAACCGGGTAACTCGCTCAAACTGGATGGTACGGCTACTTCTTATGCCACCTTGCCAACAGGAATTGTAAAAACAGTATCTGATTTCACCGTGTCGAGCTGGGTAAGAATGGATGCGCTGTCTACCTGGATGCGTGTTTTCGATTTTGGTACAAGCACCACACAATACATGTTCCTTACCGTTCAGCAGGGAACGCCTACGGTAAACGGGGTAAAACTATCAACCGTTCGTTATGCGATTAAAAACGGCGGTACAGAGTTAAACGTAAGTGCCAACTTTGCTTTCCCGCTGGATACCTGGACACACCTGGCGGTTACCCAATCAGGAAATACGGCAAAGCTGTATATTAACGGTAATTTGGCAGCTACCAATACTAACCTGAACATTAAACCTTCTCAACTCACCGCTTCAGGTACAACCACAGGCACTACGCTGAATTACCTGGGTAAATCACAGTTCAATGACCCCCTTTTTAAAGGCTCAATTGATGAATTTAAAATTTACAGCCGGGCATTAAGTGATGCAGAGATTGCTGAAAGTTTAACAACTGCACAAACCATTACCTTTAATGCTTTGCCAGAAAAAACGGTTACAGATACGAGCTTTAACGCTGGTGCCGTTTCCAGTTCTGGTTTGGCCATCAGTTATGCCAGTTCAGACACCACAGTGGCAACGGTTGTCAACAATATGATCCAGGTTAAAGGAGCAGGTGTTACCACTATTACGGCTAGCCAGGCAGGCAATGCAACCTATGCAGCTGCCGCACCTGTAAGCCAGGCCTTAACCGTTCATAAAGTTGCGCAAACCATCACCTTTAATGCTTTGCCGGAAAAAACGGTTACCGATACAAGCTTTAACGCTGGTGCAGTTTCCAGTTCTGGTTTGGCCATCAGTTATGCCAGTTCAGACACTACAGTGGCAACGGTTGCCAACAACATGATCCAGGTTAAAGGAGCCGGTGTGACCACCATTACGGCCATGCAGGCAGGCAATGCAACCTATGCAGCTGCCGCACCTGTAAGCCAGGCCTTAACCGTTCATAAAGTTGCGCAAACCATCACCTTTAATGCTTTGCCGGAAAAAACGGTTACCGATACAAGCTTTAATGCTGGTGCAGTTTCCAGTTCTGGTTTGGCCATCAGTTATGCCAGTTCAGACACCACAGTGGCAAAGGTTGTTAACAATATGATCCAGGTTAAAGGAGCAGGTGTTACCACCATTACGGCTACGCAGGCAGGTAACGCAACCTATGCAGCTGCCGCACCTGTAAGCCAGGCTTTAACCGTTCATAAAGTTGAACAGACCATTAGTTTCGCCAGCCTACCTGCTAAAAGGATAGGAGATGCCGATGTAACATTAAGTGCTACAACAAGCGCTAATTTACCGGTGAGCTATTCAAGTTCCGATACCACAGTTGCAAAAATCGTAAATGATAAGCTCCAGGTGCTTGGTAAGGGAACGGCCGTTATTACAGCAAAACAGGCAGGTAACGGCACTTATGCTGCTGCCATTGCAACCCAGCTGTTGAACGTGATCCCTTTTAATATCCAGGTCCAATCAATGGATGGCGATGGCGGCCAGCTGACCAATAATGTGATCAGGCCAAATTTCAGCCTGGTTAACCAGGATTCGATCGGGGTATATTACAATGAGCTCACGATGCGTTACTGGTTTACAGCAGAAAATTACGCCGGGATAAATGCCTGGGTAGACTATGCCCAGATGGGAAACAGCAATGTGAAAATGAAATATGTACAACTGCCAAATCCTGCTTCAGGAGCCCTGGGTTACATGGAATATAGTTTTGTACCTGGTGGAAAGTTAAATGCAAACAGCAACAGTGGGGTAATCCGTACCAGGTTTGCCAACCAGGACTGGTCTGATTTCTCAGAAGCAGATGATTATTCTTACCAGGCCAATACCGGCAGCTATGGGACAAACAACCGGATAACTTTATACCGCAATGGTAAATTGATATTTGGAGAAGAACCAGCCCTTGTGCCAGTTACAACCAAATTGAATGTGTTGTACCAGAATCAAAACCAGACGGCAAACAGTAACACGATCAGTGCTTTTATTGCCATTAAAAACACAGGCAACAGCGCCATTGATTATAGCGATCTTACTGCGCGTTACTGGTTTAGCAAAGAAGGAACAGCCGGCTTGAATATGACGGTTGATTATGCCAAACTGGGGAATAATAAGATCAGGGGGCAGTTTACAGAGATCAGTCCTTCGCTTACCGGAGCCGATACCCGCCTGGAATTATCAATTGATCAGTCGGCAGGGAAATTGTATCCTTTAAGCAGTACCGGAAATATCCAGTTCCGCATCTATAAAAGCAATTGGTCGGCCTTTAACGAATCTGATGATTATTCGTATCGGCCAAAAGCAGCAATGGACACCAACGCACACATTACCTTGTATTATAAAGGGCAACTGGTGTACGGAACAGAGCCTGTTGCAGCGGGTTACGGCCAACCTGGAAATCTTTCGAGCACACAAAACCGTTCAGGGATAATTCCGGCACAAGCCCTTGCTCCAGAGTCTTCAACCAGCAATATCATTTATCCGAACCCGGTTAAAGAGCAGTCTTTCAAAGTAAGGCTTACGCCTGATCTGAGGGATCAAAACATTAGGGTAATAATCAGGGATGTTACAGGCAGGATAATGCAGAGCGGAAGCCACCGTGCAGCAGACCGCGATCTGCAGGTAAGCCTTTCCGGAAATTACCGCTTAGGTGTTTATTTCGTGTATCTGAATACCCTGACACCGATCAGGCTGATCGTCGACAAATAAATGAGAATTCCACAATACAAAGGGTTGCTTTAGCAACCTTTTGTATTAAAAAACTTAGAAATTTCTGGAAACAAGAATTTTACTGGAATTACGTTAAACACAGCAGGTAATCTTTCTGGAAAGAGATGTTGCCAAATTAGCTTAACCAATTTCTATATATGCTATGAAAACAAAAATGAATCAATTGATGCTATGCGCTTTAATCATCTTTTGCGGATGCAGTAAGCCGATCGCTGGAGAGGATTCCTCAAGTCTGGGCACAGGATCGCTATCCGGCAAACAAATGGCCGTAGCTGCGCTGGGACAGGTAACCTCGGTAGTACACCCTGGAATGCTCCATTCGGCCGCTGATTTTACACGAATGACAACCAAGGTAAATGCAGGGGCACAGCCCTGGCTGGATGGTTGGAATAAACTGGTAGCCAACGGCCGTTCTGCAGCCACCTATGTTCCGCGGCCGGTTGATACGATTGTGCGCGGACGAGCAGCAAGCGGAAGAGGGGAAAATTACATTCAGGCATGTCAGGATGCTGCGGCAGCCTATCAAAATGCTTTACGATGGAAAATTAAGGGCGATGCAGCCTGCGGCACAAATGCCGTTGCGATTATGAATGCCTGGGCCCGTAAATGCAAGTATATTGATGGCGATAGCAACAAACAATTAGCAGCTGGTTTGCAAGGTTACCAATGGGCCAATGCAGCAGAAATTATGCGGGGTTACAGTGGCTGGTCTGCAGCAGATTTTACGGCCTTTAAAAATTTTATGCTTAATGTATATTATCCGGTTTCGAGTGATTTTCTGAACAGGCATAACAACACCTGCAACACCCATTACTGGTTAAACTGGGACATGTCTAACCTATGTACCGTGCTGGCCATTGGCATCCTTTGCGATGATGTGGCCAAAATTAACTATGCAATAAATTATTACCAGCATAGTGGAACAGGTACTGCCTTTATCGGACGGGTAACCACAGCAACTTATCCAAATGGTATGGACCAGGCACAAGAGGCGGGGAGAGATCAGGGGCATGCCACAATGGAGGTTCCGCTTTTCGGAACCTTTTGCCAGATGCTGTATAACCAGGGCCAGAATTTTTTCGATTATAATCCCTGGAGCCATGTTAATCCGCCACTTTTAGGGGTTAGCGAGTATATAGCGGCCTATAACATCAATACCACTAATACTGTTCCGTTTACCACTTACAACAACTGTGAAAATTCAAATCACACGGTTATTTCAAGTGCTGGCCGTGGGAATATCCGTCCGGGATGGGAGCTGGTTTACAATTATTACGTAAAAATAAGAGGAAAGTCTGCCCCATATACAACCCAATTTGCCGAAAAAGTAAGACCTGAGGGTGGAGGCGGAGACTATGGCTCTACCAGTGGAAGTTACGATCAGCTTGGCTTCGGAACCTTAACTTTTTCGCGTTAAAAATATCCTAATAAGGTGAGTTTTGGGTGTTTGTATCTGATTATTATAATAAATTTCGTCATTGCAAGGCAGGACATGAGCGAGCCGAAGCAGTCTAGCCTGCAATTTATTGTCAAAAAAGATTTTTCATTTGTAGCTTATTGTTTTAATGGCATTCAAGCTCGCTTCGCTGGTGCTTCACTCATTCACAAAGCCTCTTCTTCAGTTCGCAATGACGAAATTAGATCCAAACTCACGTTAATAATAACAAAGGCTTCATCAATTACGATGAAGCCTTTGTTACATCAGGTTTTCAGTAAATTTAGAGCTTGTTTAAAATTCAATAAAAATGATTGCTATGTCAGTCTGAGCCTGTCGAAGACCACTATTTTTAGTACAAAGAAAGCACTTCGACAAGCTCAGTGTGACAGAAAAAGTGCTATATGTAATAGCTGAACAAAATTTAAACTGGCTCTTACTTGCAGGCCTTGTTTTTTAGATTTTTACAAATCCCCATTGTTGATTTCTTCCTCCGGAGTACGTCCATTGTATCGCCGCGGTTCCATTGTTTAATGAGGAACCTGTTATATCCAGGGCTTTCCCGCTATTTGCATTCGTGATGCGGTAATAGCCATTGTCGGTTATCTGGATAGACCATTTTTGGTTAGCAGTGCCATTGTAATCCCACAAAACGGCCTGTCCGCCATCAGCAGTACTCCAGCCGTTAATTTCCAGGCACTTTGTAGGTGCATGAACAGGAGTAAGACGGAATAATCCGCCACCTGCATCTTCTACCTTAAATTGTTGGTTGGCACCTACACCATATAGCCATTGCTGTGCAACTGTTCCGTTTGAACTACCCCATCCGGCAGCTTCAAGGGCTTTAAAGCTATACCTGTTGTAAATCTGGTAAGTTTGCCCGGCCTGAATGCTTGAGGTGCTGGCATTTTGGCCTGCCTGTACAACCGCTGCCAGCGCTTGTTGATCGGCTGAACCAATATTTTGCCTGTCGAGGATCCTGAATGCATTGTTTCCCGAAGCCCCGTCATCAAAATAAAATGGTTTTAACCCGTATTGAACCGCCTGACGGGTAACGTGGTTGATATAATAAGCCCTGCTGGCCAGGTGTAAAGTTAAGTTATCGCCTGATAAAGTATTAGGCCTTCTGATGGCGCCATATTCTCCAAGTATAACCGGTATACCTTTATCGATATACTTTGTTTTCATCAGGGCAAATTGTGGTCCGGCATCTCCTTCTTCTCCGTAAGTTGCATTGCGCGAAGCATCAGTTGTAGAGTGGTAACCATTACCCCAATAGTAAAAAGAATTTCCCCAACTTGCGTCAGTAGCCAGACCCGCAAAATTGAATGGCGTATAGTAGTGTACTTCTACCATTAGCCGGTTGGGAGCCGTATCATTTGGTAAGGCATTCATCAGGTTGTTGGTATAGTCTATGTTGGTACTAGGCCCCTGGATTACAAGCGTGCGGTAACTATTTTTACCACCGGTAGATCGTACCGCGTTCACAAAGGTTTGGTGATAGGATAACAGTACCCCCATTCCAGTAGCGTCAGAAACTGCTGGTTCATTGGCACTGGCAAAAATAACATGTTCATCAAAATTGCGCAATTGTGTTGCAATCTGTTCCCAGAATGCTTTTTGCATGGCATTTACATAAGGCTGTTGGGCCGTGGTACAGTTGTTTTCAAGCCATCCCCCATCCCAGTGGATATTCAGGATTACATATAAACCATCATTTACGCAGTATTGGACCACATCTTTTACCCTATTAAGCCACGATTGTTGAAGCTGGGCAGTGCTGGTATTGGCCATATACTGGTTCCACGAGCAGGGAAGGCGTACCGCCGTAAAGCCGCTTCTTTTTACCTGATCAATCATTGCCTGGGTAAGTGCGGGGTTACCCCAATAGGTTTCGCCGCCTATGGCTTCGAGGCTGTTACCGGCATTCCATCCCAGTGTAAATTTAGCAGCAAGCTGGGCGGCCGTACTACCAACGCCTGATTGATCTGCCGGTTGTGGCGAAGTATTATAACTGGGATAACTGGTCGAGGTTGGCATGGTAACCGCTCGTTTTGTGGATTGAATAACTGTAGGATTTTCAATCTTTTGTTTTTGGCAGCCTACCGCTAAAACGGACAGCATAATGCCTGTTAGGTAATTTAGTGTTCTCATATTATATGATATTTGGTTAGTGGCTTAATAATCGATGCAACACTTTTCAATTCCCACGGTGAGCTAAATTAGAGACCCGGACCCCAATGCAATGGCTCATTTGTTAAATTATACTCGACATATGTTAACTTCATTGATGTGTTTTAAATAAGTCATTCGGTGTAAACAACCTCAGTGTTTAAAGCCAGGTTACCTTAATTTTTTATCTCTGGGCCTGAAATATGCCCCTGGCAGGGTAATATCCAATATTGCGGTAACAATCTTAATATCTTTCCCGCTTTGAAGAGTATATCTGTAAACATCATTTGTCTATAGACCATATCGACATGAAAAATTTAGCTATTTATTTAATTGCAACATTGGGCCTTTTAGGTAAAGCTGCAACTGCACAGGTGGATGCATCCAAAGAGCTGGCATATTGTACGGCCCAAATACAAAAGACCCTAAAGCTTACTCCTGTCCAGAAAGGTAGTATCCCCAGATCGGTTATCCCCGGATCTGCCGATTGGAAGTTTGTGGGTTATAAAGACTGGTGCTCCGGATTTTGGCCCGGTATACTTTGGTACGGCTATGAAGCTACAGGTTCAAAAACCCTGCTCAACGAAGCAACGCGTTTTTCGGCAGCACTTCAACCGCTTTCAGAGCAGCATGTAATTGACCACGACCTGGGTTTTCAGATTTTTAATAGCTATGGAAATGGCTACCGGCTTACCGGAAATTCAAAATTTAAAGCCATTATATTAAAAGCTGCCGATACATTGGCCACGCTTTTTAACCCTAAAGTGGGTACCATCTTATCCTGGCCGAGGGCTGTACCACAAATGCAATGGCCACAACATAACACCATTATCGATAATATGATTAACCTGGAAATGTTGTTTTGGGCCTCTAAAAATGGGGGGAGCAGAAAATTGTATGATATCGCCTTATCGCATGCCAAAGTTACCATGGCTAATCATTTCAGACCAGATTACAGTGCTTACCATGCGGTAATTTATGATAAGGAGACCGGAAAAAAAATAAAGGGACTAACACATCAGGGATATGCTGATAGCTCCATGTGGGCACGCGGGCAGTCTTGGGCCATTTATGGCTATACCATGTGTTTCCGCGAAACCGGGTATTTGCCTTTTCTTGATTTTGCACAGAAAGTAACAGACGTTTACCTTGATAAATTGCCTGCAGATCAGGTTCCCTATTGGGATTTTAATGATCCTGCAATTCCGAATGCTCCTAAAGATGCCTCAGCAGCTGCAGTTGTGGCTTCAGGCCTTTTAGAGCTGGCTACTTTGGTTAAGGATAAGGTAAAAGCGCAAAAATACCGCAAGGCTGCAGAACAGATGCTGGCCTCACTTTCTTCACCGGCGTATCAGAGCAAAGATAAAAACACAGCTTTTTTGTTGCATTCAACCGGCCATAAACCTAATGGTTCGGAAATAGATACTTCAATTATATATGCAGATTATTATTATATAGAAGCCCTGCTCAGGTTGAAAAAACTACAAATGGGAATGAGCCTGAAAAGTAAGCTCAAATAAACATAAATGCATATTGGAAAGGATATTGCAGGGGGCTGACAGTTCGATTTTTATTCTTGTATTACTGATGTTTTGTTTTAGTTTTAGTCGTCAGTTAATCAATAACCTGATTATAAACCAGCTTTTACCTCCTGCTTAAATTTTTTCTTAAGAATACTATTCTTTTACATAAAAGAGAGTATTAAGCAAATAAACGAGTGTCAACAATAAGTCGGTATGTCTTAGTCGGCTACCCGAAACCGATGGTTTATGATCTGATAAATACCCTAATACTGTGGGTATTTTCCCAATGCTCTCCAATCTGAGACCAAAAAAACAGGGGAGGCTGTAAAGCCTAATTGCATTCTAATCAAATTAAAAATATCATTCATGATAGACAATTACATTTTAGTTAAAAGAAAACTTGTACTAAGTTCAATTATCCTCCTGCTGCACGCTTACTGCTTTGCTTCACCAGGCAGATCTTTCAGCAATCAGGCAGTAGAAAAAGTATTAACAGATTCGCTGAAGGGGACAGTTGTTGATAATAATGGGAAACCGTTAAAAGGTGTAAAAATTTCAGATATTACCAGCGGTGCAACAACCCAATCGTCTATAAACGGCTATTTTGCGGTGGCAGGCTTAAAAGGAGATAAACTAAGATTTGAGCATCCCGATTTTTATACGCTTGAAACACCTTATTCAGGCCGCAAAAATGTAATTATTCAACTCATCGGGCGGTATCTGCCATCAAAAGATTTTAATAATATAAACCGGGACGATTCTGCGGCAGTAGACAGGGCTTCGGTTGATATTCTGCATGGTCGTCAGTTAAAGGAAAATTTACTGCAATCCATTTCGTCGGTTAATACTAACCAATTAAATACCACCCCTGCATCACAGTTTCTTCAGGCACTTCCGGGGCGTATCGCCGGATTAAACATTGGTTTTACCAGTGGAGGGCCTGGGCTTGACGGGAATGGCCTGAATTACAATGTACGTTCTGCCCTTGGCAATAACATTATTTTAATCGACGGTGTCCAGCGTCCGTATCTTTCCATTGATCCCGATCAGATCGAATCCGTTTCAGTTTATAAAGATGCACTGGCTACGGTAATGTTTGGCATGCGTTCCTCAAATGGAATAATTGCCATCACCACGAAGAAGGGAGATAAAGGAGCACCGCGTATTTCGTTTTCTGCCCAGGGCGGAATTGAAAGGCCCATTGTACTGCCAAAATCGCTTGATGCAGCAACCTATGCCATGCTTTATAACGAAGCCAAGCAGAATGATGCTCCTCCCGGGGTAACCTTAACCCCATCTTATTCTGCGGCCGATATTGCACTTTATCAAAACCAGACTGATCCTTTCCGCCATCCCAACGTGGATTGGTACAGTACCATACTCCGGAAGCAATCCTATATCAACAGGTATAATTTCAATGTACAGGGGAGCGGAAAGGGATTCCGTTATTTTGTTGACCTGGATAATTTAAGGGAGACAGGCCTCTTTAATACCAATGATTCGTTAAACAGCTACAATACGAATGCACAGCTCGACCGGTATATTGTAAGAAGCAACCTTGGGGTAGACCTCACCAAAACCACCGTGATGCAGCTCAATCTTTTCGGACGGATTGCAAAGAATAATCAGCCTGGTGGTACCACTGCAACGGTTTTTTCTGGCTTAGCGGCTACGCCAAACAATGCCTATCCTGTATTTAACCCAAATGGCACCCTTGGCGGTACCAGTACCTATGCGCAAAATGCCAATCTTTACGGGCAGATTTTGCAGCGCGGTTACCAGTTTCAGGATGCAAGGGATGTTTCAGTCGATCTCCAGTTAACCCAGCGCCTTGATGTGCTCTTGCCCGGCTTATATGCTAAAATCCAGGGTTCGTACAATAACTCCACACTGTATAGAACCGACAGGTCAAAAAACTTTGCATCTTTTCAACTTAACCCGAACAATTCTTATACCGCTGTCGGAACCCTGACAGAGCAGGGTACATCAGGAACACCGGGGGTACGCAGCAGGGTTATTTATACCGAAGCTGACCTGGGTTACGAGCATAGTTTTGAAAAGCACAACCTGTCAGCCCTTGTTTTGAGAAATGAACAGAGCACCATGCAGTTCGATACGGGTACACTTCCGGAAATTTATACTGATTATGCCGCCAGGTTCCAGTACAATTATGATCAAAAGTATCTTTTTGAAGCGGCAGGTAGCTATGCAGGTTACAACTGGTTTGCACCAGCCAATCGCTGGGCAACTTACTGGGCTTTGGGTATGGGCTGGAACATCCATAATGAAGAATTCGTAAAAAACAATTTAAAATGGATCAGCAACCTTAAAATCCGTGGTACCTATGGGCAAACGGGGCAGGCAAACGCCGGCTATTATACCTATATACAAACCTATTGGACACCGGCTACCAATTTCGATAATGGAGATGGGTATTATTTTGGAAACACAGGAGTAGGCGTTACCCGCAGTACCGGCGAAAATAGTCTTGCAAACCCCAATCTTGCAGCCGAAAAAGCAAAAAAGACCAATATTGCACTCGACCTGGGTTTTTGGAATAACAAATTAACCATTACTGCCGAATATTTTAATAACAGGTTTTATGATTTGGTAGGTAGCCCCGGCATAAAAACCAATATACTCGGTGCAGCTTATCCCAATAAAAATTTATACACCTATAATTATAAAGGATCTGATATTTCCCTCACTTACCAGGATAACATCAGCAATTTTAACTTTTTTGTTTCAGGTAATTTCTCGCTTGTTCAATCGAAAGTTGTTTTCATGGACGAAATTGCCAGAAATTATGATTACCAGCGTCAAACAGGCAAGCCGGTAGGTATGCTTTATGGCTATACCGCTACGGGGCTTTTCCAGAGCTTTGCAGAAATTAACGATCCGGCAACGGCTGTACTTGCAGCTACTCCAAAATCTTCGTTAAGGCCCGGTGATATCCGTTACCTGGACAGGAATGGCGATGGGATAATCAACGATTTGGATAAAGGGCCTATTGGCAGCGGAAAACCAGCCGTGTACTATGGTGCCTCAATTGGTTTTAATTTTAAAGGCTTCGATTTTAGCGCGCTATTACAAGGCGTAATGAACCGTCAAACCGCATTGGGAGGACCAACCGGGCAATATGGCGATTTCTATAATGGTTTTGGTAATGGCGGTGCAGCCAATGCATTTGAATTTAACCTGGGCCGTTGGACACCTGCAACAGCGGCTACTGCCAATCAGCCCCGTTTATGGTTAGGTGCCAATGCCAACAACCAGGAAGTATCCAGTTATTGGATTCAGAATACCAGTTTCGTAAGGCTTAAAAATGTCGAAATCGGGTATACCATACCGGCATACCTCACCAAAAAAATTGGTGTCCCTTCAATCAGGTTATTTAGCAACGGGCTAAACCTGTTTACCTGGTCGCCGCTATCTAAATTCAGGAATGACGTTGATCCTGAATCACTAAACCCAACCTATCCGATGTTAAAGGTTTTCAATTTTGGAATCAACGCTAAGTTTTAATTAAAAATGATATGAAAAAATTAGTTATCAATCTTTTATTTGCATTTTTCCTGGTTTTATCGATATCATGTAAAAAGACCCTTGAAGATCATCCGCTGAATATAGCCAAAGACAACGACATCTGGGATCAATACGATGCAACCGGAACCAATGCCCAGGCATGGGTAATTAAAATATATTCGCAGTTACCCAATGGTTTTATACGCCTGAACGGAATGGAACTCGATTGCGCTGCCGGAGATGGGGTTCCGAGTAACAGGGCTAATGCGGTTTGGAACGTAATTAACGGCGGATACAATTCAATTAATACTTTTGATGATAACTGGGCCAATTCTTACAGTGCCATACGCAGGGCCAACATTTTCCTGAATAATTATAAACGTGTACCCTGGAGCGACCCCACATTGCCCAAGTGGCTTGCGGCCGAAGTACGCACGTTAAGGGCCTTTTTCTATTATGAAATGATCAGGCGTTATGGCGGCGTGCCATTACTGGGCGAAAAAGTTTACAGTCCTGATGACCCTGCTTTACTGCAGTTAAAACGAAGCAGTTTTGCCGCCTGTGTAGATTACATCGTATCCGAGCTGGATGCCGTAAAGGATCAGTTAAGGCCCGATGCCTCATTGGCAAGCCGCGGCAGTGGTAATGGGGTAGCAGAGGGTACTGATAATGATGCGGGCCGTATGCGCCCTACCATTGCCATGGCCATCAAAGCCAAGGTATTGTTGCTCGCTGCAAGCCCGTTGTTTAATCCCTCAGCTACTCCGGCACTTGATTTTACCGGATACCCAAGTTTTGATGCCAACAGGTGGAAAACAGCAGCAGATGCCATGAAAGCCGTTATGGACTTAAACATGTTTGCCTTAGAGCCTAACCGTTACATTCTGAATACCACCCATGTAAATAAAGAATTTGTTTTTACACGTTACGCAGCAAGCTACCAGGTTACCTGGGGCAACCTGGCCTCGCCTGTTGGTTATACCGTAGGTAATGTGGTAAGTGGCGGAATTGTAAGCCCCACACAAGAGCTTGTAGATGCTTTTCCTATGGCAAACGGTAAAGCCATATCCGATCCCTCATCAGGTTACAATCCGGCTAATCCGTACGCAAACCGCGATCCGAGGTTTGCTCAAACGGTATTTTACAATGGGGCCACCTGGCTCAGAAGACCTGTACAAACCTATGAAGGCGGTTTAGACAAACCAAATAACACCAATATTGCCGGCGGTGTGCAAACCCAGACCGGTTATTACCAAAAGAAATTTCTGGCGCAGGACGATAACAATACAGCCTTTACGCCAACCATGTACCACCCATCGGGCATATCAACTTTTTGCCTTATCAGGTATGCCGATATCTTGCTAAACTATGCCGAAGCACAAAACGAATCTGCAGGACCAGATGCAACGGTTTATGCAGCGGTTAATGCGGTAAGACAACGTGCAGGTTTAAATCCTTTTGCAGCTCCTGCCGGATTGAGCAAAGAACAAATGAGGGATCTGATCCGGAATGAATGCCGTTTGGAATTTGCTTTTGAAGAAAGGCGTTTTTACGATATCCGCAGGTGGAAGATTGCCAAAGAAGTATACGGAACAGGTTCTCTGCATGGTGTTAACATCGTCAAAAATGCAGATGGTTCCTTTACTTACACCCCGGTTACGGTGGCTACTCCTTTCTTCAATGCCAATAACATGTACCTTTTACCCATTGCAAATAGCGAGATACTGGCCAATCCAAATATTGCTCAGAACCCCAACTACTAATCGATAACAAATATTAGTTATGAAATTTATAAAGATAATCTGTTTGTTCCTGTTTGTTTTTACTTCTGCAAAATTATATGCTCAGGTGAGGACAATAAAAGGGCATATTGTGGATGAAAAAAATATACCCTTGCCCGGTGTTTCTATTTCTGAAGAAGGAAATCTACGTAACGGTGCCGTAAGCGATGAAAACGGAGATTTTGTAATCACTTTAAAATCAGTGAATAACACGATCCGTTTCACCATGGTAAGTTACGTCACCCTTAGCCTGCAGGCTGATGCAGGAAAAAAAATGGCAATAAAAATGAAGCCGGATACTAAAGGGCTTGATGACGTGGTAATTGTAGGTTACAGCACACAGAAAAGGATTACCAATCCGGGTGCGGTAAGTTCGATAAAAGCCGCCGAAATCGAAAATGTTCCTACTTCAAGTATTCAGAATACCCTGGCAGGCCGGTTGCCCGGTTTTACGGCAATTCAGCGCAGCGGACAGCCGGGATCAGATGCAGCCCAATTTTTTATCCGTGGGGTAAATTCAATTAACAATGATAATCAGCCGCTCATCATTGTCGACGATATTCAATATACTTATGCACAGGTTGCACAGCTTGATCCCAACGAAATCGAAACCATTACGATTCTGAAAGATGCATCCACTACCGCAATATATGGGGTAAGGGGGGCCAATGGAGCCATGGTGATTACCACCAAAAGAGGGATGATCTCTAAACCTTCCATTAACCTTTCCACACAATTTGGAATAAATCAGGTAATTCAGTATCCCAGCTACCTGGATGCCTATGCCACTGCAGTGCTGCAAAACGAAGCCTATATTAACGACAGCTATGGCCTGGCCTCACCACTTACGCTGCCCTGGACTGCAGCCGATTTAAAAATGTTTAAAGATGGATCAGATCCCTACGGTCACCCCAATGTGAACTGGCAAAAAGAATTGTTAAAAAACAGTTCCACGCAGAGCAACTACAATGTCGATATCCGCGGCGGAAACAGCAAAGTAAAATATTTTACCTCCTTTGGTTACTTTAAGCAGAACGGGTTACTGCGCGATTTTACCCCTACAAATCCGGATGATGACGGGGTTGAACCCAATTATTTCTATAACCGGGTAAATTTTAGATCCAATTTAGATATTACCCCAACCAAAACCCTGAACATCAGGTTTGATTTAAACGGGCGTTTTGAAACCATCAATAACCCTAATGGACCACTGGATGCCGCTGGCTTATTTAAAGAATTGATTTCTTTTAGGAACCTTTCAGCATTTAGCATGCCCACCGTTAATCCTAACGGAACCTATGGTTATGCAAACCAAAGCTGGGGAAATGGATACGTTAACCCTATAAGCCGGCTTGCCAACAGCGGATACAAACGTAATTACAACAATAACTTTAATATTGTAGCAGGCGCCAACCAAAAACTCGATTTCATTGCCCAGGGCCTCGAAGCAAAGTTAAATGTATCTTATGCCAGCAACATTAACGAACACCGTAACCTGCAACGTGATCCGACAACGCTCCCGGCTTTTTATTATAACTCAGCAAATAACACTTACAGTAGCAAAGGCAATAACCGGTTCCCGGTTTTTACACAAAATGTTGGGAACGATGTCTTCAACAATTCTGTAAACAGTCAGTTATCGTTAAATTACGATCACAATTTCGGTGTACACAGGGTATATGCACTGGCATTGGTAAATGATATCAGCACGGTTAATGCTGCCGATGTTCCGGTAAATTTCAGGGGAATTTCGGGCAGGCTGGGTTATAATTTCAAACAAACCTACGGAGTTGAATTTGATGTTGCCCGAAATGGTAACGACTTGTTCAGGAAAGAACAGCGTTATGGTTTTTTCCCATCTGTTTCAGGCTTCTGGAACCTGGGAGAGGAAAAATTCTTTAAAAAACTGTTCCCTTTTATTGATCTTTTTAAGTTCAGGGGATCTTACGGGCTTACCGGAAGCGACTATGGTTATCCTACCGTACTTACTTCAATAGCCTATACACTGCCGGGATCGGGAACAATTTTTGGAAATGGTGCAACCGAAGGTGCATTGGTAAATGCTGATGTAACCTGGGAGAAATCAAGAAAAACCGATGTTGGCCTCGATATCAATATGTTTGCAGGGAAACTCAGTATGTCTGCAGATTATTTTTATGAATACCGCTACGATCAGCTGATTGCTCAAGGCGCAATACCTACCATTATTGGTCAGGCGGTGCCTAGAAGAAATGTTGGGATTTCTGATAACAAAGGATTTGAATTAGAACTGAATTACCGCGACAAGATCGGGGCAGTTTCCTATTCAATTGGTGGTAACCTTTCTCACTTTAAAAATAAGATCATTTATATCAGCGAGGCGCCAGATTATCCGTATCTGGCACAAACCGGCCGGCAAATCGGCCTTACCAAGGGTTACAAATTTATTGGCTTTTACCAGGTTTCAGATTTTGATGCGAACGGAGCCGTTAGGTCTGGAGTGGCTTACCCTTTATGGAGCACCATCCAGCCGGGTGATATGAAATATGCCGACCTGAATGGCGATGGATTTATCACGGCTGCCGACCAGACTTTCCTGTCGCAGCCTAATATTCCAACCTATACTTATGGGATAAACCTGGGCTTAAATTATAAGGGTTTCTCACTGCGTGCCCTGATACAGGGAGCATGGGGTTATGCGATTAACGTTTTTGCCGAAGGAACCGATATTTTTAATGGGGTACCGCAACCTTTGCACCTTCAGAGCTGGACCCCTTCCCATCCAGATAATGCTATTTTCCCACGGATTGGTTTTAATAACAACATTAACAACAGGACCTGGCAAACCATATCCGATTTTAGCCTTACACCCGGGAGTTATGTCCGTCTGAAATCGCTCGAATTTGGGTTTCAGCTGCCTAAAAAGTGGATAGATAAAACGCATTTCATCCAGAATTGCAGAGTCTACACAGCAGGTTATAACCTCCTCACCATCAGAGATACAGGTAAGTTTCAGGTCGACCCCGAAATTGCCCAGGGCAGTAACGCCGGTACAGCATACCCAATTACGGCGAATTATACTTTCGGGCTGCAGCTAGGTTTTTAACATTAAAGGAAAGAAAAATGAAAAAGACGATTTTAGGATATAAAAATATTAGTGCAGGCTGCTTAAAGCTAATGGTTGGAGCCGGATCCAGGTTGATGCTTACAGCGCTGCTTATTGCTGCTTTGAGCGCCTGCAGGAAATCAGGCTTTCTCGATCAGAAAAAACTGAGTCAGATAGATGAAAATACCGTTTTTACGGATAGTTTAAACAGCTGGAACTATGTAAACAGCAGGTATAGCAATCTTACCTACTCTTGGGAGCCCAACCGGTGGGGAAGAGGTGGTGTTGATGCTGCAAGTGACGAGGTGCAGTCGGCAAATGCCCCAACCGAACAAGAAACTTACTGGGCCGGTGGGGCCATTAATCCAAGCAATGTAACAGCCGAGATCTGGACCATTACCTGGCAACAGGTGAGGGCAGTTAATATTTTTCTTAAAAACCAGGCCCGCATACCCATGACCGCCAACACCAAGAAACTCCTGGAAGGGCAAATGCGGTTTTTAAGGGCCTGGTATTATGCAACCATGCTGAAAACTTATGGAGGTTTCCCGTTAATTGGAAATGCCATTTTTAGCGATGGAGATGCAATTGATTTACCGCGCAACACTTACGAAGAATGCCTGAATTACATTATATCAGAGTGCGATGCTGCTGCAAGCCTGCTACCTGTTGATTTTGTTGCGGCCACAGGTAATCCGGCCGATTATGGCCGGGCTACAAAAGGAGCTGCCCTGGCGTTAAAGGCCCGTTTACTTTTATACGCGGCAAGTCCATTAATAAATGCACCAAGGGGCGACGATCCTTCACGGCTGGTTTCATTGGGTAATACCGATCCCAACCGCTGGAAACTTGCTGCCGATGCGGCACAAGCGGTAATTAACCTGGGGCAGTATACGCTGTTTCGCAGGGTTACGCCTTTTTTCTATAACCAGTTTCTTAATGGGCTTACTGCCAGTGCCCCAAATTCAGAGGCTGTTTTTGCTTTTTTACCGGCAACAACCACTCAAAATAACATGATCAGGGAAACGCTGGCCAATCCGGCAACAAGAGGCACAAGATACCAGTCTAACGGTCCCAGCTGTTTCCCCTTACAGGAACTTGTAGATGCTTTTGGAATGGCCAACGGAAAAGCCATAGATGACCCTGCTTCTGGATATCCGGGTATTGGGAACAATATGTATCTCAACCGCGACCCACGTTTTTATGCCTCAATTACCTATAACGGAGGCTTGCGCTTTTTGAATGGTAAGGCTACAGATCAACCCGTATGGACCTATACCGGAGATATACCCTCTTCATCTACGAACGATGCATCAATCTCTGGTGCTAGAACCGATGGAATTTATACCGCAACAGGTACGAGGACAGGTTATTTTGCCTATAAAATGCTTGCCAATAATGTGGCTAACGGCGGGGTAGAATTAAACCGGCCAAGAATCCTGATCCGCTATGCCGAGGTGTTGTTAAATGCCGCTGAAGCCAATAACGAATTCAGTGGGCCATCTTCACAGATTTACACCTGGTTAAAGGATATAAGAGACCGTGCAGGCATTGCAGTCGGTGCCGATGGCATGTATGGAATGAAAGCCAACATGACGCAGGAAGAAATGAGGATATTTTTACAACGTGAGCGCCAGGTAGAACTGGCCTTGGAAGAACACCGTTTTTGGGATGTGCGCCGGTGGAAAACCGCACCGCAGGTACTCAATCAAGACTTGCATGGTATGGAAATTACCAGGGCAAGTAATGGGAGTTACAGCTACCGTACCATTGTAGTAAGGAAAAATGTATTCAGGGATAATATGTATTTCTTCCCGATACCACAGGCAGAACTGACCAAATCACCTTCAATGAAACAGAACCCAGGTTATTAGTAACCTTAATTATTCAATTTTAAATATATGAAAAACACCATATTTAAATTTTTAATGCTGTGTGCAGTATTAAATCTTTGGGCCTGTACCAAAGGAAAAGAACTCGTTTCGATTAATGGCGCAACCTATACGGTTACCGGCGCTGCCGATGGAACGCAAATGGTACCCGCCACAGGCGTTAATGCGACCGGAAGTTTTAACGGCTGGTACGATGAGCAGGTAAATGTATTAACCTTCACCCTTTCCTGGAGCAATATTTTTACGGGAACACCTGCCGACCCGCTTACCGCAGTAAAATTCTACGGACCTGCAGCGGCAGGTACAAACGGTACATTGATTAAGACCATTTCCTTTTCAAATGCCAATGCCAGCGGATCTGTAAACCTGGGCCTGGGTGGATATTCGGAGCTTTCTGCAGCAGAGAAGAATATATTGTTAAATGGAAATTGTTATTACCAGATCTGTACACAAAAATACCCGCAGGGCATCATCAGGGGGCAACTCAAATCAGTTATGAACTGATTTGTTTAGCAAAAGCAGCTTTGTAACAAGAAAATTGTACGACAAACTGTCTTTAATTTTCATGATGTTGGAGTATATAAAATGCGACTCGGTGTCATATAAATATGAAAAATAAAAAACTACCTGGCCATACCGACCAGGAAGAACTACCATTTACTTTTAACCGGAGGCAGATTTCTGAAAAGAATATCGAGAAACATTGGCTCCGGATCGCTTCCAGGATAACGGGAGCCGTTTTGCCAAAAGAAATTAGCAGGTAAACCGGCACCCTTCCGTCCCAAACACAAATAGTTATTTTTTTAAAACTGATCAGCATCTCTAAAATCCTCCCGATTTGAATATGAAATATAACAGCTATACTATTTTAATGCTCCTCTCACTTCTTTTTTTTAAAGCTACAGCCAAAGAGAAGGAAATACCTGCCGAGCATTTACTTAGCTCACCCGATCGTTCAGTCGAACTTAAATTTTTTCAAAAAGAAATTGCCAACAAGGAAAAGGCTTTTTTTTACCAGCTAAGCTACAAGGGCAAACCCGTTATTTTAGAATCAAAGCTGGAGCTGCAACTCGATAATCACCTCTCAGAAAGTGCAATGGCACTTCCGGTAGATAAGCATAAAAACTGGTTCGAAAACCTGCAGATTACCGGAGTAAAACGCTCAACAAAAGATACCACCTGGATACCGGTTTACGGCGAAAAAAAACTTATCCGTGATCAGTATAATAGTCTCATCATCAGTACGGTAAAAGACGATAATCCTAACTACCTGATGAATATTGAAATCAGGGCCTATAACCAGGGCGTAGCCATCCGCTTTTTCTTTCCTGAAAATGCTAAAGGCACCTACTACCGGATCATGTCAGAGAATACCGAATTTAATTTTGCCCCCGGAACCTTAGCCTGGAAGGCCAACTGGGCGCAGGCACCTTATGAGAAGGTAGCGCTTGAAAATTGGGATTATGAAGCCGAACGTCCGCTTACCCTCGAGCTGAAGAATGGGTTGTTTGCCACACTTATTGAGGCCGGAATGGTTGATTATTCGAGGTCTAAATTCAAATTAAAGGCCCAAAACAGTTTGGTAACTTCCATGTTTACACCTGTTGACCTGATTTCGCCGGTTGCAACGCCCTGGAGAGCAATTTTAGTTGCCGAAAGCGCACCAGAAATTGCTATGGGTACAGATTTGATCCTGAACCTCAACGAACCCTCTAAAATAAAAGATGAAAACTGGATTAAACCCGGTAAAATTATGAGGGTAATGTCGCAAACAACCCGCGATGCCTTTGAGAATATTGATTTTGCCGCTAAACGGAACCTGCAATATATCCTGTTCGATTGGAAATGGTATGGTCCGGCTTTTAGCTTTAATTCTGATGCTTCAAAGGTGGCGATCAACGACTTTGATCTGCCTGCAATTATTAAATATGCAAAAGAAAAGGGGATAGGTGTGTGGCTTTATGTTAACCAGCAGGCCTTATTGATGCAAAGCGATAGTCTTTTTTCCATTTATAAAAAATGGGGCGTTGCAGGTGTAAAGTTCGGTTTCGTTCAGTCAGGTTCGCATCGCTGGACCACCTGGATCGAAAAAGCGATACAGCAGGCTGCCCAAAACCACATTATGGTTAATATACACGACGACTGGAGGCCAACCGGCGAGCAGCGTACCTGGCCTAATTTGATGACAGCAGAAGGTATAAGGGGAAATGAAGAAATGCCGGCAGCCACCAGCAATACCGTAATGCCGTTTACCAGGTTTCTGGCCGGGGCAGCTGATTATACAATCTGTTATTTCGACAGCAGGATTAAAACCACACATGCACATCAACTGGCGTTAGCTGCCATTTATTTTAGCCCGATACAGACTTTATATTGGTATGATAAACCTGCCCTCTATAAAGGCGAGCCTGAACTTGAATTTTGGGACAAGATTCCTGTTACCTGGGATGAAACTAAGGTTTTATCGGGAAAACCGGGCGAGTACATTACCACTGTAAGGCGCAGTGGCGAAGAATGGTTTTTAGGCAGTATTACCAATACAGAAGCCCGCAAGGTAGAATTAAAGCTGGATTTTCTTCCAAAAGGGCAAAAATTTGTTGCCAGGATTTATCATGATGACAACACCGTTAACACTGCCACCAAAGTAGGCATAAAAGATATTACGGTTGATGCACAATCTACCCTGAAACTGGATCTCCAGGTCTCAGGAGGTGCAGCAATCTGGCTCCATAAAAAATAATCATAAAAAGGATACAATAACATCAAAATGAATAATAAACCTGCTTTTACCGAAAAGAAATTCCTGTTAACTTTTATCCTGGTTACTTCCTTGTTTATGTTATGGGGAGTGGCACACTCTATGAGTGATGTACTTAATAAACATTTTCAGAATGTGCTTAACGTATCAAAAGCACAGTCAGGGCTGATCCAGTTTTCCGTGTTTGGGGCCTACTTTATCATGAGCATTCCGGCCGGAATATTTCTTAAACGCTTTGGTTACAAGGCTGGCGTAATACTGGGGCTTGCACTTTTTGCCTTGGGCACATTTCTTTTTGTCCCGGCAGCAAATGCAGAAAGCTTTGGTTTTTTCAGGATAGCACTTTTTATTCTTGGCTGCGGAATGGCAACACTCGAAACAGTTGCACATCCTTTTGCAGCCTCATTGGGCGACCAGCGTACCAGCGACAGAAGGGTAAACTTCTCCCAGTCTTTTAATGCCATCGGAGCAATAATTGGCCCGGCTATAGGCACATTCTTTTTGCTGCGTGCTACTTCCGGAGGGAACGAAAATTCACTTGATTCGGTAAAATTGCTTTATGCCGGATTAGGAGCATTTATCCTGGTTGTTGCTGTGGCTTTTTTCTTTATCCGTATTCCCGATCTGATTGATCCTCATGGCATTTCCGATGAGCCTGCAGCTGCACAGAACATTGATCTTGCCCCCGGAAAAAGCCTCTTTCAGCACAGGCATTTTGTTTGGGCAGTAGCAGCCCAGTTTTTTAATGTAGCAGCCCAAGCCGGTACCTGGAGCTATTTTATAAATTATGGCCACGAGAAGATGGGCTTTTCTGATGAGAAAGCCGGAAACTTTATGGTATTGTTTATGGTCATGATGGCGCTAGGCAGGTTCGTTGGAACTTACCTGATGAAATTTATAGCCCCAAACAAAATTCTTGCAGCATTTGCCATTGCTAGTATTGCGGCCTGCCTTATTGTTGCCCAAAGCTGGGGCTGGACATCCTATTGCGCCTTGTTAAGCATCAATTTTTTCTTTAGTATTATGTTCCCTACCATTTTTAGCCTCGGACTGAAAAATCTTGGTTCACATACCCAGCAGGCTTCCTCCTATATTTCTATGGGAGTGGTTGGTGGAGCGGTAATGCCTTATTTTATGGGTAAGATAGCCAATACTGATGTAGCACATGCCTACTATTTACCCATTGTGTGTTACGTGGTCATTGCGCTCTTCGCCATAAAATTCTTTAAAGTGACCAAGTAAAAGCTTTAACCAGATAAACTGTAGATTATTCACATATGTTTCATTATTTTAGTAGCTTTCAATCCTCCTGTTGTGCAACGAATTCTACATTTATTCTTTTTCTTAACCATTGGTTTCTGTTGTGCTGCTGCGGAAGACCCTTTTACCATCAGGCACCTTGCAATTGAGAACGGGCTTTCCAATAATTTTGTTCGCTGCATTTACCAGGATAAAAAAGGCTTCTTTTGGTTGGGTACTAAAGACGGACTGAATAGGTATGATGGATATGACTTCAAAATTTTTAGAAACGAATTAGATAATAAAGCATCTCTTATCCATAATATTATCCACACAGTGAGTAGTGATGCTGATAATAATATGTGGATTGGCACCCGAAAAGGGCTAAGTGTATATAATGATCAGAAAGGTATTTTTAATACTGCAAAATACCGCGATTGGAGAACCGGTAAAATTTTACCCCTGATTAATGTGATCAGGGAAATAGTATCAGGCCCCCAAAATACAATGCTGGTAGGAACAGAAGGCCTTGGCTTAATCCGCTTCGGGCAGCCATCCGGTACAGGCGAACCGATTCCCCTGCTGGTCAATGGCAAAAAAAACTTATTTTATGGTGTGCAGGCTGCCGGTGCCGATAATAAGGGGCGGATATGGGTTTTCATTCAAAACCAGGGACTGGCTTTGCTTGATGTCAGGGCAGGGGTGCTCAACCTTTGTAATACAGATGTTTTGCTGGCACAGGCCATGGCCGTTAGCGGTGGAAAAGTATATTTGGGAACACAGCGGGGACTTTATTGCTACGATCCTGCCACAAATTTAAACACCGAGATAAAGGGTATCAGAGATATGCTCTTGGGCATGTCGGTATCGGCCATTGCAGCCGATAAGCACGGCGAACTTTATCTTGGAACTAACGGAAGCGGGGTTTTCCGTTATATCATCTCAAATAACCAGGTTGATGTGGTGAATTCTGATTTTGATAATGGGTTCATTGGCGAAAATATCTATTCCGTATTTATTGATAAGAACGACAGAAAATGGGTGGGAACCTCGTCAGGCGGAGTCACGATCCTTGATCCTGAAAAAAAAACGTTCCAGACCTGGGTGCACGATCCGAACAAAAATTCACTTCCCGGAAATTCTATATCAGCCTTTGTATCCCAATCAAAAGGTAAGCTCTACATCGGAACAGATGGCTTTGGCCTGAGTATCTGGGATCAGCAATCAGATCATTTTTTAAATTTTAAACATACTGCAGATCCATCATCAATTTCTACTGATTTTGTTTCTTCATTAATTGCCGATACAAAAGGTGATATCTGGATCGGTACTTTTAACGAAGGCGTAAACCGCTTTACCCCCCTTACCCAAAAGTTTAAGCGGTATAAAATGATCAACCCGTTAACAGGGATTGAGAGTAAAGTTGCATTTACGGTATTTGAAGATATTGACCGTGATATCTGGGTGGGTACCCTGAGGCGTGGAAGCCTTTTGGGGGCACTTTACAGGTTCAATGCCCCGCAAGATAAATTTGAAATTTTCGATCAGCAACTTGGCGACCTCTTCACCATGATGCAGGCACGTAACGGCCAGATCTGGGCTGGAAACTTGAGTCAGCTCGTTCAAATTGATAAAAAAAACAAAAAGCACCATTTTTATGACCTGGGATACACGGTAAGGGCTATTTATGAAGATAAAAACGGGCTCCTGTGGATGGGTACAGAAGGTGGAGGGCTCTTTGTTTTTGATCCGGTTAAAAAGAAGGTCGTTTTACGTTTTACCACTGCCGACGGACTTTGCAATAACTCGGTATTAACTTTAATTCCTGATGAGCGCGGTAACCTGTGGATGAGCACTTACTATGGGGTATCGTGCTTTAATTTTGATAAACGTAAATTCAGTAATTTCTATCAGAGCGACGGCTTGCAGAGTAATCAGTTTCAGATCAATGCAGGGGTGAAACTGAAATCGGGGGAAATCGTTTTTGGAGGGATCAGAGGATTTAGTCTCTTTAATCCAGACAAGATTGTTCCACGAAAAGATATGCCGGGCTTGTTCCTTACAGGTATAACGATTAACAATACCCCGATTGAAAAAAATCTGGATTGGGTAGTAGCTGAAGATAACGTTGCTATAAGGGAAATAGAAGTCCCTTATGATCAGGCTGTATTCACTTTTAACTTTACTGCACTCGAATTTTCATCACCCGAAAAAATTTCTTACCAGTATTTTATGGATGGTTGGGACCGTGGCTGGAGTAAATCAGGGAAAGACAGAAAAGCCACTTATACCCACATTGCTGAAGGCAATTATACCTTTAAGGTAAGGTCTACCAATGTAGAAGGAGAGTGGGGAAACCAGGAAATTAGTTTAAAAATTAAGGTTTTGCCGCCCTGGTACCGTACCTTATGGGCCTACCTGGGTTATCTTGCCGCTATTGCCGGTTTACTTTACGTGTATCTGCGTTATCGTAACACCCAAACCAGGTTAAAATACGAAGTTCAGATTATAAACCTGGAGGCACAGCGCAAAAAGGCCGAATATGATTCGCAGGTGGCCCGGCACAACATGGAACGTTTGGCGCACGAGAAAGAAAGGATTATTAATGAGCAGGAGAAAGCACTTGCCGAAAAACGCATGTCGTTTTTTACCAATATCTCGCACGAATTTCGCTCACCGCTTTCTTTGATCATCAATCCGGTTAACGATCTCATTAAGAAGAATAGTCCTGATAGCCAGGTCGCTAATGAACTTAACTTCATACAACGTAATGCGAAAAGGATGCTTTCATTGGTCGATCAGTTATTGCTCTTCAGAAAAGCAGAAGAGGGTTTTGAACAAATTAAAGCCCATAAACTTGACCTGGAAAAATTGTCGAGAGCCGTTTATGATTGCTTTACACAACAGGCTACAGCCAAGCAGATTGATTACAGGTTTGAATCGTCTGCTTTTGAACCGGAAGTGTATGCTGAAGGCACAAAAATAGAAATTGTTCTGTTTAACCTGATTTCTAATGCCTTAAAGTATACGCCGGCAGGAGGAGAAATATTAATTAAACTCAGCGAAAACGAACAACAGTTGATGCTTACTGTACAAGATTCTGGTGTTGGTATTCCGCAAGCAGCAGCCGACCGTATTTTTGAACGTTTTTACCAGGCAGAGCGAACAGATGGAACGCATAAGTCGGGTTTTGGTATTGGCCTTTACCTGGCTAAACAGTTTGTAGAAGCCCACTCCGGAACCATAGCTTACCAAAACAGGCCAGATGGAGGCAGTATTTTTAGTATTACACTCTTAAAAGGCACAGACCATCTGGCAGGGTTTATTGTAGCCGATGCGCAGGATGGTGAGGAAGATCTTTTTGAAGAAATATATGCACCAGACCTTTTAACACCTGTTGAAGATAATAACATCAGCCTGGATGTAAGTATAGTAAGCGATAAGCAAGCCATCCTTATTGTTGATGATGAAAGGGATATCCGGAAATATATTGCAAGTCTTTTTATAAACGATTATACGGTTTATGAAGCAGAAGATGGTGAGCAGGGGCTGCAGATTGCCAGCGAAAAACTTCCTGATTTAATTATTACCGATTTTAAGATGCTGGGTATAAATGGAATCGAATTTTGCCAGTCTATTAAATCTAATCCAACACTTTCTTATATACCGGTTATTTTATTAACGGCCAGTTCATCGCAGGATCTGAAGCTTAAAAGTGTGCATGGCGGTGCTGATGACTACATTAACAAACCATTTGAAAGGGAATACCTGGTAGCTCGGGTAGCCAATCTGTTGCGCAACCGGAACAACCTGCAAAACTACTTCTATAACGAAATTACACTTCAAAGCAACTCCGTGGTCGTATCTGAAGAGTATAAGGCCTTTTTAGATGCCTGTATCCTGGTGGTTGAAAAACACCTTACCGACTCTGATTTTGGCATTAAGACTTTGGCGGACGAGGTTGGAATGAGCCATTCAAACTTATATAAACGGGTTAAAAGTATTTCCGGGCAATCTGTTAATGCCTTTATCAGGTTTATTCGCCTGCGTAAAGCGGCAGAATTACTTATTGGCTCCGATTATAATGTAACCGAAGTAGCTTTCCGTTCAGGATTTAATGATGCCAAATACTTTGGAAAACAGTTTTCTAAACTTTTCGGACTTACCCCAACAGCCTTTATTACCAAGCATCGTAAAACACTGGGCCGGAGATACAAGATGAAATAATAGTCAAAAGACCAGCTAGATTTCAGCTTAAAAACCCTGTTTACGCACACTTTAAGGGTGTTTAGCGAAAATGTACTCCTATTTTACGAATTTATACCCATCAATTTTTTCAAGCTGAGCCATCTTCGTATTAACCAAATATTAATATTTTATGATGACTGAGAAATTGATTGCATTGTGGGAAGGTACCCTGGAAGGAAGCGAGCACGATTATGCAGAACTGCATGCCAATCTTTACCCTAAACTTTTTGTATTTGCCTCCAGGATCTTAAACGATGATGAACTCGTTGATGATCTTCTTCAGGACCTCTTTATTAAATTCTGGGAGACAAGGCAAAAGATTGGCAAAATCAAATATGTGGAAGCTTATTTCTACCGGTCGGCCCGATCAATTGTACTCAACCATATCCGTTTGATTAAACACCGTGAAGCTAAGCTTACATTGATTCCTGAACCGGAATCGGTTTTTTCGGCAGAAGATATTATGGTATCTAAAGAATCCGATTCGTTGATAAAACAGCAATTGGTACTGGTACTCAATTCCCTTCCTGCTAAGCAACGCGAAATTCTGACCATGCGCTTTTATGATGACCTCAGTTATCCGCAAATCGCTAAAATTCTTAAGATAAGATACCAGTCTGTAATCAATCATGTTTACCGCGCTATCCAAAAATTAAGGGAGGTTTCAGAATTGTCGACATTTTACGCTGCCTGAAATACAAAGTGAATTAAAGCGAGCGACATTTATAGATTAATATTTTAATAATTAGCAATATAATTTGCACACTGGTAAATGAAAAAAAATATAGGTAGGAATAGCTGGTTTGGATTTGCTTTTTCATTATTGGCGGTATGCCTGCACTGCTCAACAGGAATTGCGCAAACACGTAATGCAATACTGCCCGGAGAGCTTTGGCCGGACGACGAAGGCAATCACATTCAGGCCCATGGCGGGGGCATTATAAAGGTAAAAGATACCTACTATTGGTATGGCGAAGAACGCCGGCAGGGATTGGATTCAAATTACCGTTATGTGAGCTGTTATTCGTCTAAAGATCTAATGAACTGGAAATTCAGGGGCGATGTGTTTAAAATGACTGATCCTGATAGTCTGGGGAAAAAATGGGTTTTGGAACGCCCAAAAGTATACCATAACCTTAAAACCGGAAAATATGTGATGTATATGCATGTTGATGGGCAGGTAAAAGGCGAAGTAGGAAATTACAAATATGCCCGTGTAGGTACCGCCATTGCTGATTCGCCGGTTGGCCCCTATAAATTTCTCAGAACATTCCGCCCTTTGGGGCATCAAAGCCGCGATATAGGACAGTTTATAGACGACGATGGCCTTGCCTATCTTATTTTTGAAGACAGGGCCTCTAAAGGCTTTCATATTGCTAAACTATCTGCCGATTATTTAGACGTTGAGCAGGATGTTTGCCTGATTAAAGCACCGTTGGAAGGCGGGGCGGTGGTTAAATACGATGGCCTTTATTACGCAATCGGGTCTGCGCTTACCAGCTGGAACCCTAACCCGAATAAATTTGCCACAGCCCTGTCGCTAAAAGGGCCCTGGTCTGAATTTAAGGATATTGCGCCGGTAGAAACCAATACCTACGGTTCGCAATCTACTTTTATGCTAAAAGTTACAGGTACAAAAGCAACATCTGTAATTTTTGTAGCCGATAAATGGAAACCTCGAACACAATGGGATTCCAGGTACCTATGGATGCCACTTAAAATAGGAAAAGGCGAGCTTCAGCTTCCCAAGCCCCAACCCTGGCATATTAATGTAAAAACTGGAGAAACAGAAATTCTTAAATAACCTTTGTTTCTATCAAAAAAAATTAATCCTAATATTAACAGTCTCACCCTTTTTTTGCTTGTTTACAAGCGCAAAAAACAGCAATTTCAGATTATTTGGAATTGTTGTTTTTGTTTAGGGATATGCCGATCTGAAAAGCTAAAAATTTATTTAATCTGTATTGTTGTTGTTAATTGTTTGATTGTCATATTGTTGTGATGTGTTTCACCATTGCGAGACGGGATATGAGCGAGCCGAAGTAATCTATTATGTAATTTATCATCAAAAAGATTTTTCATTTGTAGCTTATTGCTTTAATGGCATTCAAGCTTGCTTCGCGGGTGCTTCACTCCTGCGCGAAATCCCTTCTTCATTTCGCAATGACTATGCAAAACTCAAGTTATTTAACCTGGAGTAATTTCAATGGCTAAGCCTCCCGCCGGTTTAATATAAAAAGGTAAAGAAGAACCTTTTTTTACACTGAATGTCTTTTTCGAAAGTTTCTGGTTACCGGCATCCTCCCAGGTGGTAGCCTGGTATGATTTTCCTTCATCCAGAAAGTCAAGGCTTAAGCTTCCGCGCCACTCATCTTTTCCCGCTGCCGAACCGATAAACCATTTCTTTCCGTTTTTTCTGGCCACGCAGATGTTTTTGCCGATTTCGCCCTGAAGGTATATCGAACGGTCCCACACGGTCGGAACCGTTTTAAAAAATGCTATTTCATCCCAATTGGTGTAATCTTTTGGCTTTCCGTACCAGAAAATGGATTGAAGCGGGCTGAAATTAATCACCGTTAGTGCCAGTTGCTGCGCCTTGCTTACCTTTAAATTTTTAGCGAACTGTTGTTTTGGATTGGGAAAACAGAAGGTAAAATCAGCTGCGCCTGCCAAAAAACGTGTATAGGGCAAAACGGTAGTGTGAAATGCATCAGGGCTGTTCTCATCACCCCTTACGCCTTCCTGGGTAAGCAAAAAGGGAAACGTCCGCGATAAACCGGTTGGTTTGTAGTTATCGTGGATGTTCAGGATTAACCCACTGTCATTAACCTTTCTCATCGCAGTTGCAAGCCACTTTGTACCCGATTGAGTTAATCCGTCAATGAAACCGAATTTAATCCCTTTAATGCCCCACTTTTTGTAAAGAGGTAGGATCTCATCAAGGTGTTTTTGGAGCGCGATGTAATTAAGGTACAGGATAACCCCAACCCCATGCTGCTGGCCATATTTTACAACCCGTTCCATATCAATGGCCTGAATAGGGACTCTGGGATCCGAAGAGGCACTCCTTTCAGGACCATACCAACCTGCATCGAACATGATGTACTGAAAATTCATCTTCTGAGCAAAATCAATGCAGTCAAATCCGGATTGCGTGTCAAGTTGGGCCCTTATCAACTTACCTGCAAGTGGTGTGTTTGCTATTTGGGATACCGCAGGATGAGCCAATTTGTAGGGGAGTTCGCTGAAATAATGAAGGCCGGTAGCCGTTTCTGAAATCCCTATTGTTCTCCATGGGCTGCTGAAAGGAAGAACTGCATTAACCTGTTTATCTTTTGTAAACGCAATTTGCAGGGAGCCTTTAGTTAAGCCGTGCGCTAATTCTGCTTTGGTGTAACCGGTATTATCAGCCTCTCCAATACTGATATATGAGTTGTTTCCTGCCAGGGTAGACGGAAGGTCAGAACTTCCGGTCAACGAATCAAGTGGGATAGGTTTAAACACCGACTCCTGGTGATATTGATAAAGCGTATAAGCCTGGGGTAGCTTAAATTCGGTTTTTTCGCTCAAAATGTTCACTTCTTTTTGTTTGTCATGAGCAGCAATGAGATACCGTAAGGCAACGCTGCCATCAAACACCCTGAAAACAACTGCAAGATTGAATCCCTGCGACAAATAATTAATCTTGACTTGGTTATAGTTGTTGTAAATTACTTGGTTTTCACCTAATTGGGTAACGATTTTCTCGCAGTGAGTGTACCTGGTTGTACCGCTTATCTTTAGCCCTGTGGTGGTATCAGGAAGGTTTAGCTTAAGGCCCAGCTCAGACCATCCAATAACGGCCTCTCCCTTTTTAATAACCCTGTATTTAAGCTGTTTTTGGGCAAACAAAGCCACTTCCAGCTTGGTGTCGGCTCCGGGTGATAAAATATGGGCTATTTCTTTTACCTGGCTAAAAGCAGTTAATACGTTGCAGATCAGTAGGGTTGCTAATGCTGTTATTATTTTTTTCATGCGTTGGTTATCTTATAAAATCAAATTGAATCGGGGAAGATCTACTGCCAGGCCAAAAATAGAGCTGCCCCTGACCACGATAAAGTACCGACAAAAAATAGCGGGTTAAATACTCTAAAATCAGGATATATCGGGCGATTTCTGTTTAACGCTTTTATTAGAGTATTGTATTTTACTTTTAGGTGTCATACCCTATATATTTATAACCATTAAAAATTTGAATGATCTGTTCAGATTTACATTAACTTCGTTTTCAATGAAAAAAAAACATCGACTGGCAGTAGCCTTTTTTGTATTCTTCACGGTTTCTGCTGCATGTGCTCAGAAAAAATTTGTTCACCCGGGTATTTTATTTAACGCAGCTGATTTAGAGCGGATATCTTTAACCGCACAGCAGCCTGCATCGCCGGGTTATGGATCTTATAAATTGTTAAGTGGCAATCCATTGGCCAGTGCCGATTATAAAATGAAAGGTCCGTTCAGGATTATTTCCCGCGATGGCGAATATGGAAATACCAAAAGCAGGATGGAAGCAGATTTTAGTGCAGCTTACCTCAATAGCATCATGTGGGCGGCAACTCATAATAAAGCACATGCCGAAAGGGCATTAACCATACTCGAGGCTTATGCCGATTCTTTAAAAAGCATCCCCGCAACCAATGATGCACCGCTGCTCGTAGGACTCGAAGGTCTAAAAATTGTAAATGTATTGGAGCTGTTAAAATATAGCTACAAATCTGGTAGTAAGGCTAAACTTGATAAAATTACGGCTATGGTAAAAAATATATTTCTACCCGTAGCCGAAACTTTTTACCGCACGCCAGCCTATACCAACGGGAATTGGGGACCAATTGTTACCAAGTTTTATATTTCGGCAGCCATTCACTTAAATGATGAGAAAATGTACAATAAAGCTGTAGATTTTTACCTCCATGCAAACGATAATGGAACAATAGCCAATTATATTGACGGTGAAACCGGTCAGATACAGGAGAGCGGACGAGACCAGGGGCATTGCCAGTTGGGTATAGGTGCCATGGCTACGGTATGCGAAATTGCCTGGAAACAGGGCAATGATCTCTATGCTGCACTGCAAAACCGCCTTTTAAAAGGATTCGAGTATGTAGCCAATTATAATCTGGGTAATAACGTGCCTTTCAGAACATGGAAAGATATTACCGGAAAGTACAGCGATTGGAACGAAATTTCTACCATAAGCAGGGGTAAATTTATCCCGATTTACCAAATGGTTTATAACCACTATGTTGTCCGCAAGGGAATGTCGATGCCATTTACTAAGCAGGTGATTGATCAGGTGGGCCCTGAAGGTTACGATCGCGATCAGCCTGGATTTGGTACATTTTTATATTTGGGTAGTAAATAAGAACAAATTTTTATAAAAACAACCTGATCAAAATAAGAATTTCCTTATCCTGCTGAACAGCAATATTTCATCAATAGATGATAAGTTTATTATATCCCTGAAAAATTAATGAATAAGATTGCCAAATGCTTCTTACTCTGCTGGCTCATTCCTTTTGTGGTAAAGGCAGATGGAGAAAAGAGGAGTTTACCCCCTAACAAAATTTATGTTTCGCCTACTGGTAACGACAGCGGAGCAGGTACAGCTGTTAAACCTTTAAGGAGCATTAATAAAGCGGTTGCAAAAGCTCAGCCTGGAGATCAGATATTGGTGATGGATGGTGTATACCGCGAATCGGTGCTGTTTACCCATGGTGGAAGGGCTGAAAATAACAGGATTACTTTACAGGCCATTAACCCTCAAAAAGTGGTAATAAAAGGATCTGAACGTAAGGTAAACTGGGTTAAAGAAAAAAATAAGCTCTGGAAATGTATATTGGATAACCCTGCCGAACAAATAATGCTGTTCAGTAATGGGATAAAACTGCCGTGGGTGCCATCTGCCGGTGATTGTGAGCAGGCATTAAGCTGGACAAACAAAACAGATCAGGGCAAAATGATCATCCAAGCTAATTTTGGAACTGCAGATCCGAATCGGCAGCTAACCGAAATTGCGGTAAGGCAATACGGGATTAGCGCAGAAGAAAATGTAGATTACATTACCATTAAAGGCATTAGCGTAAGCCAGGTTGCAAATGAATATGCCTCCATTTATGGCATACAACCTGGTGCGATAGATACTAAAGGAGGGAAATACTGGAATATTGAGAACTGTAACGTTACCGATTGCAGATCGGTGGGTATTTCTATCGGCAAAACTGGCCATGCTTATGAAGACGCCAATGCAGGCAAACCAGAATTCAGTGACTATACAGACCTGTTATCAGTTGGGCATCATAAAATCAACAACAATCATATTTCGCGTTGTGGTCAGGCCGGTATTTTTGGGCTGCTGGGTGCAACATCTTCCATTATTAAAGATAACCTGATCGAATATATAAACTATGACCGGGCCTATCCGGGTTCAGAATCTGCAGGTATACGCCTGGCTATGGCTGTTGATGCGACCATTGAACATAATCTTATCCGCCATGTTAGGGGCAAAAATAGCTATGGTGTATTTTTAGGCCCTGTATTTCAAGGTGCCAGGGTATCGCGAAATATTGTAACCGGTACTGAATCGAGTCTTTTTTATTTGTTTAAAAACCATGGTCCCAGCCTGTTTGATAATAATGTGCTGGTTGGCAACAACCAGACAACCAATGACACTACAGGTGTAAAAATGATGGCTGCTGAAGCCAATGTTTTTGTTCAGAACTTATTTTACAACTGCGGTTTTACCAATAATTGCCAGCCGGGCAAATCAGTGGCTACTTCCAACTTCCTGCCCAATACCCTCATCATCAAGCAAACTATTCCTGCGCTGAACATCGATCACCGCTGGTATGCTAATCTCTTTATTGGCAAGGGAATAGGGATAGACAGGGTAGCAGGTTGTGAAGCTGATTTCAACCAGTACGCAAATGGAGCCTTCCCTGTAAAATGGGCTGATTTTAAAAGTGTTAAAATTGATAACAATATATCCTTACGTTTACTGCATCATAAACTTGGGGTAAATTTGGTTTGGGATAATTCGCCCATGAAGGCTACTGAAATACCTTTACTAACGGCTGATTTTTTTGGTTTTTTTGCATTAAGTAAACAATATATATCATTTCCTGATGGGAAAAAGATCACTATCGATCACGATTTTTTAAATAATAAAACGGGTGCATCAATCAGATTTGCAGGTCCGTTTTATCAGAAAAACCATTCAAAAGGCAATATCAAACTCTTTTAAAATGAACCTATCCGATTTAACTATGTACATTGTAGGATACGGCAGGTGGCTGATCACCATATTGATGGCCATGGTTAGCCTGCAACAGGCCAATGGTCAGGTGCTTAAACTCGAATCGCCCAAACAGTATCATGCAGCTCCCTTTACACATCCTGGTTTGCTGCATTCCGGTAGTGATCTTTTACGGATGAAGGAAATGGTGGCCCAGGGCAAGGAGCCCTGGAAAAGTGCATTCCAAAAGTTTAGTGAGCACCCGTGTTCTGCTGCTTCATGGCAGCCAAATGCTGTTGCCCATGTAGAACGGAGTTTGCTTAAGGGAGCCGGTAAAAACATCGGTAACCTGGAGAAAGATGTTTGTGCAGCCTACCAAAATGCAATAATGTGGGCCATAACCGGAAATGAGGCACATGCCATTACAGCCGTGAAAATTATTAATGCCTGGTCTGAAAAATTTAAGGTTTTTGACGGTACTGATGTAGAACTTGGTGCAGGGCTCAATGTTTTTAAAATGGCCAGTGCTGCCGAGTTAATGCGTGCTACTTATCCGAAATGGCAACAAAGCGATATAGAACGCTGTAAAAAGATGTTCAGTACGGTTTTTTATCCGCCGATCCAGTATTTCGCACTTTGGGCCCACGGCAACTGGGACCTGGCCTGTATGAAGGGGATGATGGCCATTGCTATTTTTAACGATGACCATGCCATGTTCGACCGTGCAGTTGATTTCTTTTACAAAGGCCCTGGTAACGGAAGTTTGCTGCACTATATCATAAATGAGGAAGGGCAGATACAGGAAAGCGGACGCGACCAGCCACATTGCATGCTTGGTATTGGTCACCTGGCCGAAATGTGCGAAATGGGGTGGAACCAGGGCATGGATATGTATAGTTTTATCGGCAACAGGTTACTAAAAGGCTTTGAGTATACTGCTAAATATAACCTTGGCGAAGAAGTAACTTTTCAGCCTTATACTGATATCAGCGGAAGATTTCCGGCAGATCATATTGCCACCAATGGGAGGGGCAACCTGCGTTCTATTTTCGAACAGGTATACAATCACTATGCCTTCAGGGTAAAAGGAATTCCGGCCAGTGCCTACCGGTATACGAAACAGGCAGCAGAAAAACTCAGGCCTGAAGGCCCGGGGTTTAATGCCGATAATGCCGGGTTTGGTACCTTGTTCTTCTCTTTGGAAAAATAGGTTCATAATCACTTAACAACCAGGTCAAATGAAGAAAGGATTTTTTTTGGTCATATTTATTTTGCAATCGTTGCTCGGTTCAGCTGCAGAATGGCAATGGTCTGTACCGGTAAATGGCAATATTTCTACCGAAACCGGCGAAAGGCCAACTGCATTTTTATGGATACCTCCTGATTGTAAGCAGGTGAAGGGTGTAATTATTGGCCAGCACAATATGCTGGAGGAAGGCATACTGGAACACCCCGCATTTAGGAAAAATCTTTCCCGGTTAGGAATTGCTGAAATCTGGATTACCCCATCAGTAGATATGGTATTTCAGTTCAGTACTGCGGCAATTTTCGATGGTATGTTAAAAGATCTTGCCGAAATTTCCGGCTACAGTGAGCTGGCCTTTTCTCCGGTTATCCCCATTGGGCATTCTGCTGCGGCGAGTTATCCATGGAATTATGCAGCCTGTAATGCCGACCGGACCATTGCCGTTTTATCTATACATGGCGATGCGCCTTTAACCAATATGACCGGTAGCGGCCGACCCAATCCGGATTGGGGTAAACGAAACCTCAATGGCATTCCGGGGCTTTTTGTAATGGGCGAGGAGGAATGGCTAGAAGGAAGGATTGCCCCGGCCATGAAATACCGTAACGATAATCCCAATACACCTTTAGCGCTTTTTTGTGATGCCGGTCATGGCCACTTTGATTTTTCAGATGACCTTATCTCCTATATTAACCTTTTTATAGCCAAGGCAGTTAACGCAAGACTGCCAGAAAAACAGCCTATTGATGCTTTTCCCGTACTTAAACCGGTAAATCCTGAAGCAGGCTGGCTGATAGACAGGTGGCGAAATAACGAATTGCCCCACTGGCAATCGGCTCCGGCTAAAAAATATAAAGGCAACAAGGCGGAAGCCGGTTGGGCTTTTGACCAGCAAATGGCATCAGCTACCGAAAAATTTTATGCAAAGGCCAGGGGGAAAATACGACGGACCATTGGCTTCGTGCAAAATGGGAAACTAATACCGGTAGCTGATTTTGTTGGTGCAAAGCTAATTTTTAAACCTTTGGCAGATGGAATTTCTTTTCATCTTTCGGCCACAAATACCAACCCGGCCACAGGTAATGCCGATAGCAGTTACCGGCCAGTCGAAAAAATCGTTATTTCAAGAATCTGCGGACCTGTGAAAAAAATAAACGATTCGACTTTTAAGATTGCCTTTTACCGGATGGGGTTTAACAATAAAAAAAGGAGCAACGATATTTGGTTAATGGCCAGTCAAAAAGGCGATGAAAAATACCGGTCGGCAGTACAACAATTAGGCTTTAAAATTCCTTTGCCTAACCAGAAGGGAAGCCCGCAAAAGATTAGTTTTCCAGCAATTGCCAATTATCAAAAAAATATAAAATCATTTTCTTTAAATGCTAAATCTGATGCTGGTTTACCGGTTTCTTATTACATTAAGGAAGGACCTGCAGAAATTGCAGATAATGTTCTTTTTTTTACCCCGGTTCCGCCCCGAAGTAAATTCCCGGTAAAAGTAACTGTAGTGGCCTGGCAATACGGATATGATACTCCAGACAAGAAAATTCAATCAGCAGCTCCTGTAGAAAGAACTTTTTGGATTACAAACTGACCGATAAGGTTAAGCTAACTAAAAATCCTCATTGCGAGAAGGCTTTTCTGGCAAACGAAGCCTGCCTGCAGCAGGCAATCTTTATAGGAAGAATTGCTGGTATTAACAGATTTTATAAAGTAAATCCTACCTTATAAACCTGTTTTTTATATGCCCCGGGCGACATGCCTGTAATTTTTTTGAATGATTTGGAAAAATACGAAAGATTATCAAAGCCGGTTCGGGTTGCAATTTCAGAATAGCTCAACTGGCTGGTGGCAAGCAGGTATTGTGCGCGTTCTATCCGTTTGCCAAGTATGTAGGTAACAGGACGTTCGCCTGTGAAGGTTTTGAACAGGCGCGAAAAATAGTCAGGGTGCTGGTTCACGCGTGTGGCAAGTGCGGTAACCGATAGTTCATTGTGCAGGTTTACTAAAATGTAGCTTACGGTTTCGGCTATCTTAACAGGTGTTGAAGGCATTTCTTGCCTGGAAGATAATTGCTGGCCAAGTAAGCGACCGGTAAGCTGTAAGATGATTCCCTGTGTTTCCAGGTAGCTCGCTAAGTTCTGGCGGTTGTTCAATTCCTGGTATTCCCTGTAGAAGATATTCTTTTCGTATACTTTGGGGTCGTCAGATCTATTGATTCCCCTGCCCGGGTTAATTTCGAGCAAACGCTTAAAAAGGTCAACGTCAAGGGGGCTTGCTTTTATTTTAGATACCGTTCTTCTTTGGGCAAAAAGTGAAACGCCATCTACAGATTCTTCGAAAAACTGAACAAAATACTGGCTTAAATACCCTGTACAATGTAGGTTGCAAAGGGTAAAACTTGGTATGATATAAAGATAACCTGCCTCGAGCTGTAAACGCTGTGTTTGGTCTGATACTTCACCTGATCCTCCATCTATATAGTAGATACGGTAATAAGGACTGATCACATTATGATAGTCCCACTTTTCGGTAAGTTTCACATAGTCTACATTAAGCAGCGAAAAGTTGTTCTGCAATACCCGTTTAATCATGTCTTAAATATCGGAATTTTACAATAAATAGTCTTTTTTATTCAAATTTAGATCGGATAAGATACTTAATTTTGATTTTGATAACCAAATATATAACATTCAATTATGGCTTACACACAAGTGAAACCTTAGGATTAAAATCCAAATCAAAACGCATAATTGCAATTTAAAGCAAATGAAAAAGACATTATTAGTAACCGTTACCGTACTTTCCATGCTGGCAAAAGTGCAGGCACAGCAAAGTAACACCCAGGTTGGGGCTGAGAAATTTAAACCTACCAATGAATCTTTAAAACAGTATCAATACCCGGATTGGTTCCGTGATGCGAAATTCGGGATCTGGTCACATTGGGGGCCACAGGCCGTTCCAAGACAAGGCGATTGGTATGCCAGGCACATGTATGTACAGGGCAGCGGGCAGAACAAATACCATGTAGAACATTACGGCACTCCATCTAAATTCGGATATAAAGATATTATCCCGCTATGGAAAGCAGAAAAATGGAACCCTGAACAGTTAATGGCCCTTTATAAGAAAGCTGGTGCAAAGTATTTTGTAAGTATGGGCTCACATCATGACATGTTCTTTTTGTGGAATTCTAAAATCCACCGGTGGAATTCGGTAAAAATGGGGCCACATAAAGATGTGGTAGGTTTGTGGCAAAAAGCAGCTAAAAAAGAAGGGCTACGCTTTGGCGTTTCAGAGCATCTTGCTGCCAGTTTCAACTGGTTTCAGCCCAGCCACGGATCGGATAAAACCGGCCAGTTTGCCGGAGTTCCGTATGATGGTCACGATCCTCAGTATTCAGACCTTTATCATCTACCTGCCGATTCCAGCGACATAAAAGAATGGCTTACCAATAATCCCGGATGGCATAAAAAATGGTCAGAATATGTAACCGAACTTATTGATAATTACCACCCTGACCTGCTTTATTCTGATAGCAAGCTTCCATTTGAAGATTATGGACGCAAAGTGGTGGCACATTACTACAATCAGGATATAGCCAAAAATAAAGGTAAACTCGAAGCCGTTTATACCCCTAAAGAGCCATCGGAGGGTAAATGGGCCCAGGATGTTGAGCGTGGCGTACTGGATTCAATCAGTCCTTTCCCATGGCAAACCGATACCTCAATAGGCGATTGGTATTACAGAACCGGACAGCGGTATAAAAATGCAAATGAAATTGCACAGCTTTTGGTAGATATTGTGAGCAAAAACGGCAACTTATTAATCAATGTTGTACAAACTCCGGAAGGAGACTTAGAGCCTGATGTAACCAAAATAGTAACCGAAATAGGCGAATGGACCAAAACTTATGGAGAGGGAATTTATGCCACAAGGCCCTGGAAAGTATACGGCGAAGGGCCATCTACCATTAAATCAAACCAAAAAAGAGGCGATTTTGGCGGATTGACAGATACGCGCGATTATGATGCCAGCGATATCCGCTATACCACAAAAGGGAACGACCTTTTTGCATTTTGCTTAAATGTTCCCCAGGGCGATATTGAGATGAAATTGTTGGGTAAAAATTCGAAATACCTCACTAAAGCCATTAGCTCCGTTTCCCTGCTCGGCAGTAAACAAAAACTAAGTTGGGAACAGCGTGAAGGCTCACTTGTAATCAAAAAGCCTGCAAATTACCCGGCCTGGAAAGTAACAGGGTTTAAAATATCATTTAAAAAATAAATAAAAGCAGTTATTAATTTAATAAAATATGAAAAGACATTGCCTGGCGCTTGATTTGGTAGATGACCCGAAGCTTATTGAGGAATATGAGCGCTACCACCTTAATGTTTGGCCTGAAATTAAACAAAGCATTACGGAGGCGGGAATTGTAGAGATGGAAATATACCGGGTTGCCAACAGGCTTTTTATGGTGATGGAAACCAACGATGATTTTAGCTTTGAAAAAAAGGCAAAAATGGATGCCGCTAACCTCAAAGTAGCCGAGTGGGAACAACTGATGTGGAAATATCAGCAGGCCTTGCCAATTGCCAAACCAGGAGAAAAATGGCTGCTCATGCAGAATATCTTTAAATTAACCGAACAGTAATGATAGAGAGATCAAGTAACGATACCTATGCCTTGAAATCAGAGGTGCTGCCACCGGTTATTTTTGGAACCAGTAGTTTAGGCAATCTTTATCAGGCAGTTGATTATAGTGTGAAACTGGAGGTGGTAAAGGCATGTGTGGCTTCATCAAAACCCGTTGCTTTTTTTGATTCAGCCGGCAAATATGGAGCAGGTCTGGCACTGGAATCATTGGGGAAATGTTTACGCGATTTAAATGTAGATCCGCAGCAGGTAGTAATCAGCAATAAGCTTGGTTGGTACAGAACAGCACTTTTAACCCCTGAACCTACATTTGAAGCAGGTGTTTGGAAGAATATTGAACATGATGCTGTTCAGATGATCAGCTACGATGGGATATTAAAGTGCTTCGAACAAGGTAACAAGCTGCTGGGCGATTACCGGGCACAAATGGTATCGGTACACGATCCGGACGAATATCTTTTTGCGAGCGAAAGCCAGGAAGATTATGAAGAACGTTATCAGCAAATTCTGGATGCCTACATGGCATTGGCCGAATTAAAATCTGCTGGCCTGGTATCTTCTATCGGTGTCGGCGCGAAAGATTGGAAAATCATACGTACAATAGCAACAGATGTAAAGCTCGATTGGGTGATGATTGCCAATAGTTTGACCATCAAATCGCATCCTCAGGAGCTGGTCGCGTTTATAAATGAACTCCACCAGAAAAATATTAAAGTAATTAACTCTGCCATATTTAATGGTGGATTTTTAACCGGTGGAGATTTTTACAATTACCAGCCTGTTGAAGCCGGCAGTTTAACAGGGAAAATGCTTCTTGATTGGAGGGAGAAATTTTTCCGGATCTGTGATCAGTTTAATGTACTTCCGGCCGAAGCCTGTTTTAGTTTTTCTGCAAGCTTTCCGGGGGTAAAAAGTATCGCTTTAAATACTACACGGCCCGAGAAAGTGGCTATCAATGCCGCCCTGGCCGAAAAGAAAATTCCCGACGGGTTTTGGCAGGAAATGAAAGCGCAAGGATTATTGAATTTTTAAAATAACAATGAAAGCATTAGTTTGTAAAACACCAGGAGAATTTGGCTATATCGATAAAGAAATGCCATTTGTTGAAGAGGGCATGGTGCTACTCAGGATGAAAAGACTGGGAATTTGTGGTACCGACTACCATGCATTTGAAGGAACACAGCCATTTTTTGAATATCCAAGAATACTCGGACACGAAATTGCCGCCGAAGTGGTAAGCGCTGACCCCGGACAGGACTTTAAAGCCGGAGACCTGGTTACAATTAGTCCCTATTTTTATTGCGGCACCTGTATAGCATGCCGTAGCGGCAGAACCAACTGTTGTGTTAAAATAAAAGTTTTTGGTGTGCATGTTGATGGGGCCATGCAGGAGTATATCACGGTTCCGGCATCAGCAATTGTTAGCGGTAAAGGGTTAACAGTAGATGAGCTGGCATTGGTAGAACCATTGGCCATAGGCGCACATGGCGTTAGCCTGGCACAGTTGAACAAGGGCGATACCGTGGTGATACTCGGAGCAGGGCCAATTGGCCTGGGTACCATCGCATTTGCTAAAATAACTGGAGCTGAGGTTATTGTTATAGACGTTAATGATAACAGGTTATCTTTTTGCCGTGAACGTTTAGGTATTGTACATACCATAAATCCATTAAAAGAAGATCCATCGGAACAACTATCGCTTATTACCAATGGTGAGTTTGCAAAAGTGGTAATTGATTGCACAGGAAACTTAAAAGCCATTAATAATGCCTTCAGGTTTTTGGCACATACAGGCAAATTTATCATGATAGGACTTCAGAAAGGTACTATTGAGGTGGTACACCCCGAATTCCACAAGCGTGAAGCTACGCTGATGAGCAGCAGAAATGCCTTGCCGAATGATTTTGCCTATGTGATAGATTGCATCAGGAAGGGGTTAGTTAAACCTTTGGATTTTGTTACCCATCATGTTCCATTTACACAGGTTAAAGAAGAATTTAACCACTTGCTCCAGGCAAATGAATCTTTGATTAAAGCCTTGATCAGTTTCGACGAATAATAAAAGTTAAACGCAGCTCAAAAATGAGCTTAAACCAATTCTAATAAAAATGAATACAATAAAAGGCATTGCAATTGTAACGCTGATTTTAGTTAGTCATGCACTGCGTGCCCAGGAGTACAAAATACAGTCGCCAAACAAAAAGATCGAACTGTCTTTGGCCTCAAAAACTGATAATAATTCAAAGAAATGGTACCTTAAGGTAGACTATCTACAGGGAAGTGCTTATCAGAATGTGATTCCAGCTATTGATTTAGGGCTTAAGGCCGGAGCGGTTGATTTTGCTTCAGGCATTAAATTCGATCAGGCAGATAAAGAAAAACAAATTAAAGAAACGTATACTGCGGTTCACGGCAAACGTAAATATTGTGCTAACAACGCCACAGAGCTCAGCTTCTATTTTAAAGGTGAGCAGGGAAAAAGACTCAGTATTACCCTTAGGGCATATGATGATGGGATTGCTTTCCGTTATGGCCTGACCGGAAAAAACGGTGAAACCATTGAATTAACCGACGAGCTCACCAGCTATAAAATGCCCACAGATGCCGAAAGATGGTTACAATCTTTTAGAACAAGTTACGAGGGCTACTATCCGGTTCAAAGCGGTTCGGTAGCAAAAGGAGAGTGGGGCTACCCTGCATTATTTAAAAAGCCGCTGGGAAAGGCTGATTGCTGGATGCTGATAACCGAAGCCGACGTGAACGGTTCATATTGCGCGACCAAACTTGGTAATAAGGACGACCAGGACAATTATAAACTGTTATTTCCGGCAGCTTCTGATGGAAACAGGCAGGGTAAGGTAAATCCCACCATAACCCTTCCTTTTTTATCTTCATGGAGAACGGTTATAATTGGGGATCTGGGACAGCTGTTCCAGTCTACACTGGTTGAAGATATTAGCACTCCCACTAAGATCAGTGACCTTTCGTGGGTGCAACCAGGATCAAGTTCATGGGTCTACTGGGCGTATAACCACGGCACCAAAGATTTTAAAAAGGTATGCGATTATATAGACCTGGCAGCACGGATGAACTGGCCTTATACGCTCTTTGACTGGGAATGGGATGACATGGGCAATGGCGGAAAGCTGGAAGATGCAGTACGTTATGCCAATAGCAAAGGCGTAAAACCCATGATGTGGTATAACTCGGGTGGCCCACACAATGGGGTGTCTGCTACGCCACGCGATAGAATGTTGACTCATGAGAACCGGATGAAGGAGTTTCGATGGTTAACAGAAATCGGAGTTTATGGCGTTAAAATAGATTTTTTTGAGAGCGACAAACAGGATATGATGAAATATTATATCGATATCCTGGAAGATGCGGCAAAATTTAAATTAATGGTCAACTTTCATGGTGCAACTATTCCCCGGGGCTGGAGCAGAACCTACCCGAACCTCATGAGTATGGAGGCCGTTTTGGGTGCAGAATGGTACAATAATGGCGCCGAGCTAACAGGTAAAGCTGCTGCGCATAATGCAACCCTGCCTTTTACACGCAATATTATTGGTCCGATGGATTATACACCGGTAACCTTTACCAATTCGCAACATCCGCATATCACCACTTTTGCGCACGAGCTTGCCTTATCTGTAGTATTCGAATCAGGTATCCTGCACATGGCCGACAGGCCTGAAGGATTTGATAACCTTCCGGATGCGCCCAAAGCGTTTTTACGCGAAGTACCTGTAGCCTGGGACGATAGCAAATTGATATCAGGATATCCGGGGAAAAATATTGTTCTGGCCAGGCGCAAGGGAAATGACTGGTATGTGGCCGGTATTAACGGCCTTGATAAAAAGGAGGATATTCAAATTCCGGTCGAATTTTTGAAGACAGGAAAACGGTACAAAGCAGTACTGATTGCAGATGGCGATTACGATTCGGCATTTAATACCACTTACCTTAACCTGGGAAAAGGAGATAATATTAAGTTAAAATGGCTTCCGAGAGGTGGTTTTACCTGTGTGCTTAAGGAAATACAATAAATTTAAAGAGCAGGGCTAAATTTACCTTTACCTATTTAGTATCCTGCTCTTTCATTACCGCAAAATTTAATAAAAGCAGTGCGTTTATGTAATGTTCAATTTTAAAAAACATGTGCACTGCTTTGGTATATCTATTAAATAATTCAATTGTAAGGGCCGTTTGATTTTAGCCCCCTAACAATTGAATTAAACTTGCTCTTTTGGCTTATGTTCCGGTATAAGTTATCCTAATAAAGGTGCCATTCCCATATTCCGGCCACTCCGTTTAGTATTTTTATCCTGAGGTAACGGCATTTTACGGCCAGTTGATCTACATGTGGCGATTGAACTTTAATGTCGCTATGCCCCCCGCTTTTTTGCCATGATTTTCCGTCAGTAGATGTCTCCAGCAAATATGCATGGCCAGCAGCCGGGCGTACAAAATAAACTTCGCTTAAACTTACTGATTTTACTTTTCCTAAATCTGCCACTATCCAGCTAGAAGTATCGCCTTCTTTTGCCATCCAGCGCGAACCATTTGAACCATCAAAGGCAAATTTGGAGTCGAAGAACTCCTCCCGTTTAAATGATGGATCGCTGATTGGTTTAATTTTTACAGAATCGGCCGTACTCGATGCAAAAGCATTACCAACCTGCAACGGTTTGCGGTGTTTTACTTTTGCGAGCTCACCAACACCATCAAGGCTTACCTCTACAGGATTAATGGTTCCGTCGCTTGCAAAGGTTAACGGGCTTACGTAAGTTTGGCGGTTAGTGCTGCCCCTGCCAAATTCTAAAAAGGCAATATAATATTTATCTGTTCCTTCCAGGTTGAAAACAGAACCATGCCCCGGGCCATATAATCCTTTTTCATAATTGGTTGTGGTTATGATATCATTTTTAGGAAAAGTATAGGGGCCTAGGGGCGAAACTTTGCTCATGATATAAGCGTACTGGTATTTCTCGTTTCCGCCTATGGTATACAAATAGTAATAAATGCCTTTCCTTTTAAAGAAAATTGGGCCTTCAGAATACTGTGTTCTGGGGGTCGAAATTACCTGTACGGCCGAGTCCACAGTAATCATATCAGGCATTAATTTTGCTGCATGCCTGGTGTTCCAGAACACGTAGGCCTGCTTATCATCATCAATAAATATTTCTGCATCAATGCCATTTGGTTTTTTAGTTTGCAACAAGGTTGATGGTGTGTAAGGTTTAAACCATTCGTCTTTGCCGCGGGCAAGTTTGAACGGCCCTTCCGGCCTGTCGGCTACTGCAGGGTACATGTAACCATTAACCGTAGGGTAGATATAGAATTTGCCATTTGCAGGAACAACTTTGCTTGGCGCCCAGTATAATTCTTTAACTGCCGATGGAAAATAAGTGCCTTCAAAGCTCCAGTTAACGAAATCTTTTGATTTCCAGAGTATAGGAGGACCTGAAGATTTAAGGCCTTTACCATAGCCATCTGTAGTGGCATAACAATAAAATGTTCCATTGATCTGTTGGATACTGGCATCGGCGTTCATATCCGGAATCAACGGCTTGCCAAATGGGTTTCTGTTCTGCGCCTTTATTGAGGCGGATACGCTAAGGATAAAAAAAATGGATAACAGTGTTTTTTTAGTCATTGATATTTATTTGAGTGTTTGTAGTTTAAAAGCATTTGTTTGTTGACACTATTTGGCAACACTTATACTCTTTAGAGTATCAACTGATATTTTTCTTGTCATTCAGCAGAAGAAAACCGTTTATGCGGTTTACAACAATGTACAAACTTTCATTTTAATAATGTTCAAGAAACAAATTTTTCAGGTAGTTATCATGATGGCAATAGCGCTGTCATCCAAGTCCCAAACCCTCCGTCAGCATAAAGATTTTCCTTACCCCGATAAAATCAGGTACGATGGTGCCTGTTTATACATAGATGGTAAACAAACCTTTGTTTATAGTGCAGCTTTTCATTATTTCAGAACACCCAAAGCGCTTTGGCGAGATCGTTTTTCTAAAATAAAGGCTGCAGGCTTTAATACCGTTGAAACTTATGTACCCTGGAATTTATCTGAACTTAATATGCCGGAAGGCCTTAATGACTTTTCACAGGTAGATTTAAAAGATTTAACCGAATGGCTTAAAATGGCGCAGGATGAATTTGGTTTCTATACGGTTGTCCGTCCCGGGGCATTTATTTGCGCAGAATTTGCCGGTGGTGGCTATCCCCGTTGGCTGGCTAAGTTCCGTCCCAATGATATAGAGGGTTTCTGGTTGAGAAGTGCTGATGACCGTTATCTGGACTGGCACGATCACTGGTATAAAGCGGTATGTAAAGTTGTTCAGAAAGAGCAGATTACTTCAAAACAGAAAGGTAAAAAAGGAATAATCCTGATCCAGATCGAGAACGAGTACAATGCCCACAAAACCACCAATAAGGCTCACGCTTTACAACGCATGTATAGCTGTGTACGCAATGCCGGTATAACCATTCCTGTTTTTACCTGCCTTACCGCCGAAACCCGTGGAAGCAAAGACCCCGTATTATCGCAGGTATTCGATTGTGACAATTATTATGTTGGACAGAAAGATGCGATTAATTGTACGCAACGCATGAGCGATTTAAAACGGCAACAGCCCGATGCACCAGGTTTTGTTACAGAATTACAGGGAGGCTGGTTTTCAACAGTAGGTGGCAAACTGAGCGAAGAGCATTATTCTAATGATAAACATTTTTATGCCATCGGCATGATGTCAATTGCCGGAGGTGCTACGGGTATTTTTCCTTATGTGTTTGTTGGGGGTACACATTTTGCAGGCTGGGGTGCCAGGGGGCAAACTACAACCTACGATTATAATGCAGCCATCCGCGAAAACGGAGCTTTATCTCCAAAATATTACGCCGCGCAGAATTTGGGCAATTTTATTAAAAAGTATGGGCAAGAACTTATTCATTCGAAAGGAGGATTGTGCAGCTTTGAAAGTGCCCCAGCCGAAATAGTAGGTGCACAACGTATATCTTCAGGGGGGACGCGCTTTGTATTTATACATAACAGTTCTGCTAATCAGAAGTATAGCGGAAATGCAACTGTTAAAGCAGGTAAAGGTAATAATGGGCAGGCCATGTACAACATTGACCAGGATGAAAACAAAGTACTGATCAAAAGTAAAAATAATGCAGATACTGCAATGGCTGCAATAGCCAGTCTTTCAATTCATTACGATTTAGGGCCAATGGAAACAAAAGTACTGATTATTCCTCCGGCTGGCGGAGCAGATAAAGGAACCTGGTGGTCTTACAGTGTGCCCGAAGCAAAGGTAGTGTCGCCGGTTAGCTTCCGCTTTAAAACAGTAAAACAGTACAACGAGGATACACAGGGGCCGTGGCGCCCGCTGTTTGATGGAAAATCATTGCCAGAAATGGAGATAAATGATTTACGCTACGTACGTTACCGTTCTAATTTCGAACTTAATAAAGAAGAAGTAAGCAAATACACCCGCATGTTGTTTAACACCTATTCGAGAGATATCATCAATATGGAGGTTAACGGCAAAATCGCACCCCGCTTATTCCCTTCTGAAAAGTGGGTGTCAGAAGTTACCCGTCAGCGCGATAAATCCTTTACTTTTTTAAAGGAAACCGAATACGATAACCAATTTGATTTAACCGGCCTGCTCAAGGAAGGCCATAATGAAGTATGGCTTGTTTACGAAAATATAGGGCACGAACATGGCTATTTTCCAATGGAAGAATTGTGTGGTATCCGTACCGCAGGCCTTTCTGATGGGGTTACCACAATCGATAAGATCCTGAAATGGGACTATTCTCCCAACCTGTCCGGTATAGAACACAAATTTACTGATGCTGCTTTCGATAGCAAGGGCTGGAAAGTTGTACCATTAGATACCACTTTTCTAATTCCGCGCAAGGGAAATAACATACAGCCAAAAGGAGAGCAAAATGCATTGCTAACTTGGTACCAGGCAGAATTTAAACTCCCTGAAAATACAGGTAAAAGAACCTGGAGGTTACTTATCAATGCTTCAGGTAATGGATTTATCTATATAAATGGCCATAATATTGGCCGCCACTGGGAAGCCGGGCCACAAAGGGAATTTTATATTCCCGAATGTTGGCTAAACCTTAAGGCAGGAGAGAAAAACAACATTACGCTGGGCTTAAGACAAACCGTAAATGGTGCTGTAATCAGGAGTATGGAAATCCGGAACTATGATAACGGCGATAGCTAAACTATTTATCTAAATCTATCCGTATAAAAGGGCACCTCAGTTATACTGCTGGTGCCCTTTGGTTTTTGCTGTATAAGAAATGAGTATCTATGACTTTTTTATTTGTCTACCAATAAATAAAACATTTACATGCTCAAGGAACATAAAGAATCTTTACTTGGCGTCGATATTGGGGGCTCGCACATTACAGCTTCGCTGATAGATATGGCCAATGCACGTGTGGTTTCTAAGTCTTACTCAAGAGAAAAAGTTAAAGACAACGGAGTGCCGGAAGAAATTTTGGATGTTTGGATAAACTGTATTAAAAGAAGCATTGAACTGGGAGTAGTTAACGGACCAAATGTGAAAATTGGAATAGCAATGCCCGGTCCTTTTGATTATGAGCGCGGCATTTCTTTGATTACAGGTATGAATAAGCTCGAATCGCTTTACAAAGCCGATATCCGCGCATATCTTAGTATCAAATTAGCCATACCCAAAGAAAATATTATTTTCAGAAATGATGCAGAAGCCTTTCTGCATGGTGAGGCATATTGTGGCGCAGTAAAACACGTATCAACCGCATTGGGAATAACGTTAGGCACAGGAGTAGGCTCAGCCATTCATACTGCCGGAACTACCCTTGATGCGAATTTGGGCATTTCGCCTTTTAAAGATGGAATTGTAGAAGATTACTTATCAACCAGGTGGTTTGTTTGCCGCTATAGGGAGCTCACCGGGAAAGAGATTGCCGATGCCAAACCTGTTTTTGACTTAGCCGCATCTAACGATCCACTGGCTTTGGGCATCGTAGGCGATTTTATAACAAATTTGAGCGAATTTTTATATAATTTCAGCATCCGTGAGCGCCAGGGTGCCATTGTTGTCGGCGGAAATATCGCAAAAGCTTATCCGCTGTATCTCGATCAGGTTAATGCGAATTTGGTTAAGCTTGGAATTGATGTTCAGGTTGTACCATCTGCCCTGGGAGAAGATGCGGCAATGCTTGGTATGGCATATTACCTGAACGGGAACCGGTCAGGAGAAAATGCCACGTTACCATCCAGGGAAATTACAAGTCTCGATACCCATTGATTATCAGTTAAATCATTTTGATAAACACCAGGCTAGTCCGAACCATAAATTACTGATCATTATGAAGAATTATTTCAGCATATCCAGTTTAATAATATGCTTGTTTCTATTGATAATTTGCGAAAATAAGCTGTTAAGCAATACCCGGAAACAAACTTTTGTTAAGGCAGCACTTCAGGCCAATAAAATAACCATAACTCATCCGGCAATGCTGCATACGAAAAGTGATTTTGAATTTATTAAAAGCAAACTCGCTCGTAATCTTCAACCCTGGAAAGCCGGATTTGATGTATTGGCTGCAAGCGGTTTCGTATCACTCAACTATGTTGCTAATCCACAAATAAAGATCGTTCGCGGAGGCAAAACACGCGAGGAGCCAGACCCCGATAATTACAGTAACGCCTATCGCGATGCTGCCGCAGCCTATCAGCTTGGCTTGATGTATAATTTAACCGGAAACACAAAATATGCCGATAAGGCTGTCCAGATTTTAAATGCATGGGCAATTACCAATAAAAGTATAACCGGTAATTCAAATAAATTTTTGGCCTCTGGCATTTACGGGTATCAGTTTGCTAATGCCGCAGAGCTGGTAAGAGGCTATTCTGGCTGGAAGGCAGCTGAATTTAAAACCTTTCAAAACTGGATGTTAAATGTTTGGTATCCGCTGGCCCTCGATTTTCTGCAACGCCATAACGGAACCTGCGCTACTCACTACTGGACTAACTGGGATATCGCCAACATGACAACCATTCTTTCTATCGGTATCTTAACGGATGATCAGAGTAAGATTAACTATGCTGTTGATTATTTTAAAAATGGGATAGGAAACGGAAATATTTTTAAAGCCGTTGTTTACAGGCATAAAGTAGGGGATGAAGATCTGGGCCAGGGACAGGAATCGGGCAGGGATCAGGGACATGCTACACTCAACATTTCTCTTTATGGTGCTTTTTGTCAAATGGCTTATAATATTGGCATCGATCTTTTTGCTTTCGATAATAACCGCGTATTGGCCCTTGCCGAGTATACTGCAAAGTATAATGTTAATACCACCAATGATGTGCCATTTTTACCCTATAAAAATTGCGATCCGGGTATTGAACATAAAGTGGTATCAAGTGGAGGCAGAGGAAATGTACGCCCTTGCTGGGAACTGATTTTTAATCATTACGCAAAGATAAAAGGATTAAAAGCTACTTATTCGCAGCAATTTGCAAGTAAACTTAGACCAGAGGGAGGTGGCGGAAATTACGGGCCAAACAGCGGCGGATTTGATCAGCTTGGTTTTGGAACCTTAATGTACTCGCGCTAATTTTTTCTGGTATGATCAGGCCATCATCAAATTAACCTATTATGAAGATCAATTTATCAGTAAAGCCAATTAAATATTGGCTTGCTATTATCCTAACAGCATCACTTTACAGCAGTAATGCCCAGTCTATAGGGGGTATCCAGACAGATGCTAGCCGCTTGAGTAATATCTATACCGCAGTACCATTCCTGCTTATTACCCCACAACCCAGGTCGGCTGCCATGGGGAATGCCGGTGTTGCGCTTGATGCCGATGCTAATGCCAGCACCATCAATACTTCGGCATTGGCATTCCTGCCAGAAGGAGATATTGGTGCCTCTTTTTCATACAGCCCCTGGCTCAGGCAGCTTGCTTCCGGCATGAGCATTTCTTTGCTTACAGGCTACTACAGATTGAATGAACGTAATACAGTTTCAGCATCATTGAGGTATTTTTCAATCGGTAATGTAAATTTTAGCGACGATAATTTTCAGGATCTCGGTGTTTATAATCCAAGCGAATTTGCCTTCGATATAGGCTATGCATTAAAACTCGGGCCCGGATTTGCCCTTGGAGGGAACTTACGTTATATCAGCAGTAACTTAATTGGAGGAGGCGCAGTAAACAATGTACGTGCAGGTAAAGCAGTGGCTGTAGATGTTTCAGCGCTTGAAAAATCGGAAATCCAATTGGGAGGAACTCCGGCAATATTGAGTTTTGGCATTGGCCTCTCTAATATAGGTACCAAGATGATTTACGGCAATTCGCTCAAATCCTATTTCCTCCCGGCAAACTTTAAAATCGGCTCTGCACTTAAAATGGGCGAGGGAACAACAAAAGTTACTTTTGCGCTTGATTTTAATAAACTCATGGCACCAACCCAACCCATTTACGATGCTGACGGAAATATAGTAAAAGGTAAAGATCCTGATCGTTCGGTACCAGCAGGTATAATTGGCTCTTTCAGTGATGCACCCGGAGGTTTCAGGGAAGAGCTCCAGGAAGTAGGGATATCTGCAGGCACAGAGGTGAGTTTTAAAGATGCACTCTACCTGCGTACAGGATACCTTTATCAAAACCCTCAAAAGGCTGATAATTCTTACTTTACGCTTGGCCTTGGTGTTCGTTACAGCAGTTTGGCCTTCGATTTTTCATATCTGATCGGATCAGGACAGAGTCCTTTAAGAAATACACTAAGATTTGGTTTGCAGGCACACTTTGGCAAAATCAGATAAGATGCAATAGGTTGAACCATAAATACTTTTAAGGCTTAATAGGAAAGAAAATAAGAGCGGTTATTGAATAGGGGGACTTTAATGCCCTTACACAAGGGTTTAATCCCGAAAGGCTTTGTTTTTAAATTTAAGCAATAAGTTATATTTTTACTTGTTGATGATTCCCGAGTATGCCACATATGATGATGAAAAATTACTTTCGCTATTAATAGGTCGGGATAATAAAGCTTTTTCAGAAATTTACAGCAGGTATTGGCCATTACTCTATAAACATGCCCTGCGGATGCTCAAAGAGGAGAATGAGAGTGAGGATGTAGTGCAGGAGGTGTTTACAAAGTTATGGCAGAAAGCACCTCAACTGCCAGCTGACACTTCAATTGGGGCATATCTTTATGTTTCCACAAGAAATGCAATTTTGAATTTTTTTAGTAAAAATCAGGTGCATCATGCTTATTTAACAGATCTTGGCCAATTTTTAGATCAGGCACAGGAAATTACCGATCACCGCATCAGAGAACGCATTCTAGCCAAACTTATTGAAGAGGAAATTGAAAAACTTCCTCCGCGGATGCGTGAGGTTTTCGAATTAAAACGAAAACAAAATCTTTCCTACAAAGAAATTGCAGGTATTATGGATATCTCTGAACTCACTGTTAAAACGCAGATGAACAAGGCCATTTCTACCTTGCGTACCAAATTTGGTAATCATTTGCCCTCTTTCTTTATCTCGTTATAGCGCTTTCTTAATAAATTGATAAAAAAGTAACTTTTTTTTAATGTTGAATACAACATTGACCTGAGCTACCTGTCATACTATTATACTGCCTGTAAAAAACATGAACAAACAAACTATAAGTAGATTTATCGGAGACTATCTGAATAATAAGCTTAATGCAAAACAAAACGCCCAGATAGAAACCTGGTATTTGTTAAAAGCTGAAGAAAATAAATCGGACGATCCGCCAATAGAATTAGAATATGAAAAGTTAGAAGCAAAAATCTGGACCAAAATTCTTTCTGATGTTTCACCAACAGTACAGGAATTACCAAAAGTTCAAAAACTAAGTAATCCGTATAAAAGAATAATTTCAATAGGGATTGCTGCAAGCATATTATTAATTGCTGGCATAGCTTACCTCATGCTAATGAATAAAAGTACCACTTATGACAAGTTTGTAATAGCAAAAAAATATGATCTACCTGCTGGTACCGATAAGGCAATATTGACTTTATCTGATGGAAGGATAATTAATTTAAACAAAGATGTTGTAGGCAAAATCGCAACCGAAGCGGGAATTGAAATCACCAAATCTGAAGACGGCACTTTGGTTTATAAAGTTGTAAATACAAAAGGTAAAAGCACTGACTTTAATACCATTACCACACCTGTTGGCGGACAATACACCGTTATTTTGCCTGATGGGTCGAAAGTTTGGCTAAATGCCGGATCATCTTTAAAATACCCGACAACTTTTGCGGCAAGCGGAAGGAGCGTAACCCTAACAGGTGAGGGATATTTTGAAGTGGCACACCTGGAGCGAATTGGAGGGAGAGTACCTTTCTCTGTATTGGTTATTAAAAACCAGGCGCAATCAGAAAAAGTGGAGGTGCTGGGAACACATTTCAATATCAACGCTTATGCCGATGAGCCTTTTGTTAAAACTACGTTACTAAAAGGTAGCGTGAGCGTTGCTTTAAACAATAACAAAACTATACTGCTTAAACCAGGGCAACTGGCAAAGCTGAGTAATGAAGACATACAGGTACAAGAGGCAGATACTGAAATGGCGGTGGCCTGGAAAAATGGAGAGTTTGTATTTAGGGAAGATTTACGCAGCGCGATGAGAAAGGTAGCCCGATGGTACGATGTGGAAATAGTTTATGACGAAACCGCACCTGAAAATTTAATGCTTGGTGGCTGGATGTCTAGAGGTACAAATATTTCAGAAGTACTTAACCATATTCAGTTAACAGGAAAAGTACACTTTAAACTTGAAGGAAGGAGGGTAATCGTTTCTAAATAAATAAAAAACGATTCCCAAAAAAAACCAGAAGTGCTTGGCGGCACCCCTGGATACTTTGGCAGTCGACTATAAATAATCAACTAATCACTGCATAAGGTCTTGATTTCGAAGCCTGGGCCAAATGCAATAAACCAAACAAACAAATGTATAAAAATTTTACTTCACTCGGGCTGCCCAACAGGCAGCTCCGTAAACTGCTACTCGTTATGCGACTAACGACTGTGATTTTCTTGGCTGCTTTAATGCAATTAAGTGCATCTACCAGGGCACAAAAAGTTTCTATCGTTGAAAAAAATGCGCCGTTAGAACGAGTGCTGAAAGAAATACGCAAACAAAGCGGTTACGATATCATTTACGACCTCAACATTATTCTTGATGCTAAGCCCGTTTCGATTGCTGTAAACCAGGTTAATGTATTAGAAGCCATTCAAAAATCATTAAACAACCAGGCACTTACTTTTTCTGTAGATGGTAAAACCATTGTAATTAAAGAAAGAAGTATTGAAGATAAACTGGTTGATATGGTAACAGCAATTGATGTTAAGGTAACCGTTAGGGATTCGTTAGGGCATCCGCTCCCTGGAGCCAACGTGTATAATAAAACCATTAACAAAATGTACGTCACTGATAAAGAGGGTGATATTGTTATTAAAGACGTGCCCGCCAATGGTTACGTTTTGCAGATTAACTACATAGGCTACAAAGGAGAAGAAATATTTGTAGATAGAAAAACCATCACCTATTACGTTGTACTTCACCCGGTTACTTCAAGCCTGGAAGAAGTTAGCATAGTATCAAATGGTTACCAGAGTATCAGTAAAGAACGTGCTGCCGGAGCATATGCAGTAATAACCGGTAAAGAATTACAAGCTAATCCGGCTGTAAATATCCTCGAACGCTTAGAAGGACAGGTAGCCGGCGTGAAGTTCGATATAAAAGGTAATAGCGTACAGATTAGAGGGGTAAATAATTATAGCGGAAGCAATGGAATTCCACTTATTGTGGTGGATGGATTTCCTTTGATGAATCCGAGCGACCGGGCAACATTGACTAATCCTGTTAGTGGTAATACTTTTGGTAATTCTGTAATCAGTAGTGTAAACATGGCCGATATTGAGCAGATTACTTTCTTGAAAGATGCTTCAGCTACTTCTATTTGGGGCTCGAGAGCAGCTAACGGAGTAATTGTTATTGAGACTAAAAAAGGTAAAAAAATAGCGCCTTCCCTAAATGTAAGCTATCTTTTTGGCATCTCTAAAAATCCTTCTATTGCCGATTTGCACTGGATGAATAGTGCCCAGTATATTGATCTGGAAAAGGAAATGGTTGATAAAGGGCTATTGGTTGATCCTTTAGCGGCACCGTCGGGAAATGAAATTTATACCCCAAATAATAGTGAGGCCACAGAATGGATGTTCAGGGTTAAACGCGGTACTGCAACTGCTGCACAGCGCGATGCTGCATTAGCAGAAATTGCATCGAGAGATGGTATGGCCCAAATCGAAAAATATTTACTGCAAAATGCTACTAATCATCAGTATAACCTTTCCTATTCGGGCGGATCTGAAAACAGTACCTATTACATATCTGGAAATTATACCAAAGATAACCCCATTTTTAAAAGCAATTATGGCGAAAATGCTTTTGTAAATGCCAATACATCAACTGATTTTTTTAATAAAAAAATAACCTTAAGGGCACTGTTTAATTATCAATATTCTAAATCGCAATACAATGCTGCAGCGGTAAATGCACTATCAGTAAGCACTACAGCATTACGCCCATATGATTTAATAGTGGATGCTAATGGCAACAGCATCGGCAGAAATATTATCATTACCGATGTTTTAGCAAATAAAATGGTGGCACAGGGTTATTTACCCTTTACTTACAATACACTTGATGAGTTAAATTATTCAAATTCTATCGCCAAAAACAATGTACTTAGAATGAGTGCCGGTTTAAACGGTAAGATTGCGAAATGGTTAAATGCTGATGTTTCCATATCCAATCAGCGCCAATTCGGTAATTCTTATACGCTTGATGACCTGGATAGCTATGCAGGAAGGATACTGGTAAATACATTTACCCCTCCTAATACTAAAGCCTCAAATGCATTTCTCTATGGCGGGCGTTACATCACTTATGGAACTACTTCATCAGAAATGTCATTGCGCGGACAGTTAAATTCAGATTTCAGAATCGCTGGCAAACACCAGTTTAATGCCATTGCAGGTGCCGAAATCAGGGAAACCAATTCGGATGGTACATCTGAAACCAGGTATGGTTACAATGCTGATACGCGTACCATTGCAACCGTTAACCCTACGCAGCAGTATCCAACTATGTATGGTTATAGCCAATCTTTAGGTGCCAATTTAAGCAGTTTAACGGCTTACCGTAAGAGGTATTTATCATATTATAGTAATGCCTCATACAGTTATCAGGATAAATATTTTGTTACCGGTAGTGTACGTTTTGATGACTATACTTTATTAGGTTTAGATAGGAGTAAGAGAGCCAAGCCATTTTGGTCAGTCGGCTTAAGATGGAACGCTAATAAAGAAGAATTTTTCCAGGATTTAAATTGGTTAGATGCCTTTAGTGTTCGTGCAACTTTAGGTACCGCCGGCGTGGTACCATTGGCAGGAACAAATGTAGCCATCATTAATATTTCTGGTACCGATGTTAGAACTGGCCAACCTGTGGCTAATATCGAAACCCCAGCCAATTCAGACCTGGGTTGGGAAACCACAAAAATGGCAAACTTAGGTTTCGATTTCGGCATTTTAAAAGGAAGGCTAAATGGAAGTGTTGACGTGTATACGAAAAGAACAGTAGGTATCTTAGCATCCTTCCCTTATAATGCCACCTACGGCTGGTCTAACTTATCATTCAACAGCGGAACTTTGAGTGGCCATGGTTATGAATTCTCCTTAAATGGTGAATTGATAAGAGCCGGAAGATTCAGATGGAAATCACTGCTAAATTTTGGTTATACTACCAATACAGTTACAGATCAGCGCTATGTAAACAATGGTAGTAATATTGCCGGAGCCGGTACTACAATAGAAGGGATGCCATTAGGCTCACTTTATGTTTACCGCTGGGCAGGATTAGATAACAAAGGCCAATCACAGATTTACGATCGCAATAATAATATCATCAATAACACCACTAACCTCACTACAGCCTTTACAAAAGAAGATTTGGTTTATGTTGGGAATAGGTTTGCGCCTTACACCGCCGGTTTTAACCATAATTTCAGCTATGGTCAGTTAGAGTTAGGCGTAAGATTTGTTGGTTACTTTGGGCATGTATTCCTAAAAAATGCAGTTACTAATTATCCAACTACTGCCGATTTTGCATACTCTGGGGTATTGGGCCGACAAGGTGAACTGGCCGACCGCTGGAGAAAACCAGGTGATGAGGCTTTTACCGATGTACCGGGGATAACTGGGGTTAATTTCAACAGCATTAACCGTTATCGTTATTCAGATGCTTTGGTTAGAAAAGCAGATAATATACGTTTACAGCAAATATCATTGGCTTATAGCGTTCCACAACGCTTCCTGCCACGCAATTTTGTGAAGTCAGTTTCAATCTCGGCAAATGTGCGTAACCTGGGAATTGTTTGGAGGGCCAATAAAGATGGTATCGACCCTGAATTTATTAATACAGGCAACTTTGGTAGCATAACCCCTACACCTAGTTATGTTTTTGGTATAAATGCAACGCTATAATAACATGAAAAATAGATATTCAATTATATTGCTTGCTTTGGCAATTACCCTGGCAAGCTGCAGAAAATATGTGGAGATTGATCAGTTATCAATCAGAACATTAAAATATACGTCCGATTTCAGGAACACCATGAATAATAATACTGTTCTGGAAGGTACTTTTTCTTATCCGATCTTATCGGGTGATGATACAGAAATTACGGATGCTACGAGGCAAAATTCGCTTGGAGACATTTTAAGTAATGTTTATACCTGGGCGCCTAAATACACTTCTGAATCTCAAAGCGATGGCGACTGGGAAAAACAGTATAAAACAATATATGTATGTAACCAGGTATTAGAAGGCGTTCTTACCTCTCAGAATGGTACTGAAGCGGAGAAACAAAAAATCTATGCCGAAGCTTTGGTTCATCGGGCTTATGCCTATCTTATTTTAGTGAACATGTATGGGAAGCAGTATAACGGTGCAACTGCTGCTACCGACTTAGGCGTTCCATTGCTTACCACACCAAATTTATACACCAAGCTTAACAGGGCACCTGTTGCTGAAATTTATACGCAAATACTGAAAGACTTAAGAACATCAGTAAGCCGTTTGCCTGCCATTGCTGATTATAATGTACGTCCGGCCAAGGTTTCAGCCTATGCTATTTTTGCCAAAACGTATTTAAACATGCGCGATTTTAATAATGCTGCCTTATATGCCGACAGTGCTTTATCATTACAAAGTGGCTTGCTCGATCTGAAAACTTACGAGAACGCAGCGGGCACCATTCCGGTAAGGCTATCGAATCCGGAAATCATCTTTTCGAAAATTGCTAACGTAGCTTTACCTGCCATTTCGATAAGTAGTGATCTGCTGGCATCGTTAGGAACAACTGACTTACGTTATAAGCTATTCACAGATGTTGGGAGCCGGTTTAGGGGCCAGTTTAGTCCTTCTTTTACCGGAAGGGCGTCTATCAAATACATGATCAATGAGAATAATATCCTCAATAACGGCCCTACTGTGCCAGAAATGATGTTAATTAAAGCTGAATGTCTGGCAAGAGCTGGAAATACAGCCGATGCTATGGCCCTTGTAAATAATTTAAGAATCAAGCGTTTTACAGCAGCCAATTATACTCCTTTAACAGCAGCTAATGCCAGTGATGCATTGCGTATGGTAATTGAAGAAAAACGGAGAGAATTTTTTGGAACAGGAATGCGTTGGTTCGATCAGAAACGACTTAACCTCGATAGTGATTTTGCGTTAACTAAAAACCGCAATTTTAAGGGCGTAGATTATACTTTGCAGCCAAATTCAAATAGTTATTTATATCCTATAGGAGATAAATACATTATCCTGAACCCTGAATTGGAACAAAATCCAAGATAAAAAACTATCCATGAAAAAACATTTTTTAATAAAATGTGTGCTACTGCTTTGCCCTTTTTTTGGGCAGCAGTTAGCTGCACAAACCGTAGTATGGCAGCCGAAAACCTTAAAACAAGGCCAGAAAACCAGCTTTAAGTACCAGCCAAAAGGTGGCGATCTGGAGTTTAGCGATGAGCCTAAGGCACTTTTAGCAGTTTATAACGATCAAAAATGGCACACTACACCAATAACTCTGGTTAAAGATAATGGAGAGTGGATCGGGAGCTTTCAGTTACCGGATCATGCTACATTTATCGCCTTGAAATTTTATCAGGGTGATTTGCAAAACCCCGAAGCCAGCGATAACGGAAACGGCAAAGGCTATTACCACGAAGTGCTAAACAACAAGGCAAAGGTGGTACCGGGTACTTACCTGGCTGAAGGAACGTTAAGGACAGGTATAACCGCCGACTGGCAAATGAATAGTTTTGTCAATCCATCTAAAGATAAGCAGATGCTTGATTCACTGCTTAAAAAGGAGGAGAAATTATCACATAAGCTGTCAAGCGCTTTATTGTTTAACTATCTTGATTTAAAAGAGTTGACAATGCCAGCCGCAGATTTTGGTGTTTTTGCGGATGATCTGTTAAAAAAGGAGTTAAAGAATACGAAGCTAACGGAAAATTTTCTGGCCCGGGTACAGCGCTACTACACAAAATTAAAAAATGAACAGGGAGCGGCAGCAACAGAGGCACTCATTTTCAAAAACTACCCTAAAAGTAGTACGGCGAGGTTTTTAGCCTACATAAAAAGTACCGAAGGGAAATCGGGTGCAGCACTTGAAGCCGGTGCAGAAAATTTCCTTAAAGCCTTTCCCTATGCTGAATGGAAAAAATCGCCGGATGGCCAGGAATATATTTATTATACTGTGTTTAGAGGTTTAGGAACATCCTACTTCGAAACGGGCAAAAATGATAAGTTCCTGGGCCTTTTTAAAGAAATCGACTTCAAAACAGCCAATGAGATCTACCGCTGGAATTTAACCCGCTCACAGCTTCTGGGCACGGGCGATCAGAAACTGTTATATCAGTATAGTAAAGTAATTATACCTTATCTGCTGGAAAGACAAAAGGACAGCTCGTACCTGGTCGATTTCGGAAACGACCCAAAGAAAGCGCAGCAGAATGCCGATAACCAAATGGACGACCGGTTATTTACGCACATTTTTCTGGCTAATGGCCAGCAAGATTACGAAGGAGCAAATCAGTATTTTAAATTCTTATCAGATAAAGGGACTTTTTCCAATGCAGACTTAAATGCCTTGCACCTCCACGTTTTAGAAAAATTGAACGATACAAAAGCAATCAAGCCGCTACTGGAATCGAGCGTGGCTGCAAACGCAGTTACGCCAATCATGTTTGTGAAGTTAAAAGAGCTTTATAAGAGCGAGCACAATGGCAAAGAAGAGGGGTATGAACAATACCTTTCTAACCTGACGCCTGCAGATAAAAAAGATGAAATGAGGGCCCATGTAATGGCCAACATGGTTAATTATCCTTTAGTTCCGTTTAGCCTGGAAAATGCCGATGGTAAAATGGTTAACTCGAAAGATTGGGCCAATCAGATAATAGTGATCGATTTCTGGGCAACCTGGTGCAGGCCGTGTATTGAAGCATTTCCCGGTATGCAGCTTTTGGTTGATCAATATGCAAATGATCCTAAAGTTGGGGTTTATATGATAGGTACCATGCAAACCGGCGATTACAAGACAAAATCGGTTAATTATGTACGCAGCAAAGGTTTTCGCTTCAATCTGTTGCACGATGCTGTTGGGGCTAAAGGAGAGCAAGACCAGGTTTTCAAGAGCCTGGTACCCTTATTCAAGTCGTCAGCTATTCCGCGTAAAATCATTATCAAAAATGGTTTGGTCAGATACACTTCAGAAGGTTACTCCGGTAGCCCAAGTCAGCTAAAAGACGAATTATCAACAGCTATAGAAATATTAAGAGCAGAGAAATAAATCACATGAGAAAGAACATATTAATATCTTGTTTTTTTACTTTTTTCATCGTTTTGGCCGCCCAGGCTCAGATGAATCCAAAAATAAAACTACAAGATGCCCTTAAGCTTATTCAGGATAATTACGTAGATCCGGTGAATGATGAGCAGGTTGTTGATGCTGCGATTAAAGCCATGCTCAGCAGTCTCGATCCCCATTCGAGCTACGTTAGCCGTGAAGAAGTGGAAGCCATGAATGAACAAATGACGGGGAGTTTTGCCGGCATTGGTATTTCATTTGCCATGGTTGCCGATAGTACGTTCATTACCGGTATTAATCCCGATGGACCGGCAGCCCGTGCAGGTTTACAGGTTGGCGATCAAATCACTGTTGTTGATGGTCAGTCTATTTTTGGTAAAGGTTTAAAAAACCAGGAAGTAATGCGCCTGCTGCGAGGAGAAAAAGGAAAAGCAGTGAAATTGAACATTATTCGCAAAACACAGGCAGAACCGCTCGAATTTACGGTAATGCGAGAGCAGATAGCGGAGCTCTCTATAACGGCAAGTTATATGGTGAGTAAAAATGTGGGTTACATTGCACTATCTATTTTTAGCCAGTCTACCAGGAGAGAAATGGACGAAGCCCTTAAAAAATTAAAGGCTTTAGGCATGACTAAATTGATCCTTGATTTACAGTCAAATGGAGGTGGTCTTGTAGATGCCGCAATTGGCGTGGCCGACGAATTTTTACCTGCAGAAAAAATGGTTTTTTATTCGGTAACCAACACCGGAGTAAAAGATCATTTCTTAACAGGAGGTTATGGCCAGTTTATGACAGGCGACCTCGTGGTATTGATCGATGAATCAACCGCATCATCAAGTGAGATATTAACCGGCGCCTTACAAGATTGGGACAGAGCAGTTGTAGTGGGCAGAAGAAGTTTTGGTAAAGGGTTAATGCAGAAGGGTTTGTCTTTGAGTGATGGTTCAGTAATCCGTTTAACTGCGGCAAGGTATTATACACCTTCAGGCAGATCTATTCAAAAGCCTTATGCTAAAGGCAAAACCGATTATTTTGAAGATTTTAACAGGCGCATGGCATCTGGCGAACTTACTGAGGGTGGCCACATCAATTTTCCCGACTCGTTAAAACATATCACACTTACCAATAAAAGGGTGGTATATGGCGGTGGCGGTATTATGCCGGATAAGTTTATTCCAATTGATACCGCACTTTACAGTGGGTGGTTAAATAGGTTGATGAGCAGTGGCAGAGTTACGCAGGGAGCCTTTAATGAAGTGCAACAAAATCGCCAGGCTTTAATCAATAAATATCCAAATTTTGAGGCTTTTAATGTTTCCTTCAAAGTTGACGATAAATTGATTGACCAGATTATGGTCAGCGCAGCTAAACAGGGAGGAAAACTTCCCCCGGTAACTGATCAGGTAGCCAGAAAAACGATTGCGGTAGAGGTAAAAGCTGCTATGGCCGACATGTTATTTCTCGGTAAAAGCTACACCCTGCGCGTTCGGAATGAGGCAAGTGCTGCCTTTACAACCGCATTGAATATTTTAAATAACCAAAATACGTATAACCAGTTTTTATCTGCTAAGCCGGCTAAAAATACAGCTACCTCTAAAACATTAAAAAAATAAAAAAATATGAAAAAAATAATATTGGCAGCAGCACTCACGATGTATACCATCGTAGCTTCTGCACAAACCGGCTATATCATCAAAGGCCAGATTGGGAAACTTGGAAAACCTGCTAAAGCTTTTCTGTTAATTAAGCTCGAAGGAAAAGAGAAACTGGATTCGGCAGTTTTGGTTAATGGCGCTTTTACCTTTAAAGGCTCCGTTCCATCACCTATGGAAGCTGTGCTCCGTTTAAAGCACGATAATGCCATTGATACCCCCGGAAGAAGGATTAAAGTTGATGGCATCCCGCTTATTTTAGGGAATGAAACAATCACCGTTACCGGAAAAGATTCGATAAAAACTGCTGTAGTAACAGGATCTGCGTTAACAGATGAAAGCAAAAAGGTTGATGATATGTTGCGCCCGTTATACACCAAATTACAGGCATTAAATAAAGAATATGCCGATCAGCCTGAAGCTAAAAAACAAGATCAGACGTATATCCTCAATCTGGAAATGCGTGCGAGAGCAGTTGAAAAAGAAATTTTAGAGGCCAAAATTAACTATGCCAAACAAAATCCTTCAAAATTCATGTCGTTAATGGCATTGAACTCAACCCTCAGCCCCGGTTTTGATGCAGTTGAAATGGAAAAAGTATTCGTGAACATCTCACCGGAGCTTAAAAATTCTTATTTGGGAAAACAGGTTGCAGAGCGTATTGCCACATTCAAAAAAACACAAGAGGGTGTAGAAGCCCAGGATTTTGCCCAGCCAGATGTGGATGGAAAAATGGTTAAGCTTTCTGATTACCGAGGAAAATACGTTTTGGTCGATTTTTGGGCCTCCTGGTGTGCCCCTTGCCGCAGAGAGAATCCTAACTTAGTTAAGGTTTATGAGCAATATAAATCAAAAGGATTTGAAGTATTGGGGGTTACGCTTGATAAAGCTGCCGATAAAGCAAAATGGATTAAAGCAATAACCGACGATAAACTGACCTGGAAACAGGTTGGCGATTTAAAAGGATGGGAAAATGAGGCGGCAGCTAAATATGAGGTTAAAGCTATCCCAATGAATTTTTTAATCGATCCAAGTGGGAAAATTATAGCTAAATATTTGAGAGGTGAGGCCTTAGAAGCGAAAATTAAAGATATATTTGATAAAAAATCTAAATAAATAAGCGCTTTGTAGTTAGTAATAATTTTATGTGCTAAACACAGTTTACCAGATACAATAGATATGCTGCGCGAATTGCATTTCCGGTTCGATTTTCCAAATCTAAATTTGTCATTTTTCTTGAAAGATCGAACCAATAATCTGTCATTTCAGACCAGACCGCATAACCTGATTGTACAATCAGGTTATGCGGTCTGGTCTGATCCAAGCATCATCGGCGGCTTAGAATAGATGGAGTTTTACAGGCAATGGATTATTGAAATTCTTTTAGTCCTGCTTCCAGCTCCAATACTTATATTCGCTTTTCGTATCTAGTATTTCAACAGTATACAGAGAATGAATCATTAATTGTTTTTGAAACGATACCATTTAACTTAACTTATATTCCTATGATAACTTTTAAAATAGTTGAATTGAACTATTTTATAACTACCATGATTGTTTTGGCAGTTGTAAGTCTTTTGTTAAACACTTTAACAACAGGCTACTGGGTTATTACAGTTACATCTACCGTTATCTTACTCAATTCGGCTATCTTGTTTTATTTTAACTATCACTGTAATGAGGTTAACTTAACAACAATCCCTTTTTTAAGTATGTATGGCCCTTTATTCCATACGCACATCAGGTTCTTCAGTACTAAACCTATTAACCTGAAATATTTGGCAACTCACTTTACAACAGTCTTGTGCTTATTTGCGCTTTACTTTTTTATTGTTTTTTTTGTAAGTGATACTGATCTTAAAATTTCTCTTTTTTACCTGCTTTATCTCCTTCAAGGCCTTTCGCTCCTTATTTATAGTGTATTAATCATACTTATGAATCATTCGCAGGTCAATTTGAAGTTGAGAAATATTTATGTGCTAAATGCCTTTTTTTTAACAATGGTTTCAGTTTCGATGATCATTGGTATAGAAGGGTCAATGCATCAAAAGCTTTCGCATGCTATGTTCAATCACCAGCAAATTCCTTTTTGTATATTAATCGGGGCCTTTGGCTGGTCGTATTTCTTTTCTTGTGTGTATCTGATGACCCGACAAAACACCATTTTACCAGAATGGCTTAGCGACAAATGTGATGATGATGATGATCAAGTATCAGAAAACCGGGAGGTTATGCTGGTGGCTGAAACCCCGGGAGGTTATTCTAAAAGCCGGTTATCTGATGAAAAACTCGATGAATATCTGAATGATTTAAACCAGGTGATGATGGTTGAAGAAATTTATACTGATCCTGAAATTACGCTCGAAAAATTGGCTAAAAAGCTTCGCATTCCCCCTTCTCATCTTACCCAGTTATTAAATATTAAAATTGGTCAGAATTTTTATTCTTACTTAAATGGTTTAAGGGCCGAACATGCACTTTCGCTCCTTCAGCAAAATAAACATAAAATTTACGATGTTTATATTAGAAGTGGGTTCAGTAACAGGGTATCGTTTAACCGTTATTTTAAAAAACTTACTGGTAATACACCTTCAGAATATATTAAATCTAATGATTTATTGGAAAGATAAGTCTATTACTATAATAGTTGTTTCGTGTCTTAGCAATAACCGCCCCAAAATACCGGTAAATAGCGATTCTAAAATGTTTTATTGTTAGTTGTAGCAGTACTTAAACCTCCCTTTAAATTAAGTGCTTCCATCTGTACTGCCTAAAAAAAGTTACTGATAATTGCTTAATTCCGCTATTCTACAATTGCCTGTTTATTTAATTTTTTGTTCTGCATAGCAATATACTCAGCTGGTGTCATCCCATTAAGTTTTTTAAAGTTTTTATAAAACGAACTAACGGAGTTGAAACCACAACTGTAAGCTAGCGTTTCAACCTTGATGTGACTCAATTCGGAAAGAAGTTTTTTTGCATGTTTTATTCTATAATCAGAAATCAAGCCGTAAAAATTCTTTTTTATTTCAGTATTAATTGCCTGAGATATATGATGTTTAGGGATAGCTGTCAGTTCAGAAAGCTTTTCCAATGTAAAATTCGAATCCAGGTATTTGTTTGTTTTATCAAGATAGGCCATTACCTCCGAAGTTATAAATTCAATATCATCCTGGTTTAGTTTTGAAGACTGATAAGAAGATGCAGCATCTGGATAATCGATAACCGGTTCATCCTCCAAAGTAGAAGGGGTAACCTGGTTAGAATAAATGGCATTCATTAATTTAGCGAGTAAGAGTAAAGAGATAAAAGACATTAGGAACTGGAAGATATCATCACCAAAACCTGGGGGAAGTTTTATAATACCAATTTCAAAAAAAACCAAAAACTTAACCATGCATTCCAGTATACTAAATAATAATAAATACTTTACCCAATCAGTTATTGGCTTATTATTATCAAAAGAAGTTTTCGCCGTATAAAGCCTGAAGCAACAAATACACCTGACAAGGATCAAAGTAGAAATCCCAATAAAATTTGTGTAAAAAATAATCTCTGCAATATTGCCTATCAACCCAACAGACCTGATCAGAAATAATGCAATCGATAGCATAAAAAGCCATAAAAAATGTTTTCGTGCGCTTTTTCCCTCATTACAAAACACCCATATTATGGGAATTGTAGCAATCATTACATCAGCGTTAAGAAAACTCTTAGTTTCTTTATTGGCATAAAAAAGGATAAAGATTTGTGTAAGCTTCAACAAGAATAATCCTGAAATAGTAAGGAAATTTTTTCGCCCTTTTAATATCAGAACAAAGCCCGGACATAACAGGAGCAATCTAAAAAGCATAATCATTGTTAACATATTTGTTTTTACCAGCCAATAAAATGGCCACTTCTCTGCCTTAACATTTGGGATAAAATGTACAGACAGGTATATGAATAATAGTACATGTTTGAGGGAGATATTTTTTACAATAAACAGAATTGGATAAAATCCTATTTGTTCTTGAAATAAATAATTACCCCTTTAATATATTTTATAGGGAAAATGGGTTAGAGAGAACAATCGCCATTGTATAAATCTTGATCGTTAATTGTTGTAAAGAATGGGCTTAATAAAATGATTTTTTTCATGATTAAAAGAGAAAGAGACTATTTGATAAAAATACAATTCCGTTTAATTTATAAAATCTTATAGGCAGCAATATCAATTAAAAAGGGATAACCACGACTACGGTTACTCATTTAATATCAATAAAAAGTTAGTGCCGTGAAAATACAAAAAGAAATCAATTTCGTAATGATTTTTTTACAACTAATTTGTGTTTATTTTAATAATTTCAGAATTAAACCAAACTACAGGCCGCTGAAAAATCTTAAATAATTAATAAGTAATAAATTGAACGCGTTTTGTACTTATATAAGTGTGGTTTTGTGTTGTTTTGTCTCAAAAATCTTGCATTTGGACTTTTCCGTAAATAATTTTTGTTAAAAAGCTTGTGGATATGATATCATGAGTCAGTTTTTTTCTAAAAAAAAATCAAAAAACTGACTTTTGTGTAGAAAAATCATTTTTATAGCCTTATATAGCTTTTTATATATCTAAATAGCCCGTTTAATTGATTTACAAGCTGTTTGTAATCCTCTAACCCAATGTGTCTATCATTTGGGGAACATAATCTTGTTATTAACGTTTACACAATGCGCAAATACCAGTGATATATTTGTGGCATGTATAACACACAATAAGGCGGTAATTTTTTCTTACCTAAGGCGATGATAAAAGGAATCTTATGCTCGGATGAGCATAAGTTCCTTTTTAAAGAGAGTAAAGATCTCTGAATAATTTGAACCTAATAGTATAAGTATAAAATATATAAGTAATAATTTTTTTAACATGACTCTTATGAGGATTTAGCTAATAGATGGATGAATTGCGGATATGGTGGATGCCTGCCGCAATTTTTTATTTCTGCAACCTGTGTGCTGTGGTGATAAAATAAAATATGCTCTTTAAACATTAGAACTAAACCTATTGCGCCTTAGTGGGCAATATGGAGAACTTTTTTATAAATAAATTGCTATGAATTTAACAAATCGTATCTGTATAATATTTTTGAGCGTATTAACATTGCTGGTCGTAAATTGGATTTCTGAGAGGATCAGGCAGAACTACAGAGGACCTTGTGATCGAGACGAATAATATGAGATTTAAGGATATTCTGAATTGGCCCAGTACCAATCATCCTTATAGGCTGTTCTCTTCCATTTCGGTATTATGAATTAAAGGCTATCAATTTAGATAAAACAAACTCTTTATTTTCGGTGAGGAGATATTTGAAGCTGTTTTTCTTTGATGATTAACCCATCAATAAATTGAAACAAAATTACGGTCATACCGGGTGATTTGTTTTTTCAACAGTATGGTTTGAGGGGCTGAAATATTTGTAGACAAAAAATGGCTCTTAAAACCATTTCCACTTTACTTATTCAGATTAATTTGACTGATTTTACATTACTTGTGATTTTATTTCATCCGGGCAGGGTGATAAACCTTTCATTTTAAACAAGTTTACCTGTAATCTTTAACATTACAATGGTAACTGTACAGTATTATTTTACTTGTAATCTCCAATGGGAAGTGCTGTTTTATTGTTAAGATTTTTAATTTGAAAAGGCGAATCGATCATATTTGCCGCAAACACGAACAACTCTGTATGAAGAATAAACTTTTACTATTTCTTTTTTTTTCTGTCGTATTTGCGATAAAATCTTTTGGTCAGGCGCCACTACAGTTTAATTATCAGGGAGCAGTAAGGAACACAAATGGTACACCACTCGCAAACAAAACAATCTCATTACGTTTAAGTATTTTGGATGGTTCTGCTGACGGAAACGTTCAATATTCAGAGTCGAGAAGCATTAACACAAATGCTTTGGGGCTTTATAGTGTTGCTATTGGTAGCCCGGGAGCAATTACAACGAGTGGAAGCATTGCTTCTGTAAGCTGGGCATCAGGTCTTAAATACATTAAAGTTGAGGTTGATATTAACAATGGAAATAACTATTTTACTGCTGGTACATCGCAATTGTTAAGCGTTCCTTACGCCATTTATGCGGCAAACGCCCCGGCTCCTAAACCTGAAACTGTTACCACTTTGGTAAATAACAATAGCGGAACTTATACATATAAAAACGAATCGGGTGCAGAGATTAAAATTGATGTAGTAGGCGATGTAACTAATAATTTCGGCAATATCGTTAACAATCCATCGGTAAAAACTATACTCGAACAATTAATCGGTAATGCTAAAAACGGGGTAACTTACAACGCCAATACTAAGACCTTTAGTTATATAGATCAATCAGGAAATACTCAAACTGCCACTATTGCAGCAGCATCTATAGCAGGTATGGATGTTACAACAGATGCCAGCGGTAAAATTATTTTAACCAACAACGTTGGTGCAGTATTAAAACCGTTAACCATTAAATTAGATGAGAGCAAACTTGTTATCCCCGCGGCTTCAGTTACTGGTAACAACTTTACTTCAACCGATTTAACCATTTCTGGTGGGGCAGGCGCTACATTAAAAGCTGTTACTGCAAATATCAATGCCAATGCCATTACTACATCTAAAATAGCTGATGGGACTGTGACCCTCACTAAACTAGGAACAGCAGGTGCATCAGATGGAAATAAAATTTATAGTACAGATGCTTCTGGAACACCTGTTTTGATTACGCCAGCCGCACTGGTAAAATCTGCCGAAACCTTAACCAAACTGGTCGACAATGGTGACGGTACCATTACTTACACGGATGAGAAACAAAATCCTACAGTTATTAATATACCTACCGGTTCTTTACCGGCTACAGGCAAAGACGTTACGACAGATGCCAGCGGTAAAATTATTTTAACCAACAACATTGGTGCGGCGTTAAAACCGTTAACCATTAAATTGGATGAGAGCAAACTTGTTATCCCAGCGACTTCGGTTACCGGCAACAACTTTACTTCAACCGATTTAACCATTTCTGGCGGGGCAGGTGCTACATTAAAAGCGGTTACCGCAAATATCAATGCCAATGCCATTACCACACCTAAAATAGCTGATGCAACTGTAACCCTTGCTAAACTAAAAACAGCAGGTGCATCCGATGGTAATAAAATTTACAGTACAGATGCTTCTGGAACACCTGTTTTGATTACACCAGCTACACTGGTAAAATCTGCCGAAACCTTAACTAAACTGGTTGACAATGGCAATGGTACCATTACATATACTGATGAAAAGCAAAATTCTACAGTTATTAATATACCTACCGGTTCTTCAGTTGCAGGTATGGACGTTACAACAGATGCCAGCGGTAAAATTATTTTAACCAACAACATTGGTGCAGCGTTAAAACCGTTAACCATTAAATTAGATGAGAGCAAACTTATTATCCCCGCGACTTCAGTTACTGGTAACAACTTTACTTCAACTGATTTAACCATTTCTGGTGGGGCAGGTGCTACATTAAAAGCGGTTACCGCAAATATCAACGCCAATGCCATTACTACACCTAAAATAGCTGATGCAACTGTAACCCTCGCTAAACTAAAAACAGCAGGTGCATCCGATGGTAATAAAATTTATAGTACAGATGCTTCTGGAACACCTGTTTTGATTACACCAGCTGCACTGGTAAAATCTGCCGAAACCTTAACCAAACTGGTTGACAATGGCAATGGTACTGTTACTTACACCGATGAAAAGCAAAATTCTACAGTTATTAACGTCACAGGCGGCCCACAAGGTCCTCCAGGGGCCGATGGAGCTACCGGCGCTCAAGGCCCACAAGGTCCTGCCGGAGCTACGGGTGCAACCGGAATGCAAGGACCTCAAGGACCTGCCGGAGCCACAGGCGCTCAGGGCCCACAAGGCCCCGCGGGTACTGATGGTGCCAACGGAGCGCAAGGTGCTCAAGGCCCTCCGGGCCCAGTTGGCGCACAGGGCCCTCAGGGTGCACAGGGTCCTACTGGTGCAACTGGAGCTCGGGGGCCGGCTGGCGCTGATGGCGCTACCGGCGCACAGGGTCCGCAAGGACCAGTTGGCCCGATTGGAAATACGGGAGCTCAGGGCCCTCAAGGACCTGCCGGGGCAACCGGAGCTACAGGCCCTCAAGGGCCGCAAGGGGTAGCGGGTATTGGCGGAAAAACAATTGCCGGTACTAACATTACTGTAACAGGTACAGGTACTTCTTTAGATCCCTACGTAATCAACTCTTTGTCAGCAGGCAATTACAGTACTACAGAAAAATCAACAGGCAAGTTATGGTACGATAACACGAGTACTGTTTACTGGAAAACCTTTAATTACACTTTAGCTGCTGACAATACTACTTTTGATTTAAGTACGGTATTTTCATCCGGTTATCTTAAAAAAATTATTGGCATTACCATTATCAATACAGGTAATAACGGAGTAAGCAGAGATATCTACAGCTACGATTACACAACAAACAAGCTCATTACCGGAGCGGGTACTACAATTACTACAAATAAGGCAGGTAATTATGAAATTGTAATCGAGTACCTGAAAAACTAAAAGAACGGGATGAAGTACAATAGATATTTGGTATTATTTGTAGCATGTATTCTGCTCCAGATAAAAGGTAAAACAACGTATGCCCAAACCATCGATTTGCCTTATACACTTAACGCTGCAAGCGGATCAAGTATTGTAAACGAATTTATGTTCGATTATAGTTTTGCCGAAATGGTGTTGGTAGATACATATTCTTCAGGTCAATTCCTTTTAAGTCAGGGCTTTTTACAACCCTACTACATCGCTATACCTTTTTTAACCGATGTAAAAGCCCGCAATAATATTATAACACCCAATAACGATGGCAAGAACGACTTTTTTACTGTTCAAGGTTTGGGAAATTATCCCGGAAGTGTTTTGAGTATCTATGATCGGGCCGGAAGATTAATTTATCGGGCCACCGATTATAAAAACGACTGGAACGGTACATTTAATGGTAAGCAACTTTTCGAAGACAGCTATTATTATGTTATTGATTTAGGTAAATCGAAAGGTTTAATCAGGGGATTTATTTCAATTGTTCGCGATGATCGGCAATAATATTAAAACAGCTATAGTATCTGTTGAGCAGATCAAAAATCAAAAAACGAATAAATTACTGATGAAGTTATTAAGGAATACAGCAACGGTTGCTTTATTATTGATATCGACAAATATCCATGCACAGCTTAACCCATTTGGAAACATGTATTTTCAAAATCAATATTTAATGAATTCGGCTATGGCGGGTACAAATACAGGATGGAACGTTGCAGCTGCGTTAAAAGCGCAATGGACGGCTATTGAAGGTGCACCAGTTATGCAAGCCGTTACCATAGATTATGGTCTCTTAAAGAAAAAAGTGGGTTTGGGCTTTACCCTTTATAATGAAAGTGCCGGAATTTTTAAAAGAACTGGCACTAAAATAAGTTATGCCTATCATATCGGCATGGGCAAAAAAAACGAAAACTTTATTGATTTGGGGCTTTCTGCCGGTATAGTAGACGAAAAAATAGATTTATATAAAGTACAAGGTGATCTTGATGATGTGTCTATTTCTAATTTTAACGACAGGAAAGTTAACTTTGACGGGGATTTCGGAATCGCCTTCCGCCTTAACAGATTAACTTTACAGGGAAGTCTTCCTAATTTAAAGCGTTTTTTAAAGCGAGATTTGCTTCGAAATGTGGCAGACCGAGCCTTATTTTTTTCGTCAATCAGTTATAAACTGCCCATGTCATCAGCAGGGTTCACCAGTGTAGAACCTAAAGTTGTTTACCGTGCTATTCAAAATTATAAAAATATTGTCGATGTAGGGGCTAATGTAAATCTCTCAGAAAATAAACTGTTTTTTAATGCAATGTACCATAGTACCAATAGTACAAGCGTTGGCATTGGTACTTTATATAAGGAAAAGTTGTCTATTTTATGTCTTTACACAACGAATACTTCAGACCTTTATAATTACAGTAATGGAGAGGTAGAAATTGGAATAAAGCTCAAAATGGGAAAATAATTAGTTGAATATACCAGAAGGCGGGCAAAGAGAAAGCTCAATGTTGAGCTTACCGATTTGAATGCCAATACCAGGTCCGTTAAAACAAAAAATACCAGCGTGGTCTAATACTCAGGTACGGGGTAATATTTTGATGTTGAGAGGTGGGGATCCTGCATATTTGATATTCTTTCAAAAAAGTGGAAGTTTTTTAACAACCGTTTTTAAGTTATTTAAGAAAAAGATGCTAAACAGATGAAATCCATAATGACAGTAACGCGACTACTAACGCAGCAGTCATAATTACGCTTCCCAATTTTAAAAATGTCCAGGTGCTTACTTCCTGTCCCTCCCGTCTTAAAGCCACCAGCCACAGTATAGTAGCCAATGAACCGGTTATAGAGAGATTGGGGCCAAGATCTACACCGATCAATACCGCGCTTTTAACCATTTCAGGTGTATGCGAAGAACTCTGTAATACATTTCCCGCTATTAAACCAACAGGTAAATTATTCATTAAATTGCAGGCTACTGCGGTTAGGGAGCCACTCAGCCACACGGCGGCCGTCTCAGATTGCGCTATAGCAGTATTTAATAATGTACTTAGCTGCTGTGTCATCCCGGTTTTATTCAACCCTTCTACCACTATAAATAAACCAGCCACTAAGGGAAGTACTGCCCAGGATATGCCTTTAATAATATTCACAGGGTTTTTTCTTGCCCGGGCCAATACGATTGCACTAGTAGCAACACCGGTAATCAATGTAGGCAGCCCAAGTTGAATATTCCAGGCAGACGCAGCCAGTAAAACTGCAGCAGTTCCACAGATTCCAATTAAAGCAGTCTTGCCGCCTGTACTTAATTCGGGCAAATCAATCTCGGTTCTGATTTTCTCTTTAAAGCATTCGCGCTGTGAAAATCGAAGCATAAAATAAGTAACAGTAATGGCACATACAGAGGGGATCAGATACAGGCCGAGCCAATGCATTAAGGATGGCATGTGTGCGCCATAAATCACCAGGTTTGCCGGGTTTGAAATGGGGAGTATAAAGGAAGCGGCATTGGCAATGAAAGCACAGATCAATAAATAGGGCAGTGGTTTTTCTACTTTAGCGGCTTTAACTGCAGCCGCCACTGCTGGCGTTAGCACAACGGCTGTGGCATCATTGGAAAGAAATGTGGTTACCACAATGCCAACCAGGTAGATCAGCAAAAATAATTTTCCGGAAGAACCCCTGGCCCTCAAAGTGGCATGGGCAGCCAGCCAATCGAACAGTTTTTCTTCCCGGGCGGTTTCTGCAAGCAACATCATGCCTGTCAGGAATAAATAGACATCTAATCCTTTCGCTATCCCAGAAAAGGCATCAGAAGGGGTAATCAACCGGAGTAATAATAATAGGGCAGCCCCAATTATGGCATATACCGCTTCGGTAACTTTAAATGGCCTGATGATCACACCCGCTATTGAAAAGAAGGAAATGATCCAGATTAACATGTTATTCATATTTTTTACAGCGCTAAGATATTGGTTTTTCCATTACGGTTAGGGTAGAGTTGTTCGTATTGCCCAAATGCTGGCGAGGCCGGTAACTTTAAGCGCTTTGCTGGTCAAATTACTCATGTATAATATGAAAATAATATGGGTTAGCAAACATCTCTAATTGTTTTTGCAAAGATGACCCATAATAATACGGAACCGATGGCGAAAGCACCGAGGATTATAAAAGCACTACTATAACCTATTCCCTGGGCTATCCAACCTCCAATTGCGGGGCTAAACGAAGCACCCAGTCCCTGTACAGTCATCACTGCACCCTGGCCAATATTTACCCTTCCCGTGCCATTCAGTATATGAGCAACCAATCCGGGAACTGCAACACTTTGCAAGCCTGCTCCAATTCCATCTAAAATTTGTACCGGATATATTCCTGTGTGACTATGCATATAAGCAGCAAATAAACCACGTATAGGTAATGACAGGAAAGAAATGAATAATACCAGCCAGTAGCCTCTTTTATCTGCCATCTTTACGGCTAACAGCGAAGTGCCTATCATTACAAGCTGAGCGATGATAATAGTAAAGGCCACGAACATGGAAGCATTACCATGGCTATTTGCGGCTGCGGCGAGGCCGTATAGGGGAAGCATAGCACCATTTCCTAAATGAAAAAATGCTAATGCGCCAGCAAGTATCAACAATGATTTACATTGAAACAATACCTTAAATCCGCTTACTTCATCATTTTTATTCCCCTCTTTCATACCTCTTGCCACATGATCATCAATAGATTTGGCGGGGATCAATAACACTGAAATAATAGATAGCACTCCAAAAGCAGCAGCCAGAATAAATATAGCCGTTATACCGAATTTATACCCCAGGTAACCCGAAAGTGCTGAACCTACTACATTTCCGGCGTGATTAAATGCCTGGTTATAGCCATTTTGTCTGTTAAATCCTTCTTGCCTAACTATTCCCAGCGTGATTCCGATTATAGCCGGACCTATAGCCGATCCGGCAATAGCCGTTGCCACCTGCGAAATGCTAACCAACCAAAATTCTTGTGTGAATAAGATTATACCTGATGCGAGTATAGTGAAGATTGCGGATATAACTACATAAAACCGCTTTCTTTTGGTAGCATCGATTAATGCACCTGCCGGAATAGTCATGATCATTCCGGCTACTCCGCCAATAGTCATTACCGAACCAATCAGTCCGCTTTTCCAGCCATGTGCTAAAAGAAATATTCCCAAAAACGGTCCGATCCCGGCCTGAAGGTCGGCCATGAAAAAATTAAGAGATTGCAATGGCCAGATTACACGCTTATCTGTTACGCTTGTTGATACTTGTGTGTTCATATGATCCTCTTAACAACAGGAGCATAATTATGTTTAAACCCTTAATAGGAATATTTTTAATTAACTTTCTGTTAGTCAGTTGTTTGGGTGTGTTTTTTGGTTGAAATTAAATTTTCTTCATATTAAAATTAAGGTTCGCATTTAAACCAAAAAATTAAAGGCTATTCGCTAATCGGCAGGTCTACTATTGCCTCAAAGAAAAAGTTGCTGCTCTTTATGCTGAAATTTCCATGATGTAAACGCGTGATTTCTTTGACGAGCCAAAGACCAATACCTGCACCGTTTGAGTCTATAGCTTCCCTGTGAAAAGCATTTTGGAGATTCTCAGTCGGGAAACTTTCTTCGTTGATTTTGTTTTTAAAGCTAATGGCGATCTGATCCTTTACTGTAGATTGCCGAATAGAACAGCTGATCATCGTTTCAGGGGCAGCATATTTAACCGCATTTTCGACGAGGTTCATCAATAAGATGTTCAGCTTATCATCATCGGCAACTACTAAAAATGTTTCAGCCTCTTGATCAAAATCAATCGTAGATTGCAGTCCTTTTTGCTGCAGGAATGGTTGAAACCTGTGAAATAACCTGAGTATAACTAATGAAAGGTCTATTTGTTGCTTATGTAAAGTAATGCCACTACTTTTTAGCTGGCTTACCAATAGAAATTCCTGTACCACCTGTTGTAACCTGTTGATCTCGGCTAGCTGGCTTTCCATAAGGCTTGATAGCGCTGCTGTTAAATCTGGTCTAGATAGGTGAACTTCTATTTCGGCACGCATAATGGCAAGCGGTGTCTTTAATTCATGCGAGGCAGAGGCAAAAAAGTTTTGTTGCTGCTGTAACGATTCATCGATCCTTACTAACATGGTATTTATGGTTTCCGTTAATTCCTGTAATTCATCATTCGTTTTCTTAACCGGAATTACATTCCTGAGTTTATGCGCATTGATAAGTTTTGCCGCATTAATAATGCGCTGCACCGGTTGTAATAAGTAAAAAGATAAGATATAGGCAATTAAACCTGCAAGTAAAACACTCAGCAAACTACAGGCAAAAAGCAGTAAGAGCAGGTATTGTAAATTACTGTTCAAATGCTCTGCACTGCGTACGAGCACCAATTCGGCGGGATTATCCTCATTGCTGCTCGCCACGTAAGCAACCCTCATCCCCAAGGTATCGGTTACGCCAGTCTTTGTAGGTGTACGGATATTTTTAATGATGCCCGGCGATTGAAAAACAATTATGGGTTTCCCTGCAGAATGGTACAATACCCTGATGGAAGTGTTTTTATCAGGCAAAGGAATAATGGCAGGTAACACTTCAGTTTTATCCAAAAGTGTTTGGGCCCTGGCTAGCAAATAAGCATCATTATCGGATATCATCAGCATCCTGATCTTCCGATAACAGTAGAGGTTGAAAGAGAAACTTAATAAAATAAAGATCAGGCTGAATGCCGCTGTTATTTTTAATTTGATGCCGAACTGACGATTCCCTATCATTTTTAACCCCGTTCTACTTCGCCTTTAAGTACATAACCCCGACCAATAACCGTATGGATCAATTCTTCATCGTAACCCTTGTCCATTTTTTTTCGAAGCTGGTAAAGGTGCACTTCTATTACATTGCTTCCCGGATCGAAGTTGATATCCCATACTTTTTCAAGGATCTGTGATTTTGTGACCACATTGTTCTGATTAGCGAGCAGGAACTCCAGTAGGGCAAATTCACGATTACTGAGTATTACAGGTTTACCTGCGCGGCTAACTTCTCTTGTGAGCAGGTCTACCTTGAGGTCCGAAACCTGCAATTTGAGTGAACCCTGTGCTAAAGACCGACGTTGTACAGAACGTACCCTGGCTAGTAGTTCGTCAAGCTCAAACGGTTTTTTAAGATAATCAATAGCGCCATGGTCAAGTCCTTTTATAACGTGTTCTGTATCGTTCAATGCACTGATTATAATTACCTGCGTTTGGTTATTAAAACTGCGAAGGTTTTTTAAAATTTCCAAGCCATTGAGTGTGGGTAACATCATGTCCAATAGTATGAGATCATAATTGCCAACCATAGCCATTTCCAGCCCTTTATTGCCATCAGCAACCTGATCACAGATATGACCAGCCTGCGTAAGGCCGTCGGCAATAAACCCTGCTAACTTTAACTCGTCTTCTATCAATAATATTTTCATCTTACTAGGAACGTTTTGTTATCTATCGTGATGCTGAGCACGATGTATACTTTATCATGATTGATGTTAATGAAGCCCTGGTCATCCTGACGTTTTACCGCTATAAGATGAAATGTGCTGCTTTTTTTGATTAACGGTGCGATATCATCTACCAGCCCTGGCTTAAAGTGAAATAAAAGATTATTCTTTTTCATTGCTACAATACCACCATATTGATCGGTGATCAAAATAGGGTGTGCTAATTCGAATTTTTCAGTTTGATGATTTGGAACATCCGGAGGTGGCGGCACGTCATCAAGGATCTGGCTTATGCCTGTCTTATCATTCTTAATGGCTATTAATTGGTAACCCACTAATTCATCACTAGGATTTAAACCATAAGTTACCGTAACCAACTCACCTACAGCACCGATCCTGGTTATCAATGCTGCAGTATGTGGCCGAAAATCGATGGTTATTGAGCCTGCCGTTTTGGTTTTCAGTTGAAGGGCATTGATATCTAAATGAGGATTGTTTTTATACGCGGTAACAATTCCTGTAACTACGCGTTGTTTATGAAACAGTTCTACCTGTGGCCCGTTATGATGCAACGGCTGTTTTGGTAATAGAGGCACTGGGGGTTTTACCAATAACCAAATAATAACCAGCAGTAAAACAATGATCACTACCAGCAGCGGACGGTTACTTTTCATCTTTAATGGCTCACCCTGTAAGTCATTATCTTGCTCCATTTTCATACAACCTGCAAAATATCTGTATTTTATGAGTTAACACCAAAGCAGCCAATTAGTTCATATCCGGTAATAAATAATTTAAGAATAGGAGAGCTATTTAGCTCTCCTATTCTTATTGCATTATCTTAACAGATAGGTTTGGCCATTGATTTCTATGGTTTGTGGACGAACGACGGTTGGGGCACCGGTTTCCAACGCCACACCTGACGGTGCGATGTCTTTAAAGCCGGTTACCACAACTTTATCACCAGCTTTCAATAAAGATTGTAACTGTTCAACTGCAGGTGGCGGCAGATCTATCTCTATTTTATTGTCCAGACTAAGTCCACGGATTGCGCCTCCCTGATCACGCTTAAAATCACTGATTTTTCCTGTAAATGTTCCTGACGGCACATTAACCGGTTCAATAGGCGCAGTAGGCGGGGTATCTACTATTTGCGTTCCACCAACCAGCAAACTCGCCATTTGGAATACGTTTACACCATCCGGCCCATTGTCTGTAAAACCTTTTACAGTTACCGATTTGCCTTTTCCTGCTGCACTCATTAATTGTTTACCCAGTTGTTCTGGAAATCTGACCGTGATCACCTGGCTGCCGTTTTGCAAGGTGAAACTGTTGTAAATGTGCCTGTCATTAGCTTGATAGGCAATAACTTTTCCACTCAGTGACATTAAAACTTTTAAAGGATTTCCTGGTTCCAGGCCACCTCTGTGTCTTTCAGGGCGAGGAGGTATTTCTCCAGGCACTCTGGCCGGTGGTAATGGAAGGTTATCATTTGGACGTACCTGCGCTAGTGCTACTACACTCATCAACGCGAAACAAGCAGTTATTGCTGTTCTTTTGATTTGACTTTTCATATGCTCTTTTTTTGATTTGCAATAATTTTATAGTCCAAAACTACAGGTGCGATCTGAGGAGGGGATGAAAAGCAAATTAAATTTAGTTCATCTGAGATATGTGTGAATTTATAAGGGCTTAATAAAATTCAATATTTTAGAATACCTATGAAAATGTTAATTGTATTGTTTTTGCTTTAATAATGCTTTAAAAAAAACATTGGAATTTCGGGTTGCTATACTTTTAACGGATTGTCCCCATATCATTCTGTTTTATTTACATCCCTAAAAAGTTAATACCCGGCCTGATTTTTTTTCTTGATATGATGGCCCTAAATCTTTATAAATACCTGATATCAAACAGTAATAGATTCTAACTATTCCATTATAGAATTAAATGATTGTGATTAGTTATTTCAATTCTCTAAATTTATCTTAATCTGATCAAGTCTACTAAAAGAATCAGGTTTTACTAACAAAATTATACATATGGAAAAAGAATCAAATGATATTAGCAAGTGCCCGTTTCATAATGGTAGCATGAAGAGCAATGTAGCTGGTGGCGGCACCAGAAATGGCGACTGGTGGCCAAAGCAGTTAAAGTTGAATATTTTACGTCAGAATTCTAGTTTGTCCAATCCGATGGATGCTGAATTTAATTATGCTGAGGCTTTTAAAAGTTTAGACCTGGCAGCATTAAAAGCAGACCTTCATGCACTGATGACTGATTCGCAAGATTGGTGGCCGGCAGATTTCGGTCATTATGGAGGTTTATTTATCCGGATGGCATGGCACAGTGCTGGAACCTACAGGGTAGGCGATGGCCGGGGTGGTGCCGGTGCCGGATTACAACGTTTCGCACCGCTGAACAGTTGGCCAGATAATGTGAGTCTTGATAAAGCCCGCAGATTACTTTGGCCGATTAAACAAAAATACGGGCGTAAAATTTCGTGGGCAGATTTAATGATCCTAACAGGAAATATCGCCTTAGAATCGATGGGTTTCAAAACCTTTGGTTTTGCCGGTGGGCGAGAAGATGTTTGGGAGGCCGATGAATCGGTATATTGGGGCTCTGAAACCACCTGGTTAGGCGGCGATCTCCGTTATGCACAAGGCTCTGAGGGGGCAAATAAAGCACATGGTGTAGTGGTTTCAGATGATGATGCCGATGGCAATGTGCATACCCGTAATTTAGAAAAACCTCTTGCTGCAGTGCAGATGGGATTAATATATGTAAACCCAGAGGGGCCAGATGGAAACCCGGATCCGGTTCTTGCGGCTAAAGATATTCGTGATACTTTTGGTCGCATGGCGATGGATGATGAAGAAACGGTGGCATTAATTGCCGGTGGACATACCTTTGGCAAAACCCACGGAGCTGCTTCAGCAGATCATGTTGGTAAAGAGCCTGAAGCTGCTGATATCGAAAGCCAGGGTTTCGGATGGAAGAATAGTTATGGTTCCGGCAAAGGCGCTGATGCGATTACAAGTGGATTAGAGGTAATCTGGACTACCACACCAACACAATGGAGCAATAATTTTTTCGAAAATCTTTTTGGATTTGAATGGGAATTATCGAAAAGCCCTGCTGGTGCCCATCAGTGGAAAGCCGTAAATGCAGAAGCCATTATTCCGGATGCATTTGATGGATCAAAAAAACACCTGCCAACGATGCTTACTACCGATCTTTCTTTAAGGTTTGATCCGGCTTATGAAAAAATATCAAGACGTTTCTTAGAAAACCCGGATCAGTTTGCTGATGCCTTTGCGAGGGCATGGTTTAAGTTAACCCATCGTGATATGGGACCTTTGGCGCGTTACCTGGGACCAGATGTACCACAGGAAGAGTTGCTTTGGCAAGATCCGATACCGGCGGTTAATCATGCATTGATCAACGAAAGCGACATTGCCGGATTAAAGGCAAAAGTATTGGCTTCGGGGTTGAGTGTGGCCGAACTGGTTTCTACAGCCTGGGCATCGGCTTCTACATTCCGCGGTTCTGATAAGCGTGGTGGTGCAAATGGTGCACGTATCCGATTGGCACCGCAAAAAGATTGGGCCGTTAACAATCCTCCACAATTGCAAAAGGTATTGGGCGTATTAGCAGGTATTCAAAATGAATTTAATGGGGCACAGGTTGATGGCAAAAAAGTTTCCTTAGCCGATTTAATTGTATTAGCAGGTGCAGCTGCAGTAGAAAAAGCGGCCGCTGCTGCCGGGCATTCCGTTACAGTTCCTTTTTCGCCAGGCCGGATGGATGCTTCGCAAGAACAGACCGATATTGAATCTTTTGGTTATTTAGAGCCGGCGGCTGATGGTTTCCGTAATTACCGCAAATCAAAATCTCCCGTTCCTACAGAAGAATTCCTGATTGACAAAGCCCAGTTGCTTACCTTAACAGCCCCCGAATTAACAGTTTTGGTAGGTGGTTTGCGCGTATTGGATACCAATTTTGACGGTTCAAAACATGGTGTATTAACCGGCAAACCGGGCCAGTTAACAAACGATTTCTTTGTGAACCTATTAGATATGGAAACCGCATGGAAAGCAGTTGCAGAAGATAAGGAACTTTATATCGGAAGCAGCCGTTCAACCGGCCAGCCAAAATGGACGGCAACCCGTGCTGATCTTGTATTTGGTTCTAATTCCGAATTAAGGGCAATTGCAGAGGTATATGCAAGTTCAGATGCACAAGATAAATTTGTAAAAGACTTTGTGGCCACCTGGAATAAGGTAATGAATGCAGACCGTTTTGATTTGAAGTAATCAAGGATAGATCGTTTTGTATACAGGCTGTGTCTTAAGCAGGTTTCCTTTAGGTTTTGTCACGTTGAGCCTGTCGAAACGCGTTTTAGGTGTTTTAAAAGAGGTTCTTCAAAAAGCTAAGGATGACACATTAAACTTATGATACAGCCTCTTTTTTATTATTACCTGATGGGAATCTTGATAAAAAAAAATATTAAAAGATTTTCTCATTTATTAAAAACAATTTTCAAACTTATTTGTCTTATAGTTTCATTAGTTTGTTTGGTTTAGTTTTATTGGTGGATGCTGATAAGACAAAGTAATTAGCCTCATAGAAATATGAGGCTTTCTCGTTTATATGGAGCAATAGCCAGCAGGCAAACTGGGAAGAGTAATGATATCAACAGCTATAATATGATGGTGACTTAGGCATATCCGGTTATCCTACTTGTAAAGTGCTGCCGGCTAAAATTTTACCGGTAATTTAGTGCCATTAATCCTTCTGTACCATGATTTTGAGCCGATTTCATCCTGAGGTTAAAAAAAATAAAATATACGAAAGTACTTTTTTAATTTATTAGGCTTATTTTTGCCGCAAATTATAGAACCGCACAGGAGGTTAATTAACACCTGTGAACCTCAACAATTATTAGAAGAACTAATACTTTATCAATGACAAACGACAAAAAAGAAATATTCGAAAGCGTAGCACAACGTTTAAAAATTGAAGGTTTTAATGTAGTAAACCGCGATGAAACCCGTCCTTGGGGAGGTTTCTTTGTAATAGATGAGGCACAGGCACAACAATTTGCCGATACTTATTTTGATGGATTAAACGTTGAAGACCTTAAAATTGGCGGTAAATTAAGCCCGAAAATTTTAATCGTTGCGCCAAATACACGTCTTTCGTGGCAATATCACCATCGCAGGGCAGAAATCTGGCAAGTGGTAACCGGTACGGTGGGCATCAAAACCAGTCAGACCGACGAAGAAGGTGAAGTGAAAAAATATGCACCAAAAGATCAGATCAAATTGCAACAAGGTGAACGTCACCGTTTGATAGGTTTAGATGACTGGGGAGTAGTGGCAGAAATCTGGCAACATACTGATGCTTCTAACCCATCTGATGAGAATGATATTGTTCGTGTTCAGGACGATTTCGGTAGATAATAAACACCTAATATATGGAATCCTGTTCCACAACGGAACGGGATTCTTTTTATCTAAACGCTTAAAAACTAAACGCCTTTCGCTACGCTAAAAAAACTAAACGCTTTCAAAATCCGTTTATAAAGCATACACATCATACATGGTAATTTTCATTTTTTTTATTTGTCATTGGTTTTTATCCCTGTTTAGCCAAACCTTTTTCCTCCACCGTTATTCATCACACAAGATGTTTAAAATGGAGCCTTTTTGGGAAAGGTTTTTCTATCTGGTATTACTGATCTCACAAGGTTCATCATTTTTAAACCCAAGGGCATATGCTATCCTTCACAGGATGCACCATGCCTATAGCGACACTGAAAAAGATCCGCATTCGCCACATTTTTTTAAGGATGTTTTCGGGATGATGATTGCAACAAAAAACATGTATCTCAATTATCTTAAATATAAAATCGAACCCGAACCTGCTTTCCGTGGTAATTATCCGGAATGGCCTTTGATTGACCGGATCGGCGATTCGTGGATTTGGAGAATCAGCTGTGGTTTGTTTTATATCGGTTTTTATATAGCTTTTGCCAATCACTGGTGGATGTATCTGTTGTTGCCGGTCCACTTTTTAATGGGACCGTTACATGGCGCAATTGTAAACTGGTGTGGACACAAATACGGTTACGCTAACCACGATAATGAAGACCATAGCAAAAATTCCTTGCCTTGGGATTTCTTATTAATGGGTGAGCTTTTTCAGAACAACCACCATAAAAAACCGAACAGCCCGAATTTTGCTACCAAATGGTGGGAATTTGATCCAACTTACCCGGTGATGAAAGTACTGCATTGGATGAAGATTATTAAAATTAGAAAAATTTAAGGAGCTAGGTTGAGAGAAAAAAAGACCACAGCTCAAAGCACCAACCGATGATCTGTGGCTTCACTGATCATTATTTAATTCTTCTGAGTTATTTCCTTCCTTTCACTGTCTTGGGTTTTAACTAAACCTAAGGGACGGCAGCAAAAATCCTTTTTGTTTGCAATACCCTACATATACTGTCATGCTGAGGTACGAAGCATCTGCAGCCTATGGAACGGGATACTGCCTTCAGCATAAAGCACCTTAAAAAGATTGAAGAGAATGGCAGGACTATCGCAAGTGATACACACAGGAGCCTGCTTTTTAAATAAAAATGCATTTATGTGAGGCTGTGCCCGTACTGTTCTGATCTTGTAAACCCTAAGGGGTATTTATGTTGTAGCATAAAAATCAATTTGAACGACAGGAGAATTCAAGGGCAGCAGAGTTGAACGACAGCCAGGAGATTTTAAAAGTAAAATCCTTTTTACTTATCTTACCGTATATACTCCAATAAAATTCCTCCTTCTGATGATCAACTTTCTCAAAATCATTTTCTCTGTATTGTTCGTTTTTATGTGCTATAAAGTAATTAGCACTTCGCTGGAAAATAACCTGTTCGAACAATGGGATTTCCTGGGCAGCATACCCTGGATGCGTGCCACACTTTGGGATTTTTACGCTAACATCTTTATTATCACGCTGTGGATGTTTTATAAAGAAAAAAGCATCATTCTTAAAATCTCTATTGTTATTTTGTTCGTATGTTTAGGTAGTATAGCAACCTTAGCCTATGTTTTAGTGCATCTATTCAAACTAAAAGATGGCGAAGGTGTTAAAGAATTACTTTTAAGGCGTTAGGTGCAGGGTTTAAAGTGTAGGGGTCTTATAAGGAGTTTTTTAAAGCAAGCTGATTACCTTTTAAACCTTAAACTTTATGCCGCTCCAAACAGTAAATCTATTATTCATAGCACTCATTTCGTTAATAGCCTGCTGTTTTATTATGGCCATGGTTTGGCTTTGGGCGAAGAAAATTAAAAACGCTGGTGTGGTTGATGTTTTCTGGGCCTTGAATTTTCCTGTAATTACACTGATTACTTTTTTGATGTCGGATGGTTTTGTCCCCCGGAAAATCTTAATCTGCGGCATGTTTTTATTGGCCGAGCTGCGCTTGGGTATTCACCTTTGGCAACGTGTTATTGGTCATTTAGGCGAAGAGGAAGGCAGGTACCAACAGCTCCGTAAAGAATGGGGAGATAAAGCTGATCGGAATTTCTTTGTTTTTTTTCAGTTTCAGGCGATATCAAATGTAATTTTGGCTATTCCATTATTGATCATTACTGCAAACCTATCGCAGGAAATTTCGATTCTCGAATTTATCGGCGCTGTAGTTTGGGCAGTGGCTTTTTTTGGCGAGATGATGGCCGACAGACAGCTTGCCGCATTTAAGAAAGATCCAAATAATAAGGGTAAGGTTTGCGATACCGGCCTGTGGTATTACAGCCGTCATCCTAATTACTTTTTCGAGTGGTTAACCTGGATAGGCTATTTCATCTTTGCACTGGCATCACCATGGGGAATTCTGGCAATTATCAGTCCGGCAGTTATGTTGTATTTATTAACAGGTGTTACCGGTGTACCCAATAACGAAGAGCAAAACCTGAGGAGCAAACCCCTGGCCTATAAAAAATATCAGGAAACAACAAGCGCCTTTTTTCCATGGTCTAAGAAAAAGTAGTCAGAAGTCAGAGGTCCGAAAGACCGGGGGCTGGCTGCTAATATAAAACTGTAAATCAAAAATAAACTATCTGCTATTAGGCATTTTAGGTATAGAACAACAACACCGGACCTCCGACTTCGGACTTCCGACCATCAAACTTCAAACTATATGTGGTACGATAAACTTTTAGAAAACGATAAACTTCCGGATACTGCCTTGCGTATCGGTATCAGAAAATTATGCAAACAACGTCTGGATGACGAAACGCTTGGAGATGCAGAACTGCAACAGGAAAAATTTATGGATCTGGTTGCAGAATTAAAGCAATCGCCGATTGCTGTAAATACTGCAGATGCCAACGAACAGCATTATGAATTGCCAACCGAATTTTTTCAGTACTGTTTGGGGAAAAATTTAAAATATAGCAGCGGTTATTGGAAACCAGGTGTTAAGGATATCGATACTTCAGAAGATGATATGCTGGCTTTAACCTGTAAAAGAGCCGATTTACAAAACGGACAAAATGTTTTAGAGCTGGGTTGTGGCTGGGGCTCGCTTTCGCTTTACATGGCAGCTAAATATCCGGAAAGTACTTTTACTGTGGTATCTAATTCTGCTACCCAAAAAGTTTTTATTGATGAAACGGCAAAACAGCGCGGAATCCAGAATTTAACGGTTTTAACTACCGATATGAATACTTTTACCATTGCTGATACTTTCGATCGTGTGGTTTCGGTAGAAATGTTTGAACACATGCGAAACTATAAATTTTTGCTTAACAAGGTTGCTTCTTTTATGAAACCTGATGCCAAGTTGTTTGTACATATTTTTACCCATAAAACGCTGGCTTATAAATTTGAGGTGATTGATGAAACCGATTGGATGAGCAAATATTTTTTTACCGGGGGCATTATGCCATCAAACCACCTGTTTTTCTATTTTAACGATGATTTAAAGATCGATAAACATTGGGTGGTAAATGGAACCAATTATGGTAAAACATCCGAAGCATGGTTAAGCAATATGGACAAACACAAAAAAGAAATCATGCCGATTTTGGAACGTACTTATGGTAAAGATCAGGCCGTAAAATGGTGGGTATACTGGAGGTTGTTCTACATGTCGTGCGCCGAACTGTTTAATTATAACAAAGGGAACGAATGGATGGTATGCCATTATTTGTTCGAAAAGGTATAACGCAGTGCGTCACCCTGAACTTGATTCAGGGGCTACTTACAGATGCTGAAATGAATTCAGCATGACGATTAATTCAAATCTATCAAAATGCAAACACTCGCCATTATCGGCTCCGGAATAGCAGGCATGGGCTGTGCCCATAAACTGCAGCATAAATACGATATTACCCTTTTCGAAGAGCTCGGTTATATCGGGGGGCATACCAATACCATTACACTTGAAGAGGACGGTAAACCCATTTACCTTGACAGTGGTTTTATGGTTTTTAATTACCAGACTTATCCAAATCTTACAGAAATGTTTTCTGAGATTGAGGCCCCGGTAATTAAAACCGATATGTCTTTCAGCGTGCAGTTTCTGCCTAAAAAATTAGAATACAGCGGATCAAGCTTGAACCATCTTTTTGCCCAGCGGAAAAACCTGTTCAATATTTCTTATTTAAAAATGTTGATGCAGATTAACCGTTTTAACAAGCAGAGTGTCGAAATTTTGGATAAACCGGAATATCAGGATTATTCGATCGGAAAGTTTTTTAAAGAATTTGGTTATAGCAATGATATGCTTTGGCAATATTTGATCCCAATGAGTGCTGCAGTATGGAGCGCACCAATGGAACAGATTTTGGATTTTCCGGCGGTTACCCTAATCCGGTTCTTTAAAAATCATGGCTTTTTGGGCTTAAATACCCAGCACCAATGGTACACGCTGCAAAATGGCAGTCAGGCCTACCGGGAAAAACTGATCGCCCCTTTTCGCGACAGGATCAAGATCAATACTAAAATTGTAGCGGTAAAACGTTTGGAAAACGGTAAAGTCGAAGTGGAAAATCAAAAGGGCGAGAAATTCGAATTCGATAAAGTGATCATGGCCAGTCACGCCGACCAGACTTTCGAAATCGTAAAAGATAAAACAGCACTCGAAACCGAACTGCTCTCTAAATTTAAATACCAGTTAAACCGGGCGGTTATACATACCGATGAAAAGCAGATGCCTGAAACAAAACTGGCCTGGAGCAGCTGGAATTACCGTGTAGAAAAAAATGGCGATAAGTTATTACCGAGCACCATTTATTGGATGAACAGTTTACAGGGTGTTTCTAAAAAGCAGAATTATTTTGTATCCATTAACCCCACCGGAACTTTAAATCCAGATAAGATCATCAAAGAAATCGATTATCACCACCCTTTGTTCGATGTTCCTGCCATGCAGGCACAGGAGCAATTACACAAGCTAAACGAAACCGGGCCGATTTATTATTGCGGAAGTTATTTTAAATATGGTTTTCATGAGGATGCTTATAAGAGTGCTGTTGATTTGTGTAAAGGGATGTAATAACTAAACCATTTTTACTCCATTTGTCATCCTGAATGCAATGAAGGATCTGCTTTAAAAGATTCTTCGCTACGCTCAGAATGACAATGAATTCAGAAAGACAATCCACAAAAAATCGTAAATTGAAGTAATAATAATGAATCTTACATCAAACATCTACACTGCAAAGGTCATGCATCACCGCCTGGCGCCCAAAAAACATTCTTTTTGGTACAGGGTGTATATGTTCTACATCGATCTGGATGAGTTGGATTTGCTTGCCCAAAAACTCCGCTGGTTCAGCAGGAATAAGTTTAACCTCTTTTCTTTTCGCGATGCCGAACACCTACAGTTACCCAAAGAAAATCCAGACCAAACCAAAAATACGCGCCAGCATGTAGAAGATTATTTAAAAGAAAATGGAGTAGATGGTACCAGGCTTAAAATAAAACTGCTTACCAACCTCAATGTGCTGGGTTATAATTTTAATCCGGTTTCCTTTTATTATTGTTTTGATGAGCAGGATAATCCGGTTTGTTGTGTGGCCGAAATCAGCAATACCTACCGCGAAATGAAACTTTTTTTCTTCGGCGAAGATGAATTGGATGGCGATACCTTTAAAAAAATCACCACCAAATATTTTTATGTTTCACCATTTATCGATCACGATGATTCTTTCGATTTTAAATTAAGAGTGCCCAATGATAAACTCGATATTAAAATTGATGATATCGATAAGCAGGGTAACCGGTTTTTTATCAGTACCTTAAAGGGACAGAAAAAGCCACTGAGTAATGCCAGTTTGTTGCGTTGTTTTTTCTCTATTCCCTTAATCCCTCTGCAGGTAATGGGTATGATCCACTGGCAGGCCTTTAAGCTTTGGATAAAAAAAATACCTTTTCATCCAAAAGCCGAAAACCCTGAGCTGCAACGCAACGTATATAGACCCTATAAGCCACAAATAAAATAGATAAAACATTATGAATACGCTTACCGCTACCAGAACATCAACGGGTTTTTTCGAAAGAACTGTCTTAAATGCACTTTCTAAAATGACATTAGGCAAATTGGAACTTTCGTTGCCAAGTGGCGAAACACTGGTTTTTGGAAACGGTGAACATCAAATCGAAGCACATATACAGGTTAACCATCCCGATTTCTTTAAATCCATTGCGCTTTACGGCGATATCGGCTTTGGAGAAGGCTATACGTCGGGTCTATGGGATACCACTAACATTACCAATGTAATTAAATGGGTAATCCTGAATATTGAAAATGCACCATCGGTTACCGGGAGCAAGGCGAAATCTGTTGCACTTAATATTTTTAAATGGGTTAACAAAATCTATCATATGCGCAGGGCAAATACTTTGGCCGGATCGCAGAAAAATATTTCGGAACACTACGACCTCAACAACGATTTTTTTGCGACTTTTCTGGATAAAACCATGACTTATTCAAGCGGTTATTTTAACCCTGGAGATTTAAGTTTAGAAGAATCGCAATATGCTAAATACGACCGCCTGGCCAGGCAGTTAAAAATAAAAGCGACCGATAATGTGCTGGAAATTGGAAGCGGTTGGGGCGGTAATGCTATTTTTCTAGCCAAGAATTATGGTTGTAATGTTACTTCTGTTACCATCTCTAAGGAACAACAAAAACTTGCCATGGAGCGCGTTCATGCAGAAGGACTGACAGATAAAGTTTCAGTTATTATTCAGGATTACCGCAAAATTGAAGGTACTTTTGATAAAATCGTTTCCATTGAAATGCTCGAGGCTGTAGGTCATCAATATTTAGAAACCTATTTCAGGAAATGCCAGAAGTTATTGAAACCCGATGGGATTCTTGCCTTTCAGGTAATTACCTCTCCCGACTGTAGGTACGATAAATTGAGAAACGGTGTAGATTGGATTCAAAAGCACATTTTTCCGGGCTCACTTTTACCTTCGGTAGCTGCCATAAACAAAGCAATAAATGAAACCGGAGAGTTAACCTTGGTCGATTTAAAAGACATGGGGCTTGATTATGCCCGTACCCTTCATTTATGGTTTATCGAATTCAATAAAAACCTTAATAAAGTAAAAGCCCTGGGTTTTGACGAAACCTTTATACGCAAGTGGAATTATTACTTAAACTATTGCGAAGCCGCTTTTGCCATGCGAAATATTAATGTAATGCAAATGGTTTACTCAAGACCAAATAATATTTCAAGGTAGTGAGGTAAGATGGATGATGGTTTTATAGTTAATTGCCCGGTAAGTTAGAAAATGTTATGGCATTAAATTGATTAGCCTTAAGTTATGAGTGGAGTAGTTGATTTGGATAATTAGAGCCATCAATCCTAATTTGACTAATCAAGCCATAAACTATTGACCAATGAACCAATCTATTCGCCGATAAAAGCCTAACGTTTACCGACTAATTAATAGAGTTGGTGTAAAAAGTATAGTGTATAATTGTAACAAAATGCAATTTGCGTAGACTAATTACAAAAGACTAACTCTTAAAATGAAAAAACTTTTACTATTAACTTTTATCCTAGGAATATTTTTTACCGCACATGCCCAGTTTCCCAGTGGCGGCTTTGGTGGAGCAGCCAAAAAAGTCGCTGTTACCGGACGTATTACGGCCATAATAGTTGATTCACTAACAAAAAAACCAATTGATTACGCAACAGTATCGTTAATTACAGTAAAAGACAATAAATCTGTAAATGGTGGAGTAACTGATGAGAAAGGAAAATTATCCTTGCAAAATGTTGCCCCTGATGCTTATAAGCTGATGATTGGTTTTATGGGCTATAAAACGAAAACGGTTTTAGTAACAACTACTCCTTCCAAGCCCGATAACAACATTGGAACCATTTATATCTCCGGCACAGGGAATACTTTGGCTGATGTTGAGGTTCAGGGTACAAAAGCGGTTATCGAAAATAAAATCGATAGAATGGTTTACAATGCCGAAGCCGATGGTACCAATGCTGGTGGTGATGCAACCGACGTTATGCGTAAAGTACCGATGTTATCAGTTGATATGAACGGAAATGTTCAGCTCCGTGGTGGTGCTGTTCGTGTATTGATAAATGGTAAACCTTCTGGTACGATGGCGAGTAGTGTTGCCGATGCATTAAAGATGATTCCTGCAGAGCAGATTAAAAGCGTTGAAGTAATTACCAGCCCGTCTGCAAAATATGATGCTGAAGGATCCGGAGGGATTATCAACATCATCACCAAAAAATCAAATGCACAGGGGGTAAGTGGCTCTGTAAATGCATCTGTTGGTACAAGACAGAATAATGGTGCCTTCAACTTAACTGCAAAAACGGGTCGTTTAAGTGTTAATACAGCTCTTGGAGGCAATTTTGCATACGCTCAAAATTCGAGGGTTGTAATCGTTAATAATACCACATTAAACAATGGCGGTGTGAATAACCTATCACAGGATGGGTACTCAAAATGGAGCAGAAATGGTTTAAACGGTAGCGTTGGAGTTGATTATGATTTTAATGCATACAATAACATTAGCTCTAATTTGAAGTTCAACCGTTTTTCAAATGGCGGACCCGGCGAATCGGATTTTATTTATAATGGCCTTTTTCAAAAAAATATTAGCGATATGGATATGACCTTTAGCAATATGGATTGGAATGTGGATTATAAAAAGACATCAAAGAAAGAAGGGGAGGAGTTTTCCATTTCGGCACAATTATCTACCGGACGTACACCGCAAAGGTTCAGTAATACACTTATTCCTCAGGGATCTTCAACTGGTGTAACTACTGAAAGGAACAACACCAGTAAGAATGATGAATACACTGTTCAAACTGATTATACCTATCCATTTTCTAAATCAACAACTTTAGAAGTGGGGGCAAAAGGGATTTTTCGTACGATAAAAAGCCAGTTCGATTTTTCTTCTCAAGATTTTGATTACAACCAGGATGTTGCTGCTGCTTATGGTGTGATTAACTTTAATTTAACGAAACAATTAAAATTTAAAGGTGGTTTAAGGACTGAATATACTACAATAAGTTTTAATACCAAAGCCAATGGAATTCAGAAGAATGATTATCTGAATTTATTTCCAAGCGCCATCATATCTCAAACTTTAAAAGGTAATACCACCTTAAAACTAAGTTATAACCGTCGTTTACAAAGGCCTGGTCAAAACTATTTAAATCCTTTCCTTAACGACAGTAACCCAATTAGCTTGATGCAGGGAAATCCGTATTTGAATCCAGAATTAAGCGATAACCTGGAGCTGGGCTACAGTACCTTTATTAAAGGATCGGTAATTAATGCATCTGTATTTTACCGACGCACAGGTGGTATAATAGAAAGTTCACTTACTACAACTGCCACAAATACACCCTTAACCACTTATATCAATGTGGGTACTGGCCAGACTTATGGTTTTAATGTATTTGGCTCGTACAATCCTAAACCTAAATGGACTTTAATGAGTAATTTCGGGTTAAATACTTATGAAGTTAATAATAAGGTAGCCAATTTTAATACCGGTACTTTTTTAAACTATAATCTTTTTCTCCGTTCAGCTTATGGTTTCGGCAAAGGCTATAATTTTGAATTATTCGGTGTAGTAAATTCGCCTAGAAGAACTTATCAGGGTAAAACAGACGCTATGGTTTTTTACGGAGCATCGTTCAAAAAAGATATCTTAAATAAAAAAGGTTCAATTGGTGTTAATACGTTAAACCCTTTTACAAAAGATCTTCACATTCAGACTGTAAACAACTCTATTGTACCTACAGGAGCCGTTTTTCAAAGCCAAAATATCTACTATCCATTACGTTCTTTTGGTGTTAATTTTAGTTATTCTTTCGGTAAGCTTAAATATACAGAAAAGAAAAAGATTAAAAACGATGATATTAAGCAAGATCAGCAGCAAGGTGGAATGGGCGGCATACAACAGTAAAAACCCAAATTAAATATATTTTTTAAAAGTCTTTCCATTAATCCGGAAAGACTTTTTGTTTTTAGCCGGAAAATCAAACCATGCCGGTAGTGCCACAGCCAATAAAATTGCTAATAGTGCTTTCAATTGCCTCGCAGATACTGCCTGATCATCATCTTCCCTGCAAATAGACCCTGAAATAAATTACCTCCGGTGAGCTCGCTAATGTTAGATTCAGGGCGACGGGCAGAAAAGAAAACCATTTGTAAGAACATCTTCAGAACAGATTCTTAATTGAACTCCGTTTATAACCTCAATTAAAAGATCACTTAAACTGCTAAAAATTACCTATTGGCATCAAATTGATGATTTTAAATGGCTGTCTTCTGGAGTTTTTGAAGGTGTTGGTGTTGTATTGTGGTTTTTTGCGGTTTTTTGGGTGGATTGTTTGCTTGTTTTTGTAGGATATGCATTTTGTAATGTAAAAAATACTTTCGATTAGTCGCTATTGTCGCCTTTTGTGCGTTTTTGTGCTGTTAAAAAGTTATATTGCAGTAGCTAATTATTAATCTAAACAAATTCAGATATGAGAAAAATCTTTACCTCATTCGTTTTTCTGTGCATTTTACTCACCGGTTTTACTACTTGGGCCCAGGTAAAAACCATAACAGGAAAAATAACTTCTTCTGATGATGGCGGTCCGTTACCCGGAGTAAGTATAAAAATTAAGGGTACTGCAACGGGTACCTCAACCGATGTTACTGGTGTTTTTACCGTCCAGGTACCATCGCCAGGTGCGGTGCTGGTTATCAGCCTTATTGGCTATAAAACCCAGGAAATTACCGTTGGCAGTAAAACTACTGTTAATGCGGCCTTGATTCCTGATGCCCAGGAATTAAAGGAAGTAACCATTTCAACTGCATTGGGTATTACCAGACAGGCCAAATCTTTAGGTTATGCAGCACAAACAGTAAACGATAAAGACCTTAATTTTAATCACCAGCCAAACCTGATCAATGCATTACAGGGCAAAGTGGCAGGTGCAACCATCTCGAGTACAGGCGGAGGTCCCGGGCAGGGCGCAAATATCCGGATCAGGGGAGTCAACTCTATCGATCCGAATATTTCCGGCGATCCTTTATATGTAATTGATGGGGTACAGATTGATAATACAACCTCAACACTGGGAGCTAATCCGGGAGGAACACCTTATGGTGCAAGGGGGGTAAGCAACAGGGCATCGGATGTGAATCCTGAAGATATCGAAACCATCAATATTTTAAAAGGCGGGGCAGCAACCGCATTATATGGTTTAAGGGGAGCTAACGGGGTAGTCGTAATTACCACAAAAAGAGGTAAGGCTGGTGGATTTAATATCAACCTCAACAGTACTTATGGATTTGATAACGTATTGATCAGCCCCGATGTTCAGACAGAATATACCCAGGGTGTTAGAGGGGTTTACACCAATCCTCCCGCTGGTATCGGACCGGCATGGGGCCCAACCATAGCTGAGGCAAAATTGATAGATCCGACACATCCTGACCAGCTGTTTAATAATTATAAACAGGCATTTGGAACCGGACAGCAAATTAAAAATTCAGTTTCAGTTGCAGGAGGAAGTGAAGCCATCAAGTTCTTTTCTTCAGTTTCTCAGCTCTATCAGAAAGGAATGATGCCAAACACCGATTACAAAAACTTTTCTGCGAGACTAAATACCGATTTTATTATCAGTACTAAACTTAAAGCTTCGGTAAATATGAATTTTAACAATTCTGGAGGATATACCTATAGTGCTGACCGATTTGGAGAGAGCTTAGCTTATTGGTCGCCAAGGTACGATGTTTCAAATTCTGAAAATCCTGATGGAACACAGGTATATCTGGGCACTAACAACCCCATTTGGGGTACTGCTAACAACAAACTGAAAGGCGATGTAAACCGCTTTATAGGTGGGGCGAGCGTGGTATATGAGCCGGTTAAATGGTTAAATTTTGCGTACCGTTTTGGTGTTGATACCTATAACGATAACAGGATAAGAACGGCCAGGGGGCCAATGTTTACCGGCGAAAATGTATATGATAATGATTTTGGTTTTTATGGCGAATATAATACTAAATTCAGGACTTTGAACAGCACTTTTGTAGCAACATTCAGTTCGAAAATAGCTGAGGGTTTGAATGGCACATTAAGGGTTGGACAGGAAATTTACGACAAACGTGTTAAGGATATTGGTGTGCTGGGAAGTCAGTTAAGCATTTATAATTTCTTTAATCTGGGAAATGCAAAGGTGTTAACGCCATCTCAAACGATAACAGAGAAAAGGTTGGTTGGCTATTTTGGTGAAGCAACATTTGATTATAATAACTACCTTTTCTTAACACTTACAGGAAGAAATGATATTACCTCAACTTTATCAAAAGATAACAGATCTTTCTTTTATCCATCGGCAAGTTTGAGTTACGTGTTTTCGGATCATTTAAAGCTTCCAACGGCAATCAGTCAGGCGAAGCTGCGGTTATCTTATGCTCAAATAGGAAAAGATGCATTAGAATATGCCACCTCTTCGGGTTTTGTAAGCTATACTAATCTTCCAACAGGTACTACCGGACTAACCATTTCTCCGAATTTGGGAAACCCTGGACTTAGGCCTGAATTTACCAATACTTTTGAGGCGGGTTTAGAAATGTCGTTCCTTAAAAATCGTTTAGGCTTCGATTTCACTTATTATTATTCATTGAGTAAGGATCAGATCGTGCGTGCGCAGGTTTCTTCTGCTACAGGTTACGTTTCATCTTTTATTAATGCAGGTGATATCAGGAATAGAGGGGTAGAACTGGTGATCAATGGAAAACCTATCGTTACCGAACAATTTAAATGGGATGTAAACCTCAACCTTTCAGCCAACAGGAATAAAGTATTAACCATGCCAAATGGCATAACCGAGCTGGTTTATGGTGCGGCCAGGGGTTATGGAAATGCCGGGGTGACCATGAAATTAATTGAAGGGCAGCCTTATGGAAATATTTACGGAAGTTATTTTACCAGGTATTCTCCTCAGGCCCAGGATCCGGTGTTTTTAGATAAAAATCTTCCGTTATTGATTGGTGCAAATGGTTTTCCGGTAATTTCCGGCGGACAACAACGCTTGCTCGGTAATTCACAGCCCGATTATATTATTGGTTTAGGGAATACTTTCAGGTATAAACAATTCAGCTTAAATGTGCTGTTTGATGCACGTTTGGGCTTCGAAAAATATAATTGGTTAGAAGATTTTTATGCGGCTTTCGGATTACCGGATTATACTGCTGACAGAAGATCGTATAAGGTATTTGATGGTGTACTGGCCAATGGAACACCAAATACCAAAGCGGTATGGCTGGGGCAGAATACAGTAGATGGTGTTGATTATGGAGAAGGTTATTACAGGGTGTATTATAGAAATGTTTCTGAACCATTTGTTTCCGATGCTTCTTGGGTACGTTTACGTTCTGCAAGTTTAAGTTATGCCCTTCCGGCAAAATGGCTTCCGGCCAAAACAATAAAATCAGCGAGCTTGTCGGTAACAGGAAATAACCTTTGGTTATGGACAAAATACTATGGTGTAGATCCTGAATCCAGTTCTTTTGATGCAGGCAGCAATAATGATGGTTCTGCTGGTTTTACCTATCCAAGTGCCAGAACTATCCTTTTTTCTATTAATGTTGGTTTTTAAAAGGAAATACAATGAAAAATAATATAAAATACACAATATTTTCGGCTTTAATAGCAACACTAAGCTTGCAAAGCTGTAAGGATAGCTATTTTGATAAATTAGCTGATAACCCCAATCAGGTTACCATTCCAACGCTGCCATCTTTATTGGCTACATCAACTGCAAAGGCAGGCCTAAACAATTATAATGTTGCCAGCATAATTGTACCTTATGTACAGTATACTGCAAATCCATCTGCAAGTGCGGCGGGCGATACTTATCAATCTATTGATTTTAGCACCACCTGGGATGCACTGTATTTCGCCATGGCGGATGCCAATGAAATGAAAAAACTGGCTATATCACAAGGGTCAAGCGAGTATAAAGGCGTTGCAGATGTGCTGATTGCCTATAACCTGATTATGGTTAACGATTTATGGGGCAATGCACCATTTTCACAGGCTTTTAACATAACGAATTTTACGCCGAAATATGATAGTGGGCAAGAGGTTTACAACCAGAGCATGGCCCTTGTAGACGAGGCCATTGTAGAATTGGCCAAAACAAATGCAACCATAAAGTTAACTCCTGCCAACGATCTTATTTATGGAGCCTCTGCGTCTACAGAGCGAGCCAACTGGTTAAAATTTGCTTATGCACTTAAGGCAAGGCTTTTAAATAAAGTAAGTAAAACATCTGCTTATAATGCAACGGCGGTACTTAGCGCAATAGATAATTCTTTTACTTCTAATGCTGATGATGCTGCTATGGGAAGTTTTGTAACCAGGAATTTTTGGGCAAGTGTAGCCATTGCAAATGCATCCCAATCATTAGGTGGATGGCTTTCTGAACAACTGATCGATCAGCTTAATGGTACCACATATGGTTTGTTCGATCCCAGAATCGCGAAAATAACCGATAAAACCATTAATAATGTTTACATAGGTACCGTAAATGGTGCAGGTAATCGGGGTACCGGAGGAAATACAACTAAAGACGAATGTTATATCTCTATCAATTCGCCCTGGACCAGCCCAACATCACCGATATTTATTGCAACTTATGCCGAATTAAAGTTTATTGAAGCAGAAGCTGCATTAACAACAAATAGACCACGGGCTTATGCTGCTTATTTAGCAGCGATCGGAGCTAATATGGATAAATTTCAGGTGGCAGCAACAGATAAAGCCATTTATTTGGCCGATCCAAGGGTATCAGTTGGTGAAGCTTCATTAACCAAAGATTTAATTTTTAAAGAAAAGTATGTTGCCACTTATCTGAATCCTGAAGCCTGGAATGATGCCCGCCGTTACGATTATAAGTATAAAGATTTTACGCTTCCGGTAAATGCAGTCTTAACCGATTTTATCCGCCGGTTAGATTATCCGCAAGGCGAAAGAAGTAAAAATGGCAGCAATGTGCCTGTTGATGTACCAAGAACTACCAGGTTATGGTGGGATCAGTAAGATAAAGCATATCGTGTTTGGCGGAAGGTGTTTTACACCATTCGCCAAACGCTATTCGCCATGCGCTCAATGCCAAACCCATTACGAAATGAAGAAACTATCGATTATCCTATTCGTTTTACTTTCTGCCTCCAGTGTATTCGCGCAGTCGTTCAGTTTAAAATCTGTTTTATCTTATCCTTTTCCAAGCCAATTGGTGGCCGCTCCGGTTGGCGCTAAAATTGCCTGGGCAGCAAACGAACAAGGGAAAAGAAATATTTATGTAGCACAGGCTCCGGATTACAAAGCAGTAAAAATTACAGATTATGCTGAGGATGATGGTCAGGAGCTAACCAGTTTGTCTATTTCTGCTGATGGAAAATGGATCGTATTTGTGCGCGGCGGAGATCACGGTGGACGGGATGGCGGTCCGGTTAATGCAAATTCGTCCCCTATTGCACCTAAAGTACAAGTGTTTTCTGTTCCTTTTGATGGGGGAAAAACAGTGCTTTTAGGCGATGGTGATTATCCCGTTATTTCGCCTAATAGCGACCAGGTTATTTTTGCTAAAAATGGCCAGGTGATGATCAGTCCTGTTGATGGAACATCGGCAGTGAAAAATCTATTTTATGCAAAAGGAATAAACGGAGCCTGTAAATGGTCGCCAGATGGCAAAAAAGTAGCCTTTATTTCCAACCGTAACGATCATTCTTTTTTAGGGATTTATACCGATCAGCAAATACCGGTTAAATGGCTAATGCCCTCTTTTTCCAAAGATAATACCCCGGTATGGTCGCCTGATGGAAATGACATTGCATTTATCAGAACACCTGGTGCCGGAGGTGAAACCGACTCCATTTTAACCAGGAAGCATCAACCATGGGCCATTTGGACAGTAAATGTTAATACAGGCGTAGGAAAACAGATCTGGAAAGCACCAGAAACTTTACGCGGTTCTTTCCCTTCAATTGATGGTGGAGCAAACTTATTATGGGCCGATGGAAAAATTATTTTTACTTCCTATGAAGATGGGTGGCCACACCTTTATGCCATTAATCCTGACGGATCAGAAAAAATGTTGCTTACCCCGGGTAATTTTGCTGTAGAGAACATTAAGTTAAGTACAGATAAGAAAACATTGATTTTTGCAGCCAATACAGGCAAAGATGCCGATGACCTGGATAGGAGGCACATTTATAAAGTTTCGGTCAGCCAGACCGATATGCAACCCTTAACCCATGGAAAAGGCATAGAAGCCTATCCGGTTATTTCGGGCGATACCCAAGCATTTTTCTGTTTGAGCGCTACTGCCGAAAGACCGCTTTTACCTGCGCTTATCAATCCCGGAAAAGCACTAAAGCTCATCGGCGAATCTCTTATTCCCAATGATTTTCCCCTCAAGGATATGGTGATGCCTAAACATGTTAACTTCAAAGCTGCTGACGGAAGTACTGTTTATGGCCAATTGTTCTCCCCAAAAAAGGTATTTAAAAATCAACCTGCTATCGTATATGTACACGGTGGACCGCAAAGGCAAATGTTTTTAGGTTGGAATCCTATGGATTATTATTCGATAGATTATGCCTTAAATCAATACCTCGTTAATCTTGGCTTTACTGTTCTCTCTGTTAATTACCGTTTGGGGATCGGCTATGGTTATGATTTTCATAAACCCTTACATGCAGGAGCACAGGGGGCATCAGAATACCAGGACATTAAAGCTGCGGGCGACTGGCTTGTTGAACAGCCCAATATCAACAAAGAAAAAATCGGGATTTATGGTGGTTCTTATGGCGGATACCTGACCGCGCTTGCCCTTGGTAAAGATTCTAAACGGTTTGCTGCTGGGGTAGATATACATGGCGTAAATAACCGGTTTACTACTTTAGCGCAGGAAGGGCGGAAGCCTGCACCCGATGCAGTTCTTGCTGAAAAGATAGCCGAAGAATCGTCGCCGGTAAGTTATATGAATACCTGGACTTCGCCCACATTGATTATTCATGCTGATGATGATAGAAATGTTGCTTTTAACCAAAGTGTAGACCTCATTAAACGCTTTGAAGATAAAAAGTTTGATTTTGAGTTTCTCGCCATCCCGGATGATACCCACCACTGGATGAAATTTTCTAACGGTTTAAAAGTAAGCGAAGCAACCGCCGATTTCCTTAAAAGAAAGTTGATGGAGAAAAAATAGTTTGAAATCGTATGGTCATCCTGGGCCTGTCGAAGGGCCACAATAATTTAATTGTTAGAAGGTCTTCAACAGGCTCAGGCTTACAACGTTGATTTTTTATATTGAGCTTTTTTTAATCCTTTTTAAAATCATCAGGCTTAGTGGGTTAAAAGAATATCCGCTAATATTGTTTTGCAACATCACAACCGACTGATCGTAGAATAAAGGAACAACCGGGGCAAAATCCATAACCATTTGGTCCATTTTGCGGTACAGCTCAAATCTTTTCTCATTATTGGTTTCATAATAGCTTTTTTCGAAAAGCTGGTCAAATTCCTTATTGTAAAAAGCCGTATAATTGGGGCCGTAAGGCACTCTGTTTTTGGAGTAGAACATGGAGAGAAAATTTTCTCCATCGCCATAATCTGCCAACCAGGAGCCGCGGAAAAAATTGACGTTGTTTTTGGACATCAGGTCTCTTAAACTGGCACTTGGACTGACATCAATTTTTACCTTGATACCTATCGCCGTAAGCTCGCCCTGAATAAACTCAATCAGGTCTTTATAAGTGGTGGTAGTGTTTAAGGTAACTTCAGTTAAACCCCTGCCTTCAGGAAAACCGGCTTCTGCCAAAAGTTTGGCGGCAAGTTTAGGATTATAGGCATATCCACGTACAGCCAGGCTGTCAAAACCAGGCATTCCTTTTGGAATAAAACCAGAGGTTGCCGCAATACCGATCCCGTTTCTTAAGTATTTGATCAGTCGGTCGCGGTCTATCGCATAATTAATCGCCTGCCTGATTTTTTTTAGCCTCAATGGCGATTTTTTTACAATTGAAAGGTTTGTATCTACTAATATTCCAACATATTCCGTACAAAGGTATGGGCTTTTGGTCAGCGTAAATTTTCCCTTGTATTTTGAGGTCATTTTTCCGCTTTTGGTCAGGATATCATCGCGGTAGCTCCCGTCAACATTGTAATAAAAATCAAGGTCTTTTTTTAGGAAACTCATAAAGCCACTTTGTTTATCCGTTATAAATGTGGCTTTTAGGGCATCCAGATAGGGCAGTGCCTTTCCTTTTTCATCTTTTTCAAAATAATGCTCATTTTTTAAAAGCACGAGTATTTCGCCCTCTTTCCAGTATTTAAATCTAAACGGGCCAGTTCCAACCGGGTGGCTCCTAAAATCCTTTCCATAATGTTCTACCACCTCTTTGGGTACTACTGAGCAGTATTGTGTGGTAAGCAAACTCATAAACGGCGGAAAAGGACGAACCAGTTTAATCTTGAAAGTAGAATCGTTAAGGGCTATAAAATTGTTTTTATCTTTCACTTTATCGCTAAAAATCCAGCCACCCGACGAGGCTACTTTTGGATCAATCAACCTGTAAAAGCTGTACACAAAATCGCTTGCCACAACTTTTCTGCCTTTTCCGTTTTTAAATATCGGATCGTCGTGAAAATAAACATCATTGCGCAGATTGAAGGTGTAGGTGAGTGCATCTTCCGAAACCTGCCAACTTTTTGCAATGCAAGGAAGGGTTCGTAATGACGAATCGATCTGTACCAGTCCGTTAAAGATTTGATTCGTCATCCAGATGGCGTTCTGGTTGCGTGCAAAGGCAGGATCAATAGAGGTTAAACCCTGATCGAGGTTGATATTGAATACCTTTTTGTCTTTATGGTCATTATTTTCCTGGCAAGAAAAGAGTAAGATGATACAAAAAATCCAAAATATATATTTAAATGAGCCACGCATGCGATCAGGAATGTTATTTTTGCACAAATTAATAAATTTAATGCAGATGTCTTTTTTAAACGATTTATTTATTGGCCTCGATGCTGCTAAACAGGAAGAACTACAGGAACGTTTAGATTTAGTGGAGCACAAAATTAAATTTATGGATAAAATGCCTGTAGCCTGCCTGGATACCGGCAACAATCCTGGCTATCTTTTGTCAGAAGAAATTGCGCTGGCAGGAGGCAGATTGGAAACCGATATTTTAAGTGCTGTTTTCATCATTTACTATCAGCCGGGCAAAACCTTAACAGATTTGATGCGCGAAGTGCCTTCTGTATTGGATACCGATTGGCCGGCCGTAAAAAATAGCCGCATCATTTTGTTAAACGATGATGTTGAACGAGAAAGGACAGCCGAAAATGCAGTTTCACTTATAGAAGATATTGCCGAAATGTTACACCCGGGGTCCTTTATTTTTGGCCACGAAGGTGATAAGTGGATCAGGTTTGAAGTTTAAATGAGATTAGATATGAGGCAGATGAAAAAGTAATCCTGTTGGTTCAAAACCCTCAGCCTTCCTGCCTTCAACCTTAAAGCTCTCTGATCTGGTATTCTTCTATCTTGCGGTAAAGCGTAGTTAAACCAATGCCCAATAACCGCGAAGTTTCTGTTTTGTTTCCTTTGGTATGGATCAGCACTTTCTGGATATGCTGTTTTTCTATCTGTTGCAGGTTATAATCGTTTTCTATTGGCGCAAACTCAAAAAACTCCGGTGGAAGTGCGGTTGCACTCAGCGTATCACCATCTGATAAAATAACCAGGCGCTCTATCACGTTTTTTAATTCACGGATATTTCCCTTCCAGCTATGATCGCTTAAAATGGATAAAATCTTATCGTCCATTTTTGGTGTTGCGCGGTTCACCTTATCGGCAAATTCTTTTAAATAATGTTTAGCCAATGCAGGGATATCGGCTTTACGCTCCCTGAGTGGTGGCAAAATGATGGTGAAAACGGAAAGCCGGTAATAAAGATCAGACCTGAATTTTCCGGATGCCGCATCTGCTTTTAAATCTTTGTTGGTGGCGGCTAAAATCCGCACGTTTACCTGTTGGGTTAAGGTATCGCCCACTTTTATAAAGGTTTGGCTTTCCAATACCCGTAATAACTTGGCTTGTAAATCGAGGTTCATTTCGCCTATCTCATCCAGCAGTAAAGTACCTCCATTGGCTTCTTCAAGCAGGCCCTTTTTATCTTTGTTTGCGCCGGTAAAGGCCCCTGCTTTGTAACCGAACAGTTCGCTCTCCAATAAATCGGGGCTAAAACCGCTACAGTTTAAGGCTACAAATGGTTTGGCCGCCCTCGGACTTTCGTAATGGATAGATTGGGCGAAAACTTCCTTTCCTGTGCCGGTTTCGCCTAATAACAATACCGTAGTGTCGGTTGCACTTACTTTTTTGGCAAGATCAATGGCTTCTTTTAAGGCTTTTGATTGACCGATAATGGTTTCGAAGCTGTGTTTTTTGGCGATTTTGTTTTCCAGGTCGGAAACCCTTCGCTGCAGGTTAGATTTATCCATGGCTTTGTATAAAAGCGGAATAATCTTTTCATTATCGTCGCCTTTTACAAGATAATCAAATGCACCGTTCTTAATTGCCAAAACGCCATCAGAAATGGTACCGTAGGCAGTAAGGTTTATAATTTCTACATAAGGCTTTATGGCTTTAATATCTTTAACCAGCGCAACGCCATTTACATCAGGTAATTTTACATCACTGATAACAATACTCACATCATTGCTTTTAAGTAGTTTAAGGCCTTCTTTCCCAGTACCCGCCTGTAAGGTTTTAAAACCTTCGAGTTCTATAATTCTTGAAAGTAAACTGCTGATTTTCTTTTCATCATCGATGATGAGGACCATCCCATTCATAGGTAAAAATTATGCTGCAATATTAACAATAAATATACCGAATAATTAACGATTGTGATAATTGGACCCTTTCGGCTTTAGCTCGAAACTAAACCAATCAGGCAGAAGATAAAAATAGCTTTTCAATATGGAAAGAAGCCTTTCAAAATGATATGATTTTGTTCATACTTACTGCAATGGTATCTGTTTTTCAAAATTTTTGCATTGATAATCAGTGTTTTATTATTTTGTTCTCTACGCGGGTATCGCTTTTGATGACTGGCAGTTATGAAATTTTATTAAAATGAATAATTCAATCATTTTTGTCAGGGTAGCAACCAACGCAGATGCAAAGTATGCAGATGAAATTGTTGCAGAAACTCAAAGTTCCGCACTATTAAGAGGTTCGGGAATTGCGAAAAGAACACCGGCTTCAGTTGTCGAAAAAATGAATGCCGGGAAAGCCGTTATCGCAGTAACTGGAGCTGGCGAATGGGTTGGTTTTTCTTATTTCGAAAGCTGGCAGAATAACACCTTTATTTCCAATTCAGGATTAATTGTTGCCCCTAAATTTAGAAATGCTGGCGTTGCAAAAAGTATTAAAAACCGGATTTTCAGTCTCTCCCGTCGCTTGTATCCCGAAGCCAAAATATTCAGCATTACATCCGGCGCAGCCATTATGAAAATGAATAGTCAACTGGGATTTGAGCCTGTAACCTTTGCACAAATTACTCAGGATACCGCCTTTTGGGAAGGCTGCAAAAGCTGTGTTAACTATGCTATCCTCGAGAGCAAAAATAAAAGCAACTGTTTATGCACGGCCATGTTGTTCAGCCCCGAACATATCGATCAAATTATCGCCAGTGCAGAAAATACCCTGCAATTGAAACAGAACCTAAACCTTAAAAGCATTTAATAAACCGTTATGAATACTGTAGAAAAACAATTAACCAGCCATCCTGATTTAAACCACTTGTACAATGAAGCGATAGAACTTTTGTCGGCTTTAATTGCCATACCATCTTTTAGTGGTTCAGAACAAGGCACTGCAAATAAAATAGAATCGCATTTGGCTAAACATGGCATTACTACTATCCGCAAAAACAATAATGTATGGTGTTACAATAAGTATTTCGACCACGCAAAACCAACTATTCTGCTCAACTCGCACCATGATACTGTAAAACCGAATGAGCAGTATACATTAGACCCTTTCCATGCCATAATTTATGATGAAAAAATACATGGCCTGGGCAGTAACGATGCAGGCGCTTCGCTGGTATCGCTTATTTCTACCTTTATTTATTTTTACGAATCGACTGATCTTGCTTTTAATTTATGTTTGGCAGCTACCGGCGAAGAAGAAAATTCGGGCTTAAACGGCATCAGAAGTATTCTGGATGAGCTTAAACCCATTTCTTTTGCAATAGTAGGCGAGCCAACAGGTATGCAAATGGCTATTGCCGAAAAAGGTTCGATGGTGATTGATTGTGTAGCCAAAGGCCGATCTGGCCATGCCGCACGTGAAGAAGGTGACAATGCCATTTACAAAGCCATTAAGGATATTGAATGGTTTTCACATTTTCAGTTCCCGATTGAAGACCATTTACCTGCTCCGGTAAAAATGACCGTTACAGAAATAAATGCGGGTTTGCAGCATAATATTGTACCCGGCGAATGTCATTTTACGGTGGATATCCGTTTCGATCATAATTATACCCCGCGCGAGATCCTGAATGTGATCATCAACCATACCTTAAGTGATTTTAACGTTCGCCCTAATGTGCTCCATCCTTCTAACATCGATATATTACATCCGCTTGTAGTGGCCGGAATGTCGCTTGGCAGAAAAACTTATGTTTCCCCTACCAGTTCCGACCAAGGCTGGCTGACCATGCCTTCCGTAAAAATGGGGCCAGGGGAATCAGCAAGATCGCATACTGCAGATGAGTTTGTACTGATTGAAGAAATTGAAGAAGGAATAACGCTGTATATCCATTTGCTCGAATCTGTTTTTAAAATCTTGTAAATCGGAGAAACGCTATTTTTTGTACCTTTTTCGTTTCGGAGGCATTAAAGTAGAAGCTTTTTGAGCATATTTGATGTGCAAAACAAATATTATGTTTAAAAGATTAACTGCACTATTTATATTATGCTTTCCTGTAATATTTTGCATGGCCCAACAAGTACGTCCGGCAAAATCTTCAGAAATTTATAGAGAACTCAAAACCTTGAAACACCTGCCCAAGGTTTTATATCTAGCCGCTCACCCTGACGATGAAAACACCGGTTTATTGTCCTGGTTAATCAATGATCAAAATGTAGAAACGGCATATTTATCACTTACCAGGGGCGATGGTGGGCAAAATCTTTTGGGTACCGAGCAAGGTGCTGCTCTGGGCTTAATCAGAACACACGAACTTTTAGAGGCACGCAGATTAGATGGAGCACAGCAGTTTTTTACCAGGGCCATCGATTTTGGCTTTTCGAAAAATACCAACGATACCTTTAAGCAATGGGATGCCGATAGCATTACGGCCGATGTGGTTTGGGTGATCAGAAAATTCAGGCCAGATGTAATCATCTGCCGTTTCCCACCTACAGCTGCTGCGGGGCACGGGCAACATGCTGCTTCTGCTGTGGTTGCAGAAAAAGCTTTTAAAGCTGCTGCCGATAAAAATATGTTTCCTAACCAGCTTAAATATGTTTCCGTTTGGCAGCCAAAAAGATTGTTGTGGAATACCTTTAGGTTCGGGTCTGTAAATACAACGGCCGAAAATCAATTAAAAGTTACGGTTGGCCAATACGATGCGCAACTGGGCATGGGCTACGGTGAGCTGGCTGGTTTAAGCAGAAGCCTGCATAAAAGCCAGGGCGCAGGAACCCAATCAGTAGCCGGCGTTCGAACCGAATATTTTACCCATGTTTTGGGCGATCCTGCTAAGCGAACACTATTTGATGGCATAAATCTTAACTGGTCGGAAAAAGGAACCGGTGATATTGACGAACTGATTGATATTGTGCTGTTATCTTTCAATTACAACCAGCCTGATAAGAGTTTGCATGGCTTGTTGATGCTCAGGAAGAAAATTGCCGAATTACAGGATCAGGCTTTAAGAAAAGATAAACTGGCGGCTATTGATCAGATTATTTTAAGCTGTGCAGGTTTTATGGGCGAAGTGGTAACCAACCAGCCCGAAGCTATAGCAGGCAATAGCTATAACTTTCGCCTGAATTTAATTTCAAGATCGGCTACGCCGGTAATTGTAGAAAGTGTGAACTGGTTAAACCAAACCGATAACCTGAACAGGAATATTGCTAACGACTCACTGATTACAGTTGAGCGTAAAATCCAGATTCCGGCTGATGCAGCACCTACCGAACCTTACTGGTTAAGCAAACCTGCAAAAGATGCGGCAACTTTCAGTGTAGCCAACGATACCTTAATCGGTTTACCGGAAACACAATCGCCCATCAATGTGCTATTGTTGCTGAAAATTGAAAATGAAAAATTTGAGATCAGATTGCCTTTATCTTATAAAAAATTAGATCCGGTTAAAGGCGACGTGGTAGAAGCACTGCGGGTTGTTCCGCCGCTTGATTTAAGTTTTGCTGAGCCTGTTTATTTTGCTAAAGAAAAAGAAGCATTAAGTGTTACACTCCGCTTAAAAGCGAATAAAAATATCAATTACGGTAAGGTGAGCTTTAAGATCGGTAAACAGGTGATCAAAACTTTCCAGGGAATTAATCTGGCAGAAAATACCATAACCATCAAAGACTTTCTGATCCCGGCAGAAGATCTGGCGAAAATAAAAACGAGCCAGAATAAACTCGAGGCTGTTTTCTCATCAGAAGCGAACGAATATTCGAAAGGGCAGGTTTTGATCCAATATCCGCATCTACCCACCTTGCAATATTTCGTACCTGCCACTACCTGGTTGATAAAAGGCGATGTAAAAGTACTGGCCAAAAAGATCGGATACATTGAAGGTGCCGGCGATTTAATCCCTGAGTTTTTAAGGCAGGCTGGTTTGCAGGTAGATGTGCTCAGTGAAGCCGATATCCTGAATGCAACAAAACTGGCTACTTATGATGCCCTGGTAACCGGTGTAAGGGTGATCAATACCGAAAAAAGGATTAAAAACTGGCAAACCGCATTGCGTAATTATGTAGAAAATGGTGGCACCATTGTAATGCAATATAATACCACACAGGATATGGCCTTACAGGATTTCGGGATTTATCCCTTCTCGATAAGCGGTAAAAGGGTAACCGAAGAAAATGCGGAAGTTAAATTCTTAAACCCTAACCACAAACTGCTAAATTATCCGAATAAAATCACTGCCGAAGATTTTAAAGGCTGGGTGCAGGAACGTGGTGCTTATTTTCCTGATAAATGGGATGCAAAATACGAAGCCCTTTTCGAAATGAACGATACTGGCGAAGAACCGCTTCAAGGATCAACGCTTTATGCAAAATATGGTAAAGGGAATTTTATTTATACACCCTTGGCCTTTTTCAGGCAGTTGCCTGCAGGTAATGTGGGCGCAGCGAGATTGTTTTTTAACTTTTTATCGGCCGGGAAGTGATGAAAAATCAATTTAAAAACTGGAATACCTGGTATGTATTATTGGCATTGGCGTTGGCATTCCAGATTGTATTTTATTATTTCTTTACTAAATTCTGGGCATGAGTAATATCGATTGGGCAGTATTGATATTTACTTTACTTGCCGTGGTAGCTTATGGCGTCTTTATTGGCCGCGGACAAAAAAGTAATGCTTCTTACTTAAAGGCCGATAATAAAATGCCCTGGTACATTGTGCTTTTGGGTATTATGGCTACCCAGGCCAGTGCTATTACTTTTCTGGCGGCACCAGGGCAAGCCTATACCGATGGCATGCGCTTCGTTCAATATTATTTTGGATTACCTTTGGCAATGATCGTGATTTGCATCACTTTCATTCCGATTTTTCAGCGTCTGAATGTTTATACGGCTTATGAATACCTGGAGAACCGGTTTGATAAAAAAACACGTGTATTAACCTCGCTGCTCTTTCTTTTTTCACGCGGATTATCAACCGGGATCAGCATTTATGCACCCAGTATTATCCTTTCGAGTGTTTTAAACTGGAATATTTATTTAACCAATATTTTAACCGGGGGCATACTGTTAATTTATACTTACGTTGGAGGTGCCAAAGCCATTGCACATACGCAGAAATTACAGTTTTTGATCATCCTGGGTACCATGGCCTTCGCCGGGTACCTTCTGGTACAGAATATGCCAAATGGGATCGGTTTTAAAGATGCACTTTACCTGGCAGGTAAATCAGGCAAGTTAAATGTAATTACCACCGGTTTCGATTGGAAAGACAAATACAACATCTGGAGCGGATTGATCGGCGGTTTTTTTCTGGCACTTTCCTATTTCGGAACAGACCAAAGCCAGGTTGGCCGGTATATCACTGCAAAAGACAATACGAATGCGAAAATGGGATTGCTGCTAAATGGGGTGGTTAAAATTCCGATGCAGTTTGCCATCCTTTTAATCGGTGCATTGTTGTTCGCCTTTTTTGCGCTAAAACCCGCTCCGATTTATTTCAACGAGCGATCTTACCAGTACTTAAAAGAAACCCAGCCACAACAGGCTGCTGTTTTTGAAAAAGAACATATTGCACTGCAACAGAAATTTAACGAGCAATCAAAACATGTTCTTGAAGAAAAAGAAAAACAATCTCCAACATTAAATGCTTCGATAGCAGATTTTAAGTCGATCCAAAAACAGGTAAAAGAATTGCACGGCAGGGTAGAGGAAGCCATTAATAAATCTAACTATAATGCCGAAAAAACCGACACCAATTATATCTTTTTATACTTTGTAAAAAATACGCTGCCTGTAGGCATGATCGGTTTGCTTTTTGCCGTCATCTTTTTGGCCAGCTGGGGGTCGATTTCAGCAGCACTTAATTCTTTGGCTGCTTGTTCCTTAAAAGACGTACACCTTATTTTTGAGAAAAAAGAAATAGCAGACGAAGATGAACTGAAATATAGCCGCCTGCATACCTTAGCCTGGGGAATTTTCTCCATTGCGGTGGCCATGTTTGCCACACAGATGGGATCGCTTATTGAAGCCGTAAATGTATTGGGTTCACTCTTTTACGGCCCGATATTGGGCATTTTCTTAGTGGCTTTTTATTTTAAAAAGATAAACGGACCTTTAGTATTTATTGCTGCAATTTTGGCTGAAATTGCGGTTATTGCCATATACAAATTCGATATTGTTTCTTTTCTGTGGTTAAATGTAATCGGCGCCTTTGCGGTAATTATATTTTCGTTGTTGGGCCTCTTATTTTATCAGCCTAAAACCGTAATGGCAAATAGACCTTAATTTTTACTTCAGGAAGATATTGGAAACTCGGCTGCCTAAGCAAAATTCTATACCTTTATTTTGACCAATTAAAGTAATAATGCGAATATGAACCAAGCTTGGATTGACCGATGGAACGACCGTTACCGTACAGATGAGTTTGCTTATGGCGAACAACCAAATAATTATTTAAGAGAACAGTTAGAAAAGCTTAGTCCCGGCAAAATACTATTTCCTGCAGAAGGCGAAGGGCGCAATGCGGTTTTTGCGGCCAAACTGGGTTGGGAGGTTTCAGCTTTTGATATCAGCCTGGAAGGGAAAAATAAAGCCCTCCGGCTCGCAGAAAATAGTCAGGTCAGCGTCGATTATCAGGTTGGTCAATTGGAAACATTAAATTATAAGCCTGAACAATTTGATGTCTTGGCACTGATTTATGCCCATTTTCCGGCTGCAATTAAATCTTCTTATCACAAATCTCTCCGTGCTTATTTGCGTAAAGGGGGCATAGTTATTTTCGAAGCTTTCAGTAAAAACCACCTCGGTTACCTGGCCAAAAACGAAAATGTTGGCGGGCCAAAAGAGGTTGATATGTTATTCTCTATTGAAGAAATAAGATCAGATTTTGCTGATTTTGACATCATCACATTAGAAGAAAAAGAGATTGAACTGAGCGAAGGTTTATTCCATAACGGGCAAGGTTCTGTAATCAGATTTGTAGGTCGGAAAAAATAGAAAATCAATGGTGAAATAATAAAGCGTTTCCAGCGTTTTTAGACACTGGGATTATAGTTTTTTCAGCCTAAAAGTATAAATTCGTAAAATCAAAAAACAACAAAACAGATAAATATAACTCTATGAAAACGATGATTAAATCAATCGCGTTGCTATTAACAGTAATTACCATTTCTGTAAATGCAATGGCTCAAGATGCTCAGCCGAAGCCAAGCCCTGCGGCAACGGCAACCGGAAAAGTTAAAGGCGCAACCATCACCATCAATTACAGTAGCCCGGCTGTAAAGGGACGTAAAATCTGGGGCGGTCTGGAAGCCTTCGATAAAGTATGGCGTGCTGGTGCAAACGAAGCTACAACTTTCGAAACCGATAAAGATATCCTGGTTGAAGGCAAACCTTTGGCAGCCGGAAAATACAGTTTCTTCTTGATCCCTAAAGAAAGTGGTACCTGGACAGCTATTTTTAATAAAGAACCTAAACAATGGGGGGCTTACAAATACGAAGAAGCAAAAGATGCGTTACGGGTAGAAGTTAAAACCAAAGCCTTAAAAGCAACACAAGAACGTTTGGTTTACAAAATTACCAAAAATGGTTTCTCTTTGGATTGGGATAAAATCTCGGTTCCGGTTACCATTAAATAACTTAAATAAAATTATTCAGAGCCGTCCCAGTGTTAAAATTGGGGCGGTTTTTTTATGTTTTTTTGAAAATGATGGTGCCGGAATTCTCATGTTTATAGTTTATAGCGTACATAGAACCTTATCCTATCGGTCGGTGTCTCACCGACCGAAATATATCGCCATTGCCTAGGTTCGCGTCCTCACGTACCATAAAGCATTATTTATGCCATCGATCGCTGTCTCATTGGAATAGAATCAGGAAATGAGCGGCTTGTAGTTCTTGGCGGTTTGCAGTCCTGCTTTCGCTTATAGTCCTCGCCGCGCTCCGAGCTATTCCGCTTAATCAGGTTTAGGAACAAAGGGTTCTGCATCTTAGGAGCCCTAAAAAATGAAAAACCGTTTTGGCTACCTAGCCATCGCCTAGGTTCGTGTCCTCACGTACCATAAACTATTATGTTAGCCATCGATAGCTGTCTCACTGGAATAGAATCAGGAAATGATTGGTTAGTGGTTCTTGGCGGCTTGCATTCCTGCTTTCGCTTATAGTCCTCGCTTCGTTCCGGGCTATTCCGCTTAATTACGTTTAGGAACAAAGGGTTCTGCACCTTACGAGTCCTAAAAAATGAAAAACCGTTTTGGCTACCTAGCCGTCGCCTAGGTTCTCATCCTCACGTACCATAAAGCATTATTTATGCCATCGATCGCTGCCTCATTGGAATAGAATCAGGAAATGAGCAGCTTGTAGTTCTTGGCGGTTTGCAGTCCTGCTTTCGCTTATAGTCCTCTCCCGATGAAAAATCGGGATGCGGGCTATTCCGCTCAATCAGGTTTAGGAACAAAGGGGGCTGCACCTTACGAGCCCTAAAAAAGAAATACTGCTTTGGCTACCTAGCCGTCGCCTAGGTTCGTGTCCTCACGTACCATAAACTATTATGTTTGCCATCGATAGCGAAATAAATTTAGCTTTAGAATTTGTAAATAATTGGTCAGAGGTTTTTGATAAAAAATACAAAAAAAATAATAAAAACGGCAAACTTATTTCAGATATTCCTGTTGTTCTAATATAAAATAAACATCATGGCACCTTTAAAATTAAGCGAAGAACAGCATGCTGCATTAAGCAATAGAAGCACATTAGAACAAGTTGAAGAACAGCCTTTAGAACTTCATCCGGAAGCGTACAAAGTAAAAGGTCCGTCACCGGATAAGATGAAAACGGTATCGTCATCGTTAAGGAATTACGCCCACGGTTTGTATGGATTATTGTAAAAAATATCTTCAAAAAATCTCATCATGCCAGATTTATATAAAGCAGCCAAATTTTAAAAATATGGCTGCTTTTTTTTATGCAATTCCTACCTTACCATAATGAAACAAAGTGCGGGAATATTGCTCTTCAGAAAAAAGGATCAGGAAATTGAATTTTTTCTTGCTCATCCGGGCGGACCATTTTTTATAAACAAAGATCAGGGCTTTTGGACGGTACCCAAAGGCGAAATAGACGAGAATGAGGAACCCTTAGCGGCTGCTATCCGCGAATTTGCTGAAGAAACAGGTGAAAAACTATCCGGTGATTTTATCGAGTTAACCCCAATTGTTCAAAAAGGGGGCAAAAAAGTTTTTTGCTGGGCAATAGCAGGTAACCTGGCCCCTGAAGTTTTCGTGAGCAATACTTTTGAATTGGAATGGCCGCCCCGTTCGGGTAAGAGGCAAAGTTATCCGGAAATGGACAAAGCCGCCTGGTTTAATTACCCGGATGCGGTTAAATACATTAACGAAAGACAAATTGCATTGCTTGATGAACTGATCGCCAAATTAGGCGGTTAATTCGAAATGTAACTTTTCCTTTTCGGCACCATTGATAATTACCGATAGCTGATGATCGCCCAAATGGAATTTTCTGGTGGTAATTAACACAAATTTTTGTTTACGTATTACCCTAACTGCTGCACCAGGAGGATAAATCTTCTCCGAAATCTTGTATACCTTCTTTGTATTCTGGCCATTTTGTTTTTTATAATAAATGGCATATTCAAGGCGCACTTTTTGTCCGGTAGGATTTTCGTTGGTGATTGAAAATGAAAATTCTAGGCTTTCCCCGATTTTAATGGTTGGGTTAAGGATTTTAAAGTCTCTCAGCAAAATGCCTTTATCATCCAAGCCATAATGTTTAAGAATAGCTGCGTGTCCCTGTTTAAGCAATGTTCTGCTGCCGTGCTTAATAATGGCATCAGTATCGCTACTTAAACCCGACCATTTTTTAACCACATTTAGTACCACTTCCGGATGATCTTTTGCAATATCATTTAAACTGTTGGCCACACTGCGCCTCACATACTCAGAGGGATCTGTTTTAAGGTTCTCCAGTAAGGGTAGGATGGAAGTGGGATCTTTTTTCAGAAAAGGAATGCCCATCGCCCAGGGCAGGCGTGGTCTGCTGCCCTCGCTGGCCAATCTTCTAACTTTATGGCTCTCGTGTAGTGACCATTGCTGCATCCTTAAGATCATTTGATTTCCGTACCTTAAAATAAAAGGGCGCACCGCAAATTCGCAGCTTATAAACTGGGTAACAAACTCAAGTGCCTCAACTGAGCTTTCAAAATCGTTAATGCCATAAGTTTCGATATAATCTGGCAGAAACATATAGGCTAATCCGTCTTCTCCTATACCCTGCGCCCTTAATTGTGTGATGGTTTTTTTGATCAGCTCAATACTTTGCTGATAATCCTTTGGTAAAAAATGGTGCAAAACCTCCGATGTATGTTTCATCCGCTCTTTAAGTTCCTTTGCCTCAAATTCAGGTATAAAAATGGCCTTAATAAATTTTTCTTTATCAAATTTTGGGATACTAACCGCCAGGGCATTGCTTAAACGATCGTAAAAAGCAGGAGAGTATAAATCTTTCAGGAGGCTGGCCATATTTTGTTGTTTGTAAAGTGTGTGATCAAGTTTATCAGTTAGCTAAAATACTAATTTTATTAGTATTTTGGGTCCGGATAATTAAAATAATCATTTTGCAGTAGTATTTTTACCAATCGCTAAACAATTTCAGCTTTTTCTTTATCACATTTGTTTAGTATAAAAACAATAACATGAATACAACAAAAATAGGTTGGATCGGCTTAGGCAACATGGGAATCCCAATGGCAGAACAATTGATAAAAGCCGATTATGCCGTTACCGTTTACAACAGAAGTAAAGAAAAAGAAGCTGCTTTAAAAGAAATGGGAGCATTGATTGCTGAAACACCCAAAAACCTGATCAGCCAAACAGAAGTGATTATATTAATGGTATCGGATGATGCGGCAATAGAGCAGATTTTTAATGGACCTGAAGGGCTTTTCAGTGTAGAAATTTCGGGTAAAATTATTGTTAATATGAGTACGGTTTCTCCTGCTATTTCAAAAGAAATGGCCGCTTTGTGCAAAGAAAAAGGAGCGGAATATTTAGATGCCCCGGTTTCTGGAAGTGTAAAGCAGGCAGAAACAGGACAATTGGTAATTATGGTTGGCGGAGATGAGGCTGCTTTTGAACAAGTTAAACCGATACTCGAAAAAATGGGTAAAATGGTGGTGCGTTTGGGTGATGCAGGTGTAGGTAATGTAGCTAAACTGGCTATTAATTCATTATTGGCTTTATATACACAAGGCTTGGCCGAAACGGTGGTATTTGCCAATCAACAAGGAATTAAAACGGAAGATTTGCTTAATCTGCTCAATAATGGCGCCATAGCCAATGTTTTTACCAAAATTAAAGGCGATGCCATTATAGCCGATAACTATAAGCCTGCTTTCGCCCTTAAACATATTGTAAAAGATTTAAACCTGGCTAAAGCAATAGGGCTTAATTCGCCATTAGCCAAAACCACATTGCAAACGTTTGAGGCAGCAACCACCAGATATGGAGAAGAAGATCTAATTGCCGTAATTAAGCAGGTTAAAGGATAAAGAGATACCTATATTATCAAAAAAATAAGAGTTTCATGTATACCTTATCGCAGGGGTTTGGCTATATTTTTAATCCACCGAAAGTGCTTCCTAAAATAATGGCCAGTACAATTAAGGTAATAATTACATATAGTTTATCCTTTTCGAGTATAAAAGCAAACAGTGAGCATACGATGCGCATAATAGGGGTAATGATCAAAAGCAATACTCCGAACTGGATAATGGCCATAGGTTTAAAAGTAAAAAGGCCCATAAAGATACCTTTGAAAGTAATAAAGTCGTTTTCTTCACCTTTAAAAATATGGTAATCAGGCTGGGCCTGATTACCGTTTTGAACCAAAAAAAGTATGCCGCCCAATAAAACAACCAGGCTTGCGGTAATTACGCCAAATCTCAGTAGTTTGCCTACAATTTTTTCTACATCGCGGTCTTGTATAAGATGTGTGGAAGTGATATTTTTCATTTGTCCTTAATTAGAATTTATGGTGATAACCATTGTAAATCATTTCGAGTGCAACAAAAGTAATGGCGATACAGAAAATAATCCTTAAGGTTGAGGGGTTGATCCTGGTCAGTAATTTAGCCCCTGTAAATGCTCCGCCCAATACACCCAGCACCACGGGGAAAGCGATACCCGGGTCCATATAACCACGTTGCAGGTATACCACGGCACTGGCTGCTGCGGTAACACCGATCATAAAATTACTCGTTGTTGTACTTACTTTAAAAGGTATTTTCATGGCGGTATCCATTGCCAGTACCTTTAATGCCCCAGAGCCTATTCCCAACAGGCCCGACATTATCCCTGCTATCGTCATAATCGAAAAGCCTGTCCCAACGTTTTTGAGTTGATACTTAACCGTTCCCGTTTGGGTGGGATAGCTACTGTTAAGCTTCAGCACGGCAGATAACCTGCTCCCTTCGGTTAAGGCCTCCTGGTTCTTTTTTCTTAAGGTCATTGCAGCAGAAAATAGAAGCACAGCACCAAAAAGAATGGCTATGGTATTGGTTGGGGTATATATCGCAATCAGGGCGCCAATTACAGCCCCAATGGTAGTGGCAATTTCCAAAAACATCCCCAGCCTGATATTGGTGATCCCCTCTTTAATATAAGCACTTGCCGCGCCCGAAGAGTTGGCAATAGAAGCCAACAAGGCGGCACCGATGGCATAACGGATATCAACATGGAAAACGAGCGTAAGCAATGGGATTACCACTACTCCGCCGCCGAGACCTGTTAACGAACCCACCAGGCCTGCGAGGTATGCACCGAGCAATAAAATGAGGGTAAAAGTTAAAATTGGCATGATTATATATTTTAATGATTGTTGTTCAATATAGTAGTGATGATTTGGCGGGCGGTATCGGCATCCCTGTTTTTTATCGCATCAAATAATGCCTCGTGTAAATGATGGCTCATGGCAAAATGGGCAATGCCAGAAGGTGCACGTTTGGCAAAAAAATCGCGGATAATTAGGGTGAAACTTTCATAGAGGTCATTTAGTACCCGGTTTCCGCACGCTCCGGCAATGGCCAGGTGAAATTCAATATCGGCATTGGTGCATGCGGTTCTCGATTCGCTTTCGATGGCCAGCTTTCGTTTTTCAAGTGCCTGGCCAATGGCATTTAAATCAGAATCACTTCTGTTCTGCGTTGCTAAACGTACAATTTCCTGTTCGAGCAATGCCCTGACCTGATTGATTTCTTCAAAATCAGAGCTACGCAGGCGCTGTTCTATAGGTTCGGCAGGCACTGCATTAACTTTTGTTCCAAAACCTTGCTGAACGGTAAGAATTCCGGATAAGGTTAATGATTTAACCGCTTCTCTGATGGTAGAGCGGCCAACCTGGTATAATTCCATTAAGGCAGGCTCAGAAGGGATTTTTTCTCCGGCTTTAAATTTGCCTTCTTTAATGTTATTCCTGATTTTAAGGGCTATCTGTTCAAAAAGCCTGCTTTCCTGTTTCATTACTTTTAAAATAGTGATACAAACATACGATGTTTTATTTAAACATCATATGTTTTGTGTCGTTTTAAGATCATTTTAATGCTGCAGGCGTACTGACTTTGTTACTTGCCGCTACACCTGCGGTATTTTGAATATTTATTAATTTTCCCTAATTTGTTTTTAATACCCATTCGGCACTACCTAATAATTGGTTTATTAACAGATGATTCTACCATCGTTTCTGACCTGCACCTACTCTTAAAAACTATGGCTATAATCAAGAAGATCAGATCCATCTTTAAACGCGTTATCGAATTCCTTTCCCCATCAAATAAATTACCCGCACTTGCTCAGAAATTAGTCGCCGCTTTTGTGGTTATATTCCTATCTACTTTGCATGTTTTATATCTTATCGGAGATGTATCACCAATATACCTTTTTGCTTACCTGTTGTTTTATGTGGGTTGTGGAGTTATCTTCTCCGTTTTATTGGTTTGGCTATTAAAACTGGTCAGGTGCATTCCTTCTGCTTACCAGGTGGCCATAATATTCAGTTATCTGGCTGCTTTTTATTTTTTTCATTTACCCACCAATTATGGTTGGTTATTGATCCTATCGACCGTTATATTACCGGTATTCGTGCTAACAGGGCTTTACCAATGGAAAAAGGGTGATTTATTTCCTCTGAAGAGTCCAAAACGTATTCTCTGGTTTGCGATATTGCTTGTTTCTTCGGTTGTTTTAGTTTCAGGGCTCATTATGTTACTGGGGCAGGGGAGTAAGCCACAAACCGTTATCAATTATAAATTGCATGGAGGGCTGCCCTTAGCGCTAAATTTACCTGATCCCTCAGCAAGAGGGCGGTATAAACCTTATTTTCTGACTTATGGCAGTGGAAAAGATAAATGGCGAAAAGAATTTGCAGATGGTGTTACCATAAAAACAAGCAGCATAGATGGTTCCCGGTTGCTTACTTCATGGACCGGGATTTCGGGAAAATTAAGAACCTTATATTTTGGTTGCGATGAAAAATCGTTACCCATGAATGCGCTGGTATGGTACCCCCGTGAGAAAAAAGAAAAACTTCCGCTGGTGATGATTATCCATGGAAACCACCTGGGGCAACAAGCTTCAGATCCGGGTTATGCTTTTTTGGGTGAGCTACTGGCCAGCCGTGGTTATATGGTCGTATCGGTAGATGAAAATTTTTTAAACCTCTCATTAACCGATCTGGATGTATTTGGTGGCGGATTAAAAAATGAAAATGCAGCCCGGGCATGGTTGCTTTTAAAACACCTTGAACTTTTACGCAACTGGAATAAAACACCTGGCAATATATTTTATAACCGTTTGGATATGAATAAAATTGCCATTATTGGCCATTCGAGAGGGGGAGAAGCTGTAACCCATGCCGCTGTATTTAATAAACTAAGCCATTACCCTGACGATGCCAGAGAGAAATTCGACTTTAATTTTAATATTGGCGCCGTAGTAGCCATTGCACCTGTTGATGGCCAATATAAACCCGGAGGAACTTTAACTGTTGCAAAAGATGTTAATTTTTTTGTAATACAAGGTGCACTTGATATGGATATGCAGACTTATGGCGGGTTAACTACTATGAAAAGGATTCAGTTTTCACCGGGATTTAATGGCTTTAAGGCCGGACTTTATTTAAGCGGAGCCAACCATGGTCAGTTTAATTCAGTATGGGGAAGGAGAGATGGCACCGGGCCAGGTATCAATAAGTTTAATTTAAAACAATTAATGGATGAGAAGGAACAGCAAAAAATATTAAGCATCTACATCAGCTCGTTCTTAGAGTCAACAATTAATGGCAATGAAGGTTATAAGCCCTTATTCATGGATGCGAGGTTCGGCAGGAACTGGTTGCCCAAAAAGATTTACATGAACCAATTCGAACCGGCCCAAAAAACGGTATTGGCTGATTTTGATGAAGATATAGATGTTAATACTTCAACAATTAATGGTGGCCGGATTACAACCAGTGGTTTAAGGCAATGGAAAGAACAGCAGAATAAATTTTTATGGGGAATACAGGTTACTAAAGGGGTTTATTTAGGGTGGGATAGCCTAAAACACCAGAGCGGTTTTTTCTCGCTTACACTTGCTTCCCCGCTTTCTTTATCAGGAAAAATGTTGAGTTTTTCTCTGGCAGCTAACAAAGAAAATACGGATGGCCATGCAAAACCAACAGATTTTACCATTATACTTGAAGACAGTGAAAAGCATAAACTTTCGTTTCCATTGAGCAGTTGTAGTATGTTGCAGCCACAGATCGCTAAAAATCTGGGTAAATTTAGCTTTTTTGACGATTATCCAAATTCGGAAGCTGTACCCGATTTTTTCTATTTCGATATTGCGAAACTCCTGAATGCTGAAACTAAACTTCGGCTCAACGACCTTAAAAAAATCAAATTTATTTTTAATAAAACCCGCTCAGGAGATATTATTCTTGATGATCTTGCTCTGATTGATAAACCATCAAAGCCTTAATGCTAAATTATCTGTTGTTGAGTAGGCTTAATTAAGCCTTATTCAACAGCAAGGTGGATTTTTGTGAGTTCTCCAGCCACGGGTAATTCAGTATGCTTTCGTTGTTTGTATCGTCTAAATGCAGGTCCTGTTCCAGGTCCAAAGCTGCATCCGGATCAAGATAAGAAATGAGCAGATCAGCAGGTATTCGCTCATAGAGGTCTGGATAAATTTGCCTGAATAATCTGGTTCTGTTTTCTATATCCTGTAACCTGAATAAAATGTTCCTGTTGTTGACATCATTTATGGCGTTACTGAGAAAATAAACATCAAATAATGAATCAAGTTCAGGATACCATGCGCAGCCCTCCTCAAATTCGCATTTATCTATGATAAAAATGACAGAATTTTCTAACGCATTGATGTTAAAGCTGTAACCGGTATAGCTGTAATCATCGCAGATATAAGTGCTGCCCGATTTGCCCAGCCATATATCAGACGATTTTTGCCCTTCATTACTGATATATCCATTTACCAGCCCCTCAGCCACATATATTACTTGGCCATTTGCTGTTGGGCTATTGACCTCAAAAAGCGTTTCTCCTTCGCTAATGTTTCGAAATGTTGTATGCCGATATAAAAAACGGATGGCCGCCCTATTCTTCTTACTGTCTAATAATGAAAGAAATACCTTTAAAAAATACCTAGTGTAGCCAAGTTTCATGTTGTTTAATTTAGTTGAGTAAAATTTCGTTTGTTTTGATATTGAAAATACAGCATTCTTCCCGCTTGCATTTCAGTTTCAGTACCAGCGTTCACATTTATTTAACATAACGCTGCAAATGCATAAATTATTCATCCAATATTCGCTAAGTATTGGTTGTTGCTAAGTTGTGTAACTAATACCAATTTTCCTCTGACTATGGTCAATGCGTATCTTGATCTTTCTCATCTACCGCTCCGGTTTATGCCAATAGTTAATGTTGCTGTTCAAAATTGACGGTATTAAGCCTCGGTATATCAGTTTTTCATCATATCTAAAGATTTGGCATCAAGTACAATAATGTTGTTGCCTTCCTTTTCAATAAGTCCCTCTTTGGTAAAATCGCCTAATACGCGGCTCAGGGTTTCGGTTGCAATGCCAACGAGGCAGGCCAGATCGTGCCTTGGAAGTATAAACTGGCCATTTTCAGTGCCATGGGCAAGTTTGGTTAAGCCAATAATGGCTTTTGCGATTCTCTTTCGTACCGAGTAGTAAGCAATGTCGAGCAGCTTTTCATCACGTGTGCTTAAAGTCTGTGCTAAATCTTTGGCAAAAACACTGAATATTTCGGGGTAATCGGTTATTAAATGCTGCACTTCAGCAAATGGAATGGTCAGTATTTCAGAATTATCAATAGCTTCTGCAATTTCTTTGTTTTCGGTACCCAATAATGTGCTCTGTAATCCAAAATACTCATGAGGGCCGTAAATGCCCGTAATGAATACATTGCCTGCTGCATCAGTTACATAAGTTTTAATTTTTCCGGATAAAATATAATGAAGGCCAAGCGCGCGTCTTTCTCCCTTATAATAAAGCACCTGGTTTTTCTTAAAATTTCTTGGTAAACTTCCTTCAAACCTCGATCTCAGCCATGACATATCGTCTACACTGTTGTCTATATTTCTCAGTTGTAAATGTTTTTTTAAAAATAAATCGTGCTGCAATTTTTTTTTTCTAAGTTTTACTTCCACTTGGTTAAGCAGTTCGCCGTCATCAAAAGGAGTCATTAAGTGGCCATCTGCACCAAGTTCCATCACCCTGCGGGCAAGATCATAATCTTTATCGTTCAGTAGCATAATAAAACTGATGCCTGCAGTTTCAGTAAATTTATTAACCACAAGGAGTACCCCAAATCCGTCTATTTCTGATACGTTTATCCCCGAAATAATAACATCTACAGGATTTTTTCTAATGATGTCGATCGCATGTTTGCCATTATCTGTCGATTTTACATTGTATTTTCCAGCTGTAAGTATTTCGGTGATTTTTACTCTTAAATCAAAATCCTCTAGTATAACCAAGATTTTAGATCCCTCCATTTAAATTTTATGTTTGATCCTAAAGACAATAAGCTCTTTTTGGATAAGTAAAAAAGCATTTAACCTTATGGTGTTTGCATGATTAAAAGCATTCCTCAGATATTAAACATAGGCCGTTGAAAAAAGAAGATTGGCAATTGGCAGCGGTACAGATTACTTTGAAAATCGAATTTAATTTTTTTTGGTTTTTGCCCGCCCTTTGCCGGATAAACTCTGATAAAGCAGACGGGTATAGGTATATCGTTGATTAATAAGTTAAAAATCTTCATTTATGGTATGTTAATTAGAATATCTGTCAAAACCGAATTGTTTTGAAGAGTATCCACAGCGGGAAGTCCATTGACAGCAATGGGAATTACGTAAGACGACCTGTTAAAAAAACAGCACGGTTTTTTAACATGATTTTCTGCAAAAAGCATTTAGCAAATGTTTTTATAGGGATTAATAGACAAATATCCAATAAAAATGAGCATAAATATGCATAAATAGATTGATAATTGTCAAATTAATTGTTGATTTTGGTTAATAATGATAAATATGATGTGCGTTAATACCGTGAAGCCTGGCTGTTTAAATTGAAAAGGTTGGCTTAACGGCATTACAGCCGGTGTTTAATGCCTGATGTAACAAATAGGTAGTGATTAAATTAATCTATTGAGTTATGGCGATGATTGGGGTAGTTATTTAAAAGAATCCTTAATCTGCTTTGGGCAGGATAATGCTGCGGCGCTGTGTAGGAGAATAGTAAAGATTAAAGGAGGTGGTACTGCCAACAAAAACAACCGGACTGTTTACGGTAGCCGGATCTGGATTTTCGATAGTACCATCGTTTTTTGCGCTGTTTAAGCAATGTTGGATATCCATGTCGATCCGGTTAATTGATGTAAATGTGATTAAAAGGCAGCAGCTCGCAAATAAATGAAAAGAGAGGTAGTTAAACTGGAACATCCTGACCTGAAAGAGAATAATCCAAAGGCATAGCATAAGGGCAAGTGAAATGCTGATTAATAGGATAGACATTTTAATTTCCTGTAAGCTGATTACAGCAGGTAAAAATGCAAATGGCATTAGGCCTATTATAAAAGCAGCATTTCTGGTGCGTAGTATGGTAGAAGTATCGCAGATCCACGAATGTGCAATAAAAGCAACCGTAATAATTAAAGGTAAAAAAACTAAAAGGGCAGATTTTTCCAGGGAACTTAATCCCCTCTGCGATGAAGCCAGGTCGCTAAAATCATAAAGAGTCAGGATCTCGATATTAAAGCTCCCAAAAAAATAATCTTCTCCAAAGCCAATCAATAATAAAAGGAAAGTAGTTGTCAATATCAGGTAGGTGATAAACAAGGTAGAAATGTTGTTCTTTTTATCTGTCATATTATAATTAGGTCTGTGCAGGTTAAGGGTAAAACGGAACAGGCGATAGGGTATAAGTTTTATGTCCAAATTTGTAGAGCTGCCGCTACATATCCTTTGATAAGCATTAAGCCTGTTGATGATTGTAATCAAAATGAGGATTTCGGCCTGCCAGGATTTAGTAAAAAGTCTTTGAGACTTACCAATCCAGTTTTTTAAACATGATATCAGATTTAAGTTCTGTGTCTTTATTATTTTTAAGTGGTTATAAATCAGTTATTTACTAAATTTTGTTAAAAATATCTATCCTAATATTTGTATCGTACGAAAAACATCGTACCTTTAGGGTATGAAGAATGTGCAATCCGAAAATAATCTGCCCGAACCTACCAAAGCCGAACTGGAAATTCTCCAGGTATTATGGGAATTTGGACCGTCGACCGTTCGGTTTGTAAATGATAAGCTGAATGAACAAAGAGAGGTGAATTATACCTCCACTTTAAAGCAGATGCAGATCTTAACTGAAAAAGGAATTTTAAAGCGTGATGAGAGCCAAATGAAACACATTTATATTCCGGTAGAAGCAGAAGAAAAAACCAAAGTTCAATTGTTAGACCGTTTCGTAAACACGTTATACAAAGGTTCTGCATCGCAGTTGATGATGCAGCTTTTGGGGAACGAGAAAACATCAAAAAAGGAAATCGAAGAGATTAAGCGGCTATTGGATAGCATGGAATAATTAACAGTACTGATTCTAAAGAACCACGATAATGGAATTTAAATTAATTAACCTTTTGCCAGAAAACTGGCTTCATGCCTTGGGCGCTACCTTGTTCCATTCGTTGTGGCTTGGTGTAATTTTAGCATTGATGGCCGGTTTGGTTATGTTTACTACCCGTAGGGTGAGCGCAGCATGGCGTTACAACCTGCTTACGGTATGTTTAGGCCTGTTTGTTGTTGCAATAGGTTTTACCTTTTATCAGGAGCTACAACAACCGGTGTACGATGCACAGACAAGGGCCATTCATCAAACGGGGATTAACCTGCCCAAAGCAATTACAGATCAATATGCTGTTACAAGTGTACAGCAGGATATGTATTCGGGACTGAACAAAATCCTCTCATTGTGGAATACTTATGCCAGTCAGATTGTATTGGTGTGGTTCCTGATCATCTGCGGAAAAAGTATCCAATTAACGGTTGGTTTAAATGGCGTGTACCATTTGCGTAATAATAAAACCTATGCTGCAGGTAAAAAATGGGACGAAAAACTAAATGAACTCGCGCAGAAACTGGGTTTAACGCAAAAGGTGAAAGTAATGCAATCGGGTATTGTTCAGGTGCCTATGGTAGTGGGATATTTTAAGCCTTTAATCCTTATTCCTTTGGGGCTGCTTAATGGTTTATCAAATGCGGAAGTTGAAGCTATCCTCTCTCACGAACTGGCCCACATCAAACGGAAAGATTACCTGGTAAATTTATTTCAGAGTTTTATTGAAATCGTATTCTTCTTTAACCCCGCGGTACTTTGGGTATCGCAATTAATTAAAACAGAGCGCGAGCATTGTTGCGATGATTTGGCCATCGCCTGTGTAAACGATCGCAAAAACTACGTTCAGGCCCTTATTGTGTGCCAGGAATTTAAGCAGCGTGCACCTGCTTATGCCATGGCCATTACCGGCAAGAAAGGTAGCCTGCTGCACAGAGCCAGCAGGATGTTATTTAATACCAATTCAACTTTAAACAAAATGGAAAAAACAATATTAACCATCGCCCTGGTATCTGCTGTGGTTTGTACTGCTGCTTTTAAAAGCGTGGGCAATACAAAAGCAGTTTCTAAAAAAGAAATAAGCACTTTAAATGTAGTGTTGCAGGATACGACCAAGAAAAAAGCCAGACCTTCAACAGGTAAATCTGCAGATCAGATGGAAAGAGAGATCAATGAAAAAATGGACAGCCAGCTGAAAAAACTGAATGAAAAGCAACAGTGGCAGGAAACGAAAGAAGATAAAAAGGCCAGACAAGCAGATGAAAAAGCACGGCGCTACGATGAAATGAGGGCTCAGAAAGATGCCAAGCAGGCTGCTATTGATGCTAAGCAAGCAGAGTTAGACCATAAACAGGCAGTTGCTGATGCTAAAATGGCCGAAAATGATTCGAAAAGAGCTATTGCTGATGCTAAGCAAGCTGCTGACGATGCAAGAGAATACCGGAAATGGGCAAAAGAGTATAAATCGCAAGGTTATGATGTACAACCGAGGGCGCCTCGTCCGCCAAAAGCACCGAAAGCTGTTGCCGCGGCACCTGCCATACCCGCCATACCTGCTATGCCGGCAGCTCCTGCAGCTCAGCCAGGCTTGGGTTATGCTACTCCTCCTACACCACCAACGCCACCTGTTCATGGCGAAAGCAGCAGTATCAGAACCGGATCGCAGCGTACAATTACCTCAAAAACCGTAACCAATGGTGATGGACACGATTATACGAATGCTATTAACCAAGAATTGATTAAAGATGGCATTATCAGCAGCACCAATAAGCTATCATATAAACTCAATAAAGACGAGCTGATTGTAAATGGTGTGAAACAAAGTACCGAGACTCAGCAAAAGTACAAAAGAAGGTTTTTGAAAAACGATAACCACTCGCTGATGTATAATTTCCTGATTGAAAACAACAAAAATTAATCTTCTAGGCGCTAATCCAACCTTACCATCATGAAATTTACACTCCTGGCTTTTTTAGCCCTTTGGATGAATATTGCCCTTACTTTTGCTCAGGATCAACCATCTTCACCCAAAATTTATGGCCGGGTATTGGATGCTGAAGGAAAAAACATCGAATTTGCTACGGTAGCACTGCTTAAAGATTCTGTACTTTTAAAAACCACCTTTACAGAAAAAGATGGACTGTTCAGTTTTGATAAGCTTACTTATGGTAAATACCTGCTTAAAATATCGGTTGTGGGGGCGCCCATTTACCAATCAGATTTAATAGTATTAGATGTTGCGCATTCCAATATTGCTTTAGCCGATATTAAAATGGCTACCGGAGCCAATAACCTGAAAGAGGTAACGGTTGCCGGGCAAAAGGCTTTTGTTGAACGGAAAATAGACCGGACAGTGGTGAATGTTGATGCACTGATTTCTAATGCAGGAACAACGGCCCTGGATGTGCTGAGTAAATCGCCTGGCGTTAATGTCGATCAGAACGGTGCAATTTCGCTGAAGGGCAAAAACGGGGTGGCCATTTTTATTGATGATAAGCCGACTTACCTGTCGGGGGCCGAGCTGGAGAATTACCTGCGTTCGTTGCCTTCTTCATCTCTTGATCAGATCGAATTGATGACCAATCCGCCTGCCAAATACGATGCGGCAGGAAATGGCGGGGTCATCAATATCAAAACCAAGAAAACAAAAATTGCCGGGTTTAACGGAGGCATTAACCTGAGTTTAAATCAAGGTCAACTGAGTAGATCTAACAACAGTTTAAATTTTAATTACCGCAAGGATAAGATCAACGTTTTCGGAAATTTGAGTTATAACCTCAACAACAGTTTTACCGATCTGGACCTTAACCGGAAATATAAAAATGATGATGGCAGCGCAAAATCATACTTTAATCAGAACTCTTATTTTCGTAGGCATGGCAATACGTTCAACCTGAAAACAGGGCTCGATTATTATGCTTCGGATAATACTACCTGGGGCATGGTGCTAACAGGCATGAACCGGATTTCTAAACAGGTAAACAACAATACCAGTAACTTATCGAATGCATCAATGCAGCTCGATTCGGTCATCAGGGCCGAAAACATCGACCAGATTAAATACCAGAATGCTGGGGTAAACCTAAATTACAGGCACAAATTTAAACAGGCGGGCAGGGAACTTACTTTTGATGCAGATTACCTGCTTTATCATAATCAAACCGATCAGACCTATTATAATTTCAGTTACCTACCGGGTGGAACATTAAAATACCAGGATATATTAACCGGTAACCTGCCTTCTGATATCGATATTTACACGGCAAAAATGGATTATTCGCACCCATTGGCAAATGAATGGAAACTGGCCGCAGGTGTTAAAACGGCTTATACCAAAACCGATAATATTGCCGATTACTTTAATACCGCAAATGGAAAAACAAGTGTAGATTATGAGAAAAGCAATCATTTCTTGTACAAAGAAAATATTAATGCAGCTTACCTGAACATGAGCAGGGAGGGAAAAAGGTTTTCGTTACAAGTTGGATTGAGGTATGAAAATACGGTGTCAAACGGGCACCAGTTGGGTAATTTGATTAAACCTGACTCGAGTTTCAAAAGAACTTACAACAGCTTGTTTCCAACGGTTTATTTTTCTTATAAACTGGATACTGCCGGCAATAATCAGTTAGGCTTAAATTATGGTCGAAGGATCGACCGTCCGTATTATCAGGATCTGAACCCATTTTTCTCGCCATTGGATAAGTTTACCTATTACGTCGGAAATCCATTCTTAAAGCCGTCATTTACACACAGTTTAGAGCTGTCGCACACCTATAAAAATAAAATTACCACCACTTTAGGTTATGGCTGGGTGAGAGACGAAGTGAACGAAACCATAGAGATTGTAGATGGCACCTATTACAGCAGGCCCGCGAATGTGGGCAAAACAACCGTGGCCAATATTTCGGTAAATGCAGAAATTGACCTAACCAAATGGGTTAAACTGAATGCTTATGTGGAGTATGCAAACATAATTTCAAAAACAGATTTTTATACAGGTTTTCTGGTTACCCATGGAAGTTATTTAAGGGCAAACCCGAATTTGCAGTTCAAAATCAGCCCGACATGGAATGCCGAAGTAAACATGCGTTACCAGAGTAAACTATCTAATGTACAGTTTTTATTGGGTGAAGTACATGAGTTTGGTGCAGCGGTGCAGAAAAAACTTTCAACTAAAAGTACCTTGAAATTAACCGCAAATGATATTTTTAGAACCAGGGTTTTTAATGGGGTAATCAATAACCTCGCAAATACAGAGGCAAACTGGGTAAACCGCCAGGATTCGAGATCGGTTGTGGTGAGTTACAGCTACCGTTTTGGTAAGGCTTTTTCTACACCAGCAAAACACGAATCATCCGGTGCTGATGCAGAAAAGAACAGGGTGAAGAATTAATGATTACCTATCGAATGTGGTTCAGGGACATCCATGAAAATTAATGGATCTCTCTAATGTGTTGTGCTCCAGTACACAATGATAAAATTCAAAATCGGACGTCATTTCGACTGAAGCGAAGCGAAACGGAGAAATCTATTTCTATCTATGCAGATTTCTCGACTGCGTTGCACTCCGCTCGAAATGACGGTCCCTTTTAAAGCTGATGCTGTCATTCCAACTCCTGTTGTTTTGTTAAAAAAACTGAGCTCTCTAAACGAAGATCAGCTCAAACAACCTGGTTCAACAGCAGCACACCAACCAAACCTAAAACAGAAACCAAACTTTCCATCATGGTCCAGGTGCTAAAAGTTTCTTTCAGGCTGAGGTTAAAATATTCTTTAAACATCCAAAACCCGGTATCATTTACGTGCGAAAACATTAAACTTCCTGCACCTACCGATAAAACCATTAACTCTGGCGGAGCACCCGAACTGATCAGTGGCAATACCATCCCGGATGCGGTTAGGGCAGCTACCGTTGCCGAACCAAGGGTTACCCGGAGCGATGCAGTAATTAACCAGGCCAGTAGCAGTGGCGATAAATTTAAACTTCCGGTAAGCTGTTTTACGGTTTCGCCCATACCGCTATCAATCAAAATCTGTTTAAATGCACCACCGGCTGCAATAATTAAAATAATCATAGCGATGCTTTTTACCCCTTCAGCACATGATTCCATCGCTTTTGAAATGCCCGTTTTTTGAATAACCAAAGCAATAATAACCGAAATTAATAGGGCTACCGTAGGGTCAGCTAAAAATATAAACAGCGGTTTGCCTACATAATCTGTTTTGAAACTGCTTCCTATGGTTCCGGCGATGATTAAGAATACTGGTAACAATGCGGTAATAAAGCTTCTCGGGGCAGAAGGGAGGTTTTCTTCTTCGCTGATATGGAAGTCTTGAACAGTTGCCGATTGATCCCGTTTGAGAATAAAACGCGGAAAATAAATTCCGGCAATAACCGCAATGGGTATACTTAAAGTTAAGCCGTAAATGAGTGTTTTGCCAATATCAGCATGGAAAATTCCGGCTAAAGCAACAGGTCCGGGGTGAGGGGGTAAAAAACCATGTGTTACCGAAAGGGCTGTAGCCATTGGGATGCCAATGTATAATTTCGATAGCCCTGTGGCAGCAGAAATGGCAAAAACCAAAGGGATTAGTACCACGAAACCAGCATTGTAAAATAAAGGAATCCCTACCGATAAACCGGTTAACAGCACGGCCCATTGAATATTCTTTTTGCCAAAGGCCCTGATTAAAATAAAAACAATCTTTTTAGCCGAGCCGCTATCTTCAATCATTTTACCCATCATTGCACCAAGGGCCAAAACCATCACCATACTACCCAGGGTACTGCCAATTCCATTACTGATGGAGGCCATTACCTTTGTTACCGGCATGCCCAATAAAAGACCTGTAATAATCGCTACAGCAATTAAAGCGATCATTGGGTTGATCTTTTTCAAGATCAGCACAAAAAGCAAAAGAATACCGAAAAGGAGGATAAGTAATGACATTTGGCCAGGGTTAGGATGGTAAGATAAGTTTATAACGTTTTACTTTTTAACCGTGATGGTTCTTCCGGTAACAAGGTTAAATTCATAGGTCCGGTATAGCCCATCATCGCTGATCTCTATATTTTCTACCAGACCCGTTTTGCTGAAGGTATCGGTTACCATATCGCCAATTTTTATATCCTGAAGAACCTCGGTTGGTGTATCGTTGTTTATTCTGATCATAATGTAAAAGTATCAAAAATCCGGGTTATTCTGCGTACTCCCTTTTTAGCCATGGGTGTACAGTATACACGGAAGTTTTACTTTACTTTGTGTTCTTTTGCGCCTTTAGTAGTGAAAAATATAAACAAGATCAACGTAAATCTTCAAGCGTAGCCAAAAAAGCAATAATCTGTTTAATCTCTGTTTTACTTAAATTCAGTTTATCGGCAGATAAAGTTTGGTTATCAACTTTTATACCCATGCCTGCACCTCCGCCCCGGTTGTAGAAATCCATCACTTGCTCGAGGGTTTTGTATACACCGTTGTGCATATATGGTGCTGTTTTGGTAATGTTTCTTAAGGTTGAAGTTTTAAAGGCATGCTTGTACTGTGGGTAATTGTAAAGTGCGTAACGTCCCAAATCGTTGTCTAATTGCGGTTTAATGGTATCAGCAGTTGCAGGTACACCCAAAACTTCCGCCTCGCTTTTATTGAATAGGGGAGCCGGGGTGCCGTTAAAAAGCGGTGCAAAATGGCAGCTTCCGCATTTAGCTTTACCCATAAATAAGTTGAAGCCCTTTTTTTCATCAGCACTTAGCTGTTTATGGTCTCCCTGCATGTAGCGGTCAAACCTTGAGCTAAAAGGCGATAACGATCGTATATAGGAAGCCAGTGCATGCTGTATTTTCCAAGGGTTGGCTTTACCGGCTTTATCCGGATAGGCTTTTTGAAATAAGGTTTGGTAACCTTTAGCCGTGTTAATACGTTCAGCCGCTTGGGTAAGCGATCCGTTCATTTCCTGTTTGTGGTGTACCACATCGAGGGCCTGGTCTTCTAATGTGCCGGCCTTTAAGTCGTAAAAGAATCCGCGTTGTAAGCCTGCATAACTTAGTGTGGGGGTGTTTCTTAGTAAAGCTTCCCCTGTTTTAATTCCGGTGGCTTTTACTAAACCATCGGTAAAGGCCTTCGACTGGTGATGACAACTGGCGCAGCTGCGGTTACCGCTGTTAGAAAGTACAGGATCGTTAAATAAAGCTTTGCCTAAGGCAATTTTAGCGTCGCTAATAAACAAGGTGCTGTTACCAACAAATTTATTTACATTAAAAGCATTTGGCTGAAACATGCTTACCGCCTCATCGTGCAATGCGGATCCACTTGCTGCAGTTGCGATCTTTTTTTTCAACCGGAGTGCGTTGATTTTTTTACTGATGGGGTCGAGGTATAGGGTGATAAAAGTCAGGCGGTCAAAAGTGTTAAAATCATGGTTTTTATCCAAATAGGCAATGGCCAATGAAATTGTTTGATTTGCTGATGTTTCATCATACTTCTCCAGTACATGCTCAATTCCTCTTAAAGCCGCCGCCGTTTCAGGGATCGATTGTAAAGCGTTGGGGGTGTCGAAACCTGTTATCCCTAAACTTGTAATCCTGAAAATTTCTAAACGGATGGCATCAAATAGCTGTGCATCAGTAAGCTGGTATTGAGCATTAAAACGACTAACCCGCTGCAAATTGAGCTGCATTTTCTTTACCTCGTTCAGTAATTCCAGACGATTTTCTTTTGTTGGGCTTTCGTAAATTATTTCTTCCATTACCTGAAAACCCGTTGGGTTCTCGATCAGGTTTTCGCCCAATTCAATTTCATCAATGGGCGCCCCATTAAGCATTATTGCGGTAGACGGGAAAAAATATTCGATATAATATTCGAGTTGCTTGTATTTTGTCCTTGCCAGTAAGAAGGCTTGCTTAATTGCTTTTTCATCCCGGTTCTGAGCGGCGTGAGATAATTTTTGATCAACCAGGCTTTGAAATTCAGTGAGCTGCTGGTCGAAATCTGCTCTAACCCGTTCTGCCGTTGTTTTCTTTTCCATTTTGCAGAAAATGGAAAGAAGAGTAGTAAGGGTAATTAAGGATGCGAAAAAGACAATTTTTTTTAGGCTGGGCATACTTGCAGTGGAGTTGAAATAAAATAGAAAAATCCCTTCCAGCATTTGCTGAAAGGGATGAGAAAGCGCATTGGTTATTTAGAAACGCCGCGAACAATTACTACTTGTCCACCTTCGCTGTTGTTAACCAATCTGGTCGTACCACCGTCGGCATTTTTGTATTTGTCATTTGTCCAGGTGTGTGGGTGTAAATTCACCACAAAAGTATCAGGAATGCCGGTTAAAGCAGAAATATCGTACATGGCACCATATTCCCAGCTGCTTAATTGCGTATTGTTTCCTGGGTTGTATTTTGCATTAAATGTGGCATCTGTTCTGCGGTGGTTCATCTGTAACATTGGTTTTAACGATTTTGAAGCCATTGCAAACTGCCATATGGTTCCATCGTGATCGTTGTTTTTGTAAAATGAATCGCCATCTTCCTGGATGTATACATAGTTTTCAGTAACGCAAAGGTTATCAGGGTTTACGATGCTTTTTCCAGGATTGTCGTTTCCATCAACAGCTACTTCCAGTTTACCTTTTAACGGGTTGCTTGCATCCAGTACCAGCTTATACACACGACCCCACATGGTTTTACCACTTACAGGTGTGATTTTATCGCCCTGGCTAACGCCAGTTGCAGTAAAGTATATTTCGCGACCGTTTGCCGCACTGCCTTTTCTGTAATCGATATCTTCTACGCGCGCCAGCATTAAAGCTTTTTTATCAATAGTTTGTTGTTGTAACTGGGCGCCGGTACTGCTTTTTACATTGTCAAGCTCTACAAATTCCACATCGTAGGTTTGTCCCTTCTCCATGTTGGTTTCAATCGGGTCGTTATTGCTGCGTTTCATTACATATAACTTGCCGTTTTCCAAATCACCTTGTGTATTGGAAACATACATGGCCAGCTGTCCGTCACTCTCATCTTCGCCAATCATGATGACAGTTTTACCCGCAAATGCTCCTTTAGGCAGCGGTACTGCGTTTTCGGCACTCCATCTGCCCAATGCGCTAACGGTTCTTTGTTTATTCTTTTTATCGGCAGCAGCAAGAGGGTCGATGGCGTGAATCATCGATTCTGCACCACTTTCGCCCGCAGTTAAAAAAACTGGTTTAGGAAAGCCATGCTCTTCGGGGGTTGCCAGGGTAGCCGAACAAAGACGGGTCATACCGCCATCCGAATCAACAATGTATTCTCCTTTTACCGGTTTAAAGTTTTTATCGAGATACACGCGCGATACCGACTGGAGAATTTCATGGTTGTTAATCATGATAAAACCTTCGCCCGAAGGGTTTTTAATCATTCCTGCACCATCAGGCTGTGCACCGAAAATGAAATTTGGCGATTCAGGCAATACATCATCCGAACTGATTAAAGTCGTAATGTTCAGGCTCTCGAAACCAGGCATTGCTTTTACCAGCGAAGGATTTACCGAATAATCTTTTAATGTAACCGGGGTAGTGGTTTCTGGTGTTTCTGGCTCATTATTCTTTTTACAGGCACTGATTATTACTGTAGAAGTAACAAATGCAGCAACAGCAAGGGCCAAAGCCCTTTGCTTTAATAGCGTTTTGTTCATAAGTTTTGTTTTCCGTTTGCGGCAAAAATACATTGGCTATGTTGCGAAAAATTAAAGCTTATGTTAAGCTAAAGTGTACAGTGTTATTTAGAATGGTTCTGTGGTGTAGACTCAGTTGTGGGTTTGCGTAATTCCCTTAATTATCAAAGCTGTAGCAAACTTTAAAATCGAATTTTGGTTAGCCTCTAACTTACAGTATATTGCGTGCCTTTAATTACCTGTCATGAAAGCACCTTTATTAAGATTATTGATTTCAGTGATGATGGTCATTGCCTTGGGTTGTGGCAGTAATACATCGCATAAAACAAATCATTCAACAGCTGCTGATACAGCTGCCAAAAATATGTTACCGGTAAATAGTATGCAGGAGGATTTGGCTGTGTTGTGGGGTGCCATTCAGGAATTACATCCGGGTTACGGTTTTTATACGCCAACAGCTCAATTGCAGCAAGCTTATCAAAATGTTTATAAAGGCCTAAAAAAACCACTTTCCGAAAGTCAGTTTATCGATGCGGTTTATCCCTTTTTATGCCAGTTAAGATGTGGACATACCCAGTTAAAACATTCGGTCAACTTTAAACCGGCAGCAAACGAAAAAGTACCACATTTGCCTTTTCATGTACTGGTACAGCAGCGCAAGGTATGGGTTACTACTCATCAGGTACCGGAACTCCATACCGGGGATGAGCTTATGGAAATGAATGGTATTCCTGTTGCTCAAATGGTTGATCATGGCTATAATCTATATTGTGGAGACGGTTATAACGAAACCTTTAAAGAATTGTTTTTAAGTGAATATGATGGCTTTGAAGATGTATGCAATAAATACTATCACTGGCAACCACCGTATGAACTTAAGCTTCGTACCAGCAAAGGTGAGTTGAAAATGATAAAAGTTGATGAAGCTCAAAATGGAAAAAAATTACTGGCCGAGCCGCAACAGACCATCGATAATCTTGCTGGCTGGGTAGTGGCTACGGAAATTGAAAATTCGCGCTTACGCTTTCAAAAAAATGCACTAACGGCCTGGTTTCAGGCAACCCCATTTGCCTATACCGATACTGCTGTATACCAAAAGGCTTTTGCCTTGATTAAACAAAAAGGGATTAGAAATCTGGTGCTGGATGTAAGGCACAATACTGGTGGCGATATCAGGGTGGCGACCCGATTGCTGTCTTACCTGGCAGATGGTGATTTCAATATTGTTGGTGATGTAAAATCACGATTTACTGACCCTGCTGCAAGTCAGTTTGCCCGGTACTTTGATGCCGAAATAACCAAAGGTTTTAAAACAGGCTTTAAAGCTGATAATAAGCCAGCAACCTGGCACCATATAACCGTTACTTCTGAGTTTGGACAGCTCTACGGACCATTTAAGCCTGCTGGTGCCAATCATTTTGATGGTAAGCTCTTGGTGTTGATTGATGGCGCCACTTTTTCATCAGGAGTGCTTTTTACAGCAGCATTAAAGGCGCAAAATAAAAACGTTAAGTTTATTGGAAGGGAAACTGCAGGGGCGCAGGAGGGATGCAATGGTATGACAGTGCAGCACCTAACGTTGCCCAATAGTAAGGTTGTAGTCGATTTTCCGTGGATGCGGGTAGTTTCGACAGCTAAACAAGCAAGTCGTGGCCGGGGCATAATGCCCGATTACACAATTGATTATACTCCGAAGGATGTAGTAAGTAATAATGACCTGGATTTGAAAAAGGCCCTGAGTTTGATTAAATAAATTCGGGATTTCGTCAATGCTGAACCTGTTTTCTATTTTTTTTAAAGCTTAATAGCAACTGCGAGGTTAGTATTTGCGATAACAACACCTGATCTTGATATAGAAATCGGGAAAACGCAACGATCAATTATCTGGGATACAAAAGGATAAGATCACTCCATTCGTATTTTTCATTCCTGCCTGAAACTTTTAAGTGTTCCATCGCGGTTAAACTGGATATCGAAGCGCTCGCGGGTACCGTTGATGCTCCCGGGGAACCAGCGGAAATTATCATCCCATATCGAAATGTAAACAGAAGAAGTTGGTGCTGCACCATTTACCTGTGCCGCTTTTTCGTTGTAGATTTTGAGTACTTTCCGGGCATCTGAAAAATGCATTTCACTTAAGGGGAAGGTTCTGCGTTCCATATCTCTGGCCAATACCGGTTTCGGCATAGACCATACCCCATCCCGATATTCGTATGCATCGGCATATTTAGGGTTTACAGGATGCTGTAACATCAGGTTTATAGTGCCATTATCGTAAAAATGAACCGATTGGTACACCATTATTTCTTTGTGGCGATATTGGGGCAATCTCTTTAACTGTTCTTCAGCCAACGCGAGGTCAGCAGTACCTAATAGTCCTTTTTTAGTTTTTACGATCGGTTTTTCCGTATCAATGGTTTTAAGGCCACCTTGCGGAAGTTTCATCTCTTTTAGAAACTTGTTTACCCTTTTCTGTATTTCTTTAGCTGTAGCAGGGCTTTTTTGCTGCTTTAACGATTCAATGTCGCTGAACATCTCTTTTGCTTTTGACTCCATTTCGGGTGTATTAACGGTATCGCCATTGATCACGATGGTTCTTTTCTGTTGGTGCTGTATTGAAGTAGAAGAAGATGTTTTTGTGTCTCCTTTATATCCTCCATTTTCTCGAAGGCCTTTTTCCTGATCATATTTTTTAACCAGCGAATCGTTTGGATGAAAGGTTTCATCTATACTTTTGGTAATCTGTCTGCAGCTTGAACCGAGTAAGCTGAGCAGTACAATCAGGCAATAAAGTTTTTTTAGGTTTTTCATCAGAATTCTCCCTTAAGTTCGTTCAGGTCTTTTTCAAAGGCAATTTTTTGCGGATCTTCTTTGATGTAAAAAATAGAAAAATATTCCTGCCTAACGCTGTCCAGATCAAGTAGATCTACTATTTTTTTAATGCTTGTCCGGTGCTTTTGGTTAAACTGATCGGTATATTCGAGGTCAAAATTGATCATCGGCTGCTCATTAATATAAGTTCCGGTTTGGTTAACTTTTACCAACCGGGCAGTAGTATGTGTACCTTTAAATTTGATCAGGTACAATTGACTGGGTTTGCTGCTAAACTTATGAGCGATAAAAGTGCCGAAGATACGGTAAATAAGCAGCGTAAATGCGCAGGTTAATAAAGGATGGCCGATACCCATAAAACGCCAGCCCATGCCTTTGCTTTCTAAAGCATAAGAATAAGCATAATACCAAACAACAATGGCGACAAAGATCAGCCAGGCCAGGTTGGTGAGAAATATGATCATTTTTTTTATGCTTACCTCTGTTGTGGCAAAAATAAAATAAGGGACTTTTTTTACCTCTCTATCTAACAGAATGCCAACAGTTTTACCCACTTCATAACGGCGTTCATAAGGTTTTGCATCATTTACCGTGGTTTTTTGCATAATCGTACTGCCCACTAGGTTTTTAAACCCTAAGGTAAGTTCGTAGGTATCGTAAGCCGCACCTTTTTCATGTATTTTTGATGATTCTAATATTTTGGCCTCCCGAGGTTCACCGGTGGTTTTAAGTTTTTCTATATTACGTTTAACCGAAAAAATACGAATCACCCATTTTCGGTAGTAGCCGATTAATAATATGACCCAGAATATTATGGATAAGGCAAGCATAGAAAGCGGATACCAGGGATTTTCGCCCATCAGGTTGGATACGCTATCGTCTTTGGTGTTGTAATAGATCAACATGGGGAACGGAATAGCGAAAAACAGCATGTAAATGATCCAGAATATCGAAAATCCTCTCATGTTTTTTTGGTTAGGTAGGTGAATCTTTTATTTAATTGTAATATTTGAGGTTTTTAGTTTATCATATGCTTTGATGCATTATTTTTTCTATTTCAGTTAACACTTCTGTTTCAAATTGCTCCTGTCTTGCCCGGCTTTTGCGGTTGGTGCCAAACGGTTGGCTAATGGCGAAGCTTTTACCATACTTGTTCTGTTTGTGCGATAAGGCATAATGCAATAGGCCATCTTCCTGTACATGAAGGATGTATATATCTTCAAAGGCCATAATTTTACGGGTGAATAACCCGGGAATTTTTTTGTATACCTGCCTTGAGTATTGATCAAAAATATAGGTAACATTAAAATGGAAGATGAAATCATAAATCGCCGTTAGTGCCGATATGAAACCAATGCCCATTACAACCCATTTCGTATCACGATAGAGATGGAGTATAGGCGTTACCACAAATATTCCTGCAGCGAGAAGTACAAAAAACAAAATCTTGCCCCTGTAATCGCGTTCGGGTTGAAAGCTGAGTTTGCCGTTTTCTATTTTTAAATTATAGGCTGACATATCTTTATAATTTTTCCTGTTTTTTGCTCTTGTCCGCAACAGGGCTTTTCTGAATGCCGACGACCACGAAAACTAGCTGGTGATAAAATGACTTATGTTTTTGTTTAGGATTCTTTTTTATTACAGTTTTACGTATTTCCGGCTTGCCTGTAGTCAGGCTAAAGCAGCAGGCTTACCTGTATATTTTTAAGTTTGTGGCAAACCCATTATTGTACTTATTTCTTCACTAAGTTTTTGAAGCGGTTTTGCTGTAAATAAAGTTTGCGCCAGTAAAATGTGTCTGGTTTTATCGCCTTTTCTCATTACCATAATGGCCTGGATACTCACGGTAATAAAATAACTTTTTTGTTTTGATATGAGAAAATGGTCAAAATCATCAAAACTATAGCTTACAGGCGCACTGAAGAAAAAACGTTTACGCTGTATTTCACGACTTTGGTTATCAAAAGCAATAATACCTGTTGTACGCAAAACACCCAGTACACCTACAAAGGCAAAGAAAGTAACGTATAAAAATGTTGCCTTGCTGGTGCTATAGATCAGTAGGGCTATGATGGCAGCAATACAGCCCAAAGTTATGGTATAAAATAGTCCTTTTTGCACCTTTAATTTATAAGTATTGCCTTCTTGTTCGAAATATTTAAATGTTTGCATTTTGTTTTAATTATTTGAAAATGAATTTGATATATTTTAATATCGATACTATGAAAGAACTACCGGATGATGGGGTTAGTGCATACGTTTAACAATTACGTTTTCATTTCCTTCATCATCGGCTTCCAGGTATAAATTCCAGTTTAATTTTTCGGCTATTGCTAAAAAAGTTTTAAGGTATAACTGCTGATCTATATCTTTTCCTTTGCTACAAACAATGTCAATCAAATTAATAAAGTCTGTTTGCCTTTTTGATGAAGAAAAACTTCCTTCTTTTGTTTCAGCCAATGTTATACTCGTCCATGGGAAATGATCTGCATTACATAGGCTTTGATGATCTTGCTGCACAAAATTTCCGGTCTGTAACAGCATCTTCATTACGCTTCCGGTTTCTGCATTCTTTTTGTGCTGCAGGTCGCTTTTAATGCTGTAATAGTTGTATCTGTCACTCCACATCATTTTTCTTTTTAAAGTACAACTAAGGGTATGGTGAGTGATGGATCTGCTAAAAAGGCATTTTTTTTACTTCAATTTTATTATCCTTGGCATATGTTTCTGCAAGTTTCCAAAGTGTATTATACTTCTCTATAAATGCATCGTACTGGCTGGTATCCAGTTCTGTTAAGGCCTTGTTAATTTCTTGCTCCGGTTCATGATTATCGATCATCTTGGCTATTTTAAGGTGCTCGTTTTTGTAACTGGTTAAAACATAGTTGTACAAGGTTATTGATGCATCAAGCATGGGTTTAGCCGAGGGAGTTGGCTCCAGTTTTTTTACTTTTTCCAAATTCTTTTCGGCCCTGTTAATTGAATTTTTCAAGTATTCTTCGCAGCCGGTCACTTTGCCCGGACCTGATACAACTTTGAGGTATTTTTGATAACCTTGAAAATAGTATGTGCCAAAGCGCGATATGTCATTCGTGTTCAGGGCTGCCTGGTCGAAATATTCTTCAGGGGTATTGATTGAAAATTTGCATGCGGTGATGGTAAAAACCATCACCATTAGCATGACATTTTTGATGTTGAGGCGCATAAACTTCTTTATTAATATTTACCAACTACTGAGGATTTGTCTTCGAACCACTTGCCAATAAGTGGAATAGGTTTTAGTGCACCATTTGCCGCATTGATAATGCCTATAATCCAAAGGATAACAAATGCATAACCTACAAATCCTAAAAAGGATAAACTAGGCACTATACTGGCAATGATCGTAAAAAGGATGTTGAAAATAATACTTACAATGGCAATGCCCAACGATTGTCTTAAGTGATATTTAAGCAAAGCATCGGCTTTATCTTTTCCAGTAAAATAGGCTACTAACCAACCAATAAGGGTGATGTAAGAAATAATTGAAAGGGTCTTGTTGTCCATGATTTCTGTTTTTAGATTGAAAAATTATTTGATCCAAAATTGAGGCTTATCAGCAGGGTTTTAAAGTTTTTGCCGCCTACAGAGCATCTACGGCACTTTGTAAAAACGTCTACAATGTATCTACATTTGTGTTTAATGTGTTGTTTTTCAGTTGTTTATAGTTTTTGTTTATTTTTGTTTTTCGTCTACAACTATGTCCTGGCTTCAATCTTTATGTTAATTTTACGATATGAAATACCTGGTTCTGAAAAGCATAACACTCTTAATGGGAATGTTTTTGATTTGTTTTATAGCTAATGGGCAAACTATGCTAGATAGTACAGCGCTTGGCAATCTTAGTGAAAAAGATAAACCTGCCCTTCTTACCCAGCTGGCAGAGCGGAGCAGAATTGTCGGCGATTATCAAACTGCCATTGCAAAAGCAAAAACAAGTATAGGCCTGGCCTTAAAATTTAAAAACGATGAAGAAGCTACAAAGGCCTATACCATATTGGTTAATGTGTATGCGAATACCAATCAGTTTGCATTATTAAAAAATACAGCTGATACTGCGCTATCTGTTGCACAACGGTCGCGGCGGCCCATTGCCCTGGCTTATGCGTATTTTGCGCAGGCCCTGTTTTATAATGCCATCGATAATAATGAACAGGTAACCAAATACTGCCAGCTTGGCCTCAAAGCATTAGAGAAAAAGTACGATGCTTATATCATTGCAAAAATATATTACCAGCTATATGCATTGAATACGAGATGGGACGATGTAAAAAATATAAATAAATACGCACGCCTGGCCGTAGAAAACGCATTAAAAACTACCGACTATAACCTGTTGAGCAATGGTTATATCGCCTTATCGGTTGCTGCCGATTATAATTATGCCGGTACTAAAAAAGAAGTGTTCCGCGATAGCATCATCTATTATTTGAACAAGGCCCAAAACCTTTACGTTCAGCATCCTCAATATGTTGCCCGAAAAACCTATGGAATTGCCTGTATCAACAGCGCCGATTATTACCTGAGGTATTTCTCAGATACCGATGAGCAGGCAAAAAATAACGCCATTCGCTATGCCACCATGGCTAACGAAGTGATGAAAGGCGCATTAAACGGAGAAGAACTGAGGGCCAGTGGCTTGGGTATTTTAAGTGAATATGCCAAGAGGGACAAAAATTTTGTAATGGCAGAAGCCTATTTACAGGAGGCCTATAGTCTCATGAAAAATCAAAAAGTACCATACTACTACACTTTAATTAATGTGGTAAATGCCCTGTCGAACTTTTATGAGCAACAGGGAAATTATGAAAAAGCCCTCGAATTCCAGAAAAAGGCAACAGAATACAATAGTAAACTTTTTGCTGAGAAGAAGACTTTAAATGCTCAGAAACTGGAAGTACAGTATGAGGCCGAAAAAAAAAACAATGAGGTAAAACTGTTAAAACAGAGTGAAAAATATGCCCGGCAGCAAAAGTACCTTTATATTGGTATCGCAATTGCCTCGGTACTGGGGCTTATATTTATGTTCCGCTCTTACCACTTTAGGTTACGGTATTCGTTGCAGCGCGAAAAACAGCTGCATTTGGAAAAGCAGGATGCCGAACTGCAGATGAAATTCGAAAAAGAAGAGCAGGCGAGGTTAAAGGCAGAACAGCTGCTGTTGGAAAGCCAACAGCAACAATTGCAGAAAGAGGTAATGGCCAATCAGTTACAGTTGGAGCATAAAAAAGAAATGCTATTTCAAATCAAAGAAAAACTAAGTGAAAACCATCAGCTCAATATCAATAAAATCTGGAACGAAGAACTGCTTTTGGATAACGATTTCGAAGAAGCTAAATTTCAGATCCAGCAGGTTCACCCCGAATTTTTTTCTCTGTTAAATCAAAGGGCACAGCAAAAACTTACTTCGCTCGACCTCAAACTGTGCGCTTACCTCCATTTAAAAATGGATACCAAAAAAATTGCGCAGCTGATGCATATCGAAGCCAAAAGCGTGCGCATGAGCCGCTACCGGGTTAAACAAAAACTGGGGCTCAACAAAGAAGAAGATTTGAATTTGTTCCTGCAGAACATGGCTTAAAGCTTATGGTTCCCTTTGTATTTGTTATTGAAAAAAGCAGGCTGTTCCGACTGGTTTTTGACTGCAAGAAACGATAACCAATAAGAAACGTTTCTTGCAACATAGGTCTCTGGACAGTATTTCTGAATTATTTTCTGTTAAGATCTGTAATTAACAGCGGATTATTCTTTTTCAGGTTTTCAATAAACTCTTTTACAGCACCAATTGTCGGGTTTTTTTTCAGATGTTCTACTTCTGTATCTGTAATGCCTACCAATTGAAGGAAGCTTACTTCGCCATGAGGGGTTTCTATTTTTCCCAGCTCCGGATCCAAGGCAAAAACAAAGCCTGTTATTTGGGTATCTGTATTTAACCGTATGGGTCCGTTAGCGGGGATAAAATGATTCTCCTCAAACCATTTACCGCTCGAAAATACATACCGGGCAAGGTTGTTCATTACCTCTACGGCCCATATAGGATCGTTTTGGTCGTCTTTAAATGGTGCCAGTCTAAAGGTGAACTCGAATCCCCATTTACTAAATTCCCCGCCTGCTTTTTCTTCATTATAATACAGTTCGCTCATGCCATAACTAATGATGTGGCGATGAAAAGTTTGGTGATCGCTGTCGTAAATACTGGCACCATCTATCGGATCTGTTCCGCCAGCTATATAATGAAGTCCGCACAGCGGTCCATAATGACGCGCTTCCCTATTACCATAAATTTTTTCCAGCCTATTGTCGATTGCCTGCCAGCCCGGAGTGTCATCTGTTGTAAATTGTTGTTTATAGATTTCAGGATTCATGATTGTTTTTACATTTTAAGTAAGTATTATTTTATTTAAATATCAATTGTTTGTGTGTGTTTTTTTTGCGCTTGTCCGCTGCTTTTATTCTGAAAATACGGTAGTGCCATCAACAGCAAGTGTTTTTACATAAAAGCTCATCTGCGGTGAAGTACCGTTTCCTGTAACAAAAAAGCTTTCTGATGAGGCTGCAAGCCTCCCGTCTGTGAATGTTATTTTGCGGATTTTTTTTACATTGCTCAATGTTATCATCTTAATTTCACCTGAAGTATTTTTGAGTTGCCCTGCCATCCACTTCAGTAAAAATTCATCAGGATCCTGGGCGAATTCTATATTAATGCTGCAATTGCCATTATTAATCAATTTGCCTTCACGCTCATAAAAAGGGTTGGTTAAAGAATAACTGGCCCCATAAAGCTTGTAACTATGAATAGTACTGGTGGCGTGGTCTGACAATTTTAATTCAATTTCTGACTGTGCCTCATTTTGTGCCATGGCATTAAAGCTGCCTAGCAATAACAATAGGATCAGGATTTTGTTATACCATTTAGTTTTCATAAGCATATTTTTATTTGATATTAAGAAATGAAATTGAACTTCCCTTCGAAAATTTTTCCGATAAGCGGAACAGGTTTCTCCAGTTCGTTGCTGGCAGCTATGATACCAAGCAATAACAGTATGAATGGAATTAATAAAATAAGATAAAAGATAGCGCCTAAAGAGGGGATAACCGCTAAAATAATACTGCTCGCAATGCTTAACACAATAGAGGTGATGATCAGTCCAAGCGATTGTCCGAGGTGGTAATTAACCAGTCTGCTTTTTTCTGCTGATTTTTTAAACTCCAGGTAAGAAATGATCCAACCAATTAAGGTAATGTAGGCTACAATGGCCATTGTTTTCTGTTTCATGTGCTTTATTTTTTGGTGAATTGAATAAATCAAAGTTATGGGCAGTTGTATCCTCGACCAAGAAAAGGAAGGCTACACAGCGACTACCCAATTCTCAACTAACGTCTACAAGTAGACTACAAGAGGCCTTTAAAGGGCTTAATTCCATTTATTTATTGTAATTCTGCTTTTGTAAAAGTGTTTCTTTTCTATTTTTGAATATGCAGCTACCACTGAAAAACTTAGTAAGCCTCACGGTTTGTCTTTTCTTTTTTTTAAAAAGTGCAGAAGCCCAAAAAATTTATACCGATTCGTTAAACCGTTTACTTGTACAAAAAGGTACAAGCCAAGAGCAACGTGTAACGCTATTGTGTAAACTGGCAAAGGCCAATTTTGAAAAAAAACTTCCACTATCTTTCCAATTGGCCGATCAGGCCCTCCAGGTTAGTGCCGGGCTAAAGGATGGCAAAAGTAAAGCAATGATCTATGCAACACTTGTACATTTGTATGTTTGGAAAAAGGACATGAAAAAAGCCTATCAAAGCCTTGATAGTGCTATGTACTATGCCAGGAAAACGAAAGATAGGGTTACCTTAGGTTTTGTTTGGTTTAGAAATGGCTGGTTAGACCTCGTTAACGATGAAAACGATAAATCTATTGCCAAAATGTTTAAAGCACTCGATTTTTTTAAGGGAGAAAATGCCTATGAATATGAGAGTACGATCTATCATTACCTGGCCAGCTTTTATGGATATGGAAATAACCCATCGAAACAACAGCAGTATGCCGATCTGTGCTACCTAACTGCAGTTAAAAGCCAGCAGGCAGATGCATTGAATAATGCTTATTTTACTATAGGACAAACTTTTTTTGACCGCTTTAAACAGGATACCACCAAACGTGATCTACTGGATTCGACTTTAAAGGTTTATAAAAAATCGCTTTGGTTCTCCAAAAAACAGGAAGGACGTTTGCTCGTGTACAGCAATACGGCGGCCGTAGCCCTAAATACTGCTAATACCTATTTTCAGTACTTTCCGGTCAGCTATCGCGATAGTGCCGAAAAATATGTGGATGAGGCTATTGAAATTGCCTCAAAAACAAATTTGCAGGAGATCTTATTAAACTGTTATGGATTAAAAAGTGAATATTACCTGAGAGATGGTAATTATGGCCAGGCCGAAAAGATATTATTGGCAGGTTTGAGCAAAATTGAAGATGGGGTGGTTAAAATGCCTCTGACAAAGTCGAGGATATTTCAGGCACTGGCCAAAATAGCCGAGAAAAAAGGAGATAAGGCAGCAGCGCTGAATTATTTCAAAGAATATGTGGCGAATTATAAAAAAGCATTCGACGAGGAAAAAATAAATAATACCGTCAGGATCGAGGCACAATATCAGTCTGAAAAAAAAGAACAGGAAATTGCCTATCTCCATCAGCAGGGTGCTTATACCAAAAAATTAAATGTTTTTTACATCATTTCGGGTCTTACAGGGATAGTGGCCTTACTCTTTCTATTAATCTCCTACAACTATAAGCTCAAAGCCTCGGTAAGGAAACAGGAATTAATTGACCAGCAAAAGGACGCTGCGGAGCTGAAAGCGCAATTAAAAGAAGCCGAGGCTTTACAGTTGAAGGCCGAGCAGGCTTTACTTAAAGAGCGGCAGGAACGCCTGGAAAAAGAGGTGTTAGCCGGTAATTTGCAGATTGAAGAAAAAAATGAATTGCTTGAACTCATCTCTGACAAGGTAAACAACGAGAGCCATCTTTCGCTAGATGAACAGATTAAACGGATTGTAAATCAGCAGAAAAGGATGGATAAAGAGTTTGAGGAGTATAAGGTAGATTTTGTTGACGCTAATCCTGCTTTTTTTGAACGCCTGCAGGAGAAAGCGAATCAAACACTTACCCGGCTTGATTTAAAATACTGCTCTTATATGTTAATGGGTTTAACCAATAAGGAGGTTTCTATCCGTTTGGGTATCGAACCCAAAAGTGTGCGTATGAGCCGTTACCGGATTAAACAAAAACTGGGGTTGGGCAAAGAAGACGATCTGAATTTATTTTTGCAGAAGTTAGGGTAAAATATAAGCTAAAATTAAGAGGCTGTATCATAAGCAAGGTACCTAATAAATGTCGTCATTTTAAGAAGGAATGGCGAAGCAATCTTTCATACCCGCGATTCTTGGCTGTAAAGACTGCTTTGTCGACTATTTTATAATAGACGCTGTCTCATTTTGTAAGACTGTTTAAAAAAGGCTACACTTCTGAAGTTAGCTTCAAGATTTTCTTTAGATTAAGATTGATAGGGTATATTTATTCCAAGTTTTTTAATGGTGGTGATGAGGAAGATATTCTCACTTCTTTATGTTCTTTAGGAGTGGAGAATTTATAGAATAGCAGCCAATAAGTGATGGCCATAATCAACATACCTAAGAGCGCACTGATTACATCATTCCTTTTCATACACACTTTGTAACAAAAAAGATGCCGAGTAAGGCAACATCAATAAAAAATATGAGTTTTTTAAAATTATATCTTTTAGTAAGAACACTTGTTAATTCAATAAATTTTCGATCGAAAAATATTGAATCTGTCCTTAAAAGATCTTACTTATAGTTCTTAGCTATTATATAAAATAATATTCTATCTTAATGGTTAAGTCTTTTTATTAAACTTCAAAATGTCTTCAATATCTTATATCATATTTGTCTATTATGAAGATTCTCATTATTGAAGACGAGCTTGGCCTACAGCGTAGTATAGCCCAATACCTCATGGCTGAAGGTAATCTCTGTAGTATGGCTTCAACTTATGCTCAGGCATATGAGCGTTTGGGTTCCTATGAGTATGACTGTATACTTTTGGATCTTACCTTGCCCGACGGAGAGGGACTTCAGATCTTGAATTATCTTAAAAGGATGAACAGGGCTGAAGGGGTAATTATTATTTCTGCGAAAAATTCTCTCGATCAAAAGATAGAAGGTTTAACCCTGGGCGCTGATGATTACCTGATTAAACCTTTTCATCTTTCCGAACTCAATGCCAGGATAGTTGCAGTTGTACGCAGAAAAAGTGCTCATGGTGAGAGATTTATTGAATTTAATGAAATTAGGATAGAGCTTGACGCTAAAGAGGTATCTGTAAATGGCAAAATGGTATACATGACCAAAAAGGAATTTGATCTTTTGCTTTATTTTGTAGCAAATAAAGGAAAAGTAATTTCCAAATCTGCGGCTGTAGAGCATATATGGGGTGATGATTCAGATATGGCAGATAGTTTTGACTTCATTTATACGCATATCAAGAACATCAGAAAAAAATTGACTGATGCTGGTAGCATTGATTACTTTCAATCGGTTTATGGGGTGGGTTACAAATTTACAGCTGTATGAAATTATTTACCAGATATAACCGCATACTAATAGTCATTAGCCTTTTCGGATTGCTGTTGATCGGATTCCTTTTTTACTGGATGCTGGGCTTCTATCTTGATCAACAAATCGACCATGATCTGGTAGAAGAGGTTATGGAGGTAAAAGAATATTCTTCAAAAGGAGTTTTTTATCAGGCACATGAATTTGAAGACCTTATCGTTCAGTACAAAAAGATTAGCGTGGCCCGTCCTTCCAGTAACTATGGAGACACGGTATTTTACAATCCCATAAAGCACAGAAAAGAGATTGCGAGATACCTCAAAACGGAGTTAAAACTTTTCGGACAACCCTATCAGATTTTGATCATAGCCTCAAAATTCGAGCGTCAGGAGCAGATTCGGAATATCTGTTTAATTATCCTGATCCCTGTTTTGTTACTTTTTGTTCTGGTTCTTTTGGTTAACCGGATTTTACTTAAAAAAATTTGGGTGCCTTTCGAGCAGCTTTTAAAGAATATTACGGCATTCAATATCAATCATGAGCGTCCGTACGAACCTGTTGAAATGCCTGTTTCCGAATTCAGGCAACTTAATCAGGTGCTCATCGAACTTTCGGGCAAGGTGAAATCTGATTACAACGAAATCAGGCTATTTACTGAAAATGCATCGCACGAGATGATGACACCTCTTGCTGTGATCAATTCAAAACTTGATAACATACTTCAATCCAATGCTTTGGGAAAGGAAGATGGAGAAACACTCGTAGAGTTGTATAAGGCCACCTCCCGATTAACAAAACTTAACCAATCGCTATTGCTTTTGATGAAAATCGACAACAATTTACTGCAGGATGAAGAGCAGATCAATCTGAAATCTCTTATTGAAGAAAAAGCTGTTTATTTTCAGGAGCTTATCAACGAACGGAATATCATTATAAGTACTGTATTAGCTGATATAACCATCAATACAAGCAAACAGTTGTTGGAAATACTGATCAACAACTTATTTAGCAACGTCATTAGGCATAATTACGATGGAGGGAAAATCGAGATCAGCTTAGATGAAGAAAAAATCGTATTTGCTAATACCAGCCATAATCCAGCACTTGATGCAGAGAAAATATTTGATCGCTTTTATAAGGATAATGCTTCTGAAGGTACGGGACTGGGGCTGGCAATACTTAAGCAGATCTGTATACGACAGCATTACCTGCTTGATTATACCTATCAGCGCGATCTACACACCTTTACTGTAATATTTAATCATTAATAATATTAAAATGACCACAATAGAATTAACCGATAACTGGCCCAGGAAAATCAAAAAAGAGAAAAAATACGCTTCATCTATAAGATTTTGGCATTTGATAAACATCATTATCATTGCTAGCTCACTACTCACCGTACTCATCAACTCCGTCCTGTTCAGCCATGCACAGCGCAGTTTTGTAAAAGACAAACTGATGAATGCAGGAGCTACCGTTAGCGATCAGCAGGTACGAGCGGTAATACACGGTCTCGAAGATCAGGTATGGACCTTTCATACTTATTTTGGCTACTCCCTTGCGGCATTGTTTCTTTTCAGGTTTATTGCCGAATTTTTTCTGCCTTCCGGACAAAGACTAATTCCCAAGCTCCAAAAAGCTTATCAGGCTTATTTTATCATAAAAAAAGAGCGGGAAACAGCAAAACACGAACTGGTGGTAAAAAGTCTATATTTTGCTTTTTATTTTTTGCTATTCATTATGGTTGCTACAGGCTTATTGCTTGCTTTTGAGGATTATACTGGCATTCCTGAAAATATCAATCACACCATAAAAGAATTTCATGGTTTCTGCATGTATCTCATATTGGGTTTTATTGCTCTTCACCTTGTGGGAGTATTCCTTGCCGAGCGAAAGGATGGGAAAGGAATTGTGTCCGATATGATTAATGGAGGAGAACAGAACTAAATGGAGGGCCACATCTGTAATTTTTTTATTTCTTAATCTTTAATTTATTATTAACAATATTTAACAGATTTTATCTCAAAACTTCAGAATGTCTTCAGACTTTGCGTATAGTTTTGTTACAAATGGTTGTTTTTTATCCGCATTTCTGGATATAAGGATAACTAAAGGATTCGGAATCTTAAAGCCTTTTTATAGATAGAATTTTACACAGATTTTTTTTAACAAATCCCCCGTCGGTACTAAACACTTATCCATCGGGACATTGGTTAAAAATTTCATTGAAATGCTCATTTTAACTATAAAAAGAATATGGACAGAAAAGATTTTCTTAACAGCATCGGGATGAGTGCGGCGGCCTTTGCCCTGATCAACTGCATTGGTTGCAAAAAAACCGATGGCAGCAGCTCTTCAGATACCACCGGGCCCACTGGCGTAAACTTTACGCTTGATTTAAGCCTGGCTGCCAATGCAGCACTGCTAAGCAATGGCGGATCTTTGGTGTCAAACGGGGTTATTGTGGCTAAAACAAAGGCAGGGGCTTATATTGCCGTACAGCGCTCATGCACGCACGAAAGTTATACGCTTACCTATCAATCGGCAAACAGCCGTTTTTATTGCCCCAACCATGGAGCAACCTTTTCTGAAAACGGAGCAGTAACCAATGGTCCGGCTTCCCGCGCTTTAACCGTTTATAATACCCAGCTTACAGGTACTACTTTAAAAATTTATTCTTAGTTATGAAATTACTTTTTGTTGCCCTTTTAGGGCTTTTCGCCGTTCCGGCAATATGGATGGGGAATTTTTCAGAGGCACAAAAACAAGCAAAGATTACGCATAAACAGATCCTGATTAATTTCTCTGGCTCTGATTGGTGTGGTCCGTGTATCCGTCTGCGCAGAGAGATTTTGGAATCTGAAGACTTTGAACAATATGCCGCTACCAATCTGTTACTTGTAAGAGCAGATTTTCCGAGACTGAAGAAAAACCAGCTTCCAAAAGAACAGATTAAACTAAATGAATCATTGGCCGAATTATACAATAAGGATGGCAAGTTTCCTTTTACTGTTCTGGTAGACGAAAATGGGAAGGTACTTAAAAGCTGGGATGGTTTCCCAAATGAGAGTGCACAAGCTTTTGTTGCTGAAATCAATAAACTAAAAAAATAAATTCATAATGGCTAAACCAGTTTCTGTAAGCAGGGTGCTTAAACTCATGGGAAACCGCTTTGAGTTTACGGTAATTGCCGAAAATATAGAAGAAGGTAATATCGCGATAGATGCTGCAATAGCCGAGGTTAAGAGAATAGAATATCTGCTAACCACTTTCAGCGACAACAGTCAGACCAGTCTGATTAATGAAAATGCAGGATTAAAGGCTGTAAAGGTTGATGCTGAAGTGATAGGGCTTATTGAGCGGTCTATCAAAATCTCAGAAATTACAGATGGTGCTTTTGATATCACCTACGGATCGATAGATAAGCGACTTTGGAATTTCGATCAAAACATGACCAGTTTACCTGATGAAGCGATGGCATTGGCCTCAGTTGGACTTATTGATTACCGGAATGTGGTATTAGATAAAGCGTGTTCGACTGTTTTTCTCAAAAATAAAGGGATGAGGATTGGATTTGGCGGGATTGGAAAAGGTTATGCCGCAGATAAAGCTAAACTCCTGCTGCAGCAGATGGGCATAAACAGCGGAATCGTGAATGCCGCCGGCGACCTGGTTACCTGGGGTACGCAGCCTAACGGCTATCCGTGGACGGTAGGTATAGCCGATCCGGAACAGACCAACAGGCCATTTTCTTCGCTTAAGATCAGTAATATGGCGATAGCCACTTCTGGGAGTTATGAAAAATATGTCACTATCGGTGGAAAACGCTATTCGCATACGATTGATCCCAAAACAGGATTGCCAGTAAGTGGTGTGAAAAGCGTGAGTATTATTTGCCCGAGTGCCGAGTTGGCAGATGCCCTGGCCACACCGGTTGTGGTAATGGGGGTAAAGGTTGGACTCGAGCTGATTAACCAAATTAAACATGTGGCCTGTATCGTAATCGACGATAATGATAAGGTTTTTACCTCTAACAATATTAATGTGATATAAATATGAAAAGTTCAAAAACATTTTTCCTGACGGCAATCACTGCATTTTCTGTGATGGGTATGTTAAGTGCCTGCAGTAGTGTTAAACCCTATCAGAAAAGTAAGCTCAACGATGCCGACATGATTCTTTCTGCCCGTAAAGCCCAAAAATTCGAGCAGAGTTTTCAGCTTTACCGTGAGGGTGCCTCAGGTGCCAATGGCGGCAAAAGTGGTGGAGGTTGTGGCTGTAATTAACATGAGGATTAGAAAATGAAAAAAATATATCTTCATGTGCTTTTTATGTACTTCGGTATCTTAAGCACTTATGCGCAAACCAAACCTGAGCCAGCTAAGGCAGATAGTAGCAAATATCAGTCACGAAAGCTAAAAATTGATGAAATTAACCTGGTTTCGGCCTATTACCATCAAAATGGAAATAATTCTGCGGTTACAGGTGGTATTGGAACCGAGAAACTGAGCGATTTTGCCAATACCATAGATCTTCAAATGTCCAAGTTCAATAAAAGAGGTAAAAAGAACACCTTTCTTTTCGAACTCGGTGTAGACCATTATACCTCAGCTTCTTCTGATAAGATTGATCCTAGCACCATTTCTTCAGCTTCGTCTGCCGATACGCGTATTTATCCTTCTCTAAACTGGACACACTCTAATGAAGAAACCGGGAATTCTTTTGGCTTTACAGGATCGTATTCAACGGAGTTCGATTACCAGTCATTAGGTGCAGCTTTTAACCTTACACGGTTATCAAAAGATAAAAATACGCAGTTTGACTTTAAACTTCAGGCCTTTTTAGACCAGTGGACAGTAATCTTACCGATCGAACTGCGAACGGGTAATACCGGTGGGAGAAAAGAGGAGCAATATGATACTGCTCCAAGGAATTCATTCAGTGCATCATTCTCCCTCGCGCAGGTCATCAATCAGAAATTTCAGGCTTCCCTGATTTTGGAGCCATCTTACCAAAAAGGTTTACTGGCCACCAAATATCAACGTGATTATTTTACGGATGGTTCTTTGCGTGCTGAAACCCTTCCCGACAAACGATACAAATTACCGATAGGTTTGCGGATGAACTATTTTTTAGACGACCGTTTTGTAATTCGTACATTTTACCGCTATTACATGGATAACTGGGGAATAAGGGCACATACTGCAGAACTCGAAATTCCTGTTAAAATCAATTCGTTCTTTTCTATAAGCCCTTTCTACCGTTATAACAATCAAGTGGGAACCAGATATTTTGCACCTTACGGGCAGCACCTGCCATCTGAACAATATTTCACAAGTGATTATGATCTTTCCACACTCACCAGTGACTTTTATGGAGCAGGTATCAGGTTTGCGCCACCTAAAGGTGTTTTTGGTTGGCAGAGATTAAATATGCTTGAGCTAAGGTATGGTCATTACTCCCGGTCAACAAGCCTGGTTTCCAATATTGTATCGTTAAATCTAAAGTTTAAGTAGGCCTGGTTTAAAGTTTATTTAACTTTTCCTGAATTCGAAGGCTTTGTTCTTTTTGCCGGGCAAAGCCTTCAATATTTAGTTTGTTGCTTCAGAAAATTAAAAAAGAGGGTGTATCATATTGTAATTTCATATCGATTTGTTAAGTCGAACTCAGCATGATAATTTATATTTATGATACATCCTCCTGAGATTTTTATGTAGGAGGAATGAAGTTGATTATGAATCAAATGGCCATTATTGGGCTGTCTAAAACTTAAATTTCGTTATATTTCCATACACCAGAAATGGTAAGCAAAGTCAGTCCAGGCTGTTTTTCACCATAACTGAAAACACAAATATATTTTGAATGACAAGATGGACAATCTGTTCCAAAGTACAATGTTGGTAAATTATTTACTGTAAATTCTCCAAAATGAAGAAAGCTTATTGAGGTCTCGGAAACAATTTTATTTTTTAATAATTCATTTTTAGCTAAAACCTTCCCGTCATTGTATAACTGAAAGATTGGAAAACCTGATTCATAAGGTGTTATTTTAACGGTGTTTTCATGTCCACAGTTGCAACATTTGAATTTTACTTCTGCGAAGCGACCGATTTCGGCATTACTGAACGTGTCTTTTTCAACAGCAACCTGTTTTTCAATGAATATTTTTTTCGAAATTGAATACATCTAATTATTTTATTGTGCAATAACTACGCCTACAGCTCCCGGGTATTTTCCGCTCGGACTTTTCTTAATTGTTACTTTAATATATCCTTCCTGGGCCAATTTATTCCAGGTTTTTTGATAGCCGGTTGTTGGATCGACCGGGATTTTCCACATGGTTTGCTTACCATAACCCACCTGATTAAACCAGGGAATAATATCTGCTGTTTGACCTTTGAAAGGTACTGAATTATTTAATACTTCGATTTCATAATAAAAATCATAAGAATTTTCAGGTTGATTCAAGGCTCTTTGCCCGAAAGTATACACGGTCCCATTTATAATTGGGCTTGTAAAACTACCTCCTAAGGTTGGAGCTCCAGTTCCGCTATAAGTTCCGATCGCATTACTGTACCTGTCGTATTTTTGTCCCATCGAAATTGGGGTATCATCTACAGTATTAAACCCCCCGTTGGCAGGTGGCCATTTGCTGTTTAAATTGTTGTTTATAAATAGAGTTTCAAGATCTCCCCACTTTTTTGCGTTGTATAAATCGTATACGCGGTCTCTGATTGTCTGACTTACAGTGTTTGAAGGATCATAGGTTGCGGCCAGTTCGTTCGCATTTTTGTAGAATTCGGTGGTTACCTTAATTGGTGGTTCATCTAAAAGCCCATCCTTGTCAGAGCGGCAAGCCACAAAGAATAATGCAACGTTTAAAAATAGCAGGTACTTCAATAAGTTTTTCATAGTTATTGGTTTAGTTTATTAAAAATAAGATTTCGAAAAAAAATAGAATGACTATGGCAGTTAAATAAGACATATTACTGCGTGACTAATCTAATATTTTTTAATGATAAAAAATACACTATAATAGCTTTATTGCGTATTTTAGCTTAAACTGGCTTCAGAGTGCTGCCAAATTGTTTCAAATTACCGCTTTTTCCTTAAGGCTACATCTTAGTGAAAAGCCCGGAAAACAAAAAACCCGACTATCGTCGGGCTTCGTTTTTTCGGCGGAGAGCGAGGGATTCGAACCCCCGGACCTGTTACAGTCAACAGTTTTCAAGACTGCCGCATTCGACCACTCTGCCAGCTCTCCGCTGCAAAAGTACGAACTTGGCGCAAATCTGCAAATGATTTCGGATCAAATATTTGCATAAATATTTTAAGCGTTGCTAATCATCTAGTTAGCACGCATAAAAACCTTAAAAAAGTAATAAAAGCGTTAATAAAGGCTGCTTTTCAGCTTTAAATTTAAATTAAAGTGCCTGCTTAGGGTAATTTTTTTCCCGGTCTACCGATAAAATTCCATTTCCTTCTATTGCAAAACAAACGAGCCCGATCAATACAGAAACCGAAAACCAAAACTCTGAATAAGGTTTAAAAATATCCCCGGAAATATTCACAAAGAATACTGCCCCAATCAGTATTGGTAAATTAAGAAGGCAGAACAAGCGGGTATATGTACCTAAAGTAATGGCCATACCGCCTATAATGTGCATTAAGATAATTAAATGTGCTAGTAAACTGATGCTAATGGCAGTTCCTAAAAATGCACCTCGCATGAGGTTATTAAAAGCCTGCATATTGATGTAGAAGTCAATACCCTTCCAAATTAAAATAAGGCCTAATAAGATTCTAAAATAGTCTAACCATTTTGGGTGATGGTGATCGCCCCAGTACTGGATTTTCTTAAGCATGTTCATAACCTCTATATTTAGTTATAACAATTTACGAAAAAATAAAGAAAATAACAAGAGTTAACTATTTGATTTTAAGGTGTTTTTTTAGCTTTAGTTTTGCTGTTTGCACGCCGGTTGAAGAATATGCGGAACGGTTTGGCAAAGTTTCTTAAAAAGTACAAATGAGAATTATAACCAACCGTTGGGCTGATGTTTATTCATTTGTCTTGATCTGAGTTTCATCCTTCCAACCTTTAACCACTAACTCATCACCCACACTGATAACTCCTGTTTGTTGATGAAGCAGGTTCTGTCCGAACATGATTTTCTTACCTGCCGTGCGGTAGCTGGCCAGTGTTCTTAAAGGTTCTTGCCCTTTCTGTCCGGTTTGTTGATCAATTGTAGTAAGTACACATCTTGCGCATGGTTTTACGGCCGAAAACAGAATCCCTCCGATATAAAATGCTTTAAAACTGTCCTCAATATGGGGTTCACCGCCGGTAAAAACAAAATTTGGGCGGAAGCGATCCATGAGAATTGGTGCTAAGAGCTTTTCATTCAGTCCGTCAAGTGAAGACTGGCCTATAATCAGGCATGGATAACCATCAGCAAAGCTCACAATTTCATTATTCGTGGCATAATCACGGTCTACCAGCCTCTTTTCAGTTTCAGGCATTTTTACCAACTTCACTTTAAGCTTCAGGAAATCAGAAAACCAATCGCTTACTGTTTTATTTACTTCAAGCGCTGTGGCAGTGTCGTTCCAGATGAGAACTGAAATCCGTTCTCCGGTATCTTCATCCAAAGAAAATGAAATACTTTGCTCAGGTAATGTTTTATGAGAAACGCTTAATTTACCATCATGAATATTTACCTGTAAGAGGGCCAGTTCAAAATGCTTCCGTTGGGTAATGAATATGCCTTCCTCATCCACAAGCATCCATCTTCTATCGTATTGTAAGCCCCTTTCTTCAAGTTTTGCTTCCTGTAAACTTATGCCACCCAGCGATTTGATGGGATAAATATTGATTTCGGAAAGGATAAACTTGTTCATGCTTTAAAGGTAAAAAACACGTTTGGATTTATTTAATTTATGTATGCGAAAATGATAAGCTTTCTTTGTCTTGCTGAATTGCAGTTTCTATTGTTTTAAAGGTTCGCGGTCAGCATCTTTTTAACATGAAAGACCCTGAACTAAATTCGGGGTGACGATTTCGGCACAGAAAGGGCGATAAAACTGATCCAAATACATTAATATCAATCGAATTCCGTTTAATACGGCTCTTGACCATCTAAGCGGAAAAGTCTGAAACAATGCCCTAATATTGTTTAATCACTGAAAACAAAAAGGGCGGCAAAATTATTCTTGCCACCCTTTTATATTTTGTTAGGGAACTTATTTTGCTAATGAGGCAATTTGTTCGGTACCTGTTACTGGTGAACTTACTTTAGTTTTCATTGCAGCAAATCTGTCTAAATTTAATTTAGGGGTAGCTCCCATTACTAAGATGTGTTCTCCGGTCGCGCCGCTTAATTTTAAATCTGCATGGTCTTCAATTACGGTGTATAGGCTTTCTGTATTTGAATTGATCTCAGCAGTAGCGTTTCCGTTTAAGAATAACTGAAGATATTTTGCATCCAATTTGCCAGCGGTTTTTACCACTGCATTTTCAGTAGCCTGCACTCTATAGATGTTGTTTACATTAACAGTAATCTTAGCTGTATTTCCATCAACCGAACTGATTTTTAATGCATGTCCGTCCTGGATCACTTTTACTTTACCGGTATTGTCATCATTATAGCTTACACTTTCTTTTTTTCCTTGTACCAATGTAATTTCTACATTTCCGCTTACAATAACCTGGCTGATGTTTTTAGGTGCCGACATTTTGATAGGCTGTTTCTCATCAGCCATTACACTTGTTGAGAAAATAGCAGAACTTAAAACGATAGCTGCCAATACTGATTTTGTTAGGGTTTTGATTGAAGTTTTCATAATGCTGTGTTTATATTTTTAAATAATATTTTGTGATTGTTTTTGTAGATAAGACGCCACTAACCACGAAACGTTGCAGCAGAAAACTGTCAATTATACCAACACAGCTTAATTCTCGACAAACGGGTATAAAAATCGGGTGAAAAAGCATTCATTTTCCCAACGAATCTATGCAGATAGTTTGATTTTCCGGATGCGTGCTCACTTAAGATCTCAAAAAATAACCAATTCGCGAGGTGATTTAGCGTGAGTTTGGGGCATAATTTCGTCGCAACGAATGGAAGATAGGGTTTGTGTAATAGTAGAATCTCATTCCTATTTTCTTGTGGAAAGAATCACCATGGTGATGTTATTTTTGCATAAAGCTGTTAGGATAGCCTTACAGTGGTTGCTTTTGCATCCAACTAGGCCATAGCGCAGTATCTCCGTTCTACTTAAATCCGGCCTAATAAATTTTTCGGGTTACACCGACCAAGCCATACTACTGACTTGAAAGAAAACGGCGAAGCCTTCATGAATACCGCTGAAGGCTGCGAAAACAGATGAATAAATTTTCAGCCGACATTTTTTAATGGTTTTCTATTGTTTTCATTGGTATTAATGAGCTCGGCAATGCCTCGGTTTTGATTCTTTTTGATGCCAAAAAGAAAGAGCCCTTCGGCGAGCCGATGGAGGACTTGCAGAAGGAAAAAACATCAGATTGATTTTTATAAAATAAATTACCTTTATTATGTATTATGGTCGAAGGTCTCCCTAGCGGTTTCAGGATGACAATTCTATATTTGTGATGCAGCCTCCTGTTAAATGCGATTACTAAAATTTAATCGATAGTTTTTCAGAAACAAGAACATTGTTTTTGTAATACTCGAAGAACCAATTTCCATTCTTTTTTAAAACTATCCCGTTCGTGTTGCCCTTGTTCGAAATATAAGAATCCTCAACTGAGGTTTTTAGCAGGGTCATTACGATTTTAGGCGTTGCATCAATCAGTTGGTAGCCATTGCTTATGGGCTGTGCATATAATAGTGCTTCCTGTGCTTCTGTTTTGACTACAACTGGCTCATTAACAGGTAAAGGTGCCGTTTTAACTTCGACATTGGCATTGGCTGACCCTGCGTTGGTTATCTCCGTGGGCTTATCGGCTGCATACTTAAAATCGTTAAAGGATGTCAGTGCCTCTTTCAATGCCATATTATACGAGGTTTCATATTCTTTCTCCCTGCTTTTGCCTGGCTTGCTCTTCATGACTATCGCCCCTCTACAATCTTTAAGTAAAAGGGTAATATTAGTAACAAACATGGTATTGTTTTCCTGCAGATCTGCAACCAGGGCCTTACATCTGTCGGTTGCAATTTCTTGAGGTATTTCTACATTATCAAAATACACGGTAAAGCCTTTTTCCTCAAAAAATGCCTTGATCGCGGTATTTAGGCCATATCTGTTAATCTGTTTGAGAAAACTGAATTTCTCGGGCACAATGATGTATTTATAATTGCCAGTATTAGATTGTGCCTGAACTGAAAAAGAGATCACTAAAAGGACAATAAAGAGGTACCTTCTCATAACGGTTAATGGAGTTTGGACAAGACTCGGCTCAATTTATAGAATGAATCGGATAAAATCAAATTTATCGTTCAGCAATATAATCCCTGTCAATTGCTTATATCTAGAACAATCGATTGAATTGATCTGATACAGCAAGTCAAAAAAGAATAACTGTTTACCATAATTCGTTGCATTAATCAATTCAATTGTTTATTATTATGGCGATTAATGATCATAATCTAATCATAACGCTGCATTTGTGGCGTGTAATAAAACCAAATATTCCAGAAAAATGGAGGAGCGCCAACTCATTAAATTAGAAGACTGGTTTAAACCCCAGCCTATTTCCTGCTTGAAGATTGTAACCAAAGATCTAAATAAATTACCTGCAAGGCCCCTGGTTAAATTACCACCAGCATTATTGTTTACAGATGGAAATTTTCTCAATTGAGGCCCTTTTTTATCCAAAAATCAAAACCAATTTTAACCTAAATCTGAGTATATGCTTAACATTCAAACCACAAAACTATTTTGGGCAAGCTGCCTAGCATTATTAGTCACCTCCCTTTCCTTTGGCATCCGTGCCGGGATAATGAACCAGCTCGGTATCGATTTTCAACTAAGTACTGCCCAATTAGGCACCATAACAGCTGCTGCTTTCTGGGGCTTTCCACTGGCCATTGTGGTTGGAGGGTTTGTGGTTGATATAATCGGTATGAAACGTTTGCTGATCATGGCTTTTATTTTTCACCTGGCCGGAATTATCCTTACCGTTTTTGCCCAGGGCTATTGGAGCCTGTTTTTATCTACCCTATTGATCGGTATTGCCAACGGTACTGTAGAGGCTGCCTGTAATCCATTGGTAGCCGCTTTATATCCCGAGAATAAAACCACCAAATTAAACCATTTTCACTTGTGGTTTCCCGGAGGTATTGTAATTGGTACATTACTGGTTACCCTGTTTGTTCAGCTTGGACTTGGATGGAAAGTGCAGGTAGCCATGATGATTATTCCTACTTTGATTTACGGATACCTGTTTTCAAGGCTGGATTTCCCGGTTACCGAAAGGGTATCTTCTGGTTATTCGAGCTCAGATATGTATAAAGCAGTATTTTCTCCCTTGTTTATCTTTATGTTCATCTGTATGTTCGGTACTGCTATTACCGAGTTATTTACAGGTCAATGGATAGGTTTATTGCTTAAAAATGTAACTGATAATGCCATTTTACTGCTTACCCTTACAACCGGGATCATGGTTATTGGCCGGGGTTTTGCCGAGCCCGTGGTGCATCGCCTAGCTCCTCAGGGTGTACTGCTCTTATCTGCAATATTTGCTGCCGCCGGACTTTACATGCTAAGTACTTTTACCGGTAATTCGGTTTTCTTCGCTGCAATCGTTTTCGGTATAGGAGTTTGTTATTTCTGGCCAACCATGATCGGTTTTGTAGCCGAAAATGTTCCTAAATCAGGGGCACTAGGCTTAAACCTGATGGGAGGTGCAGGGATGTTTGCTGTTTCTATTTATACCATTTTTATGGGTAGTTTTTACGATAACCTTATCGTTAAACATTTGCCAGCCGGAGCATCTTTAGATACCTATTTAAAAGCTCCTGAAAATTCTGAATTTGCGCAGGCGCTTTCTAACGCCAAAAACCTGGCCGGTCCTGAAATTCTGCGTGCTACACTGATTATTCCGGTAATATTAATTGTAGCTTTTGGCGGGTTGGTGATTTACATGCGTTCCCGGAAAAAGAGCAGTGCCATTGCCGCTAATTAAAAGATAACAACTTTATAAATTTCGGTGTTAATGCAAGAATAATATCTGCAAGTTTATGATCTTAAATTGATTATAAACTTGCAGATATTTAGTTTTTCGGGGAGGACCACTGTATTATCCTTCCATATTTTAATTACAACAATGAACTGCCTGGGGGGCACTCATATGGAGCTTTGCCTGCTTCAAAAATCCTGGTGTATTCGCTGCCTTCTGTTGTGATTTTGTTATTTAATATCCTGATCCAATTGCCTTCACGTAAGCCTATTACCTTTGTCTTGTTCTGAATTAGAAATTCCATAATCCTTGTTTCACGTGTTTCGCCATTGTGTTTTAACTCAGGGGTTGGGTCAAGATAATGGGGATTAAGGTTAAAGGGAACCAGGCCCATACACTCAAAAGAGGCAGGATATACGATCGGCATGTCGTTGGTGGTTTTCATATTCAGGCCACCAATGTTGCTGCCGGCGCTACAGCCCAAATAAGGTTTACCCTTTTTGATATTTTCGCTCAGTATACCCATCAATCCGAGCTCGTGCAATGTCTTTACCAATAGAAAAGTATTGCCACCACCAGCGAAAAAGCCTTTAGCAGCATTAACGGCTTCAATAGGATCTGCAAACTCATGCAGGCCTTTTACATTGATATTGAGTTTAGCGAAAAAATCTTTAGCTTTTGAAGTATATTCTTCATGCGAAATACCTCCGGGTCTTGCAAAGGGAATAAATATAATTTCGTCTATGCCCGAAAAGAGCGTAAACAGCTCATCTTTCAGGTATTCCAGGTAATTGCCGCCAAACAGCGTAGAGGTAGAAGCAAGGATGACATTCATTTTGTTTTGCTTAATAGGCAATTATAAGCTTTTTTGCTGAAAAATTGTCCTTTGATTCAATAACGGTATTTCGTACTGATTGCCACACACGATATAAAATTGAACTTAGTAAGGTGCTTGAATGTAATAGAGGATATTGAAAAAAACACGATGAGAACTAGTGCTGTGGATCTGATACTGTGGTTGCAGAAAGATATTTTCTTCTTTCATTTAGCCATTCCTTCATTTTTGGGAAAATATATAGGATTGCAAATGCCAATATAGAAATGAGGACCTGTAAAGAGAGGTTGATCTTTGTTACCGGGTGAATATCAACTTCTCCCATTACCACGTACAAGCGGTATATACTTCTTATAATGATCAGGATCAACAAGTATTTACTCCATTCGAACCTTCGTTTGATAAGGATAAAAAGAAAATAGCGCGCGATCAGTATAGCTATAAAAATAACCAGTTCTTGCGTGCTCTTATAATCGTAGAAAAACAAGTTTACTATCCCGATTAAAAAAGTAATTAAAATAAGATTTGAAGATAAGGAATACTTATTCTTCATTAATTTAAAATTTATCACTTAATTAGGTTTAGGGCGACAGATTGTACAAATGTCTTGATAATTTTTTAATTAAGGTAATTTTGATTGTCAAAGAAATCTTAACTGTTGATATTTGTCAATGGTGGAATAGTTATTCAAAAAAAAGCGGATTGCCAAATTGCAATCCGCTTTATGTTATTGATCTGAATTATATTAAGATTTAATTACACGGTCTTTGACCTTTAGGGCAGGGTTACCTTGGTAAATGGAATAGGCCATTAACGTTTGGGTAGCCACACTGCCCATCGTTAAAACGGCATGGCTGCATAGGGTTACCCCCGGGCATACCTTTGCCGTAGCTCCAATCCATGCTCCTTCTTCCAAAACGATAGGTGCCACCATTAAATCAAAATTTGTACTGCTAAAGTTGTGATTACCGGTGATCAATACTGCTTGCTGTGATATACAGCAATTTTCACCGATAGTAACACGCTCTAAATTTTCGATGTAACAATCTGCTAGCCAGCTATAATTGCCAATCTCCAGTTTCCAGGGATATTTAATATGGATGCCAGGTTTGATGCGTACTCCTTTACCTATTTTGGCACCAAATAACCTTAACAATGCCACCAATACTGAACTAAAGGGAACCACACGGCTTTTAAAAAACAAAATATCTGTAAAATACCATAGTAATTGCTTCATGGTATTAGCCCCAACCTTAAAACCGCCGGTATCAAAATTTTTATGGAGTCTGGTTTTTAACAAAATCTAACCTTTACTATTTGAGATTTGCTTACTGTTATTTTTGATCCAGAAATATAACATGGTAAACACGCAGACATATACAATAACATTAAAAACTTCGTGATGGTAAGTGAAATTATGTCGCTGCGATTTAAAGATACCAAGAAGTACGCCCAGGCCTGCTATCCGGAGAATATTTAGAATATAGATCGCAATGATGCCAATCACGAGCATTTTAAAGGTCGATTTCCAGGAAGCAGGAAAAGCCAGTACAAACGCCGCCAAAAAACTCATAACTCCTAGCCCAAGGCAGGAATAGTTTACCCTTAAATATGGGCCCGCAACGACCATTACATCCATATCGTTATAAATGGCATAAAAGCCAAAGAGTTTGATGATCCATACTGCAGGAACAATCAGGGCCGATTTTAAACCTTGTATATAGTTAAAATGTGTGAAGAGATAAGCATTGTAATACTTCGAACTTGGAGTCATTACACTATTCATAAACAGGTTGCCCTGGCTGAACAGGATATAGAGTAAAAATAGAGCGATTAAAAATTTAACAGCCTTTTTATTGGCCTGTTTTTTAGCTTCTTCTTGGGTCATAGTTATCGGCAATTTATATTTTACCTGTTTTGTTTCAACAAAATTTTAATCTTTTTATCTACCAGCTGTCTGAACCAGAAACTCTGCAGATAATGAAATTTAATGCCTGTTGCACCTTCAAAGATACCCAGTTTAAAAAACATTCGGTAACTAAAATAGAGATAGGGTCGAAAACCAAGCGGGAGTTTCCACCACAGGCGTTTTAACCAGGCACGTTTTTCATCAGGGCTGCCCAGTAAGTTGGGCTTAATACGCTGGATTCTTAATTTTTGCATCCTTTCTATTTCTTCCTCAGCAATCAAATCGCTGTAGCGCTCGTGTTTGCTTTTCCAAAAAGCAATATCATTTTCTTTCAGGTTTTCTTCCAATAACCAGCCTTTTTTCCATACTTTGGTTTTCCCGTGAACGATAAAACGGTGATCCATATTTTCGTTCAGATCCGAAAAACCAATACCAGTTCTGAACATTTTTAAAAGATAAAAAGGATAGAAGGTACCAAACCGGATCCATTTCCCCTGAAAAAAATTTTTCCGGTTAAAATAAATGCCGTTAATATCACGATGTTCATCGTTATTAAAATTAGCGAGCATTTCAAAAAGCTCAGGGGTAACTAGCTGATCGGCATCCAGGCCAATGGTCCAAGGTGTGGCGATCTGAAAGTTTTTTAAGGCATAATCCCACTGTTTGGGGTGGTTTTCGAAAGGGTTTTGCAGCACTTCTGCGCCATAAGTGGTAGCGATTTCGAGGGTTTTATCGGTGCTGCCACTGTCTAAAATATAAGTTTTAGCATTCAGGTTTTTGATCGATTCCAGTAACCTTGGCAAATGAATTTCTTCATTAAAGGTAAGTATAACGAAACTGAAATTTTTGTTCATGCGATTTGATCGTTCAACCGGTGATTGAGTGATAGCTTATATGGTTTTATAAAATTCGAGGTATTCTTTGGCTAATGTGCCATCACTAAAATCCTTTCGGATAGTTAAAGGAGCAATGTTACGGATATTTTGCCTTTTTTCAGGATCTTGGTGTGCCGCTGTAATATTCTTTTTTATGGCTGTTGTATCTACAGCTGTAACCCAGCCGAGCGCTCTATCCTTTACATAATCTGATAAACCAACTTGCTCGCTAATTAATACCGGTGTGCCAACACTCAGGCTTTCTACCACTACGTTGGCAAAATTTTCGTTATAGGAGGTCAGTACAAGCAAATCATGCGTAGCCATAAGGGAATACTTATCTTCGTTACTGACCTGTCCAATCCAATAAATTTTATCGCTTAGCTTTAGTTCCCTTGTCAAAACTTTCAGGCTTTGTACGTATTGCCTTTCACCAGAACCCGCAATTGTTAATTTCCAGGAGATATCAATTGTAGACAATGCTTTGAATAAAAGTTCAAGGCCTTTCTTTTCTTCAATACGCGAAAGAAAAATAAGTTTAAAAGAATCATCAAGCCGACCTCTACCTTTTGCTCTGTGCTCCATGCTCGAAGTTTCTAAAGCTTCATAATTTTCCCCGTCAAGAGGCAAGCTAACTAAATTCGAAATCACCCTGATACTTTTTGGCTCTACAATCTTCAAAATATCTGTTTTCTCCTGTTCGCTGGTGGCGTGGATGTGGCAGTATTTTAATAACTGTTTCCCCATTAGTTTATGGATGATTCTTTTTGAAAAAGAATTCCTGTTGCCAAGTGAATAGGAGGTAAGCATTCCCCGTGGAGATAGAACCACTGGAATCTTATACCATTTTGCAATAAAACAGCTGAGCAACGAAACCAGATTCCACCAGGCGTGTATATGAATAATGAGTTTGGAGTTTAGGGTTTGGAGTTTGGACATTTCGATTTTATTCTCGCCCTGAGCACTCGGTTTGTCATCCTGAGCGCAACGAAGGATCTCTTTCCTTAATCCCCACAATAATCCCGGCGAAAAATGACTGTGATCTTTGCTCCACCGTTTAAAATAAGTAACAGTTACCCCTTCAACCAAAACTGGCACACTAGTTTTTACATCTAGTTCATTTCTGCCGTTGGCCGTAGTTGTTAATACCTGAAGGTTAAGTTCTTGTGCGTCTAACGCCCAACGCTTATTGCCTACCAGGACTTCACACAACTTCCCCACACTCTGTATTGGTCCGCCGTAAATGTAGGCTGGCTTATATGAAGCTGTAATGTGAATTATTTTCAATTTTTTGATTTAACACTAACCTTTTAAACCGCTAAACGCTTTAATCAAACACAGGCTTTAAAACCTTTAATGTTCTAAGTAAAATAAACAGAACCCACATAATTATATAACCCCAAAAGATGTTATTGAACATGAATTCGAAGTTATTACCCCGCCAAAGTCCCTGAAAAATGCTGTTGAACATAATGACACAGCCCAACTCATAACCACCGAATATTTCTTCAGCCTTATCTGAAAGGTGTTGTGCCAGCATGCCATAGAGCAACATAAAAAAGAAAACTCCGGGAATCCCCCAGCTTAAATAAGCATCAACAATTGGACGTGTTTTAGCTGAAACAGCCGACATTTTATTAGCTACCCCGGCATCATAAACCCGCTCCATCGAAACCGTTTCCATATTGGGTTTTCCTGACCATAAAGCTCTTGGAATCAATCCTTCTAAAGAATTTTCTACTATTTCCCAACCGTAATAAGGATGGTGATCAGGCACATAATCTACAAACTGAGTAAACATTTCTATTTCACTCAAGCGTTTCGTCATAAACCCCCAGTTCGTATCTTCAATTTGTTCCTCATTTTTTAAGTTTAAATTCTCAAATGCTTGATTTTGTGCCTCCTCTGCACTTACCTCCCCGCTCCAGCTTTGCCGAACGGTATTGTTGTACGTGGGCAAAAAGTAAAGGAGTACATAGGTAACAGGAAGCGCCAAATAAAGTATGAACTTTTTGTAATAAGGAAAAAATACGCAGGCAATAACGATGATGTTGATGATAATTGGTTCTTTATATCCCGATAAGGAAGCATGCAAAAAGTTAATGATGAAAATGCTTGCACCAATACTCAGGTATCTAATATTTTTGGTGTTAACACCTTTAACAAATAACACAGCCGCACATGAAATACCAACTATGGTAAGCGGGATAGCAATTTGGTTAAGTCCGGGGAAACGTTGCGCTAACGATCCGATTCCAAACACAATGATACTCAACCAGATTAAAAAATCGTCACTTTCAAAAGTTCTATTACTCTTAATCCTGATATTATTATTCTGAATCAATAGCATACCTGTCACCAATGCTGCGTGTGCTAGTAAGCTCATGCGCTGGCAACTCGCTATCAAAGCGGTTTGTTCACTTTCTTTAAATTGTGCGCCATAATTTACCTCGGTTAAATACCGGTACCCCAAGTGGTCCATGAAATAAAATATAGAGGTAGTACACATAAAACCGGCAAAAATGAGTTGAGTAAGGAAAATTGGCCGCATAATTTGTTTATGGATAGGCGAATCTTGATTGATAATTGCTGCAGGCGATAATATGGAGGTATAAAAGATAAAAAGAGAACCAAACCAAGCTACAAAATAGGATATGATCGAGCTATTGATTAATACATAAGAAACTAATACAGGAAAGTACAGCGTTAAGATAAGTTTTGTCGGTTTATTATGCATCAAATATCTTATAATAGACTTTTTTAATAGAATTGTTGATATTTATTTTCAGGCCTATAAAATTTGTTAGATTATATTCTTATGATTATTAAAAATGACCTCAAAACTATATTTTTTTATAATTCGCAAAGATTCTTCGGACATTTTTGTTCTTTGGTCTAGACTGCTCATCCCTATATTTAGAATAAAGGCAGCAAGTTTACTAATATCACCCACTGGATAAATATAGCCATTTGATTTCACAAGATCAGACGAACAACCCGTCACATCAGATACGATTAACGGCAGCCCGAAATTCATAGCTTCGTTTACAGAAAGTCCCCAGGTTTCTCCCAAATCTGAACACATTACAAATACGTCGGCTGCACAGTAATATTTGTAGAGATCAGATTGATTAATAAAGCCAGTAAATGTCACGCATTCTTGTAGTTCATTTACACGAACGTAGGCCTCCATTTCATCTCTCAGATCTCCTTCTCCTAGCATGAGTAAACTAGCGTTTGCGAGGTTTGCCAATTTAAAAGCTTTAATCAGATCGAGGGGTCTTTTTTTTTTGATATATTTTCCGCAAAAAAGTATTGTAAAATTATCTGGAGTAATGTTTAACAGTGTTTTGGCTTCATTTTTAGACAACAAACTCGCTTCCCGCTGAAATCTGGCATTATCGACACAGTAGGGGGCAAATATGAATTTTTTTCGTTTTTGGCCCAGCCGTAAATAGAACTTTTTGTTCTCCTGACCGATGTATAAAAACGTTCTGACAAATAGAAATAGAAAACGCAGATAGATGTGTTTGAGAAGGGTAGGAAACCTAGGCTTCATATCTTCTTGTATATTAGGTGTTTCTGCTCTTATTGCAACTTTATGGCCAAACAAACTAGCGAAAATTAGGGTAAGAACATGAGTAAAATAGCCCCAACCGTGAACTACAATCAAGCTTTTGGGTTCCTTGTAAAGTGCCCTTATTACACCCAGGTTTATTAATCCAAAAAAACCTCTATGGATAGATGCCCTAGGCGAATGATTTCTAAAAAACCTATATGAATATCCATCGAGCAGATCGATATCCCATTTGATTTTTTTATTAAATCCTGGATCATGGTTGCTCGATAAACTTTCGTCAGAACAATACCAGACCTCTAGATCACTAGCATTTTCTGACCAATATTTATAGAGCGGTGCAAAGTATTGTATGGGGTGTGAATTTAAGAATATTGTCTTCAAATTAGCTCTGCATTACTTTTTCGATAATCGTTTTCCATCGTTTTCCATAATTCTCCCAGCTAAAACCTGTCGCGCTTCCCCTTGCGTTTTTTGACATCTGTGTTAATTTTTCGCGATTTTGTATAAAGAAATTGATTGATTTTTTTAGAGCATCAAGATCTCCAGGTTCAATAACAAATCCATTGTAGCCGTCGACAACAATGTCTTTCGCACCGGAATTTGTGGAGCCGATTACCGGTAGACCGCAACTTAGCGCTTCGAGCTGAACTTGCGCCAGTCCTTCAAAATAACTTGGAAAAACAAAGACATGAGCATCATTGTAGATCTCTGGAAGTCTATTTTTTTCTATCCGGCCCAGAAACTTAATGGTTGGATTTGCAAATGCAACATCGACAATAATAGGTATTTGATTTGCCCCTGCTAGTACCAATTCGGCATTTTTGAGCTTCAACTCTTCCCATACCTGCAACAAATCAAGTATACCTTTGCGAACATTGATGGTGCCGACGAATAAAAATTTTAAAGTTTGGGCTTGGTAATCTCTTCGGTCGAGGTCAATAAATATATCTTGATCGATACCAAAGGGATTGACATGGATTTTAGCCATTGAAACGCCATTTGATATGAGTGTCTCCTTGACGAAATGGCTCGGTACTACTATTGCATCAGCCATAGCATGTTCGGCGGCTTCCAACTGTAGCAAACCTTCAGGTTTAGGCGAAAGGTCGGTATTGGAATGCCATTGAGCATATTTATTGTTTAATTGTGTAAAAAGATTGTATTTGGATGAAGGATGTCCGATAGTTTGATCTAGTATAAATTTTTTATGTGCTTTTTTTGCCCTTTCGGCAATGATCCACGATGAGGTGTCAAAGCCGATCAATACGTCTGACCCTTCAATGATTTTCTTTTCGACTGCATTTTGAAAAAAGAAATTCCTCTTGAAGATGTAGCGCTCGATTTCATCATGGTCTCGGTGCTTTTGAGTCAAATGAAAGCGTAGTTCGGCAAAGGGATAGGTAACTAATTTGTGCTTCTCTATATTTAACACCCTATTAAATAGTTTTTTATATAAAGATGTACTGAAATGCTTTAACAGGAGTATGAACAGACTTTCTGATGTCCAACCTACAGATGTGACGAAATACAATAAGAGGTTTAATTCGCCAAGCACTTTAGCAAGGTTAGGCGCATGTTGCGTTCCGGGATGGATCACACTTACTTTAGGTGGCATTGGATTTTTTCTGGACAAATGGTTTTTCTACAATAAAATGAAGTAAGTGGGAAATTAGTATGCATAATAAGGAACCAATAAAAACATAGTATAGATGTTGAGGATATTGGCCTTTAGTATACTTTAGCAAAACTCCGCTAAGCAGTATCAGAATAGGAAAATGTATGATATATAGTGTATAAGAAAAATCGCCTAAAAATTTCATCTTGTCTAACAAATTGGTTGAAATGCCCTTGCTTTTTAGATAGAAAAGCGAGGAGATCAGTCCCATAAATCCAACAGACCATAACAAGTCATGCACTTGGGGACTACGCACGTTGTAAACTGCCAAAAAAGGCAATAACAACGAAAATAAAGAAAGCGCGTCAAAACTAATCCTGATTCTTTTGCTGTAAACATCAGCCAATACTGCACCAAGCCACCAACATATTATAGCTCCAAAAATTTGTTTAAATAGTTCAGGCATCCAAGGTGGCCGAATGAACGAGAAAAGAAACAATGCAGCAACAAGCCCAAAAGAGTAAAGCACAGATTTTCTATTGACTAACAAGATAAAAGGATAGAGCATATAGAACCACCACTCAAATTTTAGCGACCAAGTGGGGGTATTGCTGCCCCATGGATCTACATAAGCCTGCATTAAAAATACCAAGTTGCCCAACAAAGTCTTTATGTCGTAGGCATTCCCTATGGAAAAGTCATTCGGATCCACTTTATAATAAGGAATAGGAAAATATGAGCGTCCAATATGATCAAGGCAGTAGGTAAGCAAAATGGAGAATAAAAAAGGAGGGTAAATCCTTTTTAATCGACGCTTTAGGTAACAGGGCCAATTAAATTCTTCATTTCCGTAATTGACAATATTCTTGGCATATTTTAAGTGTATAAGAAAACCAGATAATACAAAAAACAATAAAACCATTTCGTGGCCAAACCTAACTGCAGTGAATAGGTATACGAAGATTTTGTTAACGATTGAATACTCGTTTTTGTGTAGTAGAAAACCCTTTGAATAGCCCTCCCAAAGAAACATTCTAGCATGGCACAACAAAACATACAGAGCCGCGAAACCTCTTAAACCGTCTAAAAAAAGAGTGTTAGTCCTCAACTTTTTTAATATTGATGATTTTTGCCGGTACTCCAGCAATTACACTTCCTGATGGGAAACTTTTAGTGACTATAGCACCTGCACCTACAACACAATTGTCGCCAAGTACCACATCTTTTAAGATGACCACTTTGGCACCAATCCAACAATTGTTCCCGATTATTACTTTGCCTTTTTGCATCGGCAATTCCTTTGGCGATGCCTGCCCATTGTAGCTATGGTTTGAATCTGTAATGTAAATATCCGGGCCAAACATATTATTATCTCCAATTTCAATGCTTCCACAGGCATCAATCATAACGTTCCTATTGAAATAGTTGTAATTGCCGATTTTTATTCTTGTGCCTTTGAAAGGTGCATCTTCCGGCCAGAGCATATAACCCGAAGTAAAGGCATTATACTGTCCCAATTCAATTTGTGTAGCCCTCCGGATTCTGCCGTTTTCGAATCGGTTTCTTTTGCCTAATTTCAGTCCTAAGGCTTTGTAGAGCAGTATTTTGGCTCTACTTTTTAACCCGAAGGGTTTTTTAAATAAAAGTGCTTCCCATATATATCTGTCCATGATTTTTATAAGATTGGTATTTTTTAAATCCCTTGACCGATACTGCTTTTCTAAGCGTTTTTTTGGTCAAGAGCCAAGCAAAGAAGTCATATACCCCTTTAGCCGTACTGCCACCAAGCCTATTTTTCTTATAAGTAAAAGCAAATAGGAACTGTTTGATGATTTTTGAAAAGAGGGCAGGAAAAAGATAAAGTATCGGTGTTCTTCTGTAAGCAAAAACCAGGTCATTGCATACACCAGATCTGTGCTGCAGTTGGAGGTCGCGTTCAATGTTGGTTTTATCATGCCACACATATTCGCCAGTATATTTTAAAATCAGATAATTGCTGTCGATTAGCCTCAAGCAAAGGTCCTTTTCTTCGCTTCCATAATAGCCTGGTGCCAAGGTATAAAAACCTACTTGGCGCGCCGCGCTGCAATGTATCACATGACCGCAGCCGATATAGCTGTTGGTTAGCGAAACTGTTTGTTTAATAACTGATGGCAAACCATTTTGCTTGTCTAGCATGTCAAAGCCAATTGCTGCGATCCGGCTGTCATTTTCAAAAAAATGGATAACCTTCGACAAGGAATCTGATTTCAGAAACCAAGCATCATCATCTAGGCTACAGAAAAGTTCGAACCCTTCTTGATCCATAAATAAGTTTCTGGCGTACATCAAGCCTTTTGATTCTGCTGATGTAATCCAATTAACCTGTGGATATTGGTTTTGTAGCAAAGAGGTGTCATCTGTCGAGGCGTCATCAAACACCCATACTTCCTTATTTTGATAGTCTTGTGAAAGTGCGGAATCGATTGCCTTTGGTAAAATCTGAGCCCGGTTTTTTGTGGTGATGCCGATGAGTATTTTCAACTTAAAACGATCGGATTTTTTGGATTGCCTTCATTTTGGCTTTCCAGTATTTCGGTTTAAATATATGCTTTGTGGCTATCCCACTGAAAACCTGTTGAAGCAACAACTGCAACTTATGTTTAAACGAACTATGATGCAAAATATATTTCATAATATAGTATCTATTTACCAAATCCATTTCAGCCATGATAAGCAGGTTATTTTTTTCGTCGCCGGGCTGGCTGTTATGATAAATTACGGCATGTTGAGAATTAAGCAGGGTCCATTTTTTGCCAACCCTGAGCGAAAGCGCCAAGTCTTCCATTAATGAATAACCTGTAAAATGCTCGTCGAACACAGGGCTCGGCAACGCTTCTCTCCGGTACAATGTGCATGTAGTATTTAGCCAGTCTACTTGGGCTATATCTGAATCTTGTGCGCTGGCCGGAAGGAATGTGATTATGGGACCAACACATTTTCCGGGCAAAAACTGGGCAGTATTGATACCCATTGCCCAATAAACCAATTTGCTGACGGTGCCTAGTGGATGAAAAGATTGGTTACTTATAGTAGCATTGATACCACCGCATCTTCCATTATCAATCAACCCACGATATAAATTTTCGATGCATTTTGGTTCAAGAATGATATCGTCGTCCGCAAATCCGATGATCCCGTGTTTTGCCAATTCTATTCCCTGGTTGCGTTGCTTGGCCGAACCCTTTTGCTGGGCAGGCAGATGCAGAATGTTGCTTTTTAAATCAGGAAAAAGACGTTTAAGCGAATCGTTTTCAGGTATAAAGGGAATAGAAGCATCTATGATGAAGATTTCTTCTGGTTGGCATTCTTGGGCCGAAATGCTCTCTATTGTTCTGCGTAGCGCTTCCTTTCTGTTAAAAGTTGGAATAATTAAAGAAATGTCGACGATCATCTAACTTTTGTAAACGATTTTTTTTGATAGGGCTACTGCAGGGGTTTCTACAAACGTATTGAACAGGTACGAAACACCTACCACTAATAAAATGTCCATAAAAACGACGAGCGATTTTATGGACGGGTCTTGTACAAGCGAATCAGTTATATTAATAATCCTCATGCCTATTGGTATATGAAGTAGATAGATAGAATAGGAGATCTTGCCCAAAAATAGGAGCAATTTATTGGCGATGTCATACTTGTAAAATATCACTAGGGGAAGCAGCGATGCTATTACATATCGATAATCAAATTTCAGCAAAACAAAAACGTAGATGCTGATTGCCAATGTGAGAAAAGTCTTAAAATCTATGAAAGATCTGTAATATTTAAAAAAAACGATGCCCAGACAAAAAAAAGGGAGATAGCTAAAAATGAAGTCGTTGGTTTGAATGAAGTAACTACTTATTAGAGACAGTGCGATAAAGACATGTAGATAGGCTCCTTTTCTGATTAGCAAAGGATAGATGAGGGCAATCAACAAATAAAATTGAAATTCTAAAGCTAGGGTCCAAAATGCAGGGTTGATCCAGGCTTTGCCAAATATTGATGTCAAATACCCAATATGTAATGCGATATTGATGTAGTCTATGTAAAATGGTAAGCCTTTATAAAAAGGTGATAAAGTGCTGAGGTAGGCAAGTACAATACCCAATAAGATTACCACTAAATAGGGTATATCTATCCTGATAAGTCGCTTTAGGATAAAAGGGAAATAGTTTTTTAGCGAGTAATTGCTAGACTCTAGAGACAGAGGGAGTATAAATCCTGATATAATAAAAAAAATCTCTACGCCCAAAAAACCACAGCTGCCAATTTTCTTGAGATAATTGGCTGGGGGTAGATAGTGGCCGTTTCCGTGTACAAAATGAAAAAAGCAAACGCTTAGGGCAGCCAGCCCTCTCAAACAGTCTATCGCGCTAACCCGCTTTTCCGGCGTCATTTATAAGTTGCATAAACTTTTTATTAATCTGATAAGGATTGAAATCATCGATATCCTTCAAAGCAACCAGAGTTTCTCTTAGCTTAGGCAAGTTTTGCTTTAAATCTGCCAAGATGCCCATTAATGATGCTGAGTTGCCATAAAAGATACCCTTTTTTGTGTTTGCCCATCTTAAGCCATTGGCATAATCAGGACCTATCACGATGATAGGCATCCCTAATAAAACGTATTCCGGAATCTTGCTCGGAAAATGGGTGCTATACAGCGCTTTGAAACGTTGTTTTGAAGAATAGGGTAGGATAACGGCATCACATTCGGTTTTTATTTTTTCAAAGGTCTCTTCGGCAGTTTTAGAAAAGCCTCCATATTCCAGATTTTTTGATGGTGGTAATAAGCCGTTTTCATCCCTGTATATTTTTAATACAGTATCTGTTTTTTGAAGTATTGGTATTATTTCTTCTATGCCTTCTTTATAACCATAGGCCAATGAACCTGCGTAGCCGATTTTAAGCTTTTTTTTAGGTTGCAGATTTTCAATATCAATTTCTTTGGCTGCCAAAGTCGTAGATGCTGTCGGATATAGAAAATCACCATCAGCGTTGTACTTTACTTTCCACTGGATAGCCATTTCAGGACTGATGCAAATTCGTTTGGTCGCTGATCTATAGATTTTGCCATTCAGTTGTAATAATTTCCTTTTAAATCGTTGGTGTACCCTTGAAAAATCTTCTGCGTCATCGTGGCAAAATAAAACGAATGGCAGTTTTTCCTTTTTGGCAAGTTGATAGGCTGGATAGTAGTAGGTGAGGTGCTGCATCAAGCTAACCACCAAGTCTGGTTTGAAAACCTTGGTCACTTTTACTAGACTTTGGGGCAATTTAGGCACAAAAAGTTCTAGCGCTTGCAGGTCTGATAATAAAGATGTAAATCTGGACAGTCTCATCCTCTCTAAAAAGGAATACTTTAATTCGTAATAGGGACAATCTAGAATAGTAGCGCCGGGTATGGGCGGCTTTCCAAAAACCATCAATCGGTTTGGTGGATAATTTTCGAACAGGCGATAAAACTGTATTGATCCTGCGTTTATTGACTGAGGAACTTCGTCTGCGATAAAAAGTACTTTAGGAAGCTGGTCCAAAAATGGCAAATTAAGTTAATACCAATAGGTGTCTTTTCTTCGTTTAATGCGGTTTAGCAATTCTCTGGTCCATACCGCTGCGAGAGGAGCTACGCTCGCAAATAGCCGAAAGAATTGGGATTCTGTAGCTGGCGCTTGTTCTTTCATCTTGGCCAGAAGTGAAAGGATTTCCCTTACCAGTTTCCAGTTAGAAATCCATGCCGCGTGCCGAGTATATAGCCAAAGTTTGGCTGCGATATCTTTCTTGTATTTTTTCCCGGTCAGCTCGTAATTCTTTTTCATGACCTGGAACTGGGAGTTGACGGTCTTTTGATAGGCGCTAGGTGTTCTAGACATCGAGTTGTTGACCCTGTAATTGATGATGGAAACTTCTGTCTCAGCAGTAAACGAAAGTCCAAATCTGGCTAGCTTGCAATGCATGGCAACGTCTTCATTGTAAAGCACAGCAGGATCCAAATCAGGGCCACCGGCCTCTAGAAATCTACTTTTCAAATAAACACCGCAAAAAGGGTTGATTTGGTGTCTGATAGTAAACCTAATTGGATCTTGCTCCAACTCCTGCCTATCAAACAAATTCACACTAAGTAATTCGTTGCTGTCGTAATCACGCCATTCATAAGCAAAAAGGATCACATCGGGTACATATTCGCGATTGATCCATTTGTGGACCAACTGGGTAAAATTAGGTAGCATATCGTCGTCTGCATCATGAAAGTGAATCCATTTGCTGGAGGCTTCCTGTGCCAGTCTCAGTCGGGCATACGAACAGCCGACGTTTTGGTCGCCGTTGATTACCTTCGCACCAAATTGGCGGGCAACATCCTCAGTGTTATCTGTACTGCAGTCGTTGTAGACCAAGATTTCGTCGAAAGGAATAGTTTGGCTTTTCGCAGAACTTAGTAGCTTTGGCAGGTATTTGGCTGCGTTATAAGCTGGGATGCATAGCGATAAGATTTGTTGCTGGTTATGCATAGTAATTTCTAGCCCTTGTTTCCGAGATGATGTTTTTGTAGATCGATCTATTTTTGACGAGTTCACACGATGAAAGGAACCAGGTTCTTAGTTCCAAAGAGAGCTTTTTTACGTCGCGAATAGCCAATAGATTTTTTATCCGGAGAAACTGGTAGGACAGGAAGCTCCAAAAAAAAGAGGATTTTATTTTTTTTCTGTTTGAAAATTTTTCTTCAAGTAACACTGAGTACGCCAATAAGACCGGAAAACTATAGCAGGCACCTAATAAAAGACCATTATAGTAACGCTTCGTAAGCCTTTCCTTCGGTATAAAATGGGCAAAGGTCAGGCGGTCTGAGTAATACTGTCTAAAACCTGCCAATGAAAGCACCGCTCCAAGCTCACGGTCTTCCCCGGTCATCAGCTTCCCGCCTAAGCGCCCTGTTAAGTAGAATTTGAAACCCTTGTTTTGAATTGTAGCTAAGGCTTCGCGCCTATATGTGGTTGCTGCACCGTAAAGTGTTACTCTGGCTGGCAGATAACCTTCGGCGCCTAGCTGCGGGCCAACAGCATACGGGCCAGGAGCTTCTTTAATAGCTTTTGGCGGTACAGTTTCAAATACCGGGCTACCCAATCCGCCCAACGCGGCTATTTCACTGTTGCTATTCATTAGTTCAAAAACTTGTTCAATGTAATGGTCAGAAAGCCAATTGTCATCATCACAGAATAATAGAAAATTGTACTTGGCACATGCTATACCTTTTTCTCTGGCATAGCTCAGTCCAGGTATGGGCTGGCTTACAATTGTAAAAGATATTTGTTGACCATTCAACAGCGTTTTTGCAATGGCCACAGTATCGTCGGTGCAGGCATTGTCTACTAAGACGATCTCCCAGTTGATATCATTACGAACGATTTGTTGTTTTAAACATGTCAACGTGGCTACTATTCTTCTCGAACTGTTAAAACAGCAGATGATTACAGAAACTCCTGGCTCTACCAAAATCTGACCGTGTTTTTAATCATTCTCGACAACAGATCTAGCCTAGTTTTCAAGTTTAATCTGGCTGAAAAAAAATAAGCCATAAAACTAGCCCATGCAGCCAATGCATGCTGTTTTTCTTTGGTAAGGTGAAGACAGCAGTTAATGGATGTCATTAGTTCAGGGCTGAAATCGACATGTGGAAATTCTTTCGTTGAATCTTTGATGATTGCATAGTGTTTGGAGAAAAAGAGATAATCTACATTGGCTGAGCTGAAGCCCTTTTCTCCATATTCGCATATAACCGAGTCTACGAATCCATAATCTCTTTTCTTGTGTAGCAACTCAACCAGGGTAAAATAATAATCAGCAGAAACTTTAAATTTTGTATCAAAACGGATATTGTTGTCAAATAAAGCCTTTGAATAAAAAAAAGCTTGGTGGTGAAAGCCGGTCCTTATTAGCGAAAGCTTGTTTGGAGACCGGATAACTTTTTTCGAATCGATTCCAATTGTAATACCATTGGCAAGCTGGATTTTGGTTCCAAAAACAAAATCATGTACATTTTTTAGTACCTGATCATTATATAGTTTATCATCGCTACCAAGAAAATATATCCATTCGCCTGTTGCTATATCTATCCCTTCGTTCATGGCGTTGTAAATGCCTTTGGTCTTGGCTTCAAGTACTTTAACTTTGGAACCAAAGGTGTTTGCTACAATCTGGGTTTGGTCTGATGAATGCCCATCGACGATAATAATTTCGAAATTTTGGAAACTTTGTTCAAAGATACTGATCAAGCATTCCTGTAATGTGGCTTCCGAATTTAAGGTGGGGATTATAATGGTAAAATATGGCTTGCTTTTTTCGAGGATCACTTTACTTAATTTTATCAAACTGTCCCCAAGTCCTTCTTATAGCGATACTTTCTATAAAGATGTCTTCTAAGATTTGAAGCTCATTGTTGAGGTTGCTTGTGGCCGTCTTTTCTGTTTTTAGATTGACATTTGTAAGAGAAATCATTGCTTCTGCAATCTCTTTGTCCTTTTGTGGATCGAAATATACAGCACTATCGCCAAGAAGTTCGATATGACCAGGAAGATTGGAGCAGGCAATAGGACAGCCAATATTTAAAGCTTCCAAAAGGGGCATGTTCGTTGGCCCGAGAAACGATGGAAATACGAGCCCGACTGCATTTTTATATAACCACTTGAGTTCCTCTTCTTTTACGAAACCTGGAATAACTACCACATCTTTTAGACCATAAGTATTGACAAGGTTTTTGATATAAGCCATATTTCCTTTATCGCTGCCAGTAAGCACCAGTTTATGAGCTGCATAAGGTGGCTTTTCGCGGAATAGACGTAAACCGTTAAGCAAATGGTAATGGTTTTTATGTGCCCAAAATTGAGCCGGGTAGATAAAAAAAGAATCAGTTGAACTAATCCATTCGGGTTCTTCCGAAATAACATCGTGATCAACGATTTTACCTGGAAACATGGGGAGTATCTTGATTCTTTCGGGATTGATCCTAGAATATTGTACTAGTTCTTGCTTGCCTCTTGTCGATTCACAACAAATGATTAAGGCTTCGTTCAATACCTTGTTAAAGTAGGCATCTCTTTTTAAAAATTCACCATTCATAGTCAATTCGGGAAACGAGAAGGTACTTTTATGGCCCAGATCCCAATTGATGCAAATGTATGGGTAATTATCAAGCGCAATGAATGGATTGGTGTAAAAGATCAGCTGGATGTCGTGATGCTTTAAAATTGCCTTGGCTTCATTATAGTTTTTGACAATATCTTTTCGTTCGAGACTTATTGAGAAAAAACGATGATAAAAGTTTACCCGTTTTCGTTCCCAATAGCTTTCTTTGAAGGGTAGGCTAACCGTTTTTTTATTGAACTTGCCCTTCAGGTTAAAGCCGACAAAGAGGATTTCAATCCTCCTATCAAATTCCCTTTGGTTTATGCTATTTATTAGTCTTTCGGTATAGGAAAATCCGCCTCCAGTTTCAGGAAAATCGTCTTCGTTAATCCATATTCCGATTTTAAATACCTTTTCCACTAATGATTTCACTAACGATTAGCAATTCTTTTTCTTTTAAACCAAGCCCACTTGGCAAATAAAAGCCATTTCTGGCTAGTTTTTCAGCTACAGGATAGCATTCGGTTTTAAACAATCCCATTTGTTGAAATACTGGCTGTTCGTGCATACACCAGAAAAAAGGTCGCGTGCCGATTTTACTGTTTGTCAAATTCGCTACCATTGCTTCTTTCTCTGCCATGCTTGGCGCAACTAGTCCAAAAACCCAATAGATGTTTGTAGCGTAGTTTGTTTTTTCTAGTGGAAGCTGATAGCCTTTTGTACGAAGGCTATTCAGGTTGCGTTGGTAAGCTGCGCCCATTATCCTTTTTCTTTCGATAAAAGTGTCAATTTGTTCCAGTTGTGCCAAACCTAGTGCTGCTTGAAGATTAGTCATTCGGTAGTTCCAGCCAATTTCATAGTGGACAAAGCGAGGACCGTTAGGCTCGAAGCAGAGGTTTCTCAGTTTTTTACACCTGTCGGCCAACTTGCTGTCATTGGTGAGCAACATACCGCCTTCGCCGGTTGTAATATGCTTGTTGGGATAGAAACTGAAAATACTAATATCTCCAAAACTGCCACACTTTTGGCCTTTGTAGGTTTGTCCGTGCATTTCTGCTGCGTCTTCTATTACTTTTAGGTTGTATTGCTTGGCCAAGGTCAACACTGGGTCGATATCGACCGGAAGCCCGTAGATATGTACCACGAGAATGGCTTTGGTACGTGATGTAATTTTGGTTTCTATTTGGGCAACGTCCATATTCCAGGTATGCGGATCGCTATCCACCAACACTGGCAATGCACCAGCGGATATCACCGATTGCGCTGGCGAAATAATCGTAAAAGTAGGCATAATAACTTCGTCGCCGGGACCAATGTTTAGTGCCTTCACTGCAATGTCTAGGGCTGCAGAACCATTACTTACCGCTATACCGTGGCTTTTGCCAATGTAATGGCTAAATTGTTGCTCAAACTTTGTGATAAACGGTCCCTCGCTACTGATCCATCCCGTTTCTATACATTCGGTGACATATTTAAGTTCGTTGCCGTCAAGCAATGGCGTATTTACTGGAATAGGGTTCATGCTATTTTTTTCTCAGGATATAACAAACACCCCAGGTTTTTGAAGAAGGAGGTACTTTGCTTAAAAACTCTTCGCTATGGAGCACTTCAAAGCCTGTTGCAAAGGCCAGTAGTTCTATTTCTGGTCTGCTGAAATGACGCATAGGATGCTTTTCTTCTATAACGTTGCTTTCTCCGCTGTGTGGGTTTCTGGCTTCTATAGTATAATTTACCTCAACCATATTGTGCTCGGCATAAATAACCGGATTGGCTCGTCTAACCACCTCAATTTCGTCACTTTTAAAAGTTTTTATGCGTTGTTCTGGTTTTTGGGCATATACCGCCGGACTGTGCCATACATCGAATATAAACAGACCGCCGGTGTGTAGATGCTGTCGGGTATGGTTGAAGGTATTGATCAGACTTTGGTTGTCGGTTAGGTAACTAATCACATGAAAAAGTGATAGGGCCACGTCAAATGATTGGTTTATTTCAAAGCTACTTATGTCGGCAACTTGAAAGCTAACTTTTTCATTAGCCATGCCATTTGCAATTTCGACCATCGCCGGACTACGTTCTAAGCCTACGATTTGGAAACCTTTTGCTACCAAAAGTTGAGCATGCTTTCCAGTGCCCGAGCCCAACTCTAAGATATTCTTTGCAGTTGAATGATAATATTGAATCAATGTCACCAAATAATCTGTCTCTGCTTGATAAGGTTTGTCCTTGTACAAAAGATCATAATACTGGCTATACAGCTTAAAATTCTGATTCATTGTTTTTATGTTTGAGCTTAATTTTTTCGGGTTTATGGTAAAACCTTACTTTGTCTTCATCGCTACAATATGGACCTTGCTTTACTTCGATCATCTCTGAATCTTCGATCATTTCGAAGCCGTGACCACCAGAAGCCAATAAGATAACATCTCCAGCGTATAATATGCTGCTTTCAAGGTATGCACAGTCATCATTGTAAAAGTCTACCCGTACTTTGCCCGATTTTACATAAAGCACTTCTTGCGTTAAAGTCACCTTGCGTTCAACAAGATTATGGACATGTGGATCGATGACGTAGCCCTTTGGCCGGTTCATGTAGCCTAATTGTTGCGAGAAATCGCCTGGTGTAAAAAAAGAAATTCCTTCTTTTTTGTAATCGGCACGGATAATAATGGCGAGCAGTATTTCCTGAAAAATTATTTGTTCAATCATTTACGAACTGCTTATAGCTTGTTTAATGCGTGAAAATATTCTTTTATTCATCGATGCAAATTCTTTAAAAGCAAACGGAAATCTGTTGTGCGAAGGACCGAAATAATATAATATGCCTCTTAGGTAGCATTTTAAACCTAGAAAAATTTTACCGCATTCGAGGTATCGGAGGGCAATATTTAGTAGGTGCCTCGAAAAGGATTTAGCTCCGCAAAAGACCAAGATATCCTTTTTATAATTATTAAACAAAAACTCCCAACCTCGCGCTACGTTAACCATATTTTTTGTCATCGAGTCAGGAGCACCGTGTACCTCGGCCAAATGTTTTTTAATTACTTTGAAGGGATAGCTTTTTGCAAGCCGAAAACAAAAGTCGTCGTCTTGGCAAATACTGTATCTGAGGTCGAATGAGCCGACGCTGATCACTGGATCTTTTTTGCTAGTGATACTGATCATGGAGGAAAGATACCCTTGATTTAATACTTCTCCATACTTGTTTTCTCCCTCTAAAGTCCATAACGGGCAATTTATCAAAGAGCAATAAACAAACGCTACCTCCGGATTGTCGGCATAAGCTTGTTGCATTTCTAGTAGATAATTGGGGGTCCAGCTGTCATCGCTATCCAAAAAAGCTAGGTAATCAAAACTTGCGATAGCGATCCCACTATTGAGTGCCGCATTTTGACCACGGTTTGTATCGTGGCGGACAATTTTGATTCTGTTGTCTTTGATATTTTCAATGCTGGCGATGCTGCCGTCAAGCGAAGCATCGTCAACTACAATAATTTCGAATTTTTGATAAGACTGTGATAAAATACTTGTTATGGCTCTTACAATAAGAGCTTCGCGATTGTAGCAAGTAATAATACAACTGAAAAATATTTCTTTCATTAATCAAGGGGCCTGCAGATCAGGAGCTGCGTTGTTTGCCACACATTGGTGATTTGATGAGATTCAACTTTGAAATATCGGCTTACAAAGACACCAAATTCCCTATAGTTCCATTCTCTAACGTGTGCTGGGTTATCTGGAGGCCCATAATTCTGGATGCCGTATAACATATCTCTCTCAGGAGTGCTTAAAAAAAGATACTTGAAATTGATTTTTTGGATTTTTTTCAAAAGCTCGTCGGGATCGAGTACGTGTTCGATCACGTCTGAACAGATAACAATATCACTTGCTAATGGAAGTGGTTCAGCACCCAAGGCATGTATCCATTTTCGATCTGGATATCTTTTAATCAGGTATTCGTATGTAGGGCTAACATCTATTCCTACTGTATCGTTGCCGCCAAAATATTTAAGCAGTTTGTAAGCCGAACCACAGCCGATGTCTACTATTTTGTTATAGTTGTTTTCTTCCAGGTAATATTTCGCAAGCTCATAAACCTCGCGCTGATACTCGTCGGTATAGGTTCGGTCATCGTCGTAATTGTAGTCTTTTCTATGACTGTAGCCATTTTTTATCGCAAATTGGGAAGGAATAAATCTTCCGCGGATCTTTTCATATATAAGCTTAGAGATGAATTTAAAAAAGGGCGTTATCTTCATATCATTTTATTTGATTAGTCTCTTTATTGTCCGCTTTAGTTTATTTACCACTCTCTTTATCAAGGGGGGGGTAAAGCTCAGCTTATAGTATTTTCTGTATTTTTGTTCAATCTTTTTTGAATGGGTTAGAGGCTGACCTGAAACAAACTGCGGAAGAGTTATGCGATAGTTGTTTAGTTCGCTTCTCTTATGCTCCAGCTCTGTTTTAACATTATAATGCACACCTGAACCATCTTGGCCAATATTATCTACGAAAGAAACATTAGCATAAATGCCTTTTCTATTTTGAAGTACATTTACCGCATGCCACTGAACATCCCAGGTATCGAATACACCATTAATTTGCCCGTTTAGAATCTCCATGTGTCCCCCATATTCAAAAATACCGAGTTTGTTTTGTTCGATTAGTGTATTTTTTAGAAGTAAGGCGTTTGGGGTATAGGCATCCCATCTGCTTTTCCAGGTCGCCCATCCCCAGCAATCAGAGCTTTCTAACAGAAAATAAGGGGGAAATCCTTCATTTTTTAAAAAATCAACTGCAAATCCGTTAACCGAACCAATATCCATCCGGTGTTGGAATAGTTCAAGAGCATCGTTCATATACCTCAAAAAGTACGGGGAAGTTAATATGTCATCTTCTAGCACGATAACCCTGCCTGTTAAATTTATTACTTCTGTTACGCCTTGGATAATAGATTTTGATAGCCCAGAATTTTGATCGTTTTCCTGTATTTTAACCTGGCCGCACCATTGATTTTCTCTAATGACTTTTCTGGTTTCTTGAATGGCTTCTATCTGGGTGGGTGATGCGTCTTTTTTTGGCCCATCTGCATAGATATAAAGCGTAGAAAGATTGGCCAGTTCATTTCGAGCCAACTCTTCCAATACCTGCCTTGTATGCTTAGGTCTGTTATAAACAAAAAGCACAATTGGTGCTAAAGTCATTTTATAATACAGATATAATTTCCCAGCCTTTAATGAAAATACCTAACGGCTGCTCAGTTTTATGTTTTTGGCCGAGCCAATATTGAGGTGCAATAACCATTGTTTTCTTGGTATTGAGGTAGGCCCCCCACCAGCTAAATGAGCTATTAGAGAGAATGCAGATATTGGCATTCATCAGAAATTGAAAATCAATAATTTCATTGTGATTAGAGATGTATTTATTGAGTAGATAATCAAATTCTTTGTTGACAAAGTCTCGATCGTCAGAGATTATGACGTAATAGTTTTTAGGGTCTTGGATTTTTGCAATGGCCTGATGAAAGTAAGCACTTGGCAAAGTGTAGTCATGGTCGATATAATCTGTTCTTCTTACATGTATCACTACCAGCTTAAAACCTTGTGGCAAGCTAAAAGAGATTTTACGAAATTGCGAAATGGCTTCTTTTTTTAGACGGAACTGCAAAATTATATCTTTCTTATATTCAATGAAATATAGTTCAGATTGGAAAAAACCAGCGTAGAGCCTACGGTCATTTAGCTTTAACATCTCTATCTTAGGATCCACATCATTTAAGAATTCAATTTCTTGAAGTTTTAATAATTTTTTCAGTTTCGAATAAAAGCCTAGCTTCAAAAAGGAACTGAAAAAATTCTTGAAGCCCTTTATTGCAAATAGTGTACGGTCTAATGGAGATGTGCGGTCTTCCGTTAATAAGAAATATCGCGAAATGATATCATTTGAAAGACGTTTATCAATATAGAATTTTGTGTTTAACTTTTTTGCAGTAGCATAGGCAAATGCATATTGAAACAATTGATTTCCCATTCTACCATGATATTTAACGCTAATCATTTTCCTAAATTCTTAAACCAAAAACAGCCACAGCCCCAATGCTGTTGATCTGCTATTTCCTTACTGGCGTTTTTAATAAGACCAACGTCAATAAAATCGTCCGGTAACAAAGAGAATTCGACCAAATCGAGAGGAGCAAAATAAGAGACAAGTTGATCGTAAGCATAAATGCGATGGGCATTATAGGCTATTTTGGGTTTGCCAATAGGCACAACCATGAGTAAATTACCGTTGGGGGCCAATACTCTTTTAAGTTCCTTAATTGCTTTTAGATCCCCGTCATAATCTAGAGGATCACCATACCTGCCTAAACCAATATGCTCAATGGTGTGCATGCAAGAGATTGATTGAACAGAACCACTAGCGAAGGGCAAGGCAGTAAGGTCGGCATGCTCCGATTTTAACCCTGGTAGGATCACTTTTGCCGGCCGGTAATCGTAAAAATCAATGGGTACGAAAGCCGAAACTAAGGTTGAAAAATGTAAAATAGACGAAATGTCGATATGTTTGTCCGGTCTTGTTTGCGCCAGTATCCTGGCAGCCCAAGCAGGGTGGTAAGTGTAATGTGATTCAAAGGGCGTGTCTTTGGTTTTATCTTCCATTTCCGGATACAATTCGAATTTGTCATTAAAACGCTTGTTCGCTGACTCGGCTATTTTCCGAAATTCCTGAAAATCATGTTTAAAGTCACGCTCTTGCTTTCTTTTTTGTTTATAGTCGCAGTAACTGCTATATATATATGGAAAACTGTTTTTGATTGATTTTTTTATTTTACTGAACATCGCCTCCTATTTTCCCCTTAATTTGTTGAAAACTCTCGATAAAATGGTTTTCTTGCTTGTATTTTGAAGTGTATTCTCTGCGAATACAGCATCTTTTTTTTTTTCTTCGGTTATACTAATCGGTCGTTTTTCGATATTTTCAAACCAGTTATACCTATTTTTGGTACTCAGCATGTAATCAATATCTTTATCTGAAATCTGATCAAAAAAAGGAATTAGAATTTGTGTGGCCCTTAAGGAAATTGATTTACGTTTGTTCCAGGCATCTCTAAGAAAATAAGAGGTTGGCAACAACCTATGGTAGTAGAAAGAATCTTCTAAGACCATCACCTTCGCATCGGTAAGTAATTGCTTGATGCCAAACCCCCAAGTATCTAATGCGCCGGAAAACTCCGGATAGCCACCTGCAATTAACCAGCTCTTTTTGGTAAACAGATAATTTCCACTAGCTCCAGGTGTTAGTCCAACGGCCAAAGCATCGGTTTTGGCAAACAAACCAGGTTTTAGAGTCCAAGTATAATCGATTTCGGCGGTAGATTTAGAAAAATATTGTAATAGCTGAAAAGAAACTACATCGGCCTGGTTTTCCAAGAGATACTTTTTTATCGATTTGATACTTCCTTTTTCCAACACATTATCCGAGTCTAGGCAAAACAGCAGTTCGTTTTTGGCCAGTTCTATCGCAGTATTTCTTGCTGCACCACCACCTTTGTTTCTGGTGTGGCATACCAATTTGATGAAAGGGTATTTTTCGAAATATTTGGTGAGTATTTTTTCTGTGCCATCTGTTGAACAATCGTTTACGATGATCAACTCGTCACCTTCCTCAAAATTATCGAGCATGATTGAGTCGATAGATTCTGCTACCGTTGCTTCGCAGTTGTACGCAGGTATAAAGAAGGAGATGTTGTGTTTTGAAATCATAAAACAAGCATTTGATTCATTTTTTGTTACTCATGAAAGTTCAGTGAGCTCTTTAATTACATAGCTACACCACTTTTGGTAGTACAGTTCTTTTCGGAAAAAAGATTTGGCTATTCCCCCCTTTTTTAAGGCATCTCTTTTATTCAGATTAGATAACAGGAAAACCAACTCATCAACATTGGCAACGTAGTAACTCATTTCGTTCCAATTGATGAACTTTTGAAAAGGCCGTACATCAATATCGCCGATGAGGCAAGGCGCTACGCCAAACTGCATGGCTTCAAAAAATCTAAATGAATTTGCACTCGTGCCTCGTGGACACAATGCGACGTAGGATGCCAAGATGTTCAGATTAAATTGCTTGCCTTGTAACCATCTTTTATAGAACCTTGTGGTCTGGTTACCAGCAATGTTTACAGATCGATCATCTGTAAACCTGATACGTATTTCCTCTCTTATTTGATGGGTATCAAAAGAACCGTTAAACGAGGCAATAAATTTTTTACGCACAGGAAACAGCGGCATTTTATGAAGGCTGCACAATATAGGGATGTCTATTCCATTATTTGTTGTTTTGGCCGCCGTAAATTCTATTGTTTCGCCAAGGTCAATCAACGTTCCACCGTCAAATTGAGTAATGGTAAAAGTTTTTTCGCTGTTTATAATAGCTTGACCTACAAATGCCTGGAGTTCGCGCAACCCTTCTCCGTTTGCAGCAAAATTATGATTGATGTGCCATCTAGTCCAAAAAACGGGTAAATAGTGCCAGTCTGCTTCATCAGGATTATTGGTGGTTAAGTATGCATGTGTATTTAGCCATTTTAAAAAATCTTGCTCAACACCATAATCTCTATTATGGTTTGGATACAGTAGGTTTTGATTTAATGGTTGTAGACTCTTCTCTATAGGTAAAATGTAAACTTTCATTTAATATTCACAATTGCACCAGATGCTTTTCAAAATACAATTAAAATTCAAAGAAACCCATTGTCTTGAAAAAAATAGAATTCCCAGTTTTAGCAAAGAATGTGTATTTTTTTTCAGATAGAAATTTATATACCTCTGTGTCAAAAATTTCGCTTATTGACTTATCAATTATTTCGATGACAATTACCTTAGGCCTATAATCCCAATTATGAGATTTTAAGACTGAAAGTTCCGCTCCTTCTACATCTATCGAAATAAAATCGATTGTCTGATTTGTCTGTACATAATTAGATATTATTGCCTTAAGTGGTTCTGATTTAACTTTAATAGTTTTTAAAAATATACACCAATCAAATTTTTTATTCTCAGCAAGTTGTACATCAGACATTGTATTCATTAATGGTGGATCAAATAGATGAAAGTTGACTTCGTTACTTTCTTCGGAAATAAGTATTTCCAAGTTTATATCAAAGGTTCGTTCTTTTTCAAATATTGCTTTGCTACCTGGGCTAGGCTCAATATTTATCCCTCTCCATCCTAAATCATAAAAATATTTTGTGTTTGAGAAATGACTAGGATGATGAGCACCAATATCAATGAAAAAACCGGTATTTTGTTCTGGAAAGAGTCTTCGTAGCACCATGTCTTCTCCCTCTTGCGAAAAAGAAGGGCAGCTATATGCGAATTTCTTATGCTCAGGATGAGAGTAATATAGGTGATTTGAAAAATTTCTGGGTAAAGCCCCTAGCAAATATTTAGTTGCTTGTTCCGTTATTTTCAAGAAACGTTCTCTTACCATAGTCATTAGATAAATTTATAAATCCGATATTATTAAAATCAAAATCTATACTCCATTGTTCCTTCACTCCGAATGATATCAAATCTTCTAATAAAAACCACTCTAAGCGACCTATTTCATAATTTGAATGGTTAGAGTTATGTCCTCCAATAGAGATTGAATAAGTGCCAGGCCTTAAAAAATTCGACGGTATTTTTATTTCTGATTTATAAGTTCCCACCTGCAGTTTTTCAGTTTGATTTGTGTCATGCAAAGTTAAAATACGCTGTCCGTCCCTGTAAAGGATAAAGGAAAACCTAAAATCTACTATTAGCTGGACCGTTTTATAGAATAATTCTATTACTATTTGGCTACTTGGACTTATTTCAATGAAAACAGGAGATGTATTTACAAGGATTTTACTGATTAGAATATTATTTTTTACATTTGATCCGATTTTATTTAAAAGGTCTAAATCTAATACTGTCTTTGGCTTAAGATAATTTTGAACTCCTTCATAGGAATTTCCATCAAAAGAAACTTTTCCATTATTCAACAGTATGACATTATTGCATAATTGCGTGATGGCATTCATATTATGGCTCACAAAAAGCACGGTCCTTCCTTCACCCTTACTTACTTCGCCCATCTTACCCAAACATTTCTTTTGAAACTCTGCATCGCCAACGGCCAATACCTCATCTACAATCAAAATTTCTGATTCAAGATGTGCTGCGACAGCAAAAGCCAGCCGTACATACATGCCACTACTATAGCGTTTTACGGGCGTATCCAAATAACGCTCAATACCTGCAAAATCTACTATTTCATCGAGTTTACGTTGAATTTCTTTTTTGCGCATACCCAAAATAGCGCCGTTCAGAAAGATATTTTCTCGTCCTGACAGTTCAGGGTGAAAACCAGTACCCACTTCTAATAAACTAGCTATTCTACCTTTACCAGATATTTTGCCTGTGGTTGGTGCAGTAACTTTACTTAATATTTTAAGCAAGGTACTTTTCCCTGCACCGTTTCTACCGATAATTCCAACGGCATCGCCCTGCTCTATTTCAAAATTAATGTCCTTTAAGCTCCAAACTACATTGCTTTCACTTTTAGTATTTTGATCATTGCTTTCGCCAATACGTAAAAAAGGATCTTCTTTACCCCGAATCCGTGCATACCATCGTTCTAAATCACGACTGATGGTACCTGTGCCAATTTGGCCAAGTTGATAGGCTTTGCTCAGATTTTCTACTTTTATTGCTATGTTCGACATTTAGAGGGTGATTATTGTTTGTCTTCCATTATCCATATTACATCATCCATTTAAACCGTATCCACAAAATTCCGCTCCACTTTATTGAAAACTATCGTACCCAGCAGCATCAGTATAATAGTAACCAGTGTTGCGTAACCTAAGCTAAGCCAGCTAAAACTTCCTTGGCCCAAAAAGCCATATCTAAAAGTTTCAATAATTGGTGTCATGGGGTTATATTCAATAATCCACGCATAAGCAGGATATTTTTTTATTGCCTCAGATAAAGGATAGATTACGGTTGTGGCGTACATCAATAACTGCACACCAAAGCTAATCAGGAATGCCAGATCTCTGTATTTCGTTGTCATAGCAGAGATAATCATCCCTGCTCCAAGTCCTAGCAAAGCCATCAATGTTACAATAATAGGAAACAGGCAAATTGCCCAGCTAATGTTAAAGTTAGCTCCAGCGAAATAGTAATAGGCCATTAAGATGAGAAACAATAACATTTGTACCGCAAAGCGCACCAAATTACTCACTACAATGCTAAGCGGCATAATTAACCTCGGAAAATATACTTTACCAAAAATAGCTGCATTGTCTTTAAAGACTGAAGAAGTTTTGGTTAAACAATCAGCAAAGTAGTTCCATGCAGTAATTCCGGCCATGTAAAATAAAGGCTTCGGTAAGCTATCAGTTGAGATACCCGCCAAATTGCCAAAAATAAAGGTGAAAATGATGGTGGTAAACAAGGGTTGAATGAAAAACCATAAGGGTCCGAGTATAGTTTGTTTGTAAAAGGAAACAAAATCCCTTCTTACCAATAATATAAGTAAATCGCGGTAGGCCCAAACCTCATTCAGTTTCAGGTCAAATAAAGATGCGCCAGACTCAATCGTCCAATTTTGCTCTTCTTTAACCATAAATATTTAGGTTATTGTTCATGTTTTATTGTTATTGTCTGTTCCTATCTCTAACCACTTTATCTAAGCCCTAGTCCTTAAACTAAGCTTAAGAAGCCGCAAGCTCATCGGCACCGATTTTTCCATCAAGCAGCAAATTGCGTATCGATTGGAGGTATTGGTTATAGCCAAAGGCTTCAATACATTTTTCCTGAAGATTTGTTTTCTCTTGTTGCGTTTGTGTATGCCCAAGCAGTGAACATATACCTTTTAATATTCCTTGTTGATCATCAGGATCGACAAGAAGTCCCAATGTACCACCACCAAGCGCATCTACACTACCATCCTTATTACCTGCAATTACCCTTAGACCACTTGCAAGCGCTTCTATAAATACAATGCCGAAACCTTCTTTTTTGCTTGGGAGTATAAAAAGATCAGATAATAAAAAGTGCTCAGTAAGCTCTGCTTCATCAATAAAGCCAATCATTTGGATATGATTTTGAAGCTTGTTTTTAGCAATCAGGTCGTCCAATCGTTTCCTTTCAATAGCGTCCCATTTGCCAGCCAGTAAATAAACCAGGTTTGGATAGCTTTCCAGTAATGTTGGTAGTAACTCAATGGTATGGTCGTAACCTTTATATTTTTCTGACGAGGATAAACGGGAGAGCGAAAATAAAATAATATCGTCGTGATTTAAATGGTATCGATCCAATAACAACCGTGGTTTGTCAAAATTGGTAGAGTGATGATAAAAGGGATCAAGGCAATTGTTTAATATTTCAATCTGTGTTGAAGGAATATGATGCATATCCATTACCTTTCTTGCAGTGAATGCACTTACACAGATAATTTTATCGAGCTGGTTCAGCATTCTGAGCTTCGCGTCTGAAAGTTTCTTCCAGATTTCGATACCATGCGCCAGCAGATAAATTTTTTTGTTGGGATGTATTTTTTTAATGAAATATACAATATTGATCAAATGGATATGGCTTAATAAAATTACATCTGCCTTTAAACCGGCTAAAAATGACTCTACTACAAAACGTTCCCGCTTTCCTCCAAATCCTTTAAACTGTTTTTTGCTTAAATATCTCGAATCGCGGTCGGTATTTTTATCATACATCGAATAAACGGTCGACAGTACCAGATCTTCTTCGCTTAAATCATATAAAACCCTACTCACGCTTCGGCATACCTTTTCAATGCCTCCTGTTAAACTGAATGTTTTAAGTGTTAAAAATAAAACCTTAACTGGCATGGTAAGTTCTGTACAAGGCCAGGGCCGAGCTCCAGTGTAATTTATTTTCATTAAAGTTTTGCATCAGTGCTTTTGCCCTTTTATTCTTGTACCGGGATGGATCGGCAATATCACGGCTTTTTCTCATCCACTCCTGGAAAGGAAAAGTAAAGCCCATTTTTGATCTTTTCCAGGTTTCTACCGGCAAATCTTCCTTATAAGCTTCTACCAGGAGTCTTTTTTTCTGTTCATAACTAAACTTTATTTCTGTTGAGATGGAAAATACCAGGTCAACAAAATTACGATCCAGAAATGGAACCCTTACTTCAACACCATGGCTCATACTCATAAAATCGGTATCTTTCAGTAACTGATTTTGCATGTACATGTTAAACTCAAACCAGCTTGCCCGGGTTTCATTACTTGTTTTTTTTATCCCAGGGTGAAGTGGAATCTCTTCAAGACAGTCGATAACGGTTTTCATATCAATGTCTAGCAATTCGGCAATTACATCAGGAGAATAAACTCCTCTCAAACACAGGTATTCGCCAATGGGAGAGTTTAAGCTGAGGTAGTATAATCGTTTAAACCTGGTGTTACTGGAGAAACGCATGCTACGTAAAACGCTTTTACTCAACCAGTTTAAGTTCTGTATTTTATGGATCCGGTCAAAAGAGGGGTAACCCCCGAAGAGCTCATCGGCACCTAAACCCGATAGTACCACTTTTATGCCTTGCTCTTTTGCTGTTTTACATACAAACCAGGTGTTAATTCCATCATTTGTGGGTTGATCCATATTGGCTAAAACAGTTTCGAAATTCTGTACGAAATCGCGATAGGTGATAAGCTGTTCAATTTTTCGGATATCCATTTTTTGAAGGAGGCTGTTCCGCTGTTTCTTTTCCGAAAAATCGATCTCATTAAAATTGGCAGAAATGCTGGATAACTGTTTGTGGTTGTGTTGATTAGCTAGGATAGTAATGATGCTGGAATCGAGGCCCCCGCTAAATAATACACCTACATCAACATCAGAAATCATTTGCTGTTTAATAGAATAACCAAGTTGCTCGCGGATTCTTTCTATGGCATAGCTTTCATTATGAATATAAGGTGTGCTCTCAAACTCATGGTACGATTGAATAAAATGTTCAGCGCTTCTGATGTTATATTTTAGAAAACAGCCTTTTGCCAGGCTGCACACCTGTTTAAGGGTAGTATATGGTTCGGGAATATGGCCAAATGCAAGGTAATAGATTCGCCAATTATCATTTTCCTGGTAGATATCGGCATATTTAAATGCCTTTACTTCCGATGCGAAAGTTAAAGTTTCGCCAGCCAAATGATAATATAAAGGCTTGATTCCATTTTGATCACGCACCAGGTAAACAGCTTGTTCCCGCTTATCAAAAATGCAAAAAGAGAAAATGCCATCCAGTTTGCCAAAAGCAGCTTCTCCCCAATGCTGGTAGGCATACAATATTACCTCAGTATCGGTTTGTGTCTTAAATATATAACCCTGGTTAATGAGTTCGGTCCGGATTTGCCGATAATTATAAATTTCCCCGTTATAGGTAATTACAAAATCCTTTTTGTGGCTTACCATAGGCTGATGACCACTGCTGGTAAGATCTAAAATAGCCAGGCGGCGGTTACCTAAGCAAATAGAGTCTTTTTGCGCGGCATAGGTATAGATGCCATGGTCATCAGGTCCGCCATGATGCATACTATCACACATGGCCTTTACCTGCTCACTAACTTTTTCTACTGAATTTTTGCTATTGATAATGCCTGCTATGCGACACATTTTTTTAGGCTCCGGACTATTTTATTCTGCACCGGATACAGCTTCGCCCCCTCAGTCACATTTTGTTTTTAAAAAATGACCGATTAATTTGTTTTTATAAATAAAGCTGAGCACCATGCATCAGCTTTTTATTATCTGTTAATGGCACTGTTCTCCATCTCACATTTTCAATCCAACATCACTAAAACGGCTCTACAAAAGCTACCGATGTATTGATATTTATCGAATAACCCATATTCTGTAAACGTAAAATAATACGTTGTTTATTTTGTACAGCTACCAACTCTGCTATTATGCCCTTAAACGGACCTGCCTTAATCAATACGCTTTCTCCTGGTTTAATGTCATAATCCATGATTTCCAGATCGGTATCTGTAGCGAGCAAAAGCTTAAGATCATGGATTTGTTGGTCAGGAATAGAAGCGACTTGGTTAGAGAAATAAATAAATCTGGCAACACCATTGGTCATCAAAACTTCTGCATATTCTCTTGCCGAAATATACGCAAATAGATAAGATTTAATCAAGGGCTCTTCGACGATTTTTTTGCGGTCGCTCCATTGCTTAACTGCCTTTTTAAGAGGTAAATAAGTTTGGATTCCCTTTCTGTTCAATTCTCCGTTCGCTTTTTTTTCTGCTCTAGAATGTGTATAAACCGGATACCACCTGTAATTTTGATCTATCATTTGGCTTAACCTTAAGCTGAATCTTTTTCCAATGTTTGTGCTTTTTATAGCTTTTTCAAACAGTTAACCACCTAACCTTTTTTCTTCCAAAACTCCCACCAGCTTTTTTCATCATCGTAATAGCCGCTTTTTCCATAACCTGTGTAATTAGAATAATAGTACGTACCGGTATTGCTATGCGCGTAATTGGTGGTATAAATATTTGCATGTAACTTTTCGTCACCAAATGAATTTAAGATAATGGCAATATTGTTAAGTCCATATTCTTTTGATAAACGGTCTGGAATAGTGGCGGCCCTGAATTTAGACACGCCTGATCGGATAATAAAGAGATTGATATCGGCTTTCCTAATGAGTGGCACGGAATCGGAAACCAAGCCAACTGGAGCAGTATCGATGATGATATATTCATAGCTTTCCCTGAGTTTTTCGATCAGTGTTCCCATTGATTTGTGATGGAGCAGTTCTGAAGGATTTGGAGGTACAGGACCAGAAGTAATATAGTCGATATTGTGCCGTTCATCCGTAAAGATAATATCGGCTAAATCGGCCTGTTTGGATAAATAATTACTTAAACCAATGCGGTTGTCAGAGCCAAAGGCAAAGTGGAGTTTGGATTTTCGCAAATCTGCGGCAATAAGGATCACCTTTTTGTCTATAATGGAAAGGGTGCCAGCAAGATTTAAACTTACGAACGATTTTCCTTCTCCCGAAACCTCTGAGGTGATGCAGATTACCTTGGTGTCCTGGTCGCTGGCCATAAAACTCAGGTTTGTTCTCACAGATCTCACCGATTCGGCAAATATAGATTTTGGCCTTTCTATAGATAAAACACTTTCGCCAGGTTGAACTTTTTTTGGATATTTTAAAATTACCCCGATTATCGGGGTCGCAGTTAGGCCCTCAATGGTTTCGATATCGTACAGGTAAGGATTCAATATTCTGACCAATAAAATTAAACCCAGCCCCGAAAATAAGCCCATAAATAAATAAGAAGAATAAATTTTCTTCGGCACGGGCGAAATAGGGAAGTAAGAAGGCTGCGCTAAACTGATAATGGTTGCACCAGAAATGACGGCTGCCGAGCTGATCTGCGCGGAGAGTTTCCGTTCAAATAACATGGAAAACATACGCTGGTTGATATCAAAATTACTTTGCAGTTTGGCAAAATCGTTTTGTTTAGCTGGTATACTGCTTAATGCCTGATTGGCTTGTGCAATTTGTCCGTTAATATAATTGATCGTTTTTTGATTACGCTCATGTAATAAACGGATATTGGTTACAATGGCCTGTTTTACCTCATTAATTTGCCGGTTAATGTCCTGAATGGGTTGAGCATCAGTATTGAAATTCTGTAACTTATTTTCCCTGCTTATAATCAACGTGTTAAGCTGTGCAATTAAGCCTGTTAACAGTGTACTGTTTGTGCCTTCCAGATTCAGGTTAAGCTGGATCCGGTCTTTATTGTTTTTGACCTGCGTTTCCAATTGCTGGATACCGAGCTCTTGTAGTTGCAATTCCGCAATCTGGTTTTGCAGATTGCTCAATTTCGAATTGCCCAGTTGTTTATCACTATTCGGATCGATGAGTTTGTTACTGCTCTGAAAACTGGAAAGCTTATTGCCCGATTTATTTACCTGTGCATCTAAAAATGCGATCTGGCTATCCAGGTAATCTATAGTTTGTTTGGCCGATCTCTTTTTAAGTGTGGCATCATTCTTCACATATTGCTTAATAATCTCATTAAGCACATTGGCAGAGAAAACAGGATTGCTATCGGTATGGGTAACGCCCATAATATTGGTGTTTTTCTCCTGTTCAAAAACATTTAGTCCGCCGGCTGCCCTTCCATACAAATCTCTGATTCCGTTAAATTTGAAACTATAATTTCCAGTGGCAGGGATTTCCGTTTTAACGGTAAAAACCATATTGCCAGCGTTAATTGCTTGTCCGTAACGATATTTTTTTGAAGTTTTGTTGTTGTCGTCGCTACTTGATAATTCAAAGGTTTTGCGATCAACAGGTTTAACTGAATAGGTAGCTCTACTGAAATTTACAGAGTCTTGAGTTAAAATATCGACCTGAAAAGGTTGTTTTGGGTAAAGTTCGGTTACCCGCACCCTTCCTTCTAAATAGTAGCTGATTTTATAATCGAGGTTCTTTAATGCGTTTAAAATTACATCTTCCGAGCGCATAATGATCCCTTCAGTCTGGATCTGGTTTTGGTTAAAAGGGCGATAATTTACAGGCGAGCCCGGGAGTGCAGCCATTTGCTGCTGCTGATCGCCATCTAACTTTAATGAAGCAGAGGTGATATAAATAGGGGTGATGCTACGTACATATAACCAGGCCATCACAAAACTGATCAGTACCGTTCCGGCAACCCAATACCACCTGCTTAGAAAAATCAATACGATTTTCCAATAGTTAATGTTCTGGCTGGCTAGCTTTCTATTTTCTGTTGTTGTACTGTTATCCATTAGCGGGTTAAAGTAAAGATTAATACAGCCAGGTTGACTACTACAAGCAGAGGCTGTACGATATTATTGACACTGGTGAGCTTTTCGCTCAATGCCGAGCTTTTGGTTTGCTGCAATACAATAATATCATTGTTCTGAAGGACTAGTTTTTTACTGGCTAAACTGTTGATGTCATTCAGATTGACATAAATAATTTCCGGATGACTCTTGTCGCCACGGATAATTTTCAGGGTTTTAGGATCAGCTGTTTTGTTTATTCCTCCTGCTTCACCAATAATATCAATCAGGGTAGTGTTTTCGCGTTCCAGTAAAAAATTCCCTTGTTTACCAAATTCGCCCAATAAAGTAACCTTTAAATTTACCACACTAAGCTCTATAATTGGATCGCGCAGTAATTGTTTGGCATATAATTCCTGAATTTTAATGGCAGCCTCCCTTCTGCTCAGGCCTACAACATCTACTTTTCCGATAGCCGGAAGGTTTACTTTTCCGTCAACATCTACCAGATAAGAAAGGGTATTACTGATGCTTCCGGCAGCAATCTGATTACCGTTTGTGCTACTGCTCGTCGAAGCCGTGGCACCAAATTCTTTGTTTTGCAGGTTTCGGATAGCCAATTGATCATTTACCTTTATTTTATAATAGGCATCACTAATGTCTTGATCATTAACTACGTACACCTGTTTAATAGTGTCAGTAACCACATCACTTGGGGCATTAAAAAGACTATGTTCCTTTCTGGCAGCGCAGCTTGCCAAAGCGGTGCAGATAGATAAAATACAAAGAAGTTTTAAAATTGCTTTTGTCGGGATCATAATCTTAATCGGAAGTAAGTGCAAGCTAGGAGCTTAAATGCAAAGATATAGCTTAAAAATGCTTAAAAAAAGTTAAATTAGAAGTAAGGCTTTTTATTGCTTTTTTTAGCTTAATTAGGAATCTCCCTCATAAACAACATCTTCCAATTCTTGTGTTATTTAATCTGACGATTATCATAAAACGTATTTGAATTAAAAGACTTTTTTTAGTTGATATAAATCAAATTAAAGTTTGATTTATATGTTTTTGAGAGCAGGGTTTGGTGGTATATTTGTACTGTTTTATTTAAGCTGTAAAGTTGATCAAAGATTTTATAGTTAAGTATAAATGTCGCTATTCCTGTTATAATCCATTTAGATATCACCTATTCCCAAGGTGTTGTTCATAATGATCGTTTATTTTTCAGACATCATAGCGACAGTTCTTTATTTAAAAGGGATAACACTTTAAGATGTTGGCGTATGAGGTATTTGAGATTTTTTCTGTTGGCTATGTTTACATGTTTTTTAGGTAATGTCAGAGCACAAAACGGTTGCGTAAAGTATTTTGGCCCAGGCTTCGAATCAATTTATTACCCAACTAATTTGGGTACTAATGGCGTATTCGGCCCTGATTATGGTGGAACTCCTGTCAGTATTCCTGCTGGCTGTTCACCCACTGAACCGGCAAGCACACTCACCAGAGAATGTACTATAGGTGGGGTTTATGGAGGATTGCTACTGCAGAACCATATACAATGTCCAATCGATGATTATTTACCTCTCTTGATTTTATTAGCCGGTTTTACCGGAACAATGTTTATCAGGAACAAAGCGCAATTAACATAGAGAAAGAAATATCGGCTTATTCTTTATTGAGTTGTAAATTAAATGGTTTTTCGAGGGATGTAAAGTGCCTTTAAATTTTGCCTGCTTTGCTGCTTACTTGGGCAAACTGTATGATGATAATAATATTCTACAGTTGTGATTCATGATGCTTTTTGAATTTAAATGTGGGGATTATTAATTTATGGAGTGATATAATTTTCAGCAATTTTTGACTTATGTTAAGCATTTTGGTATGCTGCAGAAACGCTAAATAATTTTGTTGTTGATTTTAATCAAATAGCCTCATTGGTTTCTTCTAACAATTTCTGATGAATTTTGTGCTTTTAAACGGGTTAGAACCCACTTTTTCCTGTTTTGTCTTTAATTCTCAATAGAGTACAATTTGTCATATTAATCTGGATTAACACTTTGTTCATTTTATTCATAGTCAAAATAAATTAATTTTGTAGTTGTAATTAGACTGCTTTTTTGATTTTTTGTGATGTAATTTCATTTTCAACTGGGCATCTTTATTTAATATTTTAGCTAGCCGTCTGTTGAAAAAAGTAGTTTTTACGTTTGTTTTTTTTGTTTGTTCTCTTCATTTATTTGCCGGAGATCCTGGTCCCAATTATGCATGCTGGCAATATGGGAATAATAATTTCTACACACACTATTGGAAAGACGATACCTACTCAAATTGGGGTTCTACATATCATTATTACGACGATGCTTCCGGTGTAATTACTGGTACTTATAGTAATTCTCCTAATTGTGGTGAAATTAATCCTAATGATTCAAATGTGTGGTCTCAAGGTGGCGGGACTTGCTTTATCAATATAAATGGTAATATATATCAGGGCAATCTGGGGACCATAAATTATAGCAATTATAACCAGTGTAATTTACCGTTAGACGATTCAATTTCGATATTATGTCTTGCATCTGCATCACTTGCTTTTGTTGCTTTACGGAAACAAAAGAAATTAGTTGCTGAATAGAAATTAGAGGAATTTGACCTTTAAAATTTCAAATTTTTTAATGTAAACAAGGTTTAAACCTAGGTGGATTGAACAAAAGGAACAACAAATCAATAAAGTAGGCATGCTAATTTTATATCGAATCAGTATCGATATGAAATGAAGGGATGCATACTAGCAATCATGTTATTTTTTTCTTTAAATTCTGTGATAGTATTTGCACAGGGGTCTGCTACAGGCTGCTTAATTCCATCCCAGAATACCGTTTATCAAACACCAGAAGATGGGTTGATTAATGCAATACTTAAAGTATTACTTGGCGGTAACCCATCATATAGTGCCTCTTCCGGCATAAATTTGAGTTCCAATTATTGTTCTTGGACACCAGCACCAACAGGATCTTTTAGCTGCGGTGTTTGTACAACTTATACCTTTAATATACTGGGCATTGTTAACGGATGCCAGACAGGGGCTATGTTAGAAGGGTATGTTGGTACATATACCATGGTCGAATGTAACCTCGACGATCACACCTGGCTTTTTGGCGCAGCCATTGGTTTATTTGGCATTTTAATCATCAGGAAAAGAAATAAACTTTAAGCTATTCTATTTTCGGTGAGGCTTTGTTATAGATTATGTAGTGCTATCGCTTCCTAATTTTTATATTTACCCAGGTTTCGGTTTTTGATAATTAAAGAGAGCTGCAAACTGCCTGGTTAATCATGAAAATATCCCTTATTACAGTCGTTTACAACGGTGAAACATTTTTACAGGAATGCTTTGATTCTGTAAGGGGCCAAACTTATGCTGATATAGAGTACATTGTAATTGATGGTGCATCGACAGACAGGACGCTGGAGATTATTCAAGAAAACCGATCTAACATCGATTATTTTGTTTCAGAAAAAGATAATGGTTTATACGATGCCATTAATAAAGGGATTAAAAAAGCAACAGGAGAGGTAATCGGGATTTTAAATGCCGACGATCTGTTTGCAGATACTCATGTGCTCACAACGGTAGCCAAAGCTTTTATCGATCAACCGGAAATAGATGGTCTTTATGGTGATCTCAATTATATTCACTCCACAGCACACCGGGTTATCAGAACGTGGAAATCATGGCAGAACACGCATGCAGACCTTAAAAATGGCTGGATGCCCGCACACCCCACGCTGTATCTAAAAAGATCGTTGTTTGAAAAACACGGAGACTACGCCTTAGATTTAGGTACCGCTGCCGATTACGAATTAATACTGCGTTACTTTTATACACATAAAATAAAAGCGGTTTACCTTCCCGTCTTAATGGTGAACATGCGTACAGGTGGCCTAAGTAACCAATCTTTTATGAGCAGGATTGCTGCCTTTGTTAATGATTATAAAGCCCTAAAAAGAAATAGCGTACCATATCCGCTATTTGTGGTGATGAAGAAAAAGCTAAGTAAACTCAGTCAGTTTTAATTTTATCCGCACAACCGGGTAAATAATGTCAATAAAACAAATAAAGAGGTGGTTTCTTCCCGAATTATGCTTGTTTTGAAAACAAAAGAACTTCTCGATTATAAGTGTAATTTCCTTTTATTTACTCTTCTTTTTTGTTTGGTTTTTGTTATTTTTGTAGTATTAATCTTATGGTTTTTCGATTGTTGTGTATGGTTTTGAGATTGATCAAAATAATAGTTGTCTAAAAAAGTAGTTTATCGAAAATATGGGGCAGTAAATACTTCCCTTAATCCCTAACAATCATGTTAAAGTGTCTATCCTTAACTGTCTTGTCAGCAGTTTTATTTTTTTTCTATTCGTTTGGAGATGTAGGTTGTAAAACCGGAAATAATATTTATGCTATACAACGGCCTGGTATTTTCGTTCTGGAAGGATCGCAATTCATCCCAATTTACTATTCGTCTAGTGCAATTCATATTCGAAACGGTCCTACCGATACTCAATGTGGCATTTTAAGGAGTATATCCGATACATATTCAATATCCGCAGGATCTACGAGTAATACGAATTCTAAATGCGCTTATGATGCTAACCTGGGAGATCAGGGAGTGTTGGTGGATTACAATCCGTCTGATAACAGCTGCATGGCGCTTCCTTTAGATGATTGTATACCTTTTATCATGAGTTCAGTGGTTTTTGTGGGGGTCATTCGTAGAAAAAGAATGAATTCATTTGAGGATAGTTATATTTGCTAACCAGTCGCTATTAAGTTTTGCTAAAAGATATTCTGAATACCAGCCCAAACTATTTCTATATAGCCATATTTATTTTGGCCTTTTCAGCTGTGATCATTAGTATTCCAAGCGTAATTTATACTTCTTTAAAATATGGTCTTTTTGATAAGAACGACCTGTATCGTAAAAACCATAAACGCAATATTTCACGTTTAGGTGGTTTGGCCATTGTAGGTAGTTTTACTGTATGTATCTTGCTTTTTTCGGCCATTATTAATTTTAAAGAAGCTAATTTTTTAATTGCATCATGCATCATCCTTGCGGCACTTGGCCTAAAAGATGATGTTTATGGCACCAATACCAGTACAAAATTTATTCTGCAAATCGTTGTAGCCTTTATACTTGTTTTTTTTGGTGCCTTCCGTTTAACAAGTTTATACGGTGTATTGGGAATAGGAGACATGGTACCTATATGGGGGAGTTTTTTTTCCATTGCATTAATTATTTTCCTCAATAATGCATTCAATTTAATAGATGGTATAGACGGATTGGCAGGTGGGATAGGTATTTTAACGAGCCTGGTATTCGGGGTTTTGTTTGCCTTGATGGGACAGGTGCCCTATGCATGTATTGCTTTTGCTCTTGCAGGTGCTATAGCCGGTTTTTTAAAATACAATTGGTTTCCTGCTAAAATATTTATGGGCGATACGGGAGCATTGATTATTGGGCTTATTTCTGCTGCGCTGGCCATTAAGTTCATCGAGCTCAATAAATTTACTGCCGGAAGTAAACCGGCCTTTTATTCGGCACCCGCAATAGCCGTAGCTATACTTATCGTACCCATTTTCGACTCATTAAGGGTTTTTACCATTCGTATTTTAAAAGGGGGTTCTCCATTTAAGGGAGACCGTAACCACATCCACCACCGTTTGGAAAGACTTGGTTTTAAACCAAACTGGATTGTACTTGCCTCACTGGCCATTAATATTCTTATTTTAATGGCTACTATTGCGCTGCAGCGGCTGGGAAATTTTGTGCTCATTTTCCTTATTATAGGAATCTGTGTTATCTTTAACGGATTGCTATCGCTAAGCTTGTTTAGAAAACGGAAAGCTTAATTACTGCTTTGCAAAGATCAAAAAAACATCTTTAATCATTTCGCTTCCATCTGGTCATATTCCTGATTATGAGCCTTAATTTCTAAAGCCTCGACTAACCCTTTAACCCAAATCATTTATCGCGCATTCAATTCATAAATAAACACTAATTTTGCGCTCTAATTTTTATATACAATGAGGCTGGCAATAAATGGTTTTGGTAGAATAGGAAGAACATTTTTACGTTTAGCATTGGCTGAAGGATTTGAAGTGGTAGCAATTAACGATCTGGCAGATGCCAAAACGATGGCCCATTTATTTAAATACGATACCGTACATGGTGTTTATTGCGGTCAGGTTTCGGCCGAGCCCGATGCATTGGTTATCGATCAGGTTTCTATTCCTGTATTTTCCATTAAGGAAGCTGATGAATTACCGTGGTCTGCGTTAAGGGTTGATATCGTGGTTGATTGTACAGGTAAAAACCTAAGCAGGCAGGCAGCCGAAAAACACATCATCGCGGGAGCAAAGCAGGTGTTAATCTCGGCCCCGGCTGCAGACGATATCCCGATGGTAGTATTAGGGGTAAACGACCATCAGATCGATTTGAGGAGCCCTGTATTGTCAAATGCTAGTTGTACAACGAATAACATTGCCCCGATGATCAAAATTTTGAATGATAACTGGGGCGTTGAAGAAGGCTATATTACAACCATCCACTCGATGACGGGCGATCAGAATCTACATGATGCAAACCATAAAGATCTGCGCAGGGCCAGGGCTGCTTCATCTTCCATTATTCCCACTACAACGGGGGCTGCCAAAGCGATTACACATATTTTTCCAGAACTGGAAGGCCGTTTGGGCGGAGCAGGAATCAGGGTTCCGGTTTTAAACGGATCGTTAACCGATTTTACCTGCCTGTTAAAGCAAAAAACAACTATCGAAGAAATTAACGCAGCGTTTAAAAAAGCTGCCGAAAATGAATTGAAAGATCTTATTGAATATACCGAAGATCCGATAGTATCTATCGATATTATTGATAATCCCCATTCGTGCATATTCGATTCATTATTAACTTCTATCGTTGGCGACCTGGTTAAAGTAGTAGGTTGGTATGATAATGAATTTGGTTACAGCAGCCGTTTAATCGATGTGGTGAAAAAAATTGAGTCGTTACAAAAAGGCTGATATCTTTAGGATGGTTTATTTACCTACCTGTACGAGTTGCACCCTGACTTAAAGCATATCTCTGTACTAACCATTATTAAGGCAATAAGGACTGGATAGGGTGCTGTTTGTTAGTCTTTGTGGTTAAAATATCTAAAAAAATAAAAAGGTTTGGCTTTTGCTAAACCTTTTTGCGTTTTATTGGTTTAATCTGCCGGTACCTGGCACCAACTATTGGCATCCTAATAAGCCCAATGACTTTCTATAATCTCAACAGAAAAAAGAAAATAACGTGTAAACTGAACAGGCTTGGAAACACAAAATACAAACATGACAAAAAGGAAGTCTTTTCTTCCCAAATTATGGCTTATCCTCTCACTTACGGCACTTCTAGCAGCAGAAGGGTATTTTGGGCTGCGGTTGCACCAACTTTCCGATCAGCAGGAACGCATCAAGAAAGATTATTCCGATATCAATAACATTACCTACGGACTCTTCTCTGTGCAGCAATGGAAAGATAATGTTTCAAAGATTGTGCACCATCAGGTACGCAGCCTGAAAATGACTAAAAAACAAAAGAAAATACTGCAAACGGAAGTACAAAACGTATTGCTTGCACTTATAGATAAAGCTGAAGCCCTGGTAAATAAACCCAAAAAAACAATTAGCGGTAAGATACAGAAATTTGTGATACGCAATTTTGTAAACTCCGATAGTATCAGGGCGCAGGTACCAGATTTTGCGAAAAAGATTATTGCCGAGGTCGATAACCCGGCAAACAAACAACAACTGAGCAAAATGGCCATGGGCGAGTTTAACGAACTTGCCAATGAAGAAAAACTCGATAGTGCCTTTGTTTCCAATGGTGCTTCAGTAAAAGCATTGTACAAAGAGTACCATGTGGCTTCTACCGATGCACTGAATAAAAAACTTGTTCAGTCGCTGTCAAGTATCCGTAGCCAAACGTATGCTTATTCATTTGGCATGCTCGCTTGTGTAATTATTGTTTTGGGATTTTGGTGGGGGCTTCGTAAACGCCGTAACCTGCATGTTGCCCTTTTCATAATGTCTTTGCTGTTTGCATTTATACTCCTTGCCGTTGGCCTTACCGCTTCAATGATAGAGGTAGACGCCCGCATCCGTTCGCTTGATTTTGTGCTGCTTGGTGAGCATGTGGTTTTTAAAGATCAGGTATTGTTTTTTCAGAGCAAAAGTATCATGGATGTGGTACATGTCCTCATCAGCCAGCCCGGTATCGATTCAATTCTGGTCGGAGTGCTGATATTGGTGTTTAGCATCCTTTTTCCTATAGTGAAACTGAGTTCAACAGGGATCCACCTCCTGGGGAATAAAAAGCTGGCCGAAAATAAAGTGATTAAATACTTCGCTTTCCAGTCGGGTAAGTGGAGCATGGCCGATGTCATTGTAATCGCCATCTTAATGGCCTATATCGGGTTAAATGGCCTACTCGAAAGTCAGCTCCGGGCACTCAATATCAAAAATGATTCTTTAACCATTCTAACAACCAATAACACAGCATTGCAGCCCGGATACATCATATTCATCAGCTTTGTACTATACGGCCTCATTCTCTCTACGATATTAAAGTTCATCACACCGCATGATGCCCGTTAATTCGGTTTATTGCAGCTGTTAGATTAAATTTTATGGCAACAACGACATATAATCCTAAAAATACCCCGGCAAAGAAGAACAGGTTGATCCCTTTTGCACTGATTACAGCACTTAGTCTGCTCGTCATCGGTGCTGCCTATTTTGGTTACCGTTTCCACCAGCTTTCTTACGAGCAGAAACGGATCAAGGAAGATTACAGTTTATCGAACAACATTACTTTCGGTATTTTCTCCGTAGATAGGTGGGGAGAGAAGATTTCGGCTGTTGTTGATCAGCGCGTAAAAGGCTTCAGGTTAACCGCAAAACAGAAAATTGAGATGCGGAAAGGGATCGAGAAGGAACTGCACGGATTGGTTAATAAGGCTGTTTCAGAAGTAACGAAACCGCAGAAAACATTGGGCGGAAAGCTCAAAAAGTTGGCCTTTAACAGTATTGTAGATGTGGATGAGCTTCATGCACAAGTACCATCTTTTGCAAAAACCATTGTAACGAAAATCACCAGTCCAACCAGCTTAAAACGACTTAAAAATGTTGCTGCGAGTAAAGTAGACGAGCTCGAAGAGCAGACCTACGATAGTACCGATACCACCATTACCGCTGTAGAACATAATATCTACAAAAAGTACCACGTTGCGGGAGCTACAGCTTACGATCGTCTGGTAGAAACTAAACTTCTGCAAATTAAACACGATACACTTTATTGTTTTTGGGGCATGTTGGGCTGTGTAGCCATTGCATTAACACTATGGCTCTTTTTAAGAAAACAGGTACAATTGCATGTGCCATTATTCGTCATGTCCTTGCTTTTTGCTGTTATCCTGCTTACAGTGGGAGTGACCTCACCGATTATCGAGGTTGATGCGCGTATAAAAACGCTGGAGTTTGCATTATTGGGCGATAAAATCGTCTTTGCCAATCAGGTGCTTTTTTTTCAGAGCAAAAGTATATTGGGAATTATAGGAACATTAATAGAACAGCCCAAACCCGATGCCGTACTTGTTGGTGTCCTGTTGCTCGTATTTGTGGTGGTATTGCCGCTTTTCCGTATTGTGGCAAGAGGGATATATATATCATGCAGCGATTTTTTCAGCAGCCAGAAAGTGCTGCGCTTTATGGCGTTCGATCTTGGTAAATGGGATATGGCTGATGTAATGGTGGTAGGCACCACAATGACTTATATTGGATTAAACGGAATACTTAAGAGCCAGCTCTCCGGCCTGAACATTAAAAACGATACACTAACCACTGTTACTGCCAACAATTCGGCGTTGCAACTCGGTTTTTTCGTATTTGTAGCTTATGTGGTTTATGCAAAAGTGCTTTCTTTTATTATAAAGCGCATTGACGAGAAAAATGGTCCAGGTAAGCAATCAAACATGAAATATGCCACTCATGATGGCAGTGACTGATAGATCCTGCACTTCCTTGCTGAAAATGGCAGATTATTCTTTTGAGTTTGATCCCGCTTGCAGTTTTCAACATGTTGAAAATTGTGACTGATATTATTATCGGGTTTCAATTGCTTTATTAACTTTGCAAACGTTTGCGGTGCATCCTATAGCAATGTCTTCAGATATAAGCTAACGATAAAAATATGGTCAAATTTATTCTTCCGGAAGAAGTACTGCCTTTAAGAAGCCTGGTTTTACGCAATAACAAGCCATTAGAAGCCTGTGTTTTTGAAGGCGATCTTGCCTATGATACTTTTCACCTTGGTTTTTTAACAGATGGAGAAATAAAATCTATTGCCACTTTCATGCGCAATGATTTTTTTCCGGAAGAGGGCGAAGGGTATCAGCTCCGTGGCATGGCTACGCATCCCGGGGCAGTTGGAAATGGATATGGTGCTGCACTGGTTACCTTTGCCATCGAATACTTAAAAGAATATAATACCGATTATTTATGGTGCAATGCCCGCTCAACTGCTGCAGCATTTTATAAAAAAATCGGTTTTACCACCGAGTCGCCCGAATTTGATATCCCCGGAATCGGCTTCCACTACGAAATGAAATTAAACTTAAAATCAAAATAATTAAACATGAACACAATTGACCAGTTCGACTTTAAAGATAAAAAAGCCCTGATCAGGGTAGATTTTAACGTTCCTTTAGACGACGAATTTAAAATTACTGATGATAAAAGGATCAGGGCTGCCTTACCTACCATTTCTAAAATCTTAAAAGATGGCGGTGCTGTTATTTTAATGTCGCACCTGGGCCGTCCGAAAGATGGACCAACCGATAAATATTCTTTAAAACACATTTTAAGCGATTTATCTGCTTTGACAGGTGTTGATGTAAAATTTGCTGATGATTGTATCGGCGAAAGTGCGGTAAAACAGGCTGCCGATTTAAAACCTGGTGAGATTTTATTGCTGGAGAACCTCCGTTTCTACAAAGAAGAAGAAAAAGGTGATGTTTCTTTTGCTGAAAAATTATCAAAACTAGGCGATGTTTACGTAAACGATGCCTTTGGAACGGCACACCGCGCACATGCTTCTACTTCGATTATAGCGCAGTTTTTCCCTGAAGCAAAATACTTCGGTTATTTAATGGCTGCGGAAGTAGAAAATGCGGAGAAAATTTTAAACCACGCAGAACGTCCTTTCACTGCCATCATGGGGGGAGCTAAAGTATCTGATAAAATCCTTTTGATTGAGAAATTATTGGAAAAAGTGGATAACCTCATCATTGGTGGGGGTATGGCTTATACTTTTGCCAAAGCACAGGGTGGCGAAATAGGTACTTCTTTATTAGAAGCAGATAAACAGGAACTTTCTTTAGAACTGATTGAAAAAGCAAAAGCAAAGGGTGTAAACCTGATTTTACCTGTTGACACGGTAATTGCCGATCGTTTTGCCAACGATGCAGATAAAAAAGATGTCACTTCAGGTGAGATTCCTGAAGGTTGGATGGGACTTGATATCGGCCCGAAAACAGCCAAATTGTTCCAAGAGGTGATCAAAAACTCTAAAACTTTATTATGGAATGGCCCAATGGGTGTTTTCGAGATGGAAAGCTTTCAGGTAGGTACTAAAGCAGTTGCCGATGCAGTTGTAGCGGCTACAAAAGATAATGGCGCATTTTCATTAATCGGTGGTGGCGATTCTGCTGCAGCGATTGCCAAATTCGGTTTGGAAGATGAAGTAAGTTATGTTTCCACCGGTGGCGGTGCTTTACTCGAATACATGGAAGGTAAAGAACTACCAGGCGTTAAAGCCATTAATGGGTAAGAAATACCAATAAATATGAAAGGGCCTTGCAGATGATATTTGCAAGGCCTTTTTGTTTTTATAATGATTTACAGTTTTAGATCTACTTATGATCACTGTATTCTGCTCCTGTTAAATTTCAATTTTTTCTTCTTTATTGTATTTATCATATTCCCTCCACTGTATCTTATTATTTTCTGAAGCCATTTGCCAGCAATTTATCTGTTGATAAATCAATAAATACATTTTTAACAGAATTAAAATTATTCCAATAATGGAGTTAATATTTCTATATTTGAAGCTATTTATATTAAGTCTAAATAAAATCAATTTCACATGTTTAAAATCCTAACTTTATTTTTAACGGTCTTATCGGTACAGGCTTTTGCCCAAACAGGTACGATTAAGGGCACAGTAACTACTTCAGATGGTAAACCAGCAGAATTTGTAAATGTTTTTCTAGCAGGAACAAATAGGGCAGCGGTGGTAAACGAGGCAGGTCATTATACAATAAACAGAGTTGCTGTAGGAACTTATACCTTAACCGCTAGTTTCACCGGACTTCTAACACAAAAAAGCACGATAACGGTAAAAGCAGGTGAAACCACCATTATTAATTTTACGCTGGTTGAAGGCAAACAACAGTTGCAGGAGGTTGTTGTAAATAGCAATGGCCGGCAAACTAAAGAAACCGACTATGTTGCCCGTATGCCTTTAAAAAACCTCGAAAATCCACAAGTATATAATGTTGTGGGAAAGGCGTTAATTAAAGAACAGTTGATGACTGATGTTAAGGAGGTGTTTAGGGCTGCGCCTGGAGTAGTACCCACAGAATATGTAACGGGAAGCTTTGCAGTATTATTTAGGGGCTTTACCAATTTTGATTATGCCAGAAATGGAATGGCTACCTCAGTTTACAGGACAGGAACGGAAATAGTGAATCTTGAACGGGTAGAGTTGATTAAAGGACCATCAGGTACGCTTTTTGGCGCTCAGGTAGCTACTTTTGGTGGTGCTATAAATCTGGTGACCAAGAAACCTTATGCGGGTTTTGGTGGTGAAGTAGATTATAGCATGGGAAGCTTTGATTTAAGCCGAGCTACTATTGATCTCAATACACCGCTAAATAAAGAGAAAACAGTATTGTTAAGGTTCAATGCAGTAAAGCACCAGCAGAACAGTTCAAGCGAATATGGTAAAAATAAAAGGTATGTAATTAGTCCCAGCCTTTCCTATCAAGCCAGCGAACGTCTTTCGTTCTTGTTCGATTTTGAATATTTTAACAGTAATGCAACCCGTTTAGCCTACACCTTGCTTTTTGGGGATGAAGTACCTTTCAAGTCAGCCAAAGATATTCCATTAGGCTTTAAGAAGTCTTTCTTTCAAAATGATCTGCTAAGCGATGCTGAAGCCACAAAATATTTTGGACAGGCTAAATATCAGATCAGTAAAAACTGGACATCAACAACTGGTATATCCCACGTAAATGAATTTTTAAACCATAGCTATCAACCTTATGTGGAATGGATCGATGCTGACACGGCTTCAACAAGCATTAGGCATTTTGGTCCGAGAGAAAGAACTTATGCCAATATTCAGCAAAATTTCAATGGTAAGTTCAGTACGGGCAAGTTTCAGCATAACCTGTTGATTGGTGCTAGTTTCGAATATAATGATGAAACACTTACCTACAAAGCTCTTTCGCTTGATAAAATAAATATTAACCAACCTTTTGAAAAATCAGGATTGAGCAGGGTAACCAGCCTTTTGGCCGATAATTCAATACCTGCATCAAATGATGCCTATGGAGGAAATGCCTTTGGTTTATATGCATCTGATGTAATCAACTGGACAGACCGTTTGTCGACGATGTTAAGCTTGCGTTTTGATCGTTTTAAGCAAACCTATGAAGGCGGTTTTGTTCAGCCATCTCTCTCTCCTAAATTCGGAGTTGTTTATCAAGTGGTTAAAGACCAGGTATCTTTATTTGGAAACTTTATGAATGGTTTTCAAAATCAGGGACCGCTTGAACAGCCGGATGGGACTCTTTTTAAACCAAAACCGGTTTTTGCCAACCAATTGGAAGGTGGGGTAAAAGCTGAACTGCCAGGAGGTAAACTCGGCGGAAATATCAGTTACTATTATATTGATATTGACAATGCTTTGCGTACAGATAATGCCCTGTTTAGTTTTCAGGATGGTAAGCAGGTGAGCAGGGGTGTTGAAGTAGAACTTACTGGAAATCCTTTTACTGGTCTTAATGTTGTGGCAGGATACGGATTTAATCAAAATAAGTTTATTAAAGCCGATGTTTATGAAGGTAAATACGCCACTCAGGCCCCCAAGCACGTCGTTAATTATTGGTTAAATTACCAGTTACCATTGCAGAATATTAAAGGCATCGGGCTGGGTTTTGGAGGAAACTATGTTGGCGATTCTTATTTAAATTCCAGCAATACTTACATTATCCCGGCCTATCACATTATTAATGCAGCTGTTTCTTACCAAAAAGAAAAATGGAAATTTGGCTTTAAACTAAACAACATCACCAATGTAGAATATTGGGATTTGGTAGGAAACCCACAATTTACCAGGAACTTTGTGGCCAATTTTTCTTTCAAATTTTAAGAACCTGTTTAACTATATTCTAAGTTGAAGTTTTTAACCACAGATATACACACCTGGCCTGCCGTTCAGGCGGGGATAAACACGGATTTTTATATCTGTGTGTATCCTTTTTATCTGTGGTTAATTATTTTTACCTGTTCGAGTGGTTTAAATTTAATGCTATTGCACACTGAGCCTGTCCAAGTGCTTTCTTTGTACTAAAAATAGTGTCTTCGATTACGCTCAAAACTGACATAGTACTTCACTTTATGAAACAGGTCCTTTTTATGATACTTTCACATATCAACATAAATCGTTTTGATGTTGTGGATTACCTAAAAAACCTGCCATCCCGTATTTAGCAATACCATATAAACGGCCAGGTAACATACCAAAAATGCGGTTGAGAGTGCAAAATATCGTGTTACTTTATAACTGCCTTTTTTAAATGGAATTAAAAACAGGACATTGAAGACTTCAGACAGCAGGGCACAGGTGAAATTTAAGCAAACCATTACACAACTGAAAGCCACTACAAAAATGGCTGGCTGGATTATGATTCCTGAAGGCAGGCCATAAAGTGCACCCATAATAAAACTGATGGGAAGGATGATTAAAGCATATTTTAATCCCGATATAAAATTAATAACAAAATATCTGCCCGGTTTAGGGAGCGCGGTTTTAATTTTCGTTGGTTTTGATTCCTTTTCATCTATCACAGTTGCCGATATCCCATCCAAAGCTTCTTCATTTGTTTTTTGCTTTTTACCCCTTTTCTGTTTTTTATAGCGAGGCCACCAGATGGCAAATCCGGTAATAAAAAGTGCCAGTGGCATTAAACCTGCAACAATGGCAATAAACTGCGTAGGTCTGCCCCCGAAACTACCGTAATGGATAGGGGTTAACCAGCTAAGGTAGGCATTACCAACATTTGGGAAATCCTTGCGACTGTTCAGCAATACTTTGCCGGTGTATTGATCAACCACTAACATTTCCCGTTTCCCTTGTTTAGGTAAGCTTCCGCTCAAAACATCTAACCGGTATGTTCCTGTTTTGTCTGCCGGAAACGCTATTCCACCAATATGGGCATCTGGCATTTTTTCTTTAACCGCGGCAACAACCTGTTTAAGCGGAAGAGGCACAGCCTGTGCATGCCATGCAGATTTTGCGCCTAAGAGCTGGGCAACTCCTTGTGGCGATTTTCCGCTAAGTACAAATAACAGGGGTATAACAAGCGTAGAAAAAGTAATGGAAAAACCGGTAAGGCTTAGTATTGCTACAATGGGAGAGGAATAAAAACCAAGTGAATTATGCCAGTCGTAATTTTGTCTTTTAAAAGAGCCGCTAAACCTTACCGTAAGCGCTGATTTTAACTGTTTCCATTTCTTTGGGATCCATAAACGCAGGCCTGAAATGGTTAAGATCAAAAGACAGAGGGAGGCCAAACCACAGATGTAACGCCCCACAACGGGGATCAGTAATGTACGGTGCAGTTCGGTAACCACATGGATAAAAGAACTGGTATGTATTCTTTTGCCGCCTATTTTTCCTGTATACGGATTAATAAAAGTTTCTTCATTGCTTTTTAAATCCAAAATGCTGTAAGCTTCATTGGGATTTTTGAAGTTGTTCAGCATCAGGTAGTCGATTTTAAGTTTCGGATAGTTCTTTTTAATGAGCGGTACAATCTCTTCCACGGGCATTTTTTGCTTTTGCGCAATTACCTCGAAAAGCTTTGGGTTTAAAGCGCGGTCAATCTCATCCTGGAAAACAAGAATGCTACCTGTTAAACCTATAAAGGCCACTACCGCACCTGCAATAATACCAAGGTAAAGGTGCCATTTACCGAACCATCTCTTTTGATGTTTTGCCCAACTGATTTTTTTAGAATTGTCTGCTGATTTCATTTAGCGGATATACCCCTTAACCGGGAACGTATTTCAGAATTTGTTTGCTACAAAGAAATAGTTTTAATCCCGCTTATCCAAATTATTTTTAATGAGTCTAAATAAGTTGAGTAGGGTCGTGTAATTTCCTGGATTAGAAAAGTATTTATTTGGATAAAAGGAATAGTGTGTCAGCTCTGGTTGAAAAGTGATGTTGCGGTATAAGAATTTTATTACAGGTGTAATCCGGCTTTTAAACGAGGGATAAAAAAGGCTGAAAGTGGGAGGCGCCATTGTATTTTAATACCAATAAATGAGGGTTTTTAGTTAAAACCTTAAAATTTAGGAATAAAAATGGGCCAGCGTGACACTTTGTTGTGATTTGCTTTTAACCGCCTTATTATCAATGTTAAAGCTTTTTTAGGTTGTTTTAATTGCCTTATTCTAATAATATTGTAGTGCCATTATCGTAACAAAAAAGATGTGGAAAACTTTTTTGTGGTAAAAAGTGGTAAAAAGTGGTAGAACTCTTTACTTTTACACTAGATAAAAAGTGTAGATACCACTATGACCCAACTTTTAGGAGAATTTGATTGTAAACTTGACGCAAAAGGTCGCCTTATGGTGCCTGCTGCGCTTAAGAAACAATTGCCTAATGCCGAGAATGATGGGCTCATAATTAACCGTGGTTTTGAGAAAAATCTGGTTATCTATCCTAAAAATGTATGGGACGCTGTTGTGGCCGACCTTGCCAAACTCAATATTTACGATCAGGAAAACAGGGCTTTTGTAAGGGCTTTTACGCGTGGGGCAACTGAGCTTTCGCTTGATGCTGCCGGCCGTGTATTGTTGCCAAAATCATTGGTTGAATATGCGGGTATTGGTAGTGATCTGGTTTTGGCCTGTCAGTTAGATCGTATTGAAGTTTGGGATAAAAAATCTTACGAAGATATTTTTGATGATGTACCGGCCAATTTTGCTAACCTGGCTCAAAAAGTAATGGGTGGTAAGAAAGGAGGTGCAGATGGCGAATAATTATCATGTGCCTGTAATGCTGCAGCCTTGTATTGATGGCTTGAATATTAAGCCTGACGGGGTTTATGTAGATGTTACTTTTGGTGGCGGAGGTCATTCGAGAGAGATTTTAAAGCATTTGGGGCCGAAAGGAACCTTAATTGCTTTTGATCAGGATCCGGATGCGCAGGCTAATATTCCTGCTGATGATCGTTTTGTGTTTATTGATCAGAACTTCGGGTTTTTGAAAAACAACCTGCGTTTAAAAGGTTTCAGGCAGGTAGATGGTATTCTGGCTGATCTGGGGGTTTCTTCTCATCAGTTTGATGTGCCTGAACGTGGTTTTTCAATCCGTCATAACGCCGATTTGGATATGCGTATGGATCAGCACCGCAATTTGACTGCTGCTGAAATCCTGAATACTTATACTGAAGATAAGCTGCATAAAATTTTTGGTATTTATGGTGAGGTAAAAAATGCGAAGTCTTTGGCCCGTGCCATTGTTACTGCGCGTTTAGAAAAGCCTTTTACTGATATTAACAGCCTTAAATCGGCTATATCGGCCTATATTCCTAAAGGTAAAGAAAATAAATACCTGGCGCAGGTTTTTCAGGCGCTTAGGATAGAAGTGAATGCAGAAATTCAGGTGCTCGAAGATTTTTTACAGCAAGCGGCTGAAGTTTTAAAGCCTGGCGGCCATTTGGTGGTGATGTCTTATCATTCTTTGGAAGACAGGCCGGTTAAAAACTTCATGGCAAAAGGAAAGTTTCAGGGAGAGGTGGAGAAAGATTTTTTCGGGAACCAGCAGAAGCCATTTAATGTAATTACACGTAAAGCGATTATTGCCACTGATGAGGAGATTGCGCAAAACAATCGGGCCCGCAGTGCGAAACTAAGAATTGCAGAAAAAATATGAACAGGTTTAGAGAAGAGATAGAAGAAGAGGAAGTTGGACCTGAGCCGGAATTAAAAGCTGCGCCCAAAAAGCCGAAAACTGCTGAAGAAAAGATGGATAGTAACTCCTTTATCAGCAAGCTTTTTAATGATGGGTTAGTAAGCAAGGAAGCGGCAACCGATGCTTTGCCTTATCTGTGTTTTTTGGCTTTTCTGGGGATGGTTTACATTGCCAATAGCCACTTTGCGGTAAATAATGTACGCCGCATTGATAAATTGAATAAAGAAGTAAAAGAATTACGATGGGAGTATAAATCGCTAAAAGCCGAACTGATGTTTAAAAGCAAACTGACGGAGGTTGCTAAAAAGGTTGATACCCTGGGAATAAAAGAACTGATTGAACCACCAAAAAAAATAATTGTTAAAAGCGATGAATATTAGAGCAAACATCTTGCTTCGTGTATATCTGGCATTTGGCTTAATTGTGCTTTTTGCTTTTGCGGTGTTTTTACGCCTCGGTCAGGTGCAGTTTGTACAGGGAAAAAAATGGAAAGCTATGGCTGATAGCCTTTCTACACGCTATGTAAATGTGGAAGCTGCCCGTGGGAATATTTATTCTAATGATGGTAGTTTGCTGGCGACTTCGATACCTGAATATGAATTGCGTATGGATATGATTGCTGGTAGTATTCAGGATAATGATTTTTTCAATTCAAAAGTCGATTCGTTGGCCATGAAACTGGCACAGACTTTTGGCGATAAGAGTGCTAAAGATTATTCTCGTTATTTGCGAAAAGCCAGACAAGATAGTGTGCGTAGTTTGCTGCTTAAGAGGAGGGTTTCATATCAGGACTTAAAGGTGGTTAAGACTTTTCCTTTGATTTCAGCAAAAGGTTTGAGTTGTTTGGTGATTACACAGCATAATAAACGCATTCTTCCTTTTCAGGCTTTGGCTGCCCGTACAATTGGTTATAAAAACGAAAATGTGGCTAATGGGGTAGGCTTAGAAGGTGCATATAAAGAATACATTAATGGTGAAACCGGGAAAAGGCTGATGCAGCGCATTGCCGGTGGAGTATATATTCCGGTGAATGAGGAGGCTGAAGTGGCTCCAAAAGACGGGGCTGATATTATTTCGACCATTGATGTGAATATGCAGGATTTGGCACAAAGTGCACTGGAAAAACAGTTGATCAAATCGCAGGCCGATCATGGTACGGTGATTTTAATGGAAGTTGCAACCGGCGAGATCCGTGCAGTAGCCAATTTCTCTAAAGTAGAAGAAGGTGTTTACAAAGAAAAATTTAACTACGCCATTGCGGGTAACCAGGATCCAGGTTCGACGTTCAAATTGGCCTCATATATGGCTTTACTGGAAGATAAATTGGTTGATACCAATACCATGGTTGGAACGGGTACTTATAAAATTCCGGGGCATACCATTAAAGATTCTCACGGAAGCATTGGTGTGGTAACAGTTAAAAAAGCCTTCGAACAATCATCAAACGCGGCAATTGCATACCTGATTAACAGTAAATATGGTGCAGATCCTAAGAAGTTTACCGATCATTTGTACGATTGGCATTTGAATGAAAAAATGAGACTGCAAATCCCAGGTGAGGCCACGCCGGCAGTAAAGAATCCAAAAACAAATAAAAGTTGGAACAAGAACATGACTTTGCCGCAAATGGCTTATGGTTATGAAATGCAGTTAACGCCATTGAAAATGTTGTCGCTTTATAATGCAGTGGCCAACAATGGTAAAATGATAGCGCCAATTTTTGTGAAAGAGATCAGAAGGCTGGGTAACCCGATTGAACAATTTAAAGCCAGGGTAATCAACGAAAAAATCTGTTCGGATGTGACGTTAAGCAAGATTAAGAAAATGCTTGAAGGAGTAGTAACCGAGGGGAGCGGAAAGCAGATTGTTTATAATCCCTTATACCCGATAGCAGGTAAAACCGGTACCGCCCAGGTGGCCGACGCGAACAAAGGCTATAAAGCCAATAAACAGTACCAGGCTTCTTTTGTAGGGTATTTTCCGGCCGATAAGCCTAAGTATTCTCTAATCGTAGTAATTAACGATCCTAAAGGTGCTTATTACGGTGCTTTGGTTTCAGGTCCGGTGTTTAGGGAAATTGCCGATCGCATTTATGCCAGCGATATGCAGATGTATAACGATGTGCCGACACGTTTAGTGGGGAATACCGGTACTCCGCCAACGAAAGCAGGGCAGAGTAAGGCTACACAAAAAGTATATAAAGCATTTGGATTTAAGCCACTTTTTGCGTCGAAATCTGAATACTACAATATAATAGATACCAGTGCAGGAACTATTTTTCAGGAAAATAGCGAACGTAAAGGTGTGATGCCGAATGTATCAGGAATGGGACTAAAAGATGCACTCTACCTGTTGGGAAATGCCGGATTAAAAACGAAAGTCTTGGGATCTGGTAAAGTAATCAGTCAGTCAATAGCTGCTGGTACAAAAGTGGGCAAAGGATTAGGTGTACAGATTGAATTGAATTAAGGTAAAAAGGTTTAAGGTGTAGGGTGTAAGGTAAAAGATTTAAAATCTTGATACTAGGTACTCATTACTTAATACTAAAAAGAATAAAAAATGCAATTACAGGATTTACTTTACGGTGTAACGATTAAAGAATTGGTTGGTAAAACCGATAGGGAAATCAATGCGCTGAATTTCGATTCACGTAAGGTAGGTAAAGATGATGTTTTCTTTGCAATAGTGGGTACATTGGCCGATGGGCATCAGTTTATCGATCAGACCATTACGCAAGGGGCTACCGTGATTGTTTGCGAAAACCTTCCTGAAAATCCAAATGCAGAAGTAAGCTACATTAAAGTAGATAATACATCGGTGGCTTTGGGTATTATGGCCGGCAATTATTTTGGCAATCCTTCTGCCGGGTTAAAGCTGGTTGGCATTACCGGTACAAACGGAAAAACCACCATTGCTACCATTTTATTTAAGTTGTTTAAAGCCTTAGGTTATAAAACCGGACTAATATCAACGGTCGAAAATTACATTAACGATACCGTTGTACCTGCTACGCATACCACACCGAACCCAATTGCGCTTAACCAGCTTTTAAGAGATATGGTAATTGCCGGTTGCGATTATTGCTTTATGGAGGTGAGTTCGCATGCGGTAGCTCAACATCGGATTGAAGGTTTGACTTTTGCAGGCGGTGTATTCTCGAACATTACACACGATCATTTAGACTTTCATAAAACTTTTGACAATTACCTGAAGGCTAAAAAGGCATTTTTTGATGGTTTGCCTAAGTCGGCCTTTGCATTGACCAATACTGACGATAAAAACGGCATGGTGATGCTTCAGAACACCAAAGCATATAAAAAAACCTATGCACTTAAGCAATTGGCCGATTTTAAAGCTAAAATTATCGAAAACCAGTTCAGTGGGTTGCACCTGGATATCGATGGTGAGGATGTATATTTTAAACTGGTTGGTTCATTTAATGCCTATAATTTGCTTGCAGTATACGGTACAGCTGTTTTGCTTGAGCAGGATAAATTAAAAGTATTGACACTTTTAAGCAGTTTATCGGGAGCTGAAGGCCGTTTTGATTATATCACCTCGCCCGATAAAATTATTGGTATTGTAGATTATGCGCATACGCCCGATGCTGTGCAGAATGTGCTCAGTACCATTGCCAATATCCGCAAAGGTACCGAACAGGTAATTACGGTAATTGGCTGTGGTGGCGACCGCGATAAAACCAAACGTCCGGTAATGGCGCAGGTAGCCTGCGATTGGAGCGATAAAGTAATTCTGACTTCTGATAATCCGCGTACTGAAGATCCGCAAACAATTATCAACGAAATGGAAGCCGGCGTATCGCCAAGCAACAAGCGTAAAACCTTATCCATTTTAGACAGGAAAGAAGCCATTAAAACAGCCTGCCATCTGGCTCAGCCAGGCGATATTATTTTAATAGCAGGCAAAGGACACGAAAAATACCAGGAAATAAACGGCGTTAAGAATCATTTTGATGATAAAGAGATTTTACTTGAACAATTAAACCCAATCAGCTAATGTTATATTTATTATTCGAATACCTGCATAAGCACTACGACATTCCCGGATTGAGGTTGTTTCAATACATCACCTTCCGTGCTTCAGTTTCTATCATTTTATCGCTGATCATTACCACGGTATATGGCCGGAGGCTGATCGATTTTTTGCATAAAAAACAGGTGGGAGAAACGGTAAGAAATTTAGGCTTAGAAGGCCAGATGCAGAAACAAGGTACACCAACTATGGGGGGTATCATCATTTTGCTGGGCATTTTAATCCCCACATTACTTTTTGCCAATATTACCAATATCTATGTCATTCTGATGGTGATTACGACGATCTGGATGGGAGCAATTGGCTTTCTGGATGATTATATCAAAGTTTTCAAGAAAAATAAAGAAGGTCTGGCCGGTCGTTTCAAAGTGGTTGGTCAGGTAGGATTAGGCCTCATTGTTGGCACTACGATGTATTTCCATCCAAATATTGTAGTAAGAGAAACGGTTCAGGATAATGTGAAAAATACGTCTTCTGTACCAATGGTATTGCGTCAGAAAGGGGAAACTTTTTATTATACCCAGGATGTAAAATCGACGAAAACCAATATGCCTTTTTATAAGAACAATGAGTTCGATTATGCCAAGGTGCTGAAGTTTTTAGGCGGCGATTACCAGAAATATGCTTTTATTATCTTTTTGGCTTTTACGGTATTTATCATCACTGCGGTTTCAAACGGGGCAAATATTACCGATGGTATTGATGGGCTTGCAACAGGAACTTCTGCCGTAATTGGTATTACACTGGGTATTTTGGCCTATGTTTCCGGTAACACAATCATGGCCGATTATCTGAACATTATGTACATCCCCAACTCGGCAGAGCTAATGATTTTTGCCGGAGCATTTGTTGGGGCATGCGTTGGTTTCCTTTGGTACAATTCTTACCCCGCTCAGATTTTTATGGGCGATACCGGAAGTCTGGCCATAGGAGGGATTATTGCAGCTTTTGCACTGATGATCCGTAAAGAACTTTTGATCCCGATTTTATGCGGAATATTCCTTGTTGAACTGGTATCGGTAATTATGCAGGTTTCTTACTTCAAATACACCAAAAAGAAGTTTGGAGAGGGGCGCCGGATTTTCCTGATGTCGCCTTTACATCACCATTACCAGAAAAAGGGATATCACGAAGCCAAAATTGTAACACGTTTCTGGATTATCGGAATCATGCTAGCGATTATGACCATTGTAACATTGAAATTGAGGTAGAGGGTTAGGGTTTAAGAGGCCAAATGCCGAAATAGTGAAGAAAAAAGAAAATAATAAATAGTGTAAAAAATAAAAAGTGATGTTTCAGTCAGGAAACTTGAAACTCACTACTTAATACTAAAATAACAATGAGCACAAGTAATATCACATCAGGCAATACTAAGTCAGCAATGACCGGGCACGGCCGTGTGGTTATTCTTGGTGCCGGCGAAAGCGGTGTAGGAGCTGCAAAGCTGGCACAGGCCAAAGGTTTCGAAGTATTTGTTTCTGATTATGGTGTAATTGCAGATAAGTATAAAGCTGCCCTTGAAAAACTAGGTGTGCCTTTCGAATCCGAAAAACACACAGAAGAGCTGATTCTAAATGCCACTGAAGTGATTAAGAGTCCGGGTATCCCGCCTACCGCTCCAATTGTAAAAAAACTGGTGGCAAAGGGCATTCCAGTAATTTCGGAAATTGAGTTTGCCAAACGTTATACTACGGCTAAAACCATTTGCATTACAGGTTCTAACGGAAAATCGACAACAAGCCTGTTAACCTACCACATTCTAAAAAATGCAGGTTTAAATGTAGGCTTGGCTGGTAATATCGGGCAGAGTTTTGCAGCTCAGGTGGCTACTGATCACTATGATTATTATGTGCTTGAAATTTCGAGTTTCATGCTCGATGATATGTTTGAATTTAAGGCAGACATTGCGGTTTTATTGAATATCACACCCGATCATTTAGACCGGTACGATTATAAACTGGAGAACTATGCAGCATCAAAAATGCGCATTATCCAAAACCAGACAGCTGATGATGTTTTCATTTACTGTGCAGATGATGAGGAAAGCCTAAAGGCTATGGCCATCACTAAGCCCCTCGCCAAAACCTATCCTTTTTCGATTGTAAAGCCGGTTGAAACAGGTGCTTATTTAGAAGAAACAACTATACATATCCTTACTGAACCAACTAATCAACTAACCATGTCTATTTCAGATTTAGCCTTACAGGGCAAGCACAACGTTTATAATTCTATGGCTTCTGGCATTGTAGCCAAAGTTCTGGAATTAAGAAATGATTCTATCCGCGAAAGCATGGGTAATTTCAAAAACATTGAACATCGCCTGGAGCACGTAGCCAAAATTTCTGGAATTGATTTTATCAACGATAGTAAAGCTACCAATGTTAACTCCACGTGGTATGCCCTGGAAAGTATGACCAGTGATGTTGTGCTCATTATGGGCGGTGTTGACAAAGGCAACGACTACAGCATGCTTAAAGACCTGGTAAAAAGCAAGGTTAAGGCTATCGTTTGTTTGGGTAAGGACAATAAGCGTATTCACGATGCTTTTGAAGATGATGTAGACGTGATTGTGAATACTTTTTCGGCTGATGAGGCTGCTCAAATTGCATTTCACCTGGCTAAGCGCGGTGATACAGTTTTGCTCTCTCCAGCCTGCGCAAGTTTTGATTTATTTAAAAATTACGAAGACCGCGGTAACCAGTTTAAAGCGGCAGTTAGAGAATTATAATAGGAGGCTCAATTATGTTGCAGGCACTACTTAATAAAACAAAAGGCGACAGGTGGATCTGGTTGATCATCATCCTGCTTTCGCTTATATCAGTAATGGCAGTGTATAGTGCAACTGGAACTTTGGCATATAAAAAAGGCGAAGCTGTTGAAAAGCTTTTGCTAACCAAACACCTCATTTTTGTACTGCTGGGTATAGGTATGATTTATATTGCCCACTTGCTCGATTACCGCTATTATGCCGGTATTTCGAAGGTGCTCATGATTGTAACCATTCCTTTGTTGTTTTATACGCTGATCTTCGGAACCAACTTAAACGATGCATCACGCTGGGTTAAAATCCCGGTAATCGGGCTGACATTCCAAACATCCGATTTGGCCAAGCTTGCGTTGATTACATTTTTGGCACGGATGCTCACCAAAAAACAAGAGAATATTAAAGATGTAAAAGAATCATTTATACCAATTATGGGGTCGGTTTGTGTAGTGTTTGTGTTAATTGCGCTGGCCAACCTCTCTACAGCATTAATGTTGTTTGGTGTAAGTATTTTGCTGTTAATTATCGGACGGATCAGTATAAAGCAGATTGCCATAGTTTGTGCAGGGGGCTTTATCCTGTTAATGTTTGTTTTCTTTTTAGGTCCAAGAAGGAAAACCTACATGTCGCGTATAAACTCGTTTATGCATCCCGAAATGCAGCATTCAGATAAAACTTTCCAGGCAGACCAGGCAAAAATTGCTTTGGCTACTGGTGGTGTTTTTGGTAAAGGACCAGGTAATAGTACACAACGCAATTTCCTGCCACACCCGTATTCGGATTTTATTTTCGCCATTATTATTGAAGAATGGGGAACTGTGGGAGGAATTGTAATCATGATACTATACCTGGTACTTTTATACCGGTGTATTAAGATTGTCACGCGGGCGCCCAAGGCCTTTGGGGCACTGCTTGCAGCAGGACTAAGTTTCAGTCTTACCATTCAGGCATTTGCCAATATGGCGGTAGCAGTTGGTTTAGGTCCGGTTACCGGGGTTCCGCTTCCGCTGGTGAGTATGGGAGGTACTTCCATGATTTTTACCAGTGTGGCTTTTGGCATTATTTTAAGTGTAAGCCGTGATGTGGAAGAAAATGCAAAACTGACTTCAAAAGAAGAAAAAACAAATAATAAAATCATTGTTGGAGAGATTCCGGCGATGGCTTAAATAGATAGATCGTGATTGCGAGGAAGTATGACGAAGCAATCTGATTAAAGAAAAGATGTTAAAATAAACTTAGTGCGCTTTGCGAAAACCTTGCGCGCTTTGCGGTTAAAAAAATTAATTAAACAGTAAATGAATAATTCCCCAAAAATTATCATATCAGGTGGTGGCACCGGCGGGCACATTTTTCCCGCCGTAGCCATAGCCAATGCGCTCAAACGCTTGGTTCCTTCCTGTGATATTTTATTTGTGGGCGCAACAGGCCGGATGGAAATGGAAAAGGTTCCTGCGGCCGGATATAAGATTATTGGCTTAAACATTAGTGGAATGCAACGCGGCTCGATTGTAAAAAATTTAGCACTTCCATTTAAGGTTATCGGTAGCGTAAATAGGGCGATACAGATTATTAAAGAGTTTAAGCCCGATGCGGTTGTAGGAGTAGGTGGCTATGCCTCCGGGCCTTTGTTGTATGCGGCTTCTTTGAAAGGAATTCCTTACCTCATCCAGGAGCAGAATTCTTATGCCGGCGTAACCAATAAATGGTTGGGTAAAAAAGCATCAAAAATTTGCGTTGCTTTTGACGGGATGGATCAGTTTTTTCCTACAGATAGGATTTTGAAAACCGGAAACCCTGTTCGGAAGGAAGTAGTAGATATCCAGGGGAAACACTTTCAGGGGGCTGAGCTGCTAAAACTCGATCCATTGAAAAAGACCATTATGGTTACAGGGGGGAGTTTAGGCGCCGGAACGCTGAATAAAGCAATTGAAAAACATTTGCCTGATATCCTTGCGCAAGATGTGCAGGTGATCTGGCAAACAGGAAAATATTACTACCAGGGTATTGTCGAAAGATTGGGACTTGATTATCATCCAAACGTTCGCATCCTTGAGTTTTTGAATAAGATGGACCTGGCTTATGCTGCTGCAGATGTTATTATCAGTAGAGCGGGAGCAGGAACCATTGCCGAACTCTGTTTAATCAGGAAGCCGGTGATTTTGGTGCCTTCGCCAAATGTAGCAGAAGATCATCAAACCAAAAATGCAATGGCATTGGTAAAAAACGGAGCAGCATTGTTAATTAATGACCGTTCTGCTGAAGATACTTTGGTAAAAGCAGCCCTTGAACTTTTAAATAACAAAGAACAGAGCGAAAAGCTTTCTGAAAACATAGGTAAAATGGCTTTGCCTGAAGCCGATGAAATTATTGCAGGCGAAGTATTGAAGTTGATTAAATAAGCTTAAAGACTAAAGCAGAAAGACCAAAGCAAAGACAGATCGTCATTGCGAGTTACGAAGCAGTCTTAAGGCAATAGGAAATAAAAAATAAAACAGTTGAAAGGCAGCTTTAGGCTTTATTCTTTCTACTATTAGCTAAAAAAAATGGAATTAAGTAAAATAAACAGGGTTTTCTTTGTAGGTATCGGTGGTATCGGTATGAGCGCGCTTGCCCGTTATTTTACTAAACGTGGGCAGGTGGTTTGCGGTTATGATAAGACCAGGACCAAGCTGACCGAAAAACTGGAACAGGAAGGTATTTTAATTACCTATGTGGATGAAGCTGATTCATTGCCATCCGCATTTTTAGAGAATGAAGATGATACCTTAGTGGTTTACACCCCTGCTATACCAAAAGACTCTAAAGTTTTAAATCACTTCATTGATAAAGGTTTTAGTGTTAAGAAGCGTTCGGAGGTATTGGGAATTATCAGTAAGGGTATGTTTTGTATTGCCGTTGCCGGTACACATGGTAAAACCACCACTTCGTCAATTATAGCACATATTTTAAAAGATACCGGTTACGATTGTACGGCGTTTTTAGGTGGTATAACCACTAATTACAATAGTAATGTGCTTTTTGGCGATAACAATGTGGTTGTGGTAGAGGCTGATGAATATGACCGTTCCTTCCTGACTTTGCATCCGGATATTGCCGTGGTAACATCGATGGATGCTGATCATCTGGATATTTATGGTGATAAAAGCCACCTCGAAGAATCATTCAGGCTATTCGCCGGGCAGCTAAAAGCAGAAGGCATATTGTATGCACATGAAGGATTGCCTTTGGAAAACAGCATCAGTTATGCGGCCAGCCTCACGGCAACAGCAAAAGCTCAGAACCTGAGGGTTGAAGGATCCAGGTTTGTGTTCGATTATGCCGATGCCTCGCATAGTATAAAAGATATCAGTTTACAACTGCCAGGAAAGCATAATGTAGAGAATACCACTGTAGCCATTGCAATAGCCCTGACTTTGGGTATTGATGCAGATAAGGTGAAACAAGCCGTTGCAAACTTCAAAGGGGTTAAGCGCCGTTTCGAATATATTGTAAATAATGGCGATCAGATCTATATCGATGATTATGCACATCATCCTGAAGAGCTGAAAGCCTGCTTTGATGCCGTAAGACAATTGTATCCTAATAAAAAGTTAACGGTGATTTTTCAGCCGCACCTGTTTACCCGTACAAGAGATTTTGCAGATGAATTTGCAAAAGTTTTAAGCACGGCCGATGAACTGTTACTGCTCGAAATTTATCCGGCCAGAGAATTGCCTTTAACAGGCATAAATTCACAGTTTTTGCTGGATAAAATCACTTTGAGTAATAAGAGAATATGTGGAAAAGATTTTGTGGTTCAGTATGTTAAAGACACAAAACCTGAATTAATTTTAACGGTAGGTGCAGGTGATATTGATACCATTATTGACCCATTAAAAAATACATTAAATAATGCTTAAACGAATAAACTGGAGCGCAATTTTTACTGGCTTTGCCTGGCTAATCAGCCTGGCAGGGGTGGTTGTGCTTTTGAGTTTTATTAATGTGAAAAAGCAGACAGTTAAATGTACGGATGTTAAAATACTGATCCCCGGAGCAGATAATTTTATTGAACGCGAAGAGGTTGACGCCATTTTAAAAGAAGATCAGGGAATGCTTTTGGGCCGCAACCTCGAAAATATCAATATTCATAAAATTGAGCAAAAATTGCAATCGAACCCTTACATCGGCTTTGCCAAAGTGTATGTAGATATGGATGGTGTATTGCACATCGAGGTAAAACAAAGACAACCTATCCTTCGTATCCTGAATGAGAACGGACAGGATTTTTATATTGATAATGATGGCCTGAAAATGCCGATATCATCAAATTTTACAGCCAATGTACTGGTGGCAACCGGTCACATCGGTGAAGTTTTTGGTAGCCGTGTTGATACTTTACATACACAATTGGCAAGAGACCTGTATAAAACAGCACAGTACATTAAAAAAGATACACTTTGGGATTCACAGATCGAACAGATTGTGGTTGATCAGAAAAACGACATCACATTGATCCCCAGGGTGGGTAACCAGCGTATTATTTTGGGTAATGCCGATTCGCTGGAAAAGAAAATGAAGAACCTGTTGCTGTTCTATAAAAAAGCAATGCCGCAGGTAGGCTGGGATACTTATAAAACCATCAATATTAAGTATACCAACCAGATTGTTTGCGAAAAAAGAGATTCGACAGATTTAGGGAAAAAATCGAAAACATTTTCGGCAGCTGATAGTTTGAGGATACAGCGGAACGTAACCGATTCACTGATCAGAAATACCATCGGTACAATAATAGACGATCGCCCCGAAGCCGATCAGCCAGAAGAAGCGCCTAAAAGGGTCGAGCCTAAAAAGATAGAGGCTAAGAAAGAGGAGTTAAATAAAACCGAAGTAAAAAAGGCAACTCCTAAAAAAGCAGAACCAGCTAAGAAAGAAGAAAAAAAGCCGGCAACAACACAGGTTACCAAGCCTAAGGAAGTAAAGCCGGCAGACAAAAAAGAAAAACCGAAGCAAACGGTAACAACACAGCCAAAGCCGGCAAAATCTGAGGCAGATTTAAAAAAACAGAGAGAGGCAAGAGAGAAAGAAATCAAAGCCCTGGAGAAATTGTATAAAACTCAGCAAAATTAACGAATATGGACAAGGCAAAATTTACCAGTCAGTCGCCCATTGTAGTAGGATTGGATATCGGTACTACAAAAATTTGTGTTATCGTTGGTCGTAGAACACAGCACGGTAAGATAGAGATCTTAGGAATAGGCAAAGCAGAATCGGCAGGTGTAACACGTGGAGTGGTTTCTAACATTCAAAAAACCGTACAGGGCATTGCTCAAGCAGTTGAAGTAGCAAGCGGACAATCCAACGTAGAAATACAGGTGGTAAATGTGGGTATTGCTGGTCAGCACATTAAGAGCTTACAGCACAGAGGAATTTTAACAAGAAGAGAATTAAATAACGAAATCGGTAAAAAAGACATCGATAAACTGATCGATGATATGTTTAAACTGGTAATGCCACCGGGTGAGGAAATTATCCATGTATTACCTCAAGAATTTACCATCGATAACGAGCCGGGAATCAAAGATCCGATTGGTATGGCAGGGGTTCGCCTTGAAGCCAACTTCCATATTATTTCTGGTCAGGTTACCGCAGTAAAAAATATTATCAAATGTGTAAATAATGCAGGTTTACAGACTCAGGATTTAATCCTTGAGCCATTGGCTTCATCTGAATCGGTGTTGAGCGAGGAAGAAAAGGAAGCTGGTATTGCATTGGTTGATATTGGTGGTGGTACTACAGATATTGCCATTTTCCACGAAGGTATTATCCGTCATACCGCAGTAATTCCGTTTGGCGGCAATAGTGTTACCGAAGATATCAGGGAAGGTTGTTCTGTAATGCGCAACCAGGCTGAGTTATTGAAAACGCGTTTCGGTTCGGCGTTGGCTGAAGAGAATAAAGAAAATGAAATTATTTGCGTTCCTGGCTTACGGGGTCGCGAACCGAAAGAAATTTCGGTTAAAAATCTGGCCTATGTGATTCAGGCCCGTATGGAAGAAATTATAGAGCATGTTTACTATGAGATCAAATCTTCCGGATATGAGAAAAAACTGATCGGTGGAATTGTGATTACCGGTGGTGGTGCCTTATTAAAACACTTATCTCAGGCGGTTGAATATGTCACCGGTTTAGATTGCCGCATTGGTTATCCTAACGAGCATTTATCTAAATACGAAGATATGCCTAAGGCCATTTACGACGATTTGAAAAGCCCGATGTATGCAACCAGTGTAGGTTTGCTGATCAAAGGAATCCAGAAAGCAGAAGAGCTGATTGAAGAAATGAAACAACCTGGTGTTTTTGTTGAGAAACCAAAAGCAGCTAAAGAAAAAGAAAAACGCGGACCAGGTCTGTTCGATAAATTACTGGCAAAAACAAGAACTTTCATTCAGGATGATATGAATGTAAGCGATGAAGATTACTTAAAAAGTTAATTATTTTTCCACAAAAGATGAGTTTTCCACATTATTAACAGTTGTGGAAAACGTCTGTTGAAAAAGTGTTAATATTACATGGAGTAATGAACAGAATTTAAAAATTTTTAAACAACTGATTCATAAAGATATGCAGTTCGAAATGTTAAAAGATAAGTCTTCAATCATCAAGGTAATTGGTGTTGGAGGCGGTGGCGGCAACGCAGTGAACCATATGTACCTGTCTGGTATTACTGGTGTGGATTTTATTATTTGTAATACAGATGCCCAGGCTTTGGAATCTAGCCCTATCCCTAACAAGGTACAGTTAGGCGCTAGTTTAACAGAAGGAATGGGAGCTGGTTCTATTCCTGAAGTTGGTAAAAACTCTGCAATAGAAAATATAGATGATATTAAGGCAATGTTGGGTAGTACCACTAAAATGCTTTTTATTACGGCAGGAATGGGTGGTGGTACCGGAACAGGTGCTTCGCCAATTATTGCAAAAGCTGCAAAAGAACTTGATATTTTAACGGTGGCTATCATTACTACACCTTTTTCTTTCGAAGGAAAAAGACGTAGGCTGCAGGCCGACGAAGGAATGGAAGAGTTAAAAAAATATGTAGATTCTTACCTGGTGATCTCCAACGATCGCCTGCGCGAAATTTTCGGAAACCTAACCCTGGGTTCTGCATTTGGTCAGGCCGACGATATTTTAACAACGGCTGCAAAAGGTATCGCAGAGATCATAACTGTTCCAGGTTATATCAACGTCGATTTTAAAGATGTACGCACCGTAATGAAAGATAGCGGCGTAGCCATTATGGGTAGCTTTGCTGCCGAAGGCGATGATCGTGCACTTCAGGCTGTGGAAGGCGCTTTAGCTTCGCCATTATTAAAAGATAACGAAATTGAAGGTGCCCGCTATATCCTGCTGAACATTAGCTCTGGCTTGCGGGAAGTAACCATGGATGAGGTTTCAATCATTACCGATTACATTCAGGAAAAGGCAGGTTTATCAGCCGATTTGATCTGGGGTAACTGTACCGACGAATCTTTAAGCGATAAACTTTCTGTAACGATTATCGCTACAGGTTTCCAAACCTCTGAAGAACGCGTAAACGAAGAAAAAAATAAAAAGAAAATATCGCTTTTAACACCTGAAGAAGCTCCGTTGGTTCGTCCTGTAGAGCCGGTAAACTCTTTTATTAAACCTAAAGCGGCGCCATCTTACGAGCCCGTTTTAAAAACAAAAGAAGAGGTTTCGCAAGCAGATCTTTTTGGCGGCATGTTCAATAAATCTGAACCTCAAAAAGTTCAGGAGCCTGAAAATAATGTGGTTCGCCATACTTTGATGGAGGAAGAGCCTCAGGTAGAAGAAGCCAAGGAGACTGGATTTGAATTCGAAGTAAAATTGGCTGAAACTAATTTTGTATTCGAAACACCCGTTGCACAAGCGCAGCCAATGCCTGAACCTCAACCAGAAATCGAAATGCCGGTTGTGGGTTTAGACGACAATAAAAGTGACGAATCGATGGAAGAGCAATTGAAAAAATCTAAAGAACGTATCTTACGTTTAAAAGATCTGAGCATGAAATTGCGCACCACTAACGGCTTGCAGGAATTGGAAAATGAACCTGCTTATAAACGTAAACAAATGCAGTTGCAGCAAGTTCAGCATTCGTCCGAATCGCAGGTGAGCAGATTTACTTTAAGCAACGATCAGGATGGTGGTACCGAGATCAGACCGAACAATTCTTTCCTTCACGATAACGTTGATTAGAACAGACTAAAATAAATTTAAAGCCCCGGTTTAGCCCCGGGGCTTTTTTGGCATAAAATTAGCGTGTTAAAAGGTTTAATAGAGACCTAAAATATTCAAGCAGGTTGATTTTAAGACGAATAAAGCTTAAATTCGCAAAATTTTTATAATAAAAAAACAGGTAATACATTGGATATATTTGATAAAATAGCAAAACACATGGGGCCGATCGGTCAACACCAAAAATGGTCTCATGGGTATTTCTCATTTCCAAAATTAGAGGGAGAAATTGCACCACACATGCAATTTAAAGGAAAAGAGCACTTGGTTTGGAGTTTAAACAACTATTTGGGCTTAGCCAATCATCCAGAAGTTAGAAAAGCTGATGAAGAAGCTGCAGCTCAATATGGTATGGCTTACCCAATGGGTGCGCGTATGATGAGCGGTAACTCTAAATACCATGAGCAACTGGAGCAGGAACTTGCTGCTTTTGTTGGTAAGCCCGATGCATTTTTATTAAACTATGGTTATCAGGGCATGGTGTCAATTATTGATACACTTGTTGATCGTAACGATGTAATTGTTTATGATGCAGAATCACATGCATGCATTATCGATGGCCTGCGTCTGCACATGGGTAAACGTTTCGTATACAAACACAACGATATCGAAAGCGCACGCAAACAGCTTGAACGGGCCACAAAATTAACGCAGGAATCAGGCGGTGGTATTTTATTGATTACCGAAGGTGTTTTCGGAATGAGTGGTGCGCAAGGTAAATTAAAAGAACTTGTTGACCTTAAGAAAGAATTCGAATTCAGGATTTTGGTTGATGACGCACATGGTTTTGGTACCATGGGTAAAACAGGTGCAGGAACCCACGAGGCACAGGATTGTATAGATGGTATCGATGTTTACTTTGGCACATTCGCTAAATCAATGGCCGGTATCGGTGCTTTTGTAGCTTCAACTGAAGAAATTACCAATTTCTTAAGATATAACATGCGTTCGCAAACTTTTGCCAAAGCTTTACCGATGCCAATGGTAATCGGTTTGTTAAAGCGTTTGGAACTGTTGAAAAGCCGACCTGAATTAAAAGATAAGCTTTGGGAAATTGCCATGACCTTACAAAAAGGTCTACGCGAACGCGGTTTCGATTTAGGTGTTACTGATTCGGTAGTTACACCTGTTTTCTTAAAAGGAGAACTTTCTGATGCAACGGCATTAACTTTCGATCTCCGCGAAAACTATGGTATTTTTTGTTCTATAGTAGTATACCCTGTAATTCCGAAAGGAATGATCGAGTTAAGGTTAATTCCAACTGCTGTACATACTTTAGAAGACGTACAGCGCACTTTGGATGCTTTTAGTGAAGTAGCCGAAAAATTAGAAAACGGATATTACAAAGAGAATCTTTTTGCTACTGTTTAAGATCAATTAAAATAGTATAAAGCCCTTTAAATCAGTTTAAAGGGCTTTTTGTTGCAGTTGTTTTTGTAAAAATCTGTATTTCAGCTACTTGGTGTGGTTTTTTTTTAAGCTAATATGTTTATAAAAGCATATAATGTGGAAAAAAACGGCATAGGAGGCCGTTTTTTATTGATATAAAAATTTTTTTATTTCATCAAACCCTTTAAATTAGAGTAGATAATTAAAACTAAAACCTTAAAGAACCATAGGAGTAATTAAAAATGAAAAAATTCGAAGAAGTAAAAAGTTTAGTGGCAGCTTTAGAAGCTGATGTAGACAAATTTTATAACAAAGGTAACAGCGCAGCTGGAACCCGTATACGTAAAGGTATGCAGGATTTGAAAAATTTAGCTCAGGCCATCCGTTTAGAAGTTCAGGAAACTAAAAATAAAGCATAAGCGACCAAAATAATTATAATTAAATAGCCTCAGGATATATTCTGGGGTTTTTTTGTGCCAATAATTTTCCTTCTCATTATTTGTTTATAATATCTTTTTTACTGTAAAATATATAAGACAAATTGCCTTCATTGTATAAGTTTTCTTAGCTTTCTTTTTATTTGCTCGAATCAGTCTTAGATTCAAAAACTAAGCAAAAATTTTGATTTTATAATACATTACAAACTTTGCGTTAAGGCAAGGTAAGCAGAATACTTAATTGCGCCAATCATTTGGTGTTAAGTGATAATATTATTAGAAGTATAAGGTGCCGGAATATTTTCAATACCATAAAGCAGAACCTAAGGATGTGGAATATTTACTGCATCTGCTTCACAGGGTGCATACAGTAGACGCCAAATTAAAAGAAGAATTTGAGAAACATCTCTTAAAGCTCCGGATAAAAAAAGACCAGGTACTGTTTAATGAGAACGAGGTATGCGAATACATCTATCTCATTGTTAAAGGCGCCTTAATGGGGTGTACCACACACAATAAACAGAAGATAACCACTTATATTTCAGTTGAGAATGATTTTGTAAGCTCTATATCCGGTCTTCACGGATCGGGATATTCTCAGGAATATGTTGTTGCTGTTGAGGATACTGAACTGTTGGCCGTACACAACAATGAACTCAACCGCCTTTTTGAGTATCATTTCAACCTCAATTATATATTTAGGGTGATTTTGGAGAAATATTATAGGGATGCACAGCAAAGGGCCTATATTATCCGTGTAGGCAATGCAAAAGAGCGGTATCTGTATTTTGCTAAAACCAACCCTGGTTATTTGGACCGTCTGCCTTTAAACCTGGTTGCTTCATTGTTAAATGTTAAGGCTTCAACATTATTATCCATCAAGAAAAGTTTTTTGGGACTTGCAGACCGCCATAAAGAGTTAGAAGAGTGGGGCAAAAAAATAGAAATTCATATTCATAAAAATCAATCATTCAGGCATAAAGATATCAGGCTCCAATCTCTTGCTAAAGAAGTTGGTTTGAGCAGCCATAAGCTTTCTATTGTTTTAAACAGTTATTTCAACAATAGTTTTATCGATTATATTAATCAGTACCGTATAAACTGGATCAAAGAAAGGATCCGTCATCCTGATATTATACAAAATTTCACTTTAGAAGCACTGGCTTACAGCGCAGGTTTTTCTTCCCGTAGTGCCTTTTACAATGCCTTTAAAAAGCGGGTGGGCATGAGTCCTATTGAATATTCAAAAAATCTGAATAAATAGTGCCTGAAATTAACGTTCCTGTTACAAAAAAAGCATTCTAATGGTCCTTTTTATTGCATTATTGTGTTGATTTATAATACAGGACAAACTTGTTTCTGTATTATTTACCAGATGGTGCATGTTTAGTTAATTTAGAGTAGTAAAACATAAAATTTAAGGGTAATACTAGCTAAATTGATTTAGACTATGATGAAAATAATGCGTTCAACAGATTGGGAAGAAGTTAAAGCTATCTATCAAGAAGGAATCGCTACTGGAACTGCAAGTTTCAGAACACCAGAAATGTCATGGAAAGATTGGGATTCATCGCATCTTAAAGCCTGCAGGTTTGTAGTTCGCCGCGGTAATGAAATTGTTGGGTGGTGTGCACTTTTGCCGGTAGTAGCCAATTATGATGTTGGTGGTGTTGGAGAAATTGAAGTGTACGTTAAACAAGGCTACAAAGGGCAAGGTATCGGCTCCTCCTTATTAAATGCTTTAATTGCTGAAAGTGAAAAAAAAGGAATTTGGATGCTTCAGGCAGGAATTTTCCTTCAGAATTCGGCCTCATTAAAAATTCATGAAAAAGCTGGCTTCAGGGTAGTAGGCTACCGGGAAAAAATTGGTAAAGCAAAAGGCGTCTGGCAGGATAACCTGCTACTGGAAAGAAGAAATAAGTTGATTGCCTGATGAGATAAAAAGAGCCTCGAACCATTTTTCGAAGCTCTTTTTTGCCTTAAAGCCCATTATGGTTAGTGCTAGGCCAATTAAAAACAAAAAACAGACTGCTCTCTCTTTTGCATTTTGCAGCAAAATCAAACAGTCTGTTCCGAAATGTTATTGTTGATGGCTATTTAAGCCACTACACTTAATTTATCTACTTCTGCAATAATTAATTGTTCCAATGCCGAAGAAGCTTTAACCAGTGGCAACCTTACGGTATCGCCACAAACACCTAAATGTTTTAATGCAGCTTTTATCCCTGCCGGATTACCCTCGGCAAAAGCCAAACGGGTAAACTCTATTAAGCTTAAATGAGCAGGCAGGGCCGCTTTATAATCGCCAGCTAAACAAAGTTTTACCATATCTGAAAACTGCTTAGGTAAGGCGTTTCCGATTACTGAAATAATACCTGCAGCGCCTAAAGCAATCATAGGCAAAGTAACCGGATCATCTCCGGATATTAAGAGAAAATCTGCAGGTTTATCTCTCATAATCTGATTAAACTGGTCGAAACTTCCTGATGCTTCTTTAGTAGCAATGATGTTTTTAAAATCATGGGCCAATCTGCAGGTTGTTTCCGGACTCATATTGCTTCCTGTACGGCCTGGTACGTTGTATAAAATCAAATCTAAAGGAGAAATTTCAGCCAAATACTTATAATGCTGGTAAATTCCTTCCTGGGTAGGTTTGTTGTAATAAGGACTGACAGATAAAATTGCACTGTAACCGGCAGCATCAAAAGATTTAATCTCTTCGGCTACGGCTATAGTATTATTGCCACCTATGCCGGCAACCAATGGTAATCTATTGTTATTAATTTCAGCAGTATAGGCCCACACCTTCTTCTTCTCGTCCTTGGTCATTGTAGCGGTTTCGCCGGTTGTACCTAAAGAAACGAGGTAATCTATCCCTCCATCTACCAAATGATTAATCAGGTTTTTTAAGCCGTTATAATCAACTGATCCATCTGTGTTGAAAGGTGTAACCAATGCTACACCAGTACCCTGAAATTTGTTCATTATATATTTAATTATTATTCTCCAACCACGAAGCCACAAAGGCACGAAGTTTTTTTCTTATTTTGGGTTATAAATAGCTGTTTATAACCCGCTTAATTCCATCTTTTATTTTTGCCTCATTAAAGTTAATGAGTAATCCTAACTTACAGTTAGAGAGCTTTAAGTAGGTTATTGTTTGCGCTAAGTGAACATCTTTAAGGATATTTACTGCTTTCACTTCAATAATAACTTTTCTTTCAACTAAAATATCTATTCTGTAATTACAATTAAGTTTTATACTCTTGTAATAAACAGGAAGATCTATTTGATTGGAAAGCTGCAACCTGCATTAACCAATTCATAAACTAGGCAAGCCTCATAGGCTGATTCTAATAATCCTGGACCCAGCTCAACATGAACTTGATACGCAGCATTAACAATTAATTTAGAAATTTCATCTTCCGTCATCCCTTAATGCTTTAAAATGTTTCTTATTTATTAAGCAATAGGGATGCTTTTAATCAATTCACTTTGTGTTCTTAGTGCCTTTGTGGTAAATTACCTATTTTATCATTTCTAAAAGCTCTGCATCGCTGATGATCGGAACGTTTAGCTTATTCGCTTTTTCCAGTTTCGATGGGCCCATATTATCGCCTGCTACCAGGTAATTCAACTTGCCCGAAATACCGCTCAGCATCTTACCTCCATTGGCCTCAATTATATCTTTGAGCTCATCGCGACTAAAGTTTTCAAAAACGCCCGAAATTACGAATGTTTTTCCAATAAGTCTATCACTCGCCAGTGTAATTACTTTTTCTTCAATTTCAAACTGTAATCCTGCTAATTTTAATAATTCTATCTGTTTTAAGTGCTCAGATTTTCCAAAATACTCAACAATACTTTCCGCAATGCGCTGCCCGATCTCATCAATTGCTATTAATTCCTCTACGGTAGCCCTCGAAAGATTGTCGATATTTTTTACGCCGGCAGCTGTTTTTTTTGCAACTGTTTCGCCAACATAACGAATGCCTAGCCCAAATAGCACTTTTTCGAAAGGCATTTCTTTCGATTTTTCAATTCCGGCGAGCATGTTTTCGATCGAGCGCTCTCCAAAACGATCTAAGGTTTTGAGCTGATCCGATTTTTGATATAGTGTATACAGATCGCTTATATGCCGTACAAGGCCATGTTTGTAAAAGGTTTCGATCGTTTCGTCTCCAAGACCATCGATATTCATGGCCTTGCGCGAAATAAAGTGTTGGATCTTACCTACAATCTGCGGCGGACAACCTTCATCATTAGGGCAATAGTGTACAGCTTCACCCTCTTTTCTGATCAGTTCAGTCCCGCATTCAGGGCAATGGTGAAGGTAATGCACTTTGTTTGATCCCGGTAGCCTTTTCTCAAGGTTTACCTTAATGATTTTCGGGATAATTTCACCACCTTTTTCAACATAAACGGTATCGCCTTCATGTAAATCTAAACGATCTATCTCATTTGCGTTATGTAAAGTAGCACGTTTAACGGTGGTACCCGCCAATAAAACGGGTTTTAAATTGGCAACTGGCGTAACTGCCCCGGTTCTTCCTACCTGGTACGTTACTTTTTCCAAAACGGTTTCTACCTCGGCCGCTTTATATTTATACGAGATGGCCCAGCGTGGTGATTTAGAAGTAAAACCCAATTCCTGTTGTTGTGCATAACTGTTTACTTTAATTACGATACCATCTATATCGTAGCTTAATTTAAAACGTTCGCTTTCCCAGTAGTGGATAAATTCTAGAACGGCATCTATGCCAGAAACCAATTTGGTATGCTCGCAAACGTGGAATCCCCACTCTTTTACCGCATTTAAGCTATCCCAATGGGTTTTAAATTCATTTCTATCAGTATACAGAAAGTAAATAAACCCATCCAAGGGCCTTTTGGCCACTTCTTTACTGTCCTGCATTTTTATGGTGCCCGATGCAAAGTTGCGGGGATTTGCATAAGGAATTTCACCAAGTTCTTCACGGGCTGCGTTTAATCGTAAAAAAGCAGCTTTATGCATAAAAATTTCCCCACGGATTTCAAAATGCTCCGGTGCCACAGTCGATCTGATTTGGTGTGGGATGGTATGAATGGTTTTCACATTATTGGTTACATCATCCCCTTTAGTGCCATCACCACGGGTAACAGCACGCAAAAGTTTACCGTTTTCGTAGGTAAGACTAATGGATAATCCATCAAATTTCAGTTCGCAAACATATTCGAAATTATCGCCAATGGCTTTACGGATACGTTCGTCAAAATCGCGGAGGTCCTGTTCACTGTAAGTATTCCCCAACGATAGCATGGGATATTTATGGTTTACAGTAACAAAATTTTTAGTGATATCGCCACCAACACGCTGTGTAGGCGAATTCGGATCGGCGAAATCAGGATTTGCCTTTTCGAGCTCGGCAAGGTGCTTTAACTTTTTATCAAACTCATAATCACCAATGGTAGGCATGGCCAGCACATAATAATTGTAATTGTGTTGGTTTAATTCGGCCACCAGGGCATCCATTTCTTCTTTTATTGCAGTTAGCGACATAAGACAAATATAGAAAAAGGAGGAGAGTGATTAATATTTTAGTTGTAAAAGCTGTAAATCTACTTTCTTACTAAAAATGCCCATACGCTCTACGAATGGAATAATAAAGCTATTATTTAGCCAGCTGATCGACCCTGTATTGGCATAATAAGAACTTTTAATATCATCTTTTGGAATCATATTGATTTTGTTTATTGTACCCGATCCTAGATCCATTTCAGCATACACGGTAGCAATAGAACCACCATCTGATTGGTTGGCCAAGATGCGAAGCGTATTCTCTGTTTGGTTAAATGATACGTCAGAGCCTTCTCCCATATTACGGCTTAAGTAAGTACGGGGTAGAAATTGGTGATAAAGGGGTTTCATCTGGGCATCATATCCATTCATCAGTACTGAGCCTTCTGATGTAAACGAACCATGGCTGCTTGAAACGCTGTATTTTGGAGAAATAGTAACAATAAGGGTATTGTTGTATTCTGAAATATGTCTGATGTTCAGGTATTTAATTTCAGAAAAATCGAGATCGTCGAATTTCTTATTGGCTGGCACAAAAGATTTCTGTAGCTCTTTAAGATGGGCCTTATCAAATACTTCCTTAATAGAAGTAAAGGTCCCGCTATTAAAATCTATTCTTGCAATCAAAGTAGAGCGTTCTTTATTCGCATTTTTGTAGAATATACCAATGTAGTTGATTAATGGTTTTTTACTGCTTGCAAAAGTAATGGAAGAAATATCCTCCTGATTAAAAGCATCAACAGGAATGCTCACAGTTTTGAGCGGACTTGGGCTGCTGCTTAAATAGATGGCCACATTACATTTTCCTTTCGAAGCATCCACAGTGCTGATAATAAAGCTTCCGTCATCACCACAAGATGCCTTCCAGGTATCTCCATCTGGCATATCAGGTTCCATCTTTTGAATTTGTTCTAGCCTATCATTAAAATCGATTACGGTATAACTTTGAGATTCGTTAAAGTCTTTGTCCATTTTAAGTGCAGTGAAAAAGCCCACTATCGGTAAGCCTATATGAACCTTACGCTTTAACGACGTTAGTCTTGTTGCCATTTTAAAATAAGTGCCATCTTCAGAAAAAAAGAATTCTGGCATCTCCACAAAATCTTTGCTTCCATCATAGATGATCTTATCAGAGATCAGTTTGCCTGTTTTTTCTTCTAAAAGGTATGCTTTGAACTGGTTGGAAAAACTTTTGAAATAACTGTGATCTGTAGCGGCAATAACCATAATGTTGTTTTTGAATTTTCCTATTGCCATCGGAAAGCCCGAAAGTTCGGTTATCCACTTCTGACTTAATTTATCATCAATGGTAACTACAGCGAAATCAGCATTGGGAACATCCACAATCATGGCAATGGCATTACCCGATAAATCTACCTTCGAACCATATTTGCTATCGTAAGAAGCTCTGATATTCCATGTTGGTTTTTTAATAACGTTAATCTGCTGTTGGGTAAAGGCATTGAACTGCAAAAAGACTAGCAGTAAGGAGAACATTAGTTTAATTTTCATTTAGTTGTTTGGTTTTTCGCCAAATATCAAATAATTAAACCAGTTTTTTCTCAATTTCTCTGAAAATCTCCAGGTAATCTTTCTCCAAAACAGCTTTGAAAATAGCCAGCTCTAATGTAAGCAGATTTAATTGCCTCTCGCTTAATGTCTCGGGCCACAAACGCATGCAGATCCTGTTAAGGGCATAGCTGATGTTTTCGAGTTTCTGATAACTCAAGAGGTATTTACTGCTGATAAACCTCTCCAAAAAATTAAAGAATACCTCAGGATTTTTGAGCTTACAGTGCTCAAGGAAATCACTTAACGACTCTTTTTTTACCGTATTCAGCTTATCGTAAAAATGATTAACCCTGATTAAGTTATGCTCAACCAATAAATGGTCTAACAAAAGCTCCAGGCTGATATGGGCAAGAAATGACGGGCGAACGGCTGTGTTTTCTACAATAGGTTTAATGAGCTGTTTAAGTTCAGTGGTTTTTTCCAGGAAGAAATCAGAAGAATGAAAAAACAGGTCGACAGCCAAATGTCTTTTCCAACCCAGAAGCAGGTTTTCCTCGTCTGGATTTCCTTTAAACAGGAATTCATTCTTCTGTGGATATAAATTGGCTTCTTTTACGGCATTCTTAATCAGATCCGGCAAAACCGTTCCCATTACCACATTGGCATCATTAGTTGTCCGGTCGAAATAATAATGGGATAAAAAGTTCATCTCGCAAGGTAATGTTTTCTTATAGGCTTGTAAAGAGCCAATGATAAAATATTAACCAGGGTAGGACAGTGCAAAGTGCAATTTGCCGTAACTGATTTACAAAACCAACTAATTTGCATTAAACTAAGCTAAAATTTTATCTTTGCACGCACATTATTAAAGTGTTTGTACAATGACGAATTTTGTTGAAGAGTTAAGATGGCGTGGCATGCTGCACGATATTATGCCGAATACTGAGGAAAAGTTAAACGAGGGTATGACTTCTGGTTATATCGGTTTCGATCCTACTGCTGATTCGTTGCATGTTGGTCACTTAACCCAGATCATGACACTGATTCATTTTCAAAATGCCGGCCATAAGCCCTATGCTTTGGTGGGTGGTGCTACAGGTATGGTGGGCGATCCATCTGGAAAATCTGATGAGCGTAATCTCCAGACCCCTGAAATGATTGAGCATAACCTGAAAGGGATGAAAAAGCAATTAGCCAAATTCTTAAAATTTGAAGAAGGTGGTAATGGTGCTGTAATGGTTAACAATGCCGACTGGTTTAAGGATATGAACCTGTTTACCTTTATCAGGGATGTGGGTAAGCACATTACCGTGAACTACATGATGGCAAAAGATAGTGTTAAAAGGCGTTTAGAAGGCGATTCCGGCTTATCTTTTACCGAATTCTGTTACCAGTTAATCCAGGGCTACGATTTCTATCATTTATGGAAAAACGAAAACTGCCTGGTGCAGATGGGTGGTTCCGATCAATGGGGTAATATTGTTACCGGTACGGAGCTGATCAGAAGAAAGGATGCCGGAACAGCTTATGCCATTACCACACAATTAATTAAAAAAGCAGACGGAACCAAATTTGGTAAAACCGAAAGTGGTGCAGTTTGGTTAGATCCGGAGAAAACTTCTCCATATAAATTCTACCAGTTTTGGTTAAATGCATCAGATGATGATGTTAAAAAATGGATCCGCATTTTTACCCTTAAAAATAAAGAAGAAATAGAAGCCTTGGAAAAGGAACACGATGCCGCACCGCATCTGCGTATCCTTCAAAAAGCTTTAGCTGAAGATATTACCATCAAAACCCATTCGGTAGAAGCTTTGGAAACCGCTATTAAAACATCAGAATTTTTATTTGGCAACGGATCGTTGGAGTTTTTAAAAACTTTATCTGAAAGCCAGGTATTGGAAATGTTTGAGGGGATTCCGCAGTTTAACATTTCTAAATCTGAACTGGCCGAAGGTATCGATGCAGCTACCTTGCTGGCAGAAAAAACAGCTGTTTTTTCTTCTAAAGGTGAAACCAAAAAACTGATCCAGGGTGGTGGCGTTTCGGTTAATAAAGAAAAAGTAGCTGACGCTACGCAGGTTTTTAATACCACAAACCTGATCAATGATAAATTTATTGTTGTGCAAAAAGGAAAGAAAAACTATTTCCTTTTAACTGCCGAATAATATTTTCAGGCCCAATGAAAAATGCAAAAAGAATTAATCATTGGGTCTGAGTTTAAAACAGGGATACCGAAACGTTAAATAAGGTATTTCGGTATGCTCACAAAAACCTTTTAACACTATTCCTGGTTCGGTAACCTGTCTTTTTCATCTTTTTTACGGTTAAAGCGGTAAACCAGCGTTGCGGTTGTTAATCTTCCAATCCCTTTAAAATTCGATTCCAGATAATACGTATCTGTTGTGATGACCTGCTTATCAATAAACGAATCGAAAATATTATTTACGGCTAAGGTCACTGAAACCTTATCTTTAAACAGATCTTTACTGAGCGCAATATTGGCACGGTACTGCGCTTTATTAACCGATTGGATATCGGTGTTTTTAGCTCTGTAGTTAAAACTGTATTCGATTGAAAAACTCTTAGGAAACTTCATCCGGGAATTGATACGGGTAAACCAGGTATGGTCTTCAGATCTATATGTTTTATTTTCAAAGATCCCTTGCTGCTTAAACGCGTAATAATTAAAATCCCATGATATGCGCCACCACGATAGTGGATTGTAGGTGGTGGAAACTTCCAGTCCGTAACGGTCTTCATAATCGAGATTAACGGGGGTGTTCACAAAACCATTAACGGCTTGCTTGAGTATAAACTCGAAATAATTGGTGGCATGTTTATAATAAAGTGACGGGTTGAAGGTGAGTTTTCCCCATCTTTGCAGTATGCCCAATTCGAATGAGTTGGTATACATCGGATTCAGATCGGGGTTGCCCACCGTTAAGTTTCTGGTATCTGATAAGCCTGAAAATGGATTTAACTGCCAAAACTGTGGCCGGTTTATTCTTCTGCTATAACTTAGCCTCAAATCAGTATTGTTCTGCAACTTGTAGGTAATGTTTGCGGTAGGGAATAGGTCTATATAATTTTTTGAAGCTGCAAAATCACCCTTACGGTCTGAAATGCCGATATCGGAAAGCTCGGCCCTGAGCCCTAGCAGGTAATTGAATTTATTGAATTTGTTTTCGTATTGAAAATAGGCACCGTAAATATTCTCGTTGTACTTGAGCTTATTATCGTAGGCCGGAAGTAGTATACCATCTGCCTTAGCCCAATAATCACTTCTGATAGACCTGATATTTGCCCTTATCCCGGCTTCGAATTTCGAATCGCCGGAGAAAGCGCCTGTAAAGTCGCTTTGGATAAATAGCGCATCACTGCTTTCTATATCTCTTGAGGTTAAGCGGCTAGCACTATTTAAAGTTGGAAAAGTTTTTTGTTGGTTGATGTCCTGATTTTCATCGTCATTCCAGAACACATATTGTAAATTCGTATTCCACTTTTGATCCTTTTTATCAAAGGTTTTTGAATAATTCAGTTCGAGCTGATTGAATTTTTGTGGTTCCCTGTAATGCTCAGAGCGGTTAATTGTACTGTCCAGCATATTGTTTTTATCGTAGTAATTGTAATGGTAATTGGTGGTATCTTTATTTACCAGCAGATCATGATAAAAACTTCCAGTTAAGGTGTTTTTGGCATTGAGGTAATAATCCATCCCCAGGTAAACAGTATAAAGATCATCGTTTCTTCCCTGCTTGTTGTTTTGTCTTAATATGGTTTGTATCCCATTATTAAAAACACTTTGGTACCGTTGTTCCGATCCGTAAAGGTTCCTGTAACGATAACCGATGTTGCTGAAAAGGTTGATTTTTTCGGTTTTATAGCTCAGGTTTAAATTACTGTTATAGTTAGCCGGATCGCCAACCCCGATCTGGGCCGAGCCATTAAAGCCACTTAACATGTTCTTTTTTAATATAATATTAATAATTCCGCCACCGCCCTGGGCCTCATACCTTGATGATGGATTGGTAATTACCTCCACTTTCTCAATATTGCTGGCTGGTATCTGTTCTAAACCATTATTATTGGTTAACATAGATGGCTTTCCATTAATCAATACTTGCACGCTTCCATTTCCGCGCAGGCTTATGGCGCCATTGGCATCTACATTTACAGAAGGTACATTATTTAAAATGTCGTTGGCAGAGCCGCCTTTTGAAATCAGGTCTTTACCTACATTAAATATTTTCTTATCTAAACTTAATTCGACAGTGGTTTTTTCTGCTGTTACATCAACCGACTTTAACAGCTGTACATCTTCTTTAAGTATGATATCTTCAAGTTTAATGCTCTGTTTTATTTCTTTATTGGTTAAATGCTGTGTTTTGTAAGCAATAAACTCAATTTTAATGTCAAACCTTCCAGGCAGAGCAGATAATGCAAATTCACCTTTATTATTGGTGAGGGTAGCTTTTAAAAGTTTCTGATCTGTTGCTGATAAAAGCTTAATCCCTGCATTTTCTAGTGGTTTTAAAGTTTTATCATCTATAACCCTTCCGGTAATAATTACCTCAGTTTGTTGTGCAAAACCGGGCATAGCTAAAAATAACAGGATTAAAAGGTACAATTGCTTCATCTGATTCATAATGGATTTAAATTTCTTGCGAATATGAAGAGTACAGGGATGCCAAAATTGAATAGTAGTTATATACATGAACTTAACAGCTAAAGAGGGTTGTTTTGGTGTCTGGGCCTTTTAGTAGCCATTTAAGCTATATTCATCTGCGTTTTTAGGGTCTTGGTCGACACTGTAATTTCGGATAGCGAAGAATTGTATATTTGCGTTGATGCCATTAATTGAGAGGATAGCCAAGTTCAGTTCCGCACACCGGTTTCTTAGCCACATTATTTTTTGGCTTGTTACCTCAATTGTGTTTCTCAATCGTTACGATATTGATGAATACCACGATTTTCATAAAATTCTGATCCGGCATGCCTACTATATATCCTTCACCATTGTTTCCTCTTATTTTCTAACCTATTTAATCATTCCGAAACTGATTACCGCTAAAACCTATTACCTGGTTACGTTTTACTTCCTGATCGGAAGTTATATCATCTGTGTCTGTTCGAGAATAGTGGTGGTGCATGTGCTGGAACCTTTTTTAAGAACAGCACCATTTGGCCAGGAAACAGTTCTGGAAATTGCCATGGACGTGCCAAAACTCATTACCCATTATTTTCCCTTAACTTTTTCGGCAGCATGGATTTTTGCCTTTATAAAATTGATTAAAGAGCAGTATGCTGCGCAGCAACATAAATTCTCATTAGAAAAGGAGAGGGCCGAAACAGAATTAAAGGCTTTGAAAGCACAATTAAATCCGCATTTTCTTTTTAATACACTAAATAATATTTATTCGCTTTCTTTGATGAATTCGCCTGTTACCTCAAAATCTATTGCCCGGTTATCTGAAATACTCGACCATGTATTGTACCGGTGTAATGGGAGGTATGTTTCGCTATCCGCCGAAATTACACTGATAAAAAATTACATAGAACTCGAAAAATTAAGATATGGAGAGCGTTTAGTGGTCAATTTTAGGCACACTATAGATCGCGACACGGTTATTGCTCCGTTAATTTTACTTTCACTGGTCGAAAATGCCTTTAAACACGGTGCCGGCGAAGATATCGGCCAACCTGTAATTAATATAGATTTAAAGCTGGTAAACAATCACTTCCGTTTTACGGTTTCAAATAGCTTTATGCCGGGAAGGGAGAAAGAAGAAAATAGGATCGGGATTAATAATATAACCAGGCAGCTCCGGTTGCTTTATCCTGAAGAACATGATTTAAGCACTACTACGTACGATAATATCTTTGTAGTTTTACTGCATATAAACCTAAATAACAGTACATATTTAAAGGATAAGCGCTATGAAAGTAAGGTGTCTTTTAGTTGACGACGAGCCGCTGGCTATCCAATTGATAGAGAATCATATTAGGCAGCTTGATACTTTTGAGGTGGTGGGCACCTGTTCCAATGCAATTAAAGCGTTGGAGGTGCTCAGAACCAAACCTGTAGACCTTTTGTTCCTTGACATAAAAATGCCACAGATTACCGGGATCGATTTTCTTAAAACCTTAAAAAATCCACCTGCCGTGATTATTACCACGGCTTACCGCGAATATGCAATTGAAGGTTATGATCTCGATCTGATCGATTATCTACTTAAACCCATCACTTTTGACCGTTTTTTTAAAGCTGTCGACCGTTATTTAAGATTGAGAAGCCCCGTACTTAAACCTGAAGCAATACCCGCTGTTAATCATCAGTTTATCCATATTAAAACAGGAGGTAAGTTTCACAACCTGAATAAGGATGAAGTATGGTTTATAGAGAGTTTAAAAGATTACATTGTAATTCACTGTAACGATAGGAAAGTAACAGCAAAATACAAAATTGGCGAACTGGAGTCTGAACTTCAGAACAGTACTTTTTTGCGCATTCACCGCTCCTTTATCGTCAACCTGAATAAGGTAACCGCTTTTACAGCATATGATGTTGAAATTGGTACAAAAATATTACCAATAGGGGCGAGTTATAAGGAATATGTGTTTAAGCGGCTGCAGTTAAGTGAACTTAAATAATGTTAACAGTTTTAATAGAGTATTTAGTTCTTAAACAAAAAAAGCTGTATCGTACTTACAACAGGGCCGGAAGCAGTTATTGATGCCAGCCTTGTTTTATGATACAGCTCCTTAAATGAGCAGTTAATTAATAGATTTTTAATTAAATACGTAAAACTTATTAAAGCACTTATAACACTTGTATCTCTTAACTGAAATCCAGGGCATAAGTGTTTTAAAAATAAAACCTCTTGGTACCCTGTAAGTTTCGAAATTTTTACACTTCGGGCAATATAAGCGGGTTTTAACTAAAGTTAATTCTTCTGAGGGATTCATGATAAGCTAGAGTTTGTTGGTTAAATCAAATTTAAGCAAAATAAAACCCAAGCGTATCATCAAAAAACTACCATTTTGTTCATTTCATCGACTATTATTTTGTTTTAAGGCAAAACATGCTCAAAAGGATTGCTAAAGTGGGTTTTTACTTTGTAATTTTTTATTTCTGTATCAGTTAGCAGACAATATTCAAGTGATTTTTTTAATTCATCGCTGCTCATTTCCTGTCCAATAAAAACGAGCTCATTTTTACGGTCACCAAAATCTTTATCCCAACCGGCTTCAATTTCGGCACGGTTTTCCTGGTAGTCCAAGTATTGTTCACGTTCGTGCTGGGGCATGCTTGCCCACCAGATTCCTGCCAGGTCGATGCGTAAAGAACCCCCAGCTTGCGAAAAATTAATGGCCTGTTCCGGCATGGCAGCTAAATAGAAGATACCCTTCGAACGGATAATGTTCTGTGGAAATTCCTTATTGATGTAATGCCATAATCTTTCAGGGTGAAAAGGTTTTTTTGAATAGAATACAGTTGAACTTATGCCGTATTCTTCGGTTTCTGGCTGGTGGACTTCTTCCAGCTCCCTTTTCCACCCGGCACCACCTGATGCCGATTCAAAATCGAATAGGCCCGTATTTAAAATTAAAGCTGGATTTATTTCTCCAAAAAGTGTCTGATAAATTTTTGCCGTCGGGTTAAGTTTTGCAATTAAAGCCCTTAGCACTTTAAGATCGGTATCACTTACCAGATCTGTTTTGTTCAATAAAATTACGTTGGCAAATTCGATCTGGTCGGTAAGGAGGTTTACAATAGTGCGTTTATCCGCTATATCATCAACCATATTACGGTCTGCAAGCTTATCTGCCGAGCCAAAATCCCTGTAAAAATTATAGGCATCTACAACAGTAACCATGGTATCTAGTTGGCTAAACTTGCCCAGGTCAATCCCCGAGGCTTCATCCGTAAAAGAAAAAGTTTGGGCTACCGGGATGGGTTCAGATATTCCGGTGCTTTCAATCAGCAGGTAGTCGAACCGGTTTTCTCTAGCCAACTTTTCTACTTCAACCATCAGGTCTTCGCGTAGGGTACAACAGATGCATCCATTGCTCATTTCTACCAGTTTTTCATCGGTTTTAGATAAAACATGCTGGTTTTTAACCAAAGCAGCATCGATGTTTACCTCACTCATGTCGTTTACAATAACCGCTACTTTTAAGTCTTGTTTATTCCTCAATATGGCATTAAGCAAGGTGGTTTTGCCGCTGCCTAAAAAACCGCTTAATACGGTTACCGGTAATTTCTTTATCATTTTAATGCAATTATGTTGCAAATATAGCGTTGATTATTTTAAATGCAACTAAATTGCTTTTATATTTGGGCACTAAATTTATTTCAATGAAATTACGGAGCTACAAAATCAACCTCGACCGGCTGGGAATTACTGCCTCAACGCTTTGTGCCATACATTGTGCCGCATTGCCATTTTTAATTACTGTACTGCCCATGTGGGGAATGGGTTTCCTGGCCAATGAAGCGGTTGAAATTACCATGATCGTTATTTCATTGATTATCGGTGTATGGAGCCTTAGTTCGGCTTACCGGAAACAGCACCGCCGGATTTTACCAATTTTAGTGCTTATTGCAGGCTTTGCCTTTATTGCAACAGGGCACTTTTCCGGGATTGAGCTGCTGGAGCCTATTTTGATCCCATTGGGAGGCTTTATCATTGCCGTTGCACATTTCATAAACCTGCAGATGCTTAAATCTTGGCCGGTAAACCATCAACACTAAAAATAGCCTTATGCTAAAAAATAATAAGATCCTTTTTATTCCAGCCCTGTTGTTTATCACCATGCTAAACCCAGCCTGTAAGCACGGTACAAACGACGGCATGGAAATTTACAGGCGCTATGCTATAAAAAATCTAGTTGTTAAAAAAATGCAAAAAGCAGCACATCATGATTAAGATCAGCTCGTTAGCGCATGTTTACGATAAGGGGAGGAGGTTGAAATTTCCGTATTGGGAAATCGCCGATATGGAGCAATGGCTTTTGCTGGGTGCTTCAGGCTGTGGAAAGAGTACACTTCTGAACATTATTTCGGGCCTTTTAAAGCCAACTGAAGGTGAAGTTTTAATCAACGGAACCGATTTATATACTTTACCTGCACGGAAATTGGATAGGTTTAGGGGGAGGCATGTGGGCATCATTTTTCAAAGGCCGCATCTTATCCGTTCCCTTGATGTACTCGATAACCTGGAGCTTGCTGCGGTAATGGCAGGTTTGCCTGTAGATCATGAACGAAACCTTTCGCTTTTAGCTGGCCTGGGTATTGCCGGGCTGGCTAAAAATTACCCCGATGAATTAAGCCAGGGGCAGTTGCAAAGGGTTTCGGTAGCGCGTGCTTTGGTAAACAAACCCGATCTGCTGATTGCTGATGAACCTACCTCCAGCCTGGATGATGAAAATGCCAATCAGGTCATCCAGATGCTCACTACCCAGGCTAAAGACAATGGTGCTGCACTGATTATTGCCACGCATGATCAAAGGGTTCGCGAACACATTGCTAAAACCTATCTACTCTAATGAATACATTTAAAATCAGCAGCAAAAACCTCGTCAGAAACAAACTGACAACTATACTGAACATTATTTTGGTGGCCTTTGGCGTGGGCATCTTGTCTATTCTACTGCTGGCCGATAACCAGATCGGCAATAAGCTCGAAAAAAATGCCAGGGATATCGATCTGGTGGTGGGAGCCAAGGGAAGTCCGCTACAGCTGATATTGAGCAGCATTTATCATATCGATTACCCAACAGGGAATATACCGGCCAATGATGCCTACAAACTGGCCCATAATCCAATGGTTAAACGGGCTGTTCCGTTGGCGCTGGGCGATAATTATAATGGCTACCGCATTGTGGGAACAGATACTTCTTTCAGGAAGCTTTATTCATTATCGATCCTCAAAGGTAATTTCTGGCAGAAAGATTTAGAAGTAACCATTGGCAGCACAGTCGCTTCCGAATCTAAATTGAAAATCGGCGACTCTTTTTTTGGAACACATGGCTTAACAGGCAATGGCGACATCCATAAACAGCATGCTTATACGGTGAGAGGGATTTTAAAGCCCCAGGGAAACATCACGGATAACCTGATCCTCACCAATATTGGCAGTGTTTACAAAATGCACGAAGAAAAGCCTGAACATGCAGCGCACCATACACCGGCAACTGAAGCCAAAGAAATTAATGATAAACAGATTACTGCATTATTGATCCAGTATAAATCGCCCATGTCGGTCATTCTTTTTCCAAGGATGGTAAACCAGAGTACCAATATGCAGGCCGCTTCGCCGGCGATGGAAAGCGCAAGGTTATTTTCATTGATCGGAGTTGGGATTGATACTTTACAGTGGTTTGCGGTGTTTATTATGGCTATTGCCGCTTTAAGCATCTTCATCAGCCTCTATAATGCCATGAAAGAGCGTAAATACGACCTTGCCATTATGCGCTGCCTAGGTGCGTCCAAATCGAAACTCTTTTTTCTGGTAATGCTGGAAGGCATAACGGTTACGCTGATCGGGGCCTGTTTCGGTTTATTAATCGGACATGCAGCACTGGAGCTAATTGGGGCCTACCAGGAAGCGTCGCAGGCAAAATTAACAGGCCTGACTACGGTTCCGCAGGAAATTTATTTAATATGTACCGGCCTGTTTATCGGAGCTTTGGCTTCGCTTATTCCGGCTATGCAGATTTATAAGGTAGATATTGCAGCAACTTTAACGAAAGACCGTTAATGCAATGAAAAAAATAGTTTTTTGGATTGTTTTATGTTTAGGTGTCCAGGTATTGGCAGCGCAGGTTCGGGTACATACCGACATGCGCACGCCGACCTGGAATATAATTGGCCTGAGGTACGATGCAGAGCTTGCACCGGGCAAATGGGGAAGTGTTTTTCCACCGGGATTAAAAGCTTTAAACAATAAAGTAATCGAACTGCCCGGTTATATTATCCCTACAAAAGTTGGTTCGAAATTCAGCGAATTTATGTTCTCTATTGTGCCCATTGCCTCCTGTCCATACTGTGGTACCGGAGATATACCCTCAATGGTACAGGTGAAAATGTTAACCGCTATTCCCATTACTGAAAAACCCATCAAACTTAAAGGAATCTTTATCATCAACGATTCTGGGGATGACAGGAGCGAGTTTTTTCTTTTAAATGCAAAACAGCTGTAATGAAAAAATATATGTTTATACTGTTGGTTATGAGTGCTTTTTCGTCATTTGCGCAGTTAAATGTCCATACTGATATGCGTACCCCCACCTGGAACCTGATTGGCCTGAAGTATGATAAACAGGTTAAACCGCTGGTTTGGAAAGCGATTTTTCCACCTGAATTAAAAGCAATCAATAACAAAGTGATCGAGCTGCCCGGCTTTATTATCCCAACCAAGGTAGGCAACAGTTTTACCGAGTTTATGTTTTCCATCGTGCCTGTTGCTTCCTGTCCTTATTGTGGTACGGGAGACATCCCCTCAATGATCGAGGTTAAAACACTGAAGCCGGTTACCTGGACGGAAGAGCCGATTACGATGAAGGGAAAATTTGTAATCAACGATTCGGGCGATAGCCGGTCTGTCTTTTTTCTATTAGATGCCGTGAAAAAATGAAAAAACTATATTTTATTTTGCTGTTGTTTTTTGGAAATGTTGCTTTTGCGCAAACACAAAAGCATAATCCAAACGATCAGCTGCGTTCGCTAAACTGGGATGTAATTGGTTCGGTAAAATTCGAACTAACCGAAAAAAATGAACTTTTCCCAATGTTTTCTGAATTGATTAAACGTTTTGATAACCGTGAATTTGATCTTACAGGTTATCTGATCCCTATAAAAAGCGGACAGAAACAGCAAAAATTCCTGTTGGCTACACTGCCGATTAATCAATGTTACTTTTGTGGACAGAATGGCGTTCCGGTAATGATTATGATCGAAATGGAAAGCCCTACAGCTTACAGTGAAAAACCGATACATGTAAAGGGCATTTTGAAACTGGAACAGAAAGATGCAAGCTATGCGCCACCAATCACCATCAAAAATGCCAAACTCATTAATTAATTGCTTATTTTTGTATTGCTATGGAAAATAAAACAGAGCGTTTCGAAAAACTTTTGGTTAAGAACGGGTTGAAAAGGACCGCACCGCGTTTACAGGTGCTGGAGATTTTGAGTGGGCGTGATTCTGCAACTTCACAGCCATATTTAGAACAGGTGATGGGTAAAGATGCCGATCGTGTTACTTTATACCGTGTATTGCAGGCTTTTGAAGAAAAAGGAATTATTCATAAAGTTTTAGATCAGCAGGGAACGGCCAATTATGCCATCTGTTCAGATGGATGCAGTGCGCACGAGCATCACGATGAGCATGTGCATTTTAACTGCGATAACTGTCACAAGATCTACTGTCTGGATACCGTTAAAATCCCGGCATTAAAAGTACCTGCTGGTTTTAAGGTAGAGCATTTAAACCTTATTGCTACGGGCCTTTGCGCAAACTGCTCGGATAAGGTTAACTGATTATTGAACCAAAAGGTTGCAACCCCTGATATCGGCATTATCAAACCTGCCCAATACTTCAAAACTCTGATCTGGATTGATTCTCCCCAGGTCTTGCGTAGCAATAAACGAACAAGAATTGATGTTGGCCAGGTCGATTACATTAATGCCCCCGGTTCTGCCGTTTGGCATTAAACTGAGCGGATCGTTGGTATCGCGGATCACCACTTTCATCCAGTTGGGGCAATTGAAGATGCCTTCGCCCAAAGAATATGCCTGAGAAAGCAATTCTGTCATCCCATATTCACTATGGATGGTTTTTACACCAAAACCTTTCGTTAGCTGTTCATGAAGCTCTTCGCGGACCATTTCTTTTCGTTTCCCCTTCATACCACCGGTTTCCATTACAATAAGCTCAGGAAAATGGATATCGAAATTTTCTATAAAATCGAGCAGGGCATAAGTAACGCCAATCAAAACAGTTTTTTGTTTTTTTGATTTTAAATCGAGCAAGGTTTGCAATAACTCGTCATGATTATATAAAAAATAACCGCTCTGTGGATGTTTGCTTTTTTCGATCAGGTCGTTAACCATGTAAATCAACGATGAACCCGAGCGCTGTTGGTAAGAAGGTAACAAGGCCAAAAAGCAATAATCGGTAACTGCGCCATAAAATTCGGTAAATGCCTGTAGATAACTTTGTTCATAAAGTTTTGCATGAGTTACATGGTGACTGCTCTGTACCATGCCTGTTGTACCCGAACTGCTAAAAGTTACCTCAACAGGATCGTTGCTGCTTAAAACCTGATGGCTTTTAAAAAAGCCGATTGGTAGAAACGGGATCTGCTCCACTTCGGTTATTTTATCGGTATCAATACCCAAATGGAAAATATACTCGCGGTATACATTACAGTTTTGGGCCTGTAACTTAAAAATAGGTAAGGCAATTGAGTTAAACTCACCCGCACTTTTTATATAAAATATATCCTCAGCTGTTAAATTCACGCTGCAAAAGTACGAAGCGTTATGCTATTTTCCCGTCAGTTTTTTTGCTAGCATGGCCATTCTGAACTGATAGCCGCAATACCCGCTTATGCCGGCAACCAAACCGCTTAAAAATCCGGTAACGATAAGCAGTACCCACCAAAGTTTTATCCCGGTCATTACTGCTACACGGCCGGCAAGCAGGTTATCATTCGGTAAACTTTTAAACAGCGCATAACCGATCCACAATAAGAAAATGGCAAGGAACGATTGCCAAAAGGCGATTTTTCCGGTTTTACCGATGATGCCACAGGTAGCAAATGAAATGACGATGATTACCCACCAAGGTGCAATCATTTGTAAGAAAAAACAGATTATTAATATAACGATGAAAACCATTTTAGCCTATTTAGAAATTTTTAAACGGGAGATAACTGTGCCCGATTTATCGTCGGGATTTTGCATATAAAACAGATCGTATAATTTGCCATTGGCCCAGGTATCGATCATATTATCATAAAACTTGCTTCCGGGATTACCGGATTGTCCGCCAGGATAAACACCATGTCCTTTTGGAGTTTTACCCAGTTCGATTACCATTCTCCAAGAAGGTCCGTTACTTTCGCCCAGGGCATTAATGGTCGATTTTGCACCTCCAATCTGTAATATCTTGGAACCAAGCCCTGGTATTTTGGCCAGGTGGGGTACATTGCTTTGTTTTACATTTGACCAGTTCCAATCTTTATTGATCGGGCCAAAACGTCTCTCCAGACTATCACAGCTAAATTTAAAAGATTCGTTCACGAGGTCGGCAAGTGTTTCTTTTTTAGCTGTATGAATATTATCATACCATGGGGCATTCGGTTCTTTCAGGATCATTTCGACCGTGCGGTCGCGTGATGGGAAACGCATAGGAATTCCTTTTACTTCAAATTCGTCGCCCCATATATCATAAATTAAACGGTTTGCCCATATCTCGAACACACTGGCTGCAATTTCATTGGCATCATAGCGTTTGTTCCATTTATTTACGTAAGATAATGCTTCCTTTTGGGTGGCGTTAAGTTGTTCATTATTTAACTGGGGCAATAGTGCAGGCAGGAGATTTTGTGCAAGGATACTGTAATTATCGGTCTGCATTAAACGGATACTGTCTAAAGTGGCCTTTTTCATTGTGGTTAAACGGTCATTGATGCGTTTACCGCGTTCGTATGGTGCAAACTCCCAATTGATATAATAAGGGTAAGACGGATCGGTTGAAGACTGGTTGGCCGAGCTTACAAAACCGCGTGGTGGATTTTTAACCGTTGGGTTCTGCGCATTTGGGATCCATCCATGCCAATCGTAAGCCGGATCGGTGCCATCCAGGATAAACTTGCCCTGATCTTTCCATTTTAAAGGGAATTTACCATTCGGTGTAATGGCGATATCATTATCTACGCTGGCAAAAACAAAGTTCTGTGCCGGTGCGGTATAAAAAGTTAAAGCCTTGCGGTAATCATTATAGTTTTTACCACGGTTAAGGTAATAAAAAGTCATGAGCTCATTTGATCGTTCATGTGCAATCCACCTTAATGCATCGCCAACAGGCACATTATCTGCTCTGCCATATTTCGGCTTCTGGAAATAAACCACGGGGCCGTGATGGGTATAATAAACCGTATCCACTTCGTCTTTTCCTCCACGGATTTTGATGGTTTCTAAACGCTTTGAAGTTGCTTTCCACTGGTTGTTGTACCAATATTGATTATGGGACGAATCCTTAAACCTGATCTGATAAAAATCCAGCACATCAGCGGCAACATTGGTTACTCCCCAGGCAATTTTCTGGTTAAAACCGATAATTACACCGGGTGCACCAGGTAAAGAAACACCATATGTATTAACACCGGGTGCATGTAACTGGATCTGGTACCAAATAGAGGGGAGGGTTAAATCCAAATGAGGGTCGTTTGCTAAAATGGGGTATCCAGATGCTGTTTTAGCACCAGATAATGCCCAGTTATTGCTGCCGATACCTTCTACTTTCTCTTTTGTTTTTACCTCACCGGTTAAGGCTTCAGTAAAGCTTGCTGGTGTTTTAGGTACGGATAGTGGTGTGAAGTTCCATTTGGTGCCCACGGGGATAATCGGATCTTCACGGAAAGGATAATCAGGAAAAAGATCTTTGGTAATATCAGGGCCAAATTTTTTAAGGATATTGGTCATATAAAACTCGTCAGAACCCATAGCCAATACGGCCGACATCTGTTTAAGGAGTAAGGCACATTTTATAGGTGTCCAGTTTTCGGGTTTGAAATCGAGTATTTTATATTCTAATGGATAGTTGGCTTTAGAAAGTGTTTTAATGTAAGCGTTAATTCCTTCGGTATAGGCCAGAATCATTTCTTTAGCCTTTGGATCGGCCATCATGCCTTTTAATGAGTTTTCTGCGCCATAAACCATGCCCATGCGGCGCTGGTAACGGTCAACTTCAATGGCTTTTTGGCCCACTACTTCACTAATTCTTCCGGCGGCAAACCGGGTCTGGAAATCCATTTGCCAAAGGCGGTGCATGGCGGTAACATAACCTTGAGCCAAATATAGATCGTGATCGTTCTGTGCAAAAATATGAGGGATCATGCGGTCGTCGAAAACAATTTCAATTTTATCTATCGCACCTTTGATCTTTGCTTTATGGTTGAATATAAAGTGATTGTTCTCGGCATTCTGCCAAAAACCCATAAAAGGATTTAGAAATTTTAACAGTGGTGGTGTATTTCCCAGTTTGGTATTAAATAAAAAAGCTAATGCTATCGGTATGATGACGCAAAATAAGGCCTTAATTTTATTCATAATGGTTAGTTAACAAAGTCTTTTGCTAAGATAGCGCAAAATGACGGTTTATGTTTAATGCAAAATACAACAAACTGTATATCAATCAAAATTATAATTTGAATTGATATTATTATGCTAACATAATTTGCTTAATTCAAAAAAAGAGTTTAAGTTTATGTAACTAATCATACAAATAAACAGTATAACTAACTAGTTAGGTAACCAAATTAACAATCTTTATGAGCAGAATTTTTACACAGATCTTCTATGTGTTATTATTGATGTGTACAGTTAATATTGTGGCACAGGCACAGGGCATTACGGTGAGTGGTACCGTAAAAGATAAGCAATCAAAAGAAGGCCTTGCAGGCGTAAGTTTAACCATCAAAGGTCAACCGGGCGGTACAGCATCTACAGCCAATGGTAGTTTCAGTTTTAGTACAACGGCAAAAGTGCCTTTTACTTTGGTAGCTTCTTATGTGGGGTATGGTACGGTAGAACAGCAGGTAACAGGTAGCACAACAGGTATTAACCTGGAGTTGGAAACAGCTGTGGTGCTGGGTGGCGATGTGGTGGTTTCGGCCTCACGTACGCCGGAGCGTATCCTGGAATCGCCTGTATCCATTGAGCGTATGAGCGCTGCTACCATAAGGGAAATTGCTGCACCATCATTTTATGATGCGCTTAACAATATGAAAGGTGTGGAAAGCAGTATGCAGAGTTTAACCTTCAAATCGATCAATACACGTGGTTTCAATTCAAATGGTAATACCCGTTTTAATCAGTACATCGATGGAATGGATAACCAGGCCCCTGGATTGAATTTCTCGGTAGGTAACATTGTGGGGATTACCGAACTTGATGTTGATAATGTAGAGTTGTTGCCAGGTGCTTCATCAGCGCTTTATGGTGCTGGTGGTATTAGCGGTACTTTGCTAATGACATCAAAAGATCCTTTTAAGTACCCAGGCGCAAGTTTTCAGTATAAAACAGGGGTAAACCATGTTAACGACGATAACAGTACCGTGCAACCTTTTAACCAATTGGATGTACGTATGGCAAAATCATGGAACAATAAGTTTGGTGTAAAAGCGGCATTTTCTTTTGTACAGGCCAAAGACTGGTATGGAAATAACTATTCGAATTTTGATAGGGTGGCAAGAACGGCAAAATCTGGTGATAGGAACAGCGATCCAAATTACGATGGTATTAATGTTTATGGTGATGAGGTAAGCCAGAATATGCGTAATGTGGCCCTGAGTGTTCAAAATGCAACCATTTCGGGTATAAATGCAGGTTCGGGCGGTTTAATTCCCAACATTAAATCTACGATGGACGGTGCTTTTGGTGCAGCTATTCCAAATGCAGCACAACAGGCTGGCTTTTTGGCCAGTTTACCTGCAGCTTTACGTCCGGCGGTTCAGAACTATTTTCCATTTTATGTCGGTTTAAAAGCAGGACTAATTCCTGATCAAAATGTTTCAAGAACAGGTTATAATGAAGAAAACCTGGTAGACTATAGTACTAAATCGCTAAAAGCTTCAGGAGCATTGTATTATAACATCAGCAATACAGTGCAGCTGGTTGGACAGGCCAATTGGGGTACAGGAACTTCGGTATATACCGGGTCTGATCGCTATTCGCTGCGTAATTTTAATATCGGCCAATACAAATTGGAATTAAAAGGCGAAGATTTTTTCCTAAAAGCCTATACCACGCAGGAGCGTTCAGGCGATTCTTATATTTCTTCTATACTGGGTAGTTATATTAATGAATTATCAAAACCATCAACAACCTGGTTCCCGCAGTATATTGGTAATTATGTAGGTGCAAGAGCTGCCGGACAAACCGATGCCCAAGCCCACGCTTTAGCAAGAGGTGCAGCTGATCAAGGCCGCTATGCACCTGGAAGTCCACAGTACGAAATGGCAAAAAATAATATCATGAACACGACCATCAGTGCTTCTGATCCGAGTAAAGGTATTTATGGTGCGAAATTCGATGATAAATCCAATCTCTACCATTACGAAGGAATGTACAATTTTACCAATCTTTTCGATAAAGTAGTAGAATTTCAGGTGGGCGCATCTTATCGTTTATATGACTTAAATTCGGCAGGTACCATATTCAATGATTTAAACGAATCAATCGATATTAAAGAATATGGCGCGTTCGCACAGATTGGTAAAAAACTTTTTAATGATAAGGTTAAGTTTACTTTTGCCGGCCGTTACGATAAAAGTCAGAATTTTGAAGGCAGGTTTACCCCAAGGATAACAGGGGTATTCACGGTGGCAAAAAACAACAATATCAGGGTTTCTTACCAAACCGGGTACCGTAATCCAACTACACAGAACCAGTATATTGATCTTTCAGTAGGTGGCGGTTCGCAAAGGCTGATTGGTGGTTTACCAGAAATTATGTTCAATAAATACCATCTTGATACCAATAAACCCTATACTGATGTAAGTTACCGTGCCTTTTTGGCTTCGGCAGCCGCTACCGGCACACCTAATCCGGCACTTTTACAACAGTATAATTTCGATTCGAGAGGTGTACGTCCGGAGAGTGTTCAATCTTACGAGTTGGGTTATAAAGGCTTGCTGCTTCCTAATTTATTGGTTGATGCTTACGGCTATTACAATATCTATAAAGATTTTATCACCGCTGTTGATGTTTATCAGAATGTTAATGGAAGCTTTGTGAAATTTGGTGTTCCGGTAAATGCTGCAGGCAAGGTAACTTCTTATGGTGCAGCTTTAGGCCTTGACTACCTTGTAGGCAAATGGAATGTAAGTGGTAACGTTTCTTACAACCAGATTGGTGATTTGCCAGCTAATTATATTAATGATTTCAATACTCCTAAAATCCGCTACAACCTGGGCCTGGGTAATAAAGAAATTATTAAAAACTTCGGTTTCAACCTGGCTTACCGCTGGCAGGATCAATTCTACTGGAATTCTTCTTTTGCATCGGGTCAGGTGCCGGCATACAGCTCTTTGGATGCGCAGATGAGCCTGAGGATACCTTCGGTACAATCGGTAATTAAACTGGGTGGTTCTAATGTGCTCAATAAATATTATTTCACTTCTTACGGAAACCCATCAGCAGGTGCAATTTATTACGTTGGATTAGCCTTTAATCCATAGCAAAATATTGAGTTTTGAGTAGCCCTCTGTATACATCATGTACAGGGGGCTTTTTTTGCTATTCAAATGCCTGGTTTGTGGTTGCAGCTATCAAACACTACTGTTAAATCTTCTTTAATTAAATTTCTGATTTAAGGCTCTTAGTGTAAATAATACACTTTAATCAACAGGCCTTGAAAAAAAGCTTGATCCCTTTTAATAAAATATTTGTATTATAGTACTTTCTTAAGCACATCCCTGTTTAAGAGCCATGAATTAAAATTTGAATAAATAAGGATGGAAGCGCAAAACGACAAACCTAACGAGGCAGGTGATCTGATCGAAAAGGAACAGGAAATACAGCATTTAAACAATCCAGTTGATATATCGGTAAAACCAATTGTTAAACAGTACCTTGGGGCAGTAAAAAAAGTAAAAAAGGAAGGCAACCGTTTTTATTTTTCTGATGGAGATGCAAGGGTAGAAGTAAGGGTAGTAAGCGACGATATTATCAGGGTACGCTTGGCACCGCATGGTGTTTTCCTGGATGATTTTTCTTATGCCGTACCTGAAGTAGACCACAAAGTTTCGGTATTTAAGATGCAGGAACACGACGATCATTATACCGTTTCTACACATGCCGTAACCTGCAAAATAGAAAAATCCAATTTCCATATCTCTTTTTATGACAACATCACCAATATGATGATGGTTGATGAAGCCAACCCTATGCACTGGGAAGAGAACGTAGATTTTGGGGGCTATTATATTTATGCCACTAAAAAATGCCACCCTGAAGAAAATTTCTTTGGTTTAGGTGATAAATCAGGTAATTTTAACCTTCGCGGCCGGCGTTTCGAAAACTGGAACACGGATGCCTACTCATATGGTTGGAACCAGGACCCGCTTTACCGTACCATACCTTTTTACATGGGGTTGCATAACCAGGCTGCTTACGGTATATTTTTCGATAATACCTTTAAATCATATTTTGATTTTGGTGCAGAAGATGTAAATAAAACCAGTTTCTGGGCCGATGGAGGCGAACTGCAGTACTACTATATCCACGGACCACATATTATGGATGTGGTAAAACGTTATGCAACATTAACCGGAACACACCCGATGCCTCCAAAATGGACTTTAGGTTATCAACAATGCCGTTGGAGCTATTATCCAGAATCGAAGGTTAAGGAAATCGCAAAACAGTTCAGGGAAAGGAAAATTCCTTGTGATGCCATTTACCTCGATATCGATTATATGGATGGTTATCGCTGTTTTACCTGGAACAAAAAATATTTCCCTGATCCCCGTAAGATGATCAAGGAGCTTTCTGATGATGGTTTTAAGACTGTTGTAATGATCGACCCGGGAATTAAAGTTGATGACGATTACTGGGTTTTTAAAGAAGGTAAAGAGAAAAGATTTTTCTGTCGCCGGAGCGACGATTACTATATGGAAGGCCATGTTTGGCCGGGCCGTTGCCAGTTTCCTGATTTTACCAACCCTAAAGTACGTGCATGGTGGGGGAACCTGTACAAAGAGCTGGTAGATATGGGTGTGGCAGGTTTCTGGAATGATATGAATGAGCCTGCGGTATTTGGTTCGGGCACTTTCCCTAACGATGTACGCCATAATTACGATGGTTACCGCGGTTCACACCGTAAAGCACACAATGTTTACGGTATGCAGATGGTGCGTTCTACTTATGAAGGGCTTAAAAAACTGATGCGTAACAAACGTCCGTTTACCATTACAAGGGCCGGATATTCGGGCATGCAGCGTTATGCGAGCGTATGGACAGGCGATAACATTGCAACCTGGGAACATTTGAAAATCGGTAATATCCAGTGCCAGCGTTTATCCGTTTCAGGTGTGCCGTTCTGCGGTACCGATATTGGCGGGTTTAGTGGAGAGCCTGACGGAGAACTGTTTGCCCGCTGGATCCAGTTGGGTACTTTTTCACCATTTATGAGGGCACACTCTGCAGGCGATACAGCTGAGCGCGAACCCTGGAGCTTTGGCCAGTTTTTTGAAGATATTAACCGCAAGTTTATCGAATTAAGGTACCGTTTAATGCCTTACCTGTATTCTGTTTTTTGGGAGCACCATCGTTATGGTTTTCCAATTTTAAGGCCATTGGTTATGCTCGAACAGGAAAATATCAGCAATAGTTTCCGTCAGGATGAATTTTGCTATGGCGATAAGTTATTGATCTGCCCTGTTTTGGAACAGGGTGCAATATCGAGAAGGGTATACCTGCCAAAAGGTGCCTGGTATAATTTCTGGACCAACGAAATTTTAAATGGGGGTAACGAATATACCGTTGATGCCAAGATAGACAGCATGCCAATATTTGTGCGTGCAGGTTCCGTTTTGCCAGAGTATCCGGTGATGCAATATGTTGATGAAAAATCCATTACCGAAGTAATCCTGAACATTTATCATAGCGATTATGAGGTGAACTCGTATATGTACGAAGATCATGGCGATACCTTTGCCTATGAACAGGATATTTACCTCGAAAAGAAATTTACCGTTAAAGGCGATAACCAGGCCATTAAGGTAAACCAGCGTAACGAGGGGTTATATACGCCTAACTATGAGTTTTATGTTTGCAATATTATCGGCGTAAAATTCCAGGTTAAAAAAATCATCATCGATAACAAAGAGGTGAAAGATTTTTATACTGACGATCAAAACATCCTGCATTTCAAGTGCAATAAAAATTTCTCTGAAATTCAGATCCTGAGTCTGTAACAATTAGCCCCAAATGCTGTTTAGTATTTGGGGCTTCATTTATCTAGCCAAAAATACCTATGTCAGCAAAAAAAGTTCCTGCAAAAAAAGCAGCGCTACCTAAAATCGATAAGAATAAATCCGTTTGGGTGCACAGTTTATTTACCGATTACGACATTGATCTTTTTCTTGTTGGAAAACATTTTAGGCTGTATGAAAAAATGGGTTCCCATTTAATTACTGTTGAGGCCACCGCCGGCGCTTATTTTTCTGTTTGGGCACCCAATGCTACGAAGGTAAGTGTAGTGGGCAATTTTAACAGCTGGGATAACAGTTCGCATCAGTTGTACAAACGTTGGGATAAATCGGGTATCTGGGAAGGTTTTATTCCCGGTATTGCCAAAGGCGAAGTATATAAATATTTTGTACAGGGTTTCGACGGATCGGAACACCTGAAAGGCGATCCCTATGCACGCAGATGGGAACATCCACCGCAAACGGCCTGTATTGTTTGGGATACTGATTTTACCTGGAAAGATAAAGCCTGGCTCAATAAGAGGGCAAAATTAAATGCCTTAGATCAGCCGATTTCGGTTTACGAAATACATTTGGGCTCCTGGGAACGCGATCCGGATAATCCAGAGCGTGTTTTAAACTGCAGGGAAGTAGCCGGCAGGCTTGTGCCTTATGTTAAAGAAATGGGTTTTACACATGTAGAGCTGATGCCTGTAATGGAATTTCCATTTTTCCCGAGCTGGGGATACCAGATTACAGGGTACTTTGGGGCAAGCTCGCGCTATGGCTCCCCGCAGGACCTAATGTACCTGATCAATGAATTGCATAAGGCCAATATTGCAGTGATACTAGATTGGGTACCTTCCCATTTTCCGGGCGATAGGCATGGTTTATATGAGTTTGACGGAACCCACCTGTACGAACATGCCGATATGCGGAAAGGTTTCCATCCTGATTGGAAATCGTATATATTTAACTATGACCGTAACGAGGTACGTTCTTTTCTTATCAGCAATGCCATATTTTGGCTGGATCAATACCATGCTGATGGTTTAAGGGTTGATGCCGTCGCCTCGATGTTATATTTTAATTTTTCAAGGGAAGATGCTGATGCTGCAACCAACGAATATGGGGGAAGTGAAAATATTGGTGCCATCCAGTTTCTTCAGGACCTCAATGTAGCGGTTTATGGTAATTTTGAAGGCGTACAGACCATTGCCGAAGAAAGCAGCACTTACCCGGGCGTAACCCGTCCGGTGCATAATGGTGGCCTCGGTTTCGGCATGAAGTGGATGATGGGCTGGATGAACGATACGCTGAAATATTTTAAAGTAGATACCCTCGGACGCAAACACCATCACCATCAATTAAGTTTTAGTATGACTTATGCTTTTACTGAAAATTTCATGCTGCCTTTTTCGCATGATGAAGTGGTGCATGGAAAATCGCCCATGTTATACAAAATGCCGGGCGATGATTGGCAGAAATTTGCGAACTTAAGGGCACTTTATGGTTATATGTTTACCCACCCCGGCGCAAAACTGCTGTTTATGGGGAACGAATTTGGCCAAACCAATGAGTGGAACTTTACCCAATCGCTTGATTGGCATTTATTGCAGTACGCTCCGCATAAAGGCATGCAGGAAACCGTTAAAGCCTTAAATTTTCTTTACCGTAAAGAACCTGCCCTGTATCATTTCAATTTTAGTTACGAGGGTTTCCAGTGGATAGATGCTGATAATGCAAACGAATCGGTCTTTGTGTATATGCGTAAAGGACCAAAGGCAAAAGATACGTTGGTAATTGCCATCAACCTCACGCCGGTGGTACGCGAGCACTATAGAATTGGTGTGCCTTTTAAAACGAAGTGGACTGAAATTTTCAATACCGACGATATTGTATATTATGGCGGCGGTATCAATAACCGTGGCGATATTGTACCTGCCTTGGAAGGTTATAACGGCCAGGTATATTCAATTGAGGTTAATCTGCCACCTTTAGCCATGGTTGTTTTCAAAAGTAAATAATTTTCGGGCGTATATCACGCCAGAATTCGCTATAAAATATAGTTTTGGCATGATATAGTTTTTTATATTTCGCCAAAAATACTTAAAAAGATATAGTTTTGGCGTGATATATGTATTTATATTTCGCCAAAAATAATAAATTTATTACCTTTATTGCTATAAATTAATGGTTTATGGAAAAGGTTGTAGGTAGAGTAGAAGAAAGATTGTTGTTGGAGAAGATTGAAAAATCGGGCGAGCCTGAACTCATTGCAGTATATGGGCGCAGACGGGTTGGAAAAACTTATCTGATCAGAAATGGTTTTAGTAAAGATCTGGCATTCGAATTTTCAGGCATCCATCATGCAACTTTAACCCAACAGCTGGAAAACTTTGCCTTGGCACTTACCCAGGCCGCAGGCGGACTTCCACTTGCCATACCAAAAAGTTGGATAGCCGCTTTTCAGGTGCTTCGTCAATACCTTGTGCCTTTGGTGAAAAAGGAAAGAACAATCATTTTTATTGATGAATTTCCGTGGATCAATACTCCGCGTTCAGGGTTTTTGCCTGCTTTCGAAAACTTCTGGAACAGTTGGGCTTCCAAAGAAAAGAAACTGGTTGTGGTGATTTGCGGTTCGGCAGCTTCCTGGATGATCAATAAAGTAATCAATAACCGCGGCGGTCTGCATAACCGTGTAACCAGGAGGATCAGGTTGTTGCCCTTTACCGTTGGCGAAACAGCAGCCTATCTTAAGCAGAGGAAAATAAAGCTCGATAAATACCAGCTTCTACAGGTTTATATGGCCATGGGCGGCATTCCCCAATACCTGAAAGAAATAGAGCCAGGCGAAAGTGTTGCACAAGTGACAGACCGGTTGTTTTTTACCAAGGATGGCCTACTGCTCGAAGAATTTAAGAACCTGTATTATTCCCTGTTCGATAAAGCCGAAAACCACATCGATATTGTGAGGGCCCTGGCCAAAAAAAGTAAAGGCTTAACCCGTACAGAAATTATTAATGCCTGTAAGTTAAGCAGCGGGGGCTATGCTACGCAACTGCTCGCAGAACTGGCCGAGTCGGGTTTCATTACACCATATGTTCCTTTCGGTAAAAACACCAAAGATGCATTGTATAAGCTTACCGATGAGTATTCTATTTTTTACCTGAAATTTATCGATGGCAATAAAGCAACAGGAGCCGGTACCTGGCTAAAATTTTATTCGGGTACCTCATGGAAAAGCTGGGGTGGGTATGCTTTCGAAAGCATCTGCATGAAACACATTTTGCAGATTAAAAAGGCAATAGGGATAGAAAATGTTTACGCTGAAATTTCGGTGTGGCGTTATCTGCCTAAAAACAAAGAAGAGCAGGGGGCACAGATCGATCTACTGATCGACCGGAACGATTCCTGTATCAATATCTGTGAAATGAAATTTTCGGTTGCTCCTTTTGAAATCAGCAAGTCGTATCAAAAAGAGCTGGATAACAAACTCAAGGTATTCCAATCGCAAACCGGAACAAGAAAGGCATTATTTTTAACCATGATCACCACCTATGGGGTAAAGAATGGTACAAACTATCCAGGTTTGGTACAAAAAGAGCTTGCTATGGATATACTGTTTGCCTGATTTTAAATAAGAAAAGCCTCCCATTGCTGGAAAGCTTTCTTAAACCCTGGAGTGGAAGCTTCCAGGGAGGGTGCAAAGATACGATAACTCTTTTCCCCTGCAAGTATTTTCTGTTAAATAAATGTATAACCATTTTGGTTGTTACATCATTCCCTAATCAGTATTACTAAATTATTTTTCTCTGTCAAAAATCAAAAGATAGTACAACCTACCCAAGCATTTGATTTTACAACTTAAAATTTGTGTTTTGTTGATAAATGTCAATAAAACAGGCTGTTGCATATTCTTTATATGTTTAATGAATAAAGTGAACGGCTAATTTGGCCATCGTCCGGCATACTTTTGTGTCAACGAACAAACTGTTTTAAGTCACATCCCAAAAGAATTGAAAAGGCGCTCTTGTCTGTCCTTCCTGGTGTTTGTGTTTTGCTGCATGCCTGCATATTTATATGCGCAGGTTACGGCACAATGCGAAAATACTAAACGTACCTACGCTGATTTTCAGGGTTCGATCCAATATGGGTTTAAAATATTGGGTGGTTCTCTAATTATGGGGACTATCGCTGATGCGCCGAATGCGGTTAACGGACAGGTTAGAGATGCATCAACCTTAGGTGTTGGACTTGGTTTGGCGGGTTTGGCATCATCTACCCAATTTCTACAATTTACCAATAGTAGCGGCACCGGCCCAAGATCAATTCCTGCCAATACACCCGTTACCGTTAAAATCTCGTTGCCTACCGAGGTTTTGAGTGTATTGAGTGGGGTAGAAATTGGAAGTTTTACAAACTTGCAGTCAATTGGTGCCGATTGGCCATTGCTGGGCCTGCTTGGGCCTGGGCACGATGCAGGGTATACTGCAACCATGAATCCTATTTATAACTCTACCAATATCGCCGGTGTAATCAGCGGTTCGGGTGAGGTGGAGATTACAGTTACTCCCAATCAGGTATATAACGGTATTTATGTTAAGGTTTCGGGCAATTTACTCTCCGTAGCATTGTCAGCTAAGGTTTTTCATGCCTATATCATGGAGGCAACTACCGAGAAAATAGATTGCGATGAGGTAATTGATGTATTATCGGGCGTACAGCCCAGCATTGTTGGGGGGGTATTAAATGTTACGGGAAAGGTAACAGATCCCTTTAATTCAATCGACAATGATAAAGACAGTTACGCTTTAATGGATGTGGGATTATCTGTTTTAAATAAAATTTTCCTTACGGCAATATTTAACAAGCCCTCTCAGCCTAAAGATTCTGTGAGTATTATATTAAGCAAGCCTGGGGGTGGGTTACTTGATCTGAGCCTGCTTACTGGATTTACCATACAGCCCTATCTGAATGGAGCAAAAGCAGGCGATCCATTTAATAATGTCGGGACTTTTCTAAATCTCAGGCTTTTCCCTGGCTCAACAGATAAATATGTATTAACCTTTCCGATCACTGAGGTTTACGACCGCTTGGAAATTACTACAGGAGGCTTGGCTGGTGTGCTCGGTTCGATAAGGATTTATGATATCAGAAGAAAACTGGCAAATCCGCGTACACTTGTAGATCCTGCTGCGGAAGATATAAGGACAGTTTGCGAAGGTACAACTACCACTTTTGCTGTAAATAATCCTCAGGATTGTACCGAATATAAATGGTATGATGCCGAAACTGGCGGTACGTTGTTAAATACAGGATTAAGCTATACACCACCATCAACCCTTGCTGCCGGCGAATATAATTATTATGTTCAGGCAAGCAGAACTTACTGTATCGCCGCTACATCCGAACGCTTGAGGGTAAAGTTAAAAGTCAATCCTTTGCCAACACTTATTGTTCCGGGCGCAACGGTCTGTAGTGGTTCTTCAACAACACTTGCGGTTACCAATCCCGATGCGGGCTTTACTTATAACTGGTTCACATCGTCTTCTGGTGGTACACCATTTACCGTTGGTACAAATTATGTCACCCCTGGGCTTACCGCCGCTACAACTTATTATGTTGAAGCGGTAAACACACTAACAGGTTGTAAAAATGCAGGTGGTTTAAAGGCTGTAGAGGTTAAGGTAAAACAATATGCACCCGTACCTGCAATTGCTGGTATTGCAACCATGTGCGGAGGAACAACCGCGACCTTTACCAATGCCTACCCTAATGGAACTTGGAGCAGCAGCGATGCGGGCATTGCAACTGTAGATGCTGCGGGTTTGGTTACAGCAATTGGGGCAGGCAATGTAGTGATCAGTTATACTATTGCCGATGATGCTACTTACTGTGGGAAAAAAGTTGATTTTAATTTAGCTGTAAATCCACAGCCAAACCTAATCCTTGGGCCTGATCCGGGAATCTGCGAAGGCTTAAGTTCTACAAAACTCACCTATACTAACCCTGTTTTCAATCCTGTTAGCTACAGCATTTCATGGGCTGGGAACCTGCTTCCGGCGGTTACAGACCAAACATTACCCGCAAACGAAATTAACATCAATATACCCTCTAATACGCCGGTTGCCGTGTACCAGGGAAATTTAACCATTAAAAACGCAAATGGCTGCGAGCGTACCATTCCTTTCAGTTTTAGGGTAAAGCTTGTGCCGCACAAACCAACAGTATCTATTAATTAAAAAAAGAAATAATCATTCACCCCTAACAAATTAAAGTCATGACAAAAAAAACTACAAAAAACCATTTAAGGATCTTTGCATTCCTGCTGTTCTTATTGCCGATCAGTGCAATTGCACAAACGCCAAATGTATATTTATGTGGTACAGGTACCGTAAAACTTACACCGGCATTTACCGGGTATACTCCCGTAGCGGGCGATAAAATTATTTGGACTGTTGATGGTACTGCTCAAAGCCCGGTAACTTATGCTGCAGCTGCAGATGCCATTTTTAACGTACCTGCAACATTAACAGCAGGAACACATACTTACTCGGTTCAGGTAATACCGGCCGATGCAAATCTTTGTCCGAGTGATGCATCAGATAATACTGTTGTTGAAAAACTTCCGCCACCGGCCATTACAGTAAATGCGCCCGGAAGTGTTTACTGTACAGATCAAACCGCTTCAACAGTAATTACAGCAGCTAAAGATGCGGCACTTACCTTACCAGCAGGCGTTTCTTTGGTTTACACATGGACTGCAACCAAAGGTGGGGTAGCAGTAAGTGACCCTACTACCTTGGGAACGGTTTCGGGTACCAATAATGAATTATTTACCCTAAAAGCTGGTGTTGCACCAGAAGCTTATGTGTTTACTGCTGAAGGTAAATATGCGGTTGGTTCTACACCTATTGTACCCTCTACAAGCTGTACTGCAACAGCATCTAAAAACATTACTGTTACAGTTAAACCAGGCAAAGCAGTTATTTCTGTAGCACCATAAATATTAAGATTTGACCATTTATGATGTTTAGCAGGTTAGGGATAATTGTGTTTGGCATGCTGCTGTTTCTAGTGGCGGCATGCTTTGCGCAATCTAATAATCCCAATGTGCTTAACCTTAAACCGGGTATAACTGTTAAACTCAGGGCTAATGGTACAGGTGCAACCTCTTATCAGTGGTTTAGAAATGGAAATGCCATTTTAGACGCTACCGAACAGGATTATGTAGTAAGCACCGCAGGAAAATATACTGTTATTACTTTTAGCCTGGGGGGATGTAGTTCAGAACTTTCAGAAGAGATGGAAGTAGTTATGGAGCAGGTGGTTTCAGCAGATATTTCTATTCTTAAAAGATCGGAGAGCAGGCAGGTAATCAATATGGAAGTTTTTAAGTATAATTTATTGGTACGCAACAACGGTACGGGCACGGCTACCAATGTACAGGTAAAAGATGACCTTCCTGAGAACCTCACATTTGTAAGTGTTGATCCTAACGTTGTGGGGGCTGCGAGTTATAACGAGCAAACCCGGACGGTTTCGTGGGTTATACCTTCGCTGGCCAATGGCAGTTTTGTTGAACTTATTATTAACGTAAGGGCTACGAAACCTGGAAGTGTGGTAAATGGTGCCACCGTTACGCACGATGAACCCGATCCTGACCCATCAAACAATACCTCTATTGATACTAAGGAAATTACCGGACTTAAAATCCCGAATGTATTTACACCAAATGGTGACGGAAAAAATGAGACCTTTTCTATAGAACACCTTGACCGTTATATTGAAAACCAGCTTACCATTATTAACCGCTGGGGAAGTACCGTGTATGAGAAAAAAGGCTATCTGAGTGACTGGGCAGCTAATGGGCTGGTGGGCGGAACGTATTTCTATATACTTAAGGTAAAAGCTACAAATGGGCAGTGGCAGGAATTTAAAGGCTATGTTACTGTGATCAGATAAATGAAAGTTAAAAGGTGAGGATATGAAAAAGATAATTTTAACGACATTATTTAATTTAATCTGCTTGTGTTTGTTTGCCCAGCAAAATGCACAGTTTGGGCAATATGTATTTAATGGTCTTTTCATCAATCCGGCCTATGCAGGTTATAAGGAAGAATTATATATGCAGGCTTTTGTAAGGGCGCAGTGGACTGGCATACAGGGGGCACCGCAAACGCTTTCCATAGCTGTTGATGAAGCAGTTAAGGAAGAAAGCCTCGGTTTAGGCCTTTTGGTTTCGAAAGACAAAATCGGTGCGCAAACTTCACTTAATTTATCGGGTAATTTTGCTTACCGCATTAAACTCGATCGTACCGAAACCAATGTGCTCGCCTTTGGGATCGGACTCGGGGTAATGCAGATGGGATTAGACGGTAGCCTTTTAGATCCCAATGAAACAAACGATAACAGAATTCCTATGGGGTACGAAAGCCGTATCGTACCTGATATCAGGGCAGGTGTGCATTATTCGAACGAAAAATTCTTTATTGGTTTCTCGGCCAATAACCTGCTTACACAATACCTTCCTGCTTTTAGGACCAATAATCTATTGAATATTACTGCTGAGCCTCATTTCTATTTAACGGCCGGGATGTTATTCCCAATGAACAATGATTTCATGCTCAAGCCTACTTTTTTGATCAAAGATGATTTAAATGGGCCAACCTCATTGGATCTTAATGCCTTTTTAATGATTAAAGAAAAGCTTTGGCTGGGCGCGGCCTATAGAACTTCCATAAAATTTTATCCTAAGCCGGCATTACAAAGCAATTTAAGGGCAAGGAGCGCCATTGGATTGATTACTGAATTCTTCATACGCGAAAATCTCAGGATAGGCTATGGCTATGATTACAGTTTGAACAAATTAGGCAGCTATGATTATGGCTCGCATGAAATATCTATTGGTTATTACTTGCAGACCGCAAAAAGCAGAAGACCAAAGTGTTACTTCTAATCAACAGGTTGCATCTATTCCTGCATTTTTATTTCTGTTTTTTTACTGAGAGTTAATTTTAGAATCTGGATTGCCAGGGTTTACTTTCCTGTGGAGAAAAATGAACGGAATGAATGTTCTAAAAAGCTCCCGCCTTATCCTTGCATTTTTTTTGATATTAACAGATAGCTATTCATACTCCGTTCGGTTGTTTGATTTTCTGGCATTGCATAAACAAAGGAAAAATTGCTGTGTTATAGCAATAATATCAAATCGCTCATGCAACCGTTATACCAAAAGGTTATCCTTCAAAAACAAAATATTGGCCATGATGCTGGGTTATCCGGCGAGGAAGTCTTTTTTACTGCATTAAAGACACCGCATGATTTTGCTGCATTTAAAGCACTGTATAAACGGTATGCGCCAGCTATTTATGGTAATATCATTAGGTCAGTTGAAGAGGAAGAAAAAGCTAAATTAATTTTGGAAAAAACATTTTATGAAGCCTGGCAGTATTTTTCTCAATTTGATGAGGGCAAATTGAGAATTTTTACCTGGATAAATCAATTTGCAGTTCAAAACATTAAAAAATACACGCCATAAAGGGCATTATATGTCATAATTGTCTTAATTAATCTACTTTATTTTTATATTATCTTAAAAAGCGCTATAATTAAGGGTCTAAAGTCTATCCCTATTTGTGTATGCTCGAATCCCGCAAGGTATTTTTAGTTAACGCTGTATTAAATTATTTCAGCAGTTTATGCCCGATAACGCCGGGTTTTATTCAGGAAATTGAAAAAAATCTCCAGCCCATCCTGGTTAAAAAGAATAAATACGTTCTCTCACCGATTGATAATAATGATGACGTTTTTTTTGTGGTAAATGGATTGGTAAGAGGGTTTATAAAGGATGGCGGTAAGGAAATTACCACCTGGATCAGTTTTGGAAATGAATTTATCGGTGCAATCCAGCATCCCCGTGAAAATTTCAGGCCTTCAATTGAATATTTGCAGGCCCTCGAAAACTCTGAATTGGTACCCATGTCACGTCTGTTTATAAACAGATTGTATGCAAGCTATCAGGAAACCAATGTGATCGGTCGGAAAATCCTTGGCCTCCAATACTATGCTGCTTCAGAACGGTCTATCCTTGCCCGTATCCCTTCAGCTGAAAGGCGCTATGAAAAATTTATGGAATTGAATTCCTTCGACGTATCTAAGGTTCCATTACGCTGTATTGCCAGTTATTTAGGTATGCGTCTCGAAACTTTGAGCAGGATCCGTAGTAAGTTGGTAAAGGATTTGGCTTAGTACATTGATAAAATTCTTATTTCTGGTATATTTAGGATATAGAAGTAATGATAGGATTATTTTTTATGCTACTTCCTTCCCAATAGAAAAATAGGAAAGAGGCCGAAGTTTGGAAAATAACGAAAACTGGATATGAACGAAACGTTGTGGAATAAGGTCTTGCAATTTAATCTCGATGATCCAGCAGGTGGATATTCTTTTTCGGTTAGGTTGGCCAGTGAAAATCGCTGGACAAAGGATTTTACCGAAAAAGCTATTGTGGAGTATAAAAAGTTTATGTTCCTGGCAGCTAAGTCTGAGTTAATGGTTTCGCCTTCAGCCATTGTTGATATAGTTTGGCACCAACATCTTATTTTTAGCCAATCCTATTTTGATTTTTGTGTTTTATTAGGGAAAAATATTCAGCATATTCCATCTACCCATGATAAAGCACGATTTGATGAATTTAAAAAAGCTGCTGAAAGAACAGAAAAACTGTATGCCGATCATTTTGGCAAACAGCCAGAAAGCATCTGGCTTTATGATACGATGTTGGATGGTTTGAAGCTTAAGCCAGCAAAACTTAAGATTGGTTTATTTACATTGTTTGGCGTACTTGGAACTATAATACTTTCCTTTCCATTTTATTATCTGCTAAGACCAATCTATATCCATATTAATAACCCTTATTTTATTTGGGGCTTGTTGGGGTTAACTCTACCAGTTTGTATAATTCTATATTTCTATACAATGAGCAGGTTTAAGGAAATTGCCGCCAGCTTTGATAGTCAATCGTTTGTATATCATCTTAAACCATTCGAAGTCATTTATCTAAAAAACCATAAATTGGATGACGTCATAAATGGAAGTATTAGCGAACTTATTCATGTAGGCATGATAAGAGTTGATTTAGATCAAAGAATTTGTATTTCAGACAAAATGCAGGATCTTTCTGGAGAACAGCTCCAGGTAATTTCTACCTTAAAGGAAAAGGGCGATCTTTTTTACACCCAATTGCTAAGGCAATTACGAACAAAGCCAGTTTTTAGAAACACAGCCAAAAGTATGGATCAGTTTAGATCATGCTTTAATCAATCCCGAGAATTTGCAAAACTGTTTTACGTGAATTTTATCGTTTTTGCTGTACTGGTAATTTTTCCTCTGATCCGGTTGGTAACTGGCGTTTTAAGGGATAAACCTGTTTTTCAGGTGGCACTTTTATTAACGCTTCTAATTCTTTTTGCTATTAATTATTTGTATAAACTGAATCGGCAGTTTTTTAGTCGCACAATACCTGGTCTATATAAAGAAATTATTTTGCCTATAATAAAAGAGGAACAGGATTGGCGCTGGGATTATTTTTTATATGGTTCGGCTGTATTATCTTCAAGTCTGATCCCTTTGGTAAATTACAAACGAAGTGACGCTACTTATGCCAGTGGCGATGGTGGGGGTGGTGACAGTTCATGTGGTTCGTCAGGCGGGAGCTCTTGTGGAAGTTGTGGCGGGTGTGGTGGTGATTGATCAAAAAAAATTAACAAAAATCTTCAATAAATTAAAATCTTCATCAAATCTTAATTTTTCTGCCGTAATATTGTAGGCATAAGGGGTGAGAGCCTTATATCAACTTCTAGTTGAGAGCGTTAATTTAGATAGAGGGTGTAGCCAGTGGCTGCACCCTTTTTATTTTGGTAATATCTATTGTGCCAATGTGAGTTTTGCCTTCTCCAGCTCCTTCAGTAAAGCCGGTACCTCTTTCCAATGGTTGATCCGCTGGTGATGATCTTTTTCTACATTATGGAAAGCTGTAAACATTAAAGGCTTGCCCTTACATGAATCGAGGTTTTTGCAATGATCATCAATCAAATAATCTGTATCTATAATACTTTTGTCGCCACATAAGATAATGTTCTTCCAGCTGATAAAAGGGAAATGCTCTGACAGCCATTCTCGTTTCTCGAAAAGCGATAGCGGAAATTCCATAGCAGCTGAAACAATGTAGATTTCGTAATCATCCATAAGTTGTTTTACGGTTTCAACAGCACCTTCCATAACAGGCAGGTTCCTGAAAAATCCCTCCCTGTTGCAGATTTTCATAATCATGGCCCGATCAGGAAAAAGTTCGTCTTCCGATTTGCCTTTAATGTCTTCCCGTGTAAGCGAAATACCGGTTTCAGCATAATAAGTCTTTAATATATGATCTTCAATATCGGCTAGTACGCCGTCCATATCAATGCCAATTGTCTTTTTCATTGTTTGCTATTTTTTTGCAACAAAAATATTTAATATTGCAATATGTTGCAAATTTTACCTAAATTAAATTCTTATATTTGCAGTATATTGCAGTAATATGGTAAAAGAAGAGCGACTTCAGGTTATTATAAATACCCTCGATAAAGACAGTAAAGTACGGCTTGATGAGTTAAGTACATTGTTGAATGTATCAGAAGATACAGTGCGCCGTGATATTAAAGAACTCGATTCGCAGGGGTTGTTGCGTGCAGTTCGAGGCGGGGCAATTTCCCGTTCCCCTATACCACAGCATTACAGGGACAGGGAAAAATACAACCAGCAGCACAAACAAGCCATTGCGAAAAAAGCTTTGCAGTTTCTGAAAGACGGACAGGTGGTATTTTTTGATGGTGGTACTTCGGTAGTTGCACTCGCCGCAGTATTGCCAAAAGATTTAAAGATTACCATTATTACCAATAGCTTTCCTGTCGCCAATATTCTGGAAGACCATCCCAGTGCAGAAGTCATATTTGCCGGTGGAAGATTGCATAAAACCGCATTCATCACCATCGGGCAAGAAACCATCGATACTTTTAGAAAAGTACGCGCCGATATCTGTATATTAGGAATCTGCAGCCTGCACCACAATATGGGCATTACCTCCATTATATATGAAGATGCACAGCTGAACAATATTATGATCAGTCAGGCGCAGAAAACCATTGCACTTTCGGCACTCGAAAAAATAAATACAGTAGAGCCTTATTATGTTTGCCCGGTTACCGATGTAGATGTAATCATTACTGAAACGGATCCCGATAATGCTGGTTTAGCGCCTTATAAACAACTAGGGATTGAAGTGCTTTAGCTGGCTTTAGAATAAACTATATTTAGGAGGAAAGGGAAAATGGTTGAAAGATTTTTTAATAGGAAAGAATTTAATAATGGCTATTCCGAAGAAAAGTATGCTGCCAGTAATGTTTACAAAAGAATGCTCAGCGATGGTTTTAAAGATAACGCCCTGGCAAAATTTGATTTGGATTTTATTTCCGATAAGCCCGGAAAACTAAATTTGTTAAGCATCTTTTTAGCTGATAATTACGATTTTATATTCGAAAACCCAGTTCAAGAAGATGATCATTGGATTTTAAAGGGCACAGCTACGGCTTTGCCCTACACTGAAGAAGGTCTCATTTTTTGGGCAATAGATTTATATTGTAAAGGTTATGAGTTTGATTGTAAGCTAAACGGTTATGGTACATTATCGGATCCAGGCGATTTAAACTATCTTGATGTTGAATCCAAAATTCCGGCTGATTTTTATGAAGAAGGCCTCGATGAGATTAATAAAAGAAACTTTGGTAAAGCAATAATCTATTTTTCAATAGCAATAAAATTAGTACCTAAAATGAAAGAGGCTTGGCAAGCCAGGGGGTACTGTAAAGAGATGCTTCATAGTTACAAAGCTGGAAGAAGAGATTATGATGAGGCTTTAGAAATAGATTCTGACTATACTGATGCATTATTAAGCAGGGCAACGAATAAAGATGATGCAGGAGAATACGAGGAAGCATTAAAAGATTATAACCGTGTTATAGAGATTGAACCTGATAATGGCCTCGCATATTATAATAGGGGAAATACAAAATTTAATCTTGGAGATAAAAGTGGTGCTTGTATGGATTGGGGCAAAGCCAAATCGCTTGGTGATACAGATGCGCAGAAGAGAATTAACATTGAATGTAAGTCTTTAAATCACTAAAGACAAAGCTTTAAAGAGTAAACAGGGTAATGAAAATACAGATAATAAGTGATCTGCATCAGGAATTTGGTATTTCTGAACTCAGTTTCCAAAATGCCGACCTGATTATTTTAGCTGGCGATATTAACCTGGGTACGAAAGGCATTGATTGGCTTACGCAAAATATTTCTGATAAGCCCGTCATTTATGTATTAGGCAATCACGAATATTATAAAGGTACTTATCCGAAGACGCTCAATAAAATAGTTGCCAAGGCTAAAGATTCAAATATTTATGTGCTGGAGAATGATTTTGTAGAATTTGGAGGAGTAAGATTTCATGGGGCAACTTTATGGACAGATTTTTCCTTGTTTGGCAATCCTGTAGAATACGGCATCATTTGTCAAAGTAAAATGAACGATTACAAGCTGATCAGGCGTTATCCTACCTATTCGAAGTTAAGAACAATTGATACCTATAAAATTCATAAGATTTCTAAAAACTGGTTGCAGAAAAGCCTGGAAGGATCAATTGCGTTTAAAAATGTGGTGGTCACACATCATGCGCCAAGTGTACGTTCGCTTCCTTCTTTATATAAGAATGATCCCATATCTTCTGCGTACGCTTCAGATATTGAAGATCTCATTATAAAATACCAGCCATCTTATTGGATACACGGGCATATCCATACGCCGGCAAGGTATAGAATTGGAGAAACTGAAGTAATCTGTAATCCGCACGGATACATCAGTGAAAAGTATAATGGTTATGATAAAGAATTAATAATAGAAATTTGATAAGGTGCATTAAATCATAATCTTGTAGTACATAACTGAGTTGTGTTCTGCTACCCTTGACAGATACCAAAGCTATGTCGTCGTTTCTTCTTACATTGAGCTTTTAATATTTCACGATATGACAGGTTGTATGGAGATTAAAAGATATTAGTGTAGTCTTGCAGAAATTTTACCGTATAAAAAGCAGAAGACGATTGTCGTATTTCATTCTAATCAGTTACCGGTAAACTTTGTAATTTGGGTAACAGAACGAAAAACGAACTACCTAAATCCTTACCTGCGCTGCTGGCCCAAACCTTGCCGCCATGCAACTGTACCAATGTTTTAACAATATAAAGGCCAATACCGTTCGAGCGTTCTTTTGCGGTAGGTACTGATGATAGTTTGGCAAACTTGGTAAATAGCTTACTGATATCTTCGTTGGTCATGCCTACACCGTTGTCTTTAAATTCGAAAATAATATCGTTTATTCCGGTGCTGCAATTTATTTCTATTTCTGCCCCGATTTGCGAATATTTAACAGCATTGCTCAACAGGTTTGTTAAAACATCGGTAATGCGTTCCTGATCTACCTGGATATACCCATCTGTTTGGCAATTTATTTTAAGTGTTTGTTTCTTTTGTTTTAAGGCAAAATCAAATGTTGCGGCAACGGCATTTAGCAGGTCCCTTACTTTAGTGGTTTCAAATTTAAGATCTATGGAGGCATTTTCATTCTTGGCTTCATTTAGCAGATTATTCATCGTGCGCTCAATGTTCCTGCCGGTTTGCTCAATTTTACTGCCCAATGAAGCAAGTTTTTCCTGGGTAAGCAAGCCTTTGCCTAAAAGCTGTCCGTACGCAACCAATGATGTTGCAGGGTTTTTCATATCGTGGGCGAGGCGGTGCAAACGGTCATCATAAGCACGTACCGAAATACGGTTAATCAGCCGCGATTCGAGTTTTTCGAGTGTAATCCGGGCCAGCCATTTCAGTACCATTAATTGATCTTCTTCAATATCGAACCTGGGTTTATCATCCATTACGCTAACCGCTCCAATTACAAAGCCCTCCATAGTGGTAATAGGTGCTGAAGCATAAAATCTGATCCCATTATCCATTTTAACATAAGGATTATCTTTAACCTCAGTGCAGGTTCTGGCATCTTCAATCAGGGTAATCTCCGCTGTTTGGGCAGCAACGGTGCATAAGCTGTCTTCTTTTTTGATTATGGAAGCCTGTATGGGACTGGTGTTGGCCTTAAGGTATACCTGCGTATCATCAATAAATGAAACAAATGATCCTGATGCTTTAAAAGTAATCTTTGCAATTTCCGCAATCAGATCGAAAAGAAGTTCGGGGGGCGTATCAATAATGTGGTAACGCCTGAGCTTATTGAGACGCTGAAATTCATAATCAGATGTGGTATTTGAGGGCTTGCTAAACTTACTCATGTACTGTTGCTGTTTAAAAATTCACAATAACTAAGGCCTTTTACAAATATAAAGCAAAGAAGTTTTATTTGCCGAATTTAGCTCGACCTGATTGTTAATGTATCAAAATTATTAATCTTGCTGCCAAAGGCTTCATGGCTGGGATGCAGATCAATGGTGGGCTGGTTGCTTACCTAATTAATTGTTGGATATGGATCTGCCTTAAAACAAGAAAAGAGATACTCCATCCAGACGTATCTCTTTTTTCTAACCAAATATAAACCTGTTATGAGCCAGGCTTTGTCTTTAATCTTCTATCTAAACCGGGGTTTTTCAAGAAAATGATTTATCTTTTTTAATCGTAAAAAACATCGTTCCGTTTATTACACTACAAATATAGTAAAAAATTTGATAGTGTAAAAAATACACTAAGAAAAATTTAAGTATTTTTTTTGTCATTTTTTATTTACTGATCTTTTTCTGGAAGATTTAGGAGTTTAAAACGACTATGTTGCAAAGATAACTCAAAAATTTGTTAAATAATTGTTAAATATTATCAATTTATAATACGATATAGTTAAAACTTGTTAATTTTTTGATATAAAATCACGTTGGTGAGATTTTTAGCCTTGTTTTTGTTGTGTTTGTGAATATAAAAGTATTTTATGGGTAGGTATTTTAATAAAAAGTAATTTTTGGCTTAAAATTAAAATCTGATTTATACTCGAAAAATATGTTTAAAACAAAAAAGCAACATTAAATGAATAATGTTGCCTTATATATGCGTGTCAAAAGCGCTCTATGCGCTTTTTTATTATAAACTTGCGTAATATTCTACGAATTTAGCTAATGCGGTAGAATATCCCCACTCATTATCGTACCAAGATACCACTTTAACGAAATTATCGTTCAGTGAGATACCTGCTTTGGCATCAAAAATAGAGGCGTGGTCATCGCCGATAAAGTCAGAAGAAACAACTTCGTCTTCAGTGTAACCAAGTACACCTTTTAATTCGCCTTCAGAAGCAGCTTTCATTGCGGCTTTAACTTGCTCGTAAGTAGCTGGTTTTTCTAAACGTGCAGTTAAGTCAACAACAGAAACGTCGGCAACAGGAACACGGAAAGACATACCGGTTAATTTTCCTTTTAACTCAGGAAGAACTAAACCTACAGCTTTGGCAGCACCGGTTGATGAAGGGATAATGTTAGAGAAACCACCACGGCCACCTCTCCAGTCTTTAGCCGATGGGCTATCAACAGTTTTTTGAGTGGCAGTTACCGCATGGATGGTGCTCATTAAACCTTCAACAATACCGAAGTTATCGTTTAATACTTTAGCAATTGGTGCTAAACAGTTTGTAGTACATGATGCGTTTGAAACGATAGTTTGATCTGCTGTTAATTTATGATGGTTAACACCCATTACGTAAGTTGGGATATCGCCATCTTTAGCAGGAGCAGAGAAAACTACTTTTTTAGCGCCGGCAGCGATGTGTTTCTCTGCATCAACGCGGGTTAAAAATAAGCCGGTTGATTCGATTACCACTTCAACACCTACAGCATCCCACTTTAAATCAGCAGGGTTTCTTTCTGAAGTTACACGGATGGTTTTGCCGTTAACCACAAGGTTACCGTCAACAACTTCAATAGTACCATCAAATTTACCGTGTGTAGTATCATATTTTAACATGTATGCCATGTAATCCGGATCAATTAAGTCGTTAATGGCTACAATATCTAATCCTCTTTTTAATGCGGCTCTGAAAACCAGTCGGCCAATACGGCCAAAGCCGTTTATTCCAATTTTGCTCATTGTTTTTGTTAATTAGTGTAATGTTTTAATAAATTTTGTATTGGTTCTTTAATGATGCTTTTTATTTCCAGGTCATATTTACCTGCTATAAACCTTAACCGGTCTTCCAGTTCGGCTGCTACCTTGCCTACAATATGCACTTCACGTGTTTTATGTTTTTCAACGGTTGGTAAAATATAGGTTTCAAAGTATTTTTCAAAACCCTCATCAATCAGCTTAAGGATATATTCGTGTTTGCTGTTATGGGTAATGAAGTCGAAAAATGAAGTTAAAAATATATTTGCCTGCGGTTTATTGTAGATGCGTTCTAATATCTGAGGGCGGTCTAGATTGTGTGCTAATGTAAATTTGGCTTCGATATCCTTTGGCATTTTAAGGCTTAAAAATTCTTTAAGGAGTATTTTTCCAAAGTAATTTGAAGAACCTTCGTCTCCGAGGATATAACCTAATCCAAAGTTGTTGTTTAACGGTTTTTTCCCGTCGAAGTAGGCGCAATGTGCACCACTGCCCAACATACCAACAATACCGGGTTTATTGTAACAGGCGGCTTTAGCTGCTCCAAACAGATCATTTTCTACAACAATTTTGCTGTATCTGAAAAATGACGAAAGGGTTTTGGCTAATTCCTCTTTTCTGTCTGCCGATGATGCCCCGGCTGCAAAGAAGTAAATCTTTTTGATGTTTTCGGCGTTGTTAACCAGGGCAACCTTTTTATTTAAAATCTGTAAAATCGTTTTCGGATCGACAAAGCAAGGGTTTAAGCCGGTAGTGTTACAATGTGATACCACCTGTCCATTTTGGGTTAATTTCCAGAATGCTGTTTTCGATCCGCTATAAACAACTGCTATCATATTATATTGAAAGTACCTCTGTCATTTCCATTAAATCGGGTTCGAGTTTAAAAGAATGAGCGGTTAAAGCCTCTCTTATACTGGTCAATTTTATTTCATTTCCTTTTAAACCTACCATTTTCTCTGTTTCGCCTGCAATTAACGCATTTACTGCCGCAAAACCTAAGCGACTGCCTAAAATTCTGTCGAAACTGTTTGGACTACCTCCACGTTGCAGGTGGCCAAGAATGGTTACTTTGGTGTCGTAATGATCAAAAGTTTCTTTTACTTTTTTGGCGATATCATAAGCGCCACCCTGTTTATGCCCTTCGGCAACGATCACAATACTCGATGTTTTTTTGGTGGCAGCGCCTAAAGCCAGCTTATCGATCAATTCGGTTACGCTGGTTTCCTTTTCAGGTAAAAGCACTGCTTCAGCACCACTTGCAATCGAACTTCTTAAAGCAATACAGCCTGAATCGCGCCCCATTACTTCGATAAAAAACAAGCGATCGTGTGCATCGGCAGTATCCCTGATTTTATCGATCGCCTCAATTACGGTGTTAATGGCTGTATCGTAACCCAAAGTAAAATCAGATCCTGCCAAATCGTTATCAATAGTACCCGGTATACCGATTACCTTAACACCAAATGTTTCTGAAAAGCGTTTCGCCCCGGTGAATGTTCCGTCACCCCCGATTACCACCAGGCCATCAATATTATTCTTTTTTAAATTGTTGTAGGCAATCTGCTGACCTTCGTCTGTTTTAAACTCTAAACAACGTGCAGTTTTTAATACGGTACCACCCAAGTGTAAAATATTACTTACAGAACGGGCGTCCATTGGTTTTATGTTGTCGGTAATTAAACCCTGGTAACCTTGCATTACACCAAACATGTTAATGCCATGGTAAATTCCGGTACGGACAACAGCTCTGATTGCAGCATTCATTCCAGGGGCATCGCCTCCGGAAGTTAGTACAGCTATATTTTTTATATTTGGTTCCATCTTTATAACACGAATATAGTGTGTATTTTTTACACTAAGTAATTTATTTTATTTTTTTTACTTAATATTGAAAGTCATACCTTTATCTGCTTAAAATAACTAAATTTTACTTTGGAACAAATTTTACCTCATTTAGATTCTGTATTCTCGATAGATTGCGTTTTGTTTGGATTTGATGGTAAGGAACTCAAAATCCTGCTCATTGAAAGGAATGAAGAACCGTTTAAGGATTGGTGGGCATTGCCCGGTAACATTGTTGGTCCTGATGAGAGTTTAGATCAATCAGCCTCTCGCATTTTGTACGAACTTACGGGTTTGCGCGGTATTTATATGGAGCAGTATTATGCTTTTGGCGATCCGCACAGGCACCCGCAGGGCAGGGTAATTACTTTGGCATATTATGCTTTGATCCGCTTAGGTGGCGATAAAGAACTGCGCCCCATCAGTACTTACGCCAAGCGCGCCAACTGGTTGCCCATTACCGATCTGCCTAAACTTGCTTTCGACCACCAAAAAATATACGATAAAGGTTTAGAAAAAATAAAACGGCGGATTAAACACCAGCCAATTGCTTTCGAACTTTTGCCAGAGAAATTTACCTTAACACAGTTGCAGCACGTGTACGAACTGGTTTTGGGTAAAAAACTGGATAAGCGCAACTTTAGAAAAAAGATTGTAAGCTTTGGTGTGTTAAAAGAACTCGACGAAAAACAAAAAGGTGTTTCGTACCGGGCAGCTACTTTGTACCGTTTTGATAAGCGTAAATACGCAAAACTTTTTGGTAAGGAGATTTCGTTTTAGCGGGTTGAGACTAAGATTAAAGCGGAAAGGCCAAAACAACATGGTCATTTATAAAAAGAAAAATCCCCGGTTTGAAATTCAAATCGGGGATTTTTGTATTGTTGTATTCCGGATCATTGACTAGTGATTCGAAACTTAGGACTGAAGACTAAACCTTCGGTGCTAACTCTAAATGGTAATGTACAAGGTCATCTATAGGAGAGCGGATAATTTTGCCTACCCCCATTTCATAACGATCAGCTACAATGCTTAAAATATCGCGGAAACTGTAACCAACAGAACCCACACAGTTTAATTTGTGGTCCTTGTAATTAGGATAATGGATGACTAGAGCTTCGAAAAATGCGGTAAATGCATAATCGATGGTTGCAAAAGCATAATCCTCGTAATTATCTTTAAAATCGTATAAAAATTTACTGAAGCTTGCGCAGAAACGGTTTGGCAATGGCTTATTGTAAATGTTATCGAAAATATCTTCGTTGGTTAATGCGTAGTTATCGTAAAAAGCTTCGCGTAAGCCTTTTGGCATGTAACCTTTCATGTAATCGCTTAAAATACGTTTGCCAATGTACGAACCACTGCCTTCATCACCTAAGAAATAACCCAAAGAATCTATATTCATGGTAATTTCGTTTCCATCATAAAGGCATGAGTTGGTACCTGTACCTAAAATAGCAGCAAATCCTGGCTCGTTTCCAAGAAGTGCCCTGCAAGAGGCAAGTAAATCATGACCCACAAAAATTTTTGCATTGGTAAAAATCTGTTGCATGGCATCAGCTACAATTTTTACATTTGCAGGGGTAGAGCAGCCGGCACCGTAGTAATAAACTGCTGTTAATTTTTCTCTTTCCAAGTGGTCTGGAAGAGTCTCATTCAAAGACTTTACAATGTACTCTCCCTTGGAAAAATATGGATTGTAACCTTCGGTGTTAAAGTAAATTTTTCTGCCGGCCTCGTTAATCAAACACCAATTTGTTTTGGTAGATCCGCCGTCTGCAATTACTATCATTTTATTTATTTTTGGTTTTAGCACGATAAAAGTATAAAAACTCTTATATTTTGTATCCTTTTTTTTAATAATTTTTTAACAATTTGTTGTTACCGAAAATTAAGTGTGTAAAAAATACACTATATAGAGCGTTAAATCGACGAAAAACCTTAAAATTATACCCGAAAAGGCATTGGTCTTTTTTTTAAACATCAAGAATATTTTACAATCCGACAGCGAAATGAACAGCAGATTTTTAGATTTCAGAAGTGATACCGTAACCAAACCAACCGCCGGGATGTTGGACGCCATGATGACTGCAAAGGTAGGCGATGATGTTTTTGGTGAAGACGAAACAGTACATGCACTGGAGACAAAACTGGCTTCGACTTTTAATATGGAAGCCGGATTATTTTGTCCATCCGGAACGATGACCAACCAAATTGCGATCAAGTGTTTTACCCAGCCGATGGATGAGGTGATCTGCGATCAGACTGCACATGTTTATCGCTATGAAATCGGCGGCATTGCCTACCATTCTGCCGCGTCAGTAAGATTATTGAACGGCGAACGTGGTATATTAACCACTGAGCTGATCGAGCCTGAAATCAATGAAGATAATGTTCACTATCCCAATTCGAGTTTAGTAGTTTTAGAAAATACCGTTAATAAAGGTGGTGGTAGCTGTTATACTTTAGCGCAGATTGCTCCGATTCACCACTTATGCAATATAAAGGGGTTAAAACTGCATCTGGATGGCGCACGTATTTTTAATGCACTGGTAGCAACGGGCGATCATGCAAATGAGTATGGCAAATACTTTGATGGTATTTCGGTATGCTTATCTAAAGGTTTGGGGGCGCCGGTTGGTTCGGTGTTATTAGGTTCCAAACAGATGATCCATAAGGCACGGAAAATTAGGAAAGCTTTTGGTGGAGGTATGCGCCAGGCAGGATTTTTGGCTGCTGCAGGTATTTATGCGCTCGATAATCATGTAGAGCGGTTAAAAGACGACCATGCACATGCCAAAGCAATTGCCATTGCACTTGCACGCACAGCTTATGTAAAATCAATTATGCCTGTCGAAACCAATATTGTAATATTTGAGGTTGAAAAAGGGACAGCCGAAAATATTGTGCGCCAGCTAAAAGAAAAAGGCTTGCATTGTAACACCACCAGTGCCAGTACCGTGCGTTTGGTTACCCATTTAGATCTAACTCCTGCTATGATTGATCAGGCTATTGAAATAATATTACATTTGTAGAGATAGTCGGAGGTCCGGGGACGGGATGCCGATATCAGTAGTTTTATACGTACAACCTGCATATACATAAAATCTAACCAAAATGCCCGAAAACTCCAAACTCCAAATTCCAATCTCCAAACTTTTAATCGCTAACCGTGGTGAAATTGCCTTACGCATTATGCGCTCGGCAAGGGAAATGGGAATAAAAACTGTAGCGGTTTTTTCTGAAGCAGACCGCAATGCATTACATGTACGTTATGCCGATGAAGCTGTTTTTATCGGTCCGGCACCTTCTAACCAGAGTTATCTGGTAGGAGAGAAAATAATTGATGCCTGTAAATTAACAGGAGCCGAAGCCATCCATCCGGGTTATGGTTTCTTATCTGAAAATGCGGGTTTTGCGCAACTGGTTGCCGATGCAGGGTTAATTTTGGTGGGCCCCTCGCCACAAGCCATGGAAACGATGGGTAATAAACTATCGGCAAAGGCAGCAGCGTTAAAATATAACATCCCCATGGTGCCGGGCACAGAAGAAGCGATTCAGAACGTAAATGAGGCCAGGCAGCGGGCTATCGAAGTCGGTTTTCCAATATTGATTAAAGCTGCCGCCGGTGGAGGAGGTAAGGGGATGCGTATTGTAGAGCGGGTTGAAGATTTTGAAGAACAGATGCAGCTTGCCGTAAGTGAGGCTACATCGGCCTTTGGCGACGGAGCTGTTTTTATTGAACGTTATGTTACCTCGCCAAGGCACATTGAAATACAGGTTTTGGGCGATACGCATGGCAATATTGTTCATCTTTTTGAACGGGAGTGTTCTGTACAGCGGCGCCACCAAAAAGTAGTGGAAGAGGCTCCTTCATCGGTTTTAACGGAAGAAATCAGGCAGCGCATGGGTAAGTGTGCAGTAGATGTGGCCCGTTCGGTAAATTACACCGGAGCCGGTACTGTAGAGTTTATACTCGATGAAAACCTCGATTTCTTTTTTCTCGAAATGAATACCCGTTTACAAGTGGAACATCCTGTTACCGAGTTGATTACCGGGGTCGACCTGGTAAAAGAACAGATTAAGATTGCTTCGGGAGAAAAATTGAGCTTTAAACAGGAAGATTTAAAAATTAATGGGCATGCCATCGAACTTAGGGTTTATGCGGAAGATCCGGCCAATAATTTCCTGCCCGATATCGGTACTTTACAAACTTACAATACCCCCAAAGGGAATGGTGTAAGGGTTGACGATGGCTTTGAACAGGGGATGGAAATCCCTATTTATTATGATCCTATGATTGCCAAGCTCATTACTTATGGTAAAGATAGGGAAGAAGCCATTGAACGCATGGTAAGGGCAATAGAAGAATATGATATTACAGGGATAGAAACTACGCTGGGTTTTGGTAAATTTGTAATGCAGCACGAAGCCTTTAAAAGTGGCAGTTTTGATACCCATTTTGTAGGCAAATATTTTAAAGCAGAAAGCTTAAAGGTTCAGGATGAAACAGAAGCATTGGTTGCCGCGGTAATTGCTGCAAAACTGTTTCAAAAAAAGGATGTAAGGTTGAGCGATGAGGCCTTTAAAAATACTTCGGGCTGGAGAAAAAATAGATTGAAATATTAACAAAATAGAATAGGGGAATCCTGATTGTGATCGTCATGCTGAACTTGTTTAAGCATCTTTCTTGCTAAAATAATAATGAAGTGTGTCATTTCGAGCTGTGTGAGGCGAAGCCGAGAACGACGTAGTGCTCAGCGAAGCTAAATCTGTCTGGCCAGATCTCTCCATTTCACTGCGTTTCAGTCGAGATGACGACTTGTTTTACTAAAAACTATCAATGGTAGCGAAATGCAACGCATTCAAGATGACGGCTTTTGTGCAGGAATGATACCCCAACAAAAACAAAGAAAAAAATGTTCACAGGAATTATAGAAACACTTGGCGAAGTTACTGCCATTAAAAACGATCATACCAATATTCACTTTACCATATCTTCGGCAATTAGCCATGAGCTCAAAATTGACCAGAGTGTAGCCCATAATGGTGTATGTTTAACGGTTGTGGCTTTAAATGATGGAACGCATACCGTTATCGCTATAGATGAAACACTAAACAAAACCAATTTAGGAGGTTTAAAAGTGGGCAGTAAAATTAACCTCGAACGCTGTATGCAGATGAATGCCCGTTTAGATGGCCATATTGTGCAGGGGCATGTAGACCAGACCGCAGTTTGTATTAAACGCGAAGAACTGGATGGCAGCTGGGAATATCGCTTTAAATACGATGCAAATGCCGGAAATGTAACTGTAGAAAAAGGCTCGGCCTGTGTAAATGGGATCAGCTTAACTGTGGTGAATTCTGCAACTGATGAGTTTTCTGTATTTATCATTCCTTACACCTTCGAACACACCAATTTACAGGAGGTTAATGTTGGCGATACCGTAAATTTAGAATTCGATATTATCGGGAAGTACGTGGCCCGATTAATGAACCGATAACTTTATTTCTCTTTTTTTGTGTAATGCTCTGTTTTGTAGTTTTTTATGTGTTAATTGGCGTTGTGACAACGTTTAATTTTCATAACAGTGCAGGACGGTTGGTTCAATTTTATTGCGGAATATAGTAGTGTTAAGATTCAAAAAATTAATACTAACCATTTATGAACAGAATCTCCGGCATATTCAAAAAATTAATACTAACCATTTATGAACAGAATCTCCGGCATATTTAGCGCAATATTTGCGGCTGTGTTACTATTTTCATTTACCATAAATGCTTCAGCTCAAAAAATCTTTATAAAAGATTTAACTGTTGAGCATTTGGTTAATCCTTTTAGTATTGATAATCCTAAACCCAGGTTTAGCTGGAAAATTATTTCAGCTGCAAAAAATACCAAACAAAGCAATTACGAAATCAGGTTGGGTACTTCGCCAAAAATTAACAAAGTTTTATGGAAAAGTGCTGTAAACAACGACCAATCGGTTCTGGTGGCTTATGATGGTCCCCAATTATCATCCAAAACCAGGTATTACTGGCAGGTAAGGATAAAAGATAACCACGGTAACACCTCGGCCTGGTCGCCGGTACAATATTTTCAAACAGGTTTAAAACCTGAAGATTGGCAAGCGAAATGGATAGCGGTAGAAGGAAAAGACACGTCACTCGCCAGTCCGTTATTCAGAAAAGAATTTAACTTAAAAAAAGAAGTCCGTTCTGCAACCATGTATATTACCGCAAAAGGTTTGTACGAGGCCAGCATCAATGGCAGCCGCATAGGTGATGCTTATTTCGCACCGGGTTGGACCAGTTACAAAAACCACCTTCAATACCAGGTTTATGATCTGAAAAACGCATTGAAAAAAGGGGCCAATGTAATCGGTGTTTCACTGGGCGATGGTTGGTATAAAGGAAGGATCGGTTTCAACTCCCAAAAAGAATTTTATGGCAATACAAGAGCTTTATTACTCCAGTTCGAGATAGAATATACCGATGGAAGCAAAGAAACCATTGTAAGTGATAACAGCTGGAAAACCAGTTACGGTGCGATAAGATCTTCCAATATCTATGACGGCGAGACTTATGATGCAAGGTTGGAACAAAGTGGCTGGAATAATGCCAACTTTAAAGAAAACACAAATTGGAAAGCTGTACAGGAATTGCCAAACGGACCAGAAAAACTGGTTGGCATGAGTGGTCCGCAGGTAAGTAAACACGAAGAATTTAAGGCCTTAAAAATATTTAAAACACCTTTGGGCGAAACTGTGGTCGATTTTGGGCAGAACCTGGTAGGTTGGGTAATGCTGAAAGCAAAAGGCCCGGCTGGTACAAAAATTACCATAAGCCATGCTGAAGTGCTAACCAAAGAAGGAAATTTTTATATTACAAACCTCCGCTCAGCAAGGCAACAGAATACCTATATCTTAAAAGGAGAAACGGAGCAGGTATTTGAGCCTCATTTTTCTTTTCAGGGTTTCAGGTATGTAAAGGTAGATGGTTATCCTGGCGAGCTTAAACTGGAAAATCTTACTGCTGTAGCAGTTTATTCGGACATGAAGACAAGTGGCAAATTTAACACTTCGAATCCTTTATTAAATCAATTGCAGCATAACATTTCGTGGGGGCAAAAAGGGAATTTTGTTGATGTACCTACCGATTGCCCTCAACGGGATGAACGTTTGGGCTGGACAGGTGATGCCCAGGCTTTTGCTTCAACAGCAGCCTACAATATGGATGTGGCGGGTTTTTTTACAAAATGGTTAAAAGACGTTGCTGCAGATCAGCTTCCGAACGGCAGTGTTCCTTTTGTAATACCGAATGTACTGACTGAAAATGATTCAGGTTCGGCAGGTTGGGCCGATGTAGCTACCATTATTCCATGGGATATGTATGTGGTTTATGGTGATAAAGGCCTGTTGGAAAACCAGTATGCCAGCATGAAAAAATGGGTCGATTACATATCTTCAAGGGCTAAAAACAACCTTTGGAATACCGGTTTCCATTTTGGCGATTGGCTGTTTTACCGCCCCAATGATGATAACGACGGCCGTGCTGCGGTGACTGATAAGTACATGATTGCACAAACATTTTATGCACATTCTACCCAGTTGCTTATTAATGCAGCGAAAGTTTTAGGTAAAACAGATGATGTGACTCAATACAGCGATTTGCTGAACAAAATAAAGGCAGCTTACCTGGCCGAAAATATGACCGCGAACGGTAAATTGATTTCCAATACCCAAACAGCTTATGTTTTAGCTTTACAATTTGATATGCTGCCTGAAAACCTGCGCGCACAGGCTGCACAACGTTTGGTAGATAACATCAGGGATTACAGAAACCACCTTACTACAGGCTTTTTGGGTACCCCTTACCTTTGCCATGTACTAAGCCGGTTCGGACATGAAGATGTGGCCTACGATCTGCTGATGCAGGAAAGTTATCCTTCATGGCTTTATCCGGTAAAAATGGGCGCGACAACTATTTGGGAACGTTGGGATGGAATTAAACAGGATGGATCTTTCCAGACACCCGATATGAACTCTTTTAACCATTATGCCTATGGAGCAATTGGCGACTGGATGTATAAAAATATTGCAGGCATTAATCCAGTAATCGCAGAACCGGGCTACAAAACCATTTTAATTGCACCAAGGCCGGGCGGGAAGCTGACCAATGCCTCTGCAGAACTGGAAACCGTTTACGGTATGGTTAAATCATCGTGGACAATTGCTGATGGGGTGTTTAAGCTCGATGTAAGCGTTCCGGCCAATGCTACCGCTACTGTTATTTTGCCCAAAACCGGCAAAAAAGAAGAAATTGGTTCCGGAAGCTATCATTTTGAATATAAATATTAATCGCTTATAATTGCAGCTTTGTAAAAAGGGCATGGAGCTCGTCTTTTCGAGCGGAGTGCAACGCAGTCGAGAAATCTATCTTTAAAGATCTCTCCATTTCGTTTTGCTCCAGTCGAGATGACGATCCTTTTATCCTGCTCAATGCTAAAATTAAATGTACAGTAAAGAAGAATCGGCAAGGTTACGTCAACAGTTTTGGATCAGTTTCGGGCAATACATGAAACCCGTTCCCTCAGCCAGTGGTTCTACCGTAAACTGGACCAATTATAAAACCGGGGTGAAGAATATCTTCTTTAAAATGGATGTTGATGGTAAAAAGGCTTTTATCAGCATCCAGCTTTCACATCCTGATACTGGTATCAGGCACCTCATATTTGAACAGTTTGAGGAATTTAAACTTATGTTTACCAATACCTTAAACGAAGATTGGGACTGGATCAAAGATTCAACGGATGATTTCGGGAAAACGGTTTCTTTAATTTCCACCAGCATTAGCGGAGTAAGCATATTTAACCAACAGCATTGGCCAGAACTGATTTCCTTTTTTAAACCCAGGATAATGGCACTCGATGAATTTTGGGACAATGTAAAGCCTGTTTTCGAAGACCTTGTTTAATCCGTCAGATTAAGCTGTGCAATCCTGTCTTTTGTAAATTTGATTTCCTGTTTATCCGCTGTCGGGCTTGGTTTGCTTTTTAAATACAGGTTATAATATTTAAGTGCATTTTTCCCCTGTTTTAAGCGTGTATCATAAAATACGGCCATACGATAGTACAAGGCCGGAACGACTTTAAATTGAAACCCTTTTTTATAGGCGGCATTCGCCAGGCTCAATTGATTATTTTCTTCATAAATCAGTCCTAATAAGGAATAATAACTCGAAGTATTTGGCGAAATGGCCTCATCGATCGTTTTTTGGGTGTAAGCAGCAGCTTGTGCATAATTTTTCAATGCCCGGTAACAGAGAGAGGTATAATACAGGGTGGCTTCATTTTGCATCGCTGCCGCTTCAAGCAGTTTAAAAAGATCGATGGCTTTTTGGTATTTTTTGGTATAATAGTTGGCTTTAGCCACATCTTTTATTACCCCTGCATCAGCACCGTCTTTTAATAGCTTTTCGCCGGAGGCAATTACCTCTGCATATTTTTTAAGCTGATTGGCGATCGGGAGTTTCGCCCTTTGGAGTATCAGGTTGTCGCTATCTGCCTTAATGGCTATGTCGAGTACATCATAAGCCTTTTCATATTGCTGATATGTAGCATGAACTTCTGCCAGGTCTGCAGCAACATCACCCTCCGAGGGATTAATCCGGTTTGCTTTAAGGAGGTAAACGAGTTTCATTGAATCTGTTGGCAATGGATAAAGATTGGCTAACAGTTTGTACACATTAAAATTGGTACTGTCTATCTGTACAATTTCCCCATAATATTTTTTGGCTTTTTCGGTATTTCCCCTTTTGGTATTGATGCTGCCCAAACTAAAAAGAATGGAGAGGTTTTTGGGCTGCAGGACATAGGCTTTGCTGTAAGAATTTTCTGCTTCCAGGTTGTTACCCGCCATTAAAAAACAATAACCGATCTGGCTTAGGGTTTTAAAATCATCCTGACTGTTGGCATAAACACTTTTCAGGTATTGGGCGGCCTCTGCATAACGCTGCGATTGGTAGAAATCGAAAAGCTTTTCCTTATCTACCGCTGGCACATTTTGGGCGAAAAGTGTAAGGTTTAAACCAAAGAATGCGAAGAATACAAACAGGATTTTCATAATGGATAATTTTAAACTAATTTATTAGTTATTTATGAGGTTTCCAAATCAGCTCATTAAAAAAATAGGTGAAATCAAACAAAATAAGTGCTAAACGGTTTATACAGAATAGTTGAACTTAAAAATAAGAACCTATGAATACTTTAAAGAAGTTTGAATTAATGGAAAAAATAGTGCGTGAATTGGAAGATCTGCAAAACTCTCAGCAGGCACTTATTCAGAAAATCGGAAAAATTGAAGTAGATAATATCGAGCTGGGCGATAAGCGCCTTGAAAAAGATTTACCTGATGTACATCAAAATTTAGCTGATAACTTAGATACTATTTCAGGAATTTTAGATTACTTTGCAGGTAAAACACAAAACTTTGGCGATAAAAACAATGTTGAGGCTTTAAAAGAACAGGAAGCCATTAACAATGCCACAAACTAAATTAACTGTATATGAAATTTTTATCTTTAACCGTTGCATTTTTAATGGTAGGCCTATTTGCAAGTGCACAGGTGCTGCCTTCTTTCCAATTGGGGATTAAAGCTGGTGCAAATTTTTCGAAATTTGATAGTGATAACACGTTTAGCAGTGAAAACCGGACGGGTTTTTATGGTGGCCTTTGGGCGAGGGTAGGTGCTGCAGGCATTTACTTCCAACCGGAGCTGTATATTTCGGGCAAAAAAGCAAATCTGGTGAGCGATGCAACAGGTGAGGTAAATAAAGTGCGTTTTACAAGTTTAGATGTACCTTTATTGGTGGGAACTAAATTCGGTGCTGCGGGTATTGGCGTGCGCTTAAACACAGGCCCCATGTTTTCATTGATTTTAGACGAAAACCAGAGTTTCAGCCAGGCTGCAGGAAGTGTATTCCGTGCCGATTTTAAAAATCAGGCGCTGGCCTGGCAGTTTGGTGCCGGACTTGACATTAAAAAGCTGAGTTTTGATGCCCGTTACGAACTGGGTTTATCTAAAATCAATAAAGCTGGTTATCCAGGTACTAAGTTAAATTTATTTACAATTGGCTTAGGTTACAGGATTTTGTAATTAGTCGATTTTACTCAAACTACATCACCCTGAATTTATTTCAGGGTCTTTGATTAAGAAGGATGCTGAAACAAGTTCAGCATGACGATTCTGGTTTAGTAAAGTTAATTACGTAATAGGCAGATAAATTCAATTTATCTGCCTATCTTTTTAATCCTCCTTTTCCAGTTCAACTTCAGTAAGCTCGTAAGCAAACGATCCGTTTTTCGGTATAATGGGAGTGGATCTGCCAATGCTGAGTGCTTTAATAAAAGATGCACCGAAGTAAAATATCAGCGAAGAGTAGAATACAAACAGCATAATTACGATAATTGATCCTGCTGATCCGTAAATATTACTGATATTGCTCAAAGGTAACAAAATCCTTAAAATATATTTACCGGCAGTAAACAGGCATCCGGTTAGCAATCCGCCAGAGATGGCTGCCCTCCAGGTTGGTCTGCCGTTGGTTAAGTACCTGAATAAGATAGTAAACCAGGTGGTTACAATCAGCACGAATACCAGCTGATTGATTACGGAGGTTAAAATTAAACCAATAGAGGGTGCCCCATTTTTTAGGTAAGCGCCAATATAAGCCTGTACACTATCGGCTAACAACCCGATAAAAAACAATATTCCAGCCAACAGGATAATGGTAACCGATATTGCCCTTGATTTGAGTGTACTGATAATGCCTTTTTTATCTTTCTGACCAATATTCCAGATCTGTTCCAAAGAGTTTTTGATGACGTTGAACAAAGTGGTGGCCACAAAGAGAAAAAATATAAAACTGAACAGCGTAACGTACCAGGCCTGGTCGATGCCCCTGATATTTCTTAACGTAGTTCTGATCTGTAAAATACTTTCATTGTCGAGTATATTGGCCAAACGTTCGAATAGGTGCGTAGCCAATAATCTTCTATCGGTAAACAAACCGAAAAGTCTGATCAGGATAATGAGGATAGGTGGTAAGGCAAAATTGGTGAAAAAGGCAGTTGCTCCAGCCAGGCGTAAAGGATCATTCTGTTGAAATAAATTAAATGCATTCTTTATGGTTGAGAAAAAGAACTTCAGATCTTTTGTTATCGATGGCATTATTCCTGCGTTAAACTCAAAGGGCCGAAAATAGCAAAAATACTTTATTCAGCCTTTTTGATTGTGAGATTCTAGTTTGTTTTTGTGAAAACCAGTAATGTTTTATCGCCATTAAGGAGGTAAAGCTTATTGTCGGCCAATTTAGCGCTATTTACCTGGTTTAAGGCATGCAGGAATGAGCGTTCTGCTGCATCGGTTTCCTGACAGAACATTTTTGTTCCGAAAACATTTTTAACCGTGATCTTATTATCTGCAATTTCTGCACGGCCACCATAGCCGTTACAAAAAGATTTTCCACTTATTTTTAAACTGTCGGCAAAGTTTAGTGTTGCTTTTGCTGATGCAGGCAAGGTTAAACCCGGTAGTTCTGTTAGCTCCCACCTGGTATTGGTAAAGTTTGCCGGGTCTAATTTCTCTTTACAAGAACTCAATAACAAGATCAATATTCCACAGTAGATAAGGTGTTTCATGACAATAAGATTTAGTGATTTTCTTATTAACATCAAAAACTAAACCAATAAAGCTGAAATCGGCTTTTGATAAAGCTAAACTGATTTTTCAATCTTCATCCAATAATGTTTTATGCCACCGTAATTGAAAATAGAGATCCGTTTTAAGCCTACTTTTTCCAGAACATGAATAGAGCCCAGGTTATTCGTATCTGCAATACCAATAATCTCATCCAATTTTAGTTCATTAAATCCATAATCCCTTGCCGCTATGGCTGCTTCTGTGGCATAGCCCTTGCCCCAAAAACGCTTGCTGAACCGGTACCCCAGATCGTAATAGTTATAATGATTATTGATCGGTTCTTTAATCAGTTTCAACCCCGCCCAACCCATAAAATTACCGGTCGATTTCTCCATCACGGCCCATCTGCCGATTCCGTTTTCGATATATTGATTTCTTATAAACTCAATATCTGCTTTGCTTTGTTCTATGGATTGAACAGGTTTATTACCTAAAAAAAGGTGTACTTCAGGATCACCATCCATCTCAAACATACCTGCAGCATCTTGTGGCAGTAATTCGCGTAAAATTAATCGCTCCGTTTCTGCAAAAACTTTCATAATCAATTATGGTGGGGTTGGTCAAAAATAAGATAATTTATGGAAGAACTTAGTTTTGGCTGACCCTTTGAAGTCATAGGGGTTGCTAGTAGGCCATGAGCTTTTATTCCTACAGATTTTAAGGAGAAATGCGCAATTGATAAGAATTGGAATGGTTAATGGAAAGGCCTGCCCTGCGATCTCTGTACCTTTAAAATATGCTAGAACTGGTGCTGATTAAGTTTTTAACAAAAAGCGGTAATTTTCTGGTGACTTTAACAACAGAAAAGCCAGAAAGATTATAAATTAGCAAAAAATAAATAGCTATACCTATGAAAATTACGCTTTATGCACTTTTTCTTTCCGTTGTTTTATTTGGCTGTGGAGGCCCTTCAGAGAAAACTTTTAAAGCACGCGCATTTGCGGTGAGTGATGATTTTAATGTGTTTCCAAAATCAACAAAAGACATATTAACCATTGTAAAAACTGATTCCGGAAAAATAGCTTCTGCCGATCGTTTTGCCATTAATTTTAAGGATACAACCATTACGATTGATGATGCACCGAATACTGAAACCAAGAAATTTAAGCTTGCTTCTTTTATCAATACACAAAAAACAGCGGTGTTGGTACAGAGCGCTAATGGGAAAGATAAAATGGATCCATTTTATATTATTTATGTTAATGGCGGAAATACGGAAGTGGTGAGTTTGAACAAACCATCAAAAGGTGCCGAAGATAAAAAGTATACAAACGGGTTAGAAGAGTTAACCAGGAGCAATCTGTTGGTAAACAACGATTTTTTTATCACTACAATTAACTCAAGGGTTTACCCGATTAAGCGCCAGAAAGAAGAGGAACGGATCCAGGGGAAATTCTTTATGTATTCGGGCGATAAAACTACATTGGCATTTCTAACGGCTAACGGCTTATACCAGGTAAATACCAAAACCGGAGAAACCTTTAACCTGCCTTTGCCAGCATCATTAACCAGTCAGCCTGAAACCCTGGTAGGAAATGTCCAAAGAGACTATACCTGGGTACCAAATGAGCATGGGACTTCTTTTTTGAAGAAAAATGCTGATGATGACCGCATTGTAGATATCAAGGAGTTTAAGCATTAAGATTTTTTGAAGAAGTTATTGGCCAGAACTATAGTGGCCAATAACTCAAATTAAAATTACTGTCAGCCTGAGCTTGTCGAAGGCCTTTTATCATTCCGGAGCAAAAAGCATTATTGTTAACAGATTCCAAGACAAAGATCGTCATCTCGACTGGAGAGAACGGAATGGAGAGATCTGTCTAAGTAGATTTAGTTTCGCTGAGTACTATGTGGTTCTCGGCTGTATTTATACCCCGCTCGAAATGACGGTCCTATAACCTAAACCACCATTGTTCTAAAGGTAAGGTTTATACGTGGCTTACTTACCTTTTTGGTAGGGGGCAACCGGTGCAACCAGTTCGTTTGTGTTTCATCCTTCATCACCAGTAAACTTCCGTTCTCCAAAAACAAGGTAACTGTTTCTTTGGTTTTTTTGTGTTTGAAAAGAAACCTCCTCTCTGCTCCAAAACTTAACGAGGCGATGGCAGAATTTTTAGCTAAAGCTTTTTCGTCGTCGCTATGGTAAGCCATGCCTTCATCACCATTGTGGTATAAATTAAGTAAACAGGAATTAAATGTAGTGCCGGTTTGCTCTTCCGAGATCTTTTTTAGCTCCAATAATTCCTTTGTCCATGGTAAGGCCATTTTAGATTTGTTAGAGTAGGTGTAAGAATAGGCTTCATCCCCATACCAGGCAACTTTTCTTTTGGTGACGATGTGTTTGCCCATAATAAAAGCTTCGTCGTTTTTCCATTCAATGGTGTTCATCAGCATATTAAAATAATGATCGGCTTCTGATACCTGAAATAATTTGCCATAATAATTCACTGTTCCGCCATGTGGGAGCAGATTTTGGTTAATATCTATCTTGGTGTTGAATAAATCCATTGTTGATATGCTGTTTTTAAGCAATGTCCACACGGACGATAGCCGTGTTGAAGCGCTTCCTCTGCAGAAGGAAAAAATACGCGGTTTTCTTTCTTCATGCGCTTTCCCGATCTGCATTTAAGTCGTCCGTAAATCTTCAATCTCGCATTTCCGCCAAAGCAAATATCTTTGTTTTTAAAATGCTTTTTTAATTCTTCTGTTGAAATATCGATGTGTTTGATCATGCAGGCTTAAACGTTGGTTTTTGCTGCTTCCCAGCCAATCATGGCCGTTTTTCTGTTTACTCCCCAATGATAGCCACCCAAAGCACCACTTGATTGTATTACCCGGTGGCAAGGAATAAGAAAGGCCACTGGATTATCGCCAATTGCAGTGCCTACCGCCCTTGATGCATTTGGATTTTGTAATTGTTTTGCAATGCTACCATAAGTTGCTAATCTGCCCATAGGAATTTTTAACAGGGCTTCCCAAACCTTCAACTGGAAATCAGTCCCTTTTAAGTGCAGTTTAATCTGGTGTAATTTGCTCCAATCGTGACTGAAAATATATAAAGCATTTTGTTGCTCTTTATCCAGTATCTGCTGGTACCGGGCTGCCGGGAATTGGCGTTGCAGATTGGCTAAAGCGCTGTTTTCGTCGTCGTAGAAGGCGATGTGGCAGATTCCTTTAGAGGTGCTGGCTACAATAATGTTTCCAAACGGGCTTTCGGCAAAGCTATAGTTGATGTAAAGGTTTTCGCCACCATTTTTATATTCGCCAGGTGTCATGCCTTCAATGTTTACAAAAAGATCGTGTAACCTGCTGGTTCCTGATAATCCGGTTTCCAATGCGGTATCGAATAAACTTTGGTTTTCTTTCAACATTTCTTTGGCATAGCCGATGCTAATGTATTGCAAAAAACGTTTAGGGGTAGTGCCTGCCCATTCGCTAAATAATCTTTGGAAATGAAAGGGGCTTAAGTTTACTTTCTCTGCAATTTCTTCTAAACCAGGCTGTGTTTTAAAATTAGCCTTAATATAACTTATAGCCTTTGCTATCCGGTTGAAATTGATTTCTTCTTGTGCTTTCATGGTCTTGAATAATGTAGATCCAAAAGTAGTTTGGAAGGGGACGGCAAACCACCCGAAACTTGCTCAGTTTAATCGAATTTTAAAACCCGGTTGATTTAATTCCGTTGCCAATTAATTCCTTTGCTTTTGCAAGATCGGTATTTCCGTTGATGTCTATATTAAGAAAATAAGGTGCTTGCCACTGTTGGGTTTTCTCTGCCTGTTTATTTGTTACTGTATCCCAGGGCGGATAAACCCTAATACCTCTTTTACCTTCTATTCCTTTTGCCGTAATAATTTTATGTTGTGCCAATATGACTTTTGGAAAAATGAACTGGCCAGATCTATGGGCACTATTAACAGATATAATCAATAGATCAAATTCATCCTGATCAGTAAACGGAGAAGTAATTCCTGCTTCATTCCGTTTCCATATGGTTACAAATTGCCCGGTCTTGGTTGGGGTGATTTTAGAAAGGCGGTGTTTGATTTTTAGGCTATTTAGCTCAAATGTACAGGCCGCATATTCCTGACTTTCATTTTCGATTTGTAGGTTATTTATTTGATAATTAAGCGGGTCGTAAACTGAATTGGATGCGGTCAGTAATATAGATGATATTCGATTTATAAGAGTTTCTTCTAGAGGCATATTGGGCTTGCAAATTGGGATGGAAATCTATTTGTAATTAAGCTTATTGCTCTTCAATGATCGATTGTCCTTTCGATTGATCTCCTGATGTCCACTGCCAGGTTTCGTGAAGTCTAATTTTGCCATTGGCTAATTGTTCTGGCTTTGAATTGCAGATTCCCGTCATTAGTTCACCTTGATTATTTACCTGGTGATAACGCATTTCGATGTTGCCGTTTTCATCAACCAGGCCGATCAAGTGGCCAAAAATAATTTTTCCGCCCTTGTATTCAGCAGTTAGGATATTTCCTGTTTGCCGATACCTAAAAATGGTTTCATCTGATGTTTCGCCGTTTTCTGTATTTTTTACGGGTTTAAAAAGTTTGTTGTTATAGTTTATCATTTGTTGATAAAATTAACCATCTCCTCTTGAATAAAAAAGTCATATGCCAGCCTCATCAAATTTTAGATGTTAATCATGCACACCAAGGATTTTGAACTAGGCCAACCAAAGCTTATCCTCTTTTTTTACAAGCAGATAACTGTCTTCATTTAAAATCAGATAACCGTATTCATAACAGAAAATATAGGTATTCCCATTTTGGGTTTCATAACTATAGGTATGGTATTCAAAATTAAACCCTGCCGAAATTAGCTTTTTACTGGTAACTTTGGTTTTACCATTTGGATTAAGGGCAGCAAGGATGGCACGATTCTTTTTTAGTATATTATTTACCCTTTTAATCACGAGATTATCGTTACTCTTTAATCGGTTGTTGTAATTGTTACGGCAAGAATCGTCACAATATTTTTTATCGGCCCTTCCTCTGATCAGGGCTCCGCAGTCTAAACATAAACGTTCCATAATAATTTCTTTTTTATTATGGGATGATGGTCTAATTTATAAAATAAACTGTGGAATAAAAAAAATATAAAACATCATAGTGAAGCTTTAAAAGCATATTATCCGTGTATAAACGTTTATAAACGACTATAAATGTTTACAATCCGACTAATTTTTGGTCTGGTTTGCAATTTTGTTCTGTCGGTTGTCGAGGTGATGACTGTTCGTTAAACATTTAGAAACTTAAAATTTAAAGATCATGGAAAGTGCAATTAACAAAGTCGTATTGAGTGGATTTGCAGGAGCAGACGCAGAGGTTAAAACTTTTGGAAGTCAAAAATTAGCAAGAGTTAACCTGGCCATAAACGAAACCTATAGAAATGATGCAGGCGAGGAAGTAAAAAGAGTACAATGGTTTAATTTAACTTTTTGGAATGCTAAAGCCGAAATTGCCGAGGCGCAGATTAAAAAGGGCACTGGCTTAACGGTAGAAGGCAGGTTACAGGCAAACAGGTACGATGGTAAGGATGGGAAAAAGCGTTATTCGGTAGATATTGCAGTTAGCGACCTCATCATCAGGGGGAACGAAAAGCAAAGAGCTTATTAAATAAAAATAAACCACATCATGTACGGCTCTAGTTGATATGATGTGGTTTAAAATTATAATTTAACAGATAGGCCAGTGTAAAAATTGATTTTGGCAGCGGGGTTAAAATACCTGCCATTTGCCGCATTTAAATCGTTACCCAAACTGTAGTTCACATTAAGAAGATTATTCACGCCTGCAAATACATCTAAACGGGTTTTGCTGATGCTTAAATTTCTCATCCCCAATTTGCTTTCAACGAGGTGGTATCTCTTTGCAAAGACAGTATTGGCGTCGTTTAAGGGAATGGCTGAAGTATAATTATGTTGAATAAAAAAGTAGACGGTTTTGGGGAAATTGAATTCCAAACTATTTACTAAAATACTTTCTGGAACGCCAGTGAGTTTATTCCCGCTGTAAGTAGATGAGCCGCTTACAAAATCGTCAAACCTGAAATGACTGTAGGTATAACTGCTTTTCCATTGTAAGCCTGTTAAAAATGACGTGCTGTTACTGATGACCCAGATGGCAGTTTCCAACTCAATTCCCCGCTGCTTGGTTCCACCAGCATTGGTGAAATACTCCGTGTCGTTTTGATTTAATCTTCTCACAATGGCATCCTTCAAATGGTAACTGAATAGATTTACATTAGTATAAAAACGGTTGTTTTTGGTTTTGTAACGCAAGCCGGCTTCATAGTTCCAGCTCAATTCTGCCTGTAGGTTATTGTTGATGTTGTTGTCAGACGACCTTACCTCGGCAATGGTTGGTGGCGAATAACCTTTGCTGATCGAAGCCCTTGCCGAAAAATCAGAGGTGATCAGATAAGATACAGCTGCCTTTGGCATAAACTGGGTATCGAATTTTCTTTGTTTTGAAGCAATAACAATAGGGAAATAACTTTCGTAGTTGTACCCGTAGAAATTTAAACTTGAAGCAAGTTCGATCAGGAATTTATTGTTGATATCGAAGTTTAATCTTAAGTAGGCAAAATCCTGGCCAGCTCTTAAGCGGTCTGAAGCCTGCATTGCAGTAGCTTCACCACCTTTGTTATTAAAATTTTTAATCTGACTTTTGGTCGCAGAGTGTTCCAATCCAATCTGAGCATTAAATTTAAAGTCTTTTTTTGTCCGGGCATATTCCAAAAATGTTCTTAATCCAAGTGTACTTTCATATCGCTGTTCGTAATTGGTAATAAAAGGGTTCTTGAAATCGGTATAAGAAGTGAATAAAGCAATAACGTGCTTTAGCCCCTGGCTGATCTGGTAGGAATTGGATATTCCCCCAAAAATAGTTTTATTGTAAATGGCTGCCTGCTGCGAAATGGCACCGGGTAATGTTGCTGTTGCCGGGCGGGCCAGTTTAGGGTTTTGATCTAATTGTGCTGCTGTTAATCCCCCTGGTGTTTGGTAGCCTAAATCGCTGTAAAAAATAAAAGCCTTTAAACTACCGGCATTATTATAATTCCATTGTTGTAACGTTTGAAAATATTTTCTATCCATAGCACTGTTTTGTCGATATCCATCACTTCTCTGGTATCCTTCGCTAAAGCTGAAACTATACTTTTTATATAGCCGTTTAATTGATGCAGTTTGATGAAAGAGACCGTAGGAGCCCCCAATAGCTGAAATATTAATTTCATTTTGGTTTATACCAGGTGTATTAATCAAAATAGCACCACCTGTACTTGCACCAAAAATGCTGGCTTCTGGTCCCTTATAAATTTCCATTGTACCTACCGAAGCAGCATCTAAAGCATTTAGGTAAGTATTTCCACCTGCATCGGTTAAGGGGAAATCATCAATGTAAATTTTAATATTTCGAATGCCAAAAGGAGATCGAAGCAGACTGCCACGGAGCGATAAACGATAGCTGCCTGGCGAACGCTCTTCCATACGTACCCCTGTTACGGTATTTAACATGCTCACCAGTGAACTGCTGGGTTGGTTTTTTATTAAGCTACTATCTACCAGGTTTACAGCCGATACTGACCTAAGTAAGCTTTGGTGATTATAATAGCCTTTTATGGTAACTTCTTCGAGTTTTTTGATAGAATCGGGTTTAAGGGTCTGCGCTAAGCCAGTGAAAAAAAATAAGGTAAACAGTATAGTAAAGTTCGATTTCAAGGTAGAAAAGGGATTAGTAATATAGCCACAAACCGGCGAATAAATTTACTGCATATTCTGCTAATCTGTGGCTAATTATAAATTATTTTGCTATTACTTTCCAGATCACACCGCTAACATCGTCTGCAACCAATAGGGCACCATCTGGTGTAAGGGTAACCCCAACCGGGCGACCATAAACTTCTGCCTTATCCTGATTGGCTATAAAACCAGTTAAAAAATCTTCAGGTTTTCCTGTTGGTTTGCCATCTTTAAAGGGGACAAAAGCTACTTTATAGCCAGAAATCGCCGACCGGTTCCATGAGCCATGTTGACCAATAAATGCACCTCCCTGGTATTTTTGTGGAAACTTGTTGCTTTTATAGAAAGCTAACCCTAAAGATGCGGTATGTGCACCAACTGCCACATCAGGAGCAATGGCTTCTTTAACCATTTTGGGGTTTTGACCTTTTAAGCGAGGATCTTCATTTTGGCCGTAATAGGAGTAAGGCCAACCGTAAAAAGCACCTTGTTTAACGCTGGTAATATAATCTGGAACCAGGTCATCACCAAGGCCATCGCGCTCGTTAACGGCTGTCCAAAGCATATTGGTTGAGGGAGCCCAAGCTATCCCAACGGGATTTCGCAAACCACTGGCATAAATTTTTTCGCCGCTTCCATCCGGGTTCACTTCCAATATACAGGCCCTTCTTACCTCGTTTTCCATTCCATTTTCACCTACATTACTGCCAGATCCAACAGTTATGTAAATTTTGCTTTTATCGGTATTGGCGATCAGGTTTCTTGTCCAGTGATTGTTGTACCCACCAGCCGGAAGACCCAGGATCTTTTTACCTGCTGCAGTTATTTTGGTGTCGCCCGTTTTATAAGGGTATTGCCATAGGCCGTCAGTATTGGCTACATAAAATGAATTACCGATAATCAGCATGCCGAATGGCTGGTTCAGCCCATTTAAAAAGGTGGTCACCATTTCCGGTTTGCCATCTTTATCCTCATCGCGGTAAAGGAGAATAGTATTGGCACTTTTTCCAGGTACTTCTGATTTTGCCTTGCCCGTTACAGTATTCGCAATTTTTTCTGCTGTACTTCTTTCTGAGTTGGAAAGTGCTACGAGTACATCGCCATTAGGCGTAATATAGATATTTCGCGGACTTTTAATGTTGGAGGCAAATTTGATTACTACAAAGCCTTCCGGGGCAATAGGTGTTTTTCCATCGGGCCAGCCAATTACCTTGCTGAATTTACTTTTAGAAGCATTGGTGTCAGGGGCAGGCAAATCTACTGCCCCGGTTTTAGTTTTTATAGTCGTATCTTCTCCCTGTTTTTGTGATTTAGAATTGGATTGGCATCCAAAAAGTATTGCAGTAAAAAGCATTGATGTATAAAAAATCTTGTTTTTCATGTTAACTGGTTTTTAATCAATAATTTGTCTTTAAAAGCGTAACATTGAAAAACTGGGATAAGTTTTAGTGCGCGTATAATTGTGACAAGGCTAAAATAATAAAGGAAAGTACCCTGGAGTACCTTCCCTTGAGAGCGCATATCATTTTTCCTGGTTCAATACTTTGGTTAACAGGAAAGTATCTTATTCTTTTAAAATTAAGTTATGGATTGTTAACGAAGCCCGACCATTGAAAGATGATGCTTTTAAGATCACGATAGTGTGGTAGAAGATTTTGAGCGTACATTTACAATTGCTGATTTTGAAACGGTTAACGAAACTAAATTACAATATTACACCTAACTTTTTAGTTAAATTTTGTTAAATCGTTTTTAACGCAACCTGATTTTTTCCTGGCATTTATTTAACCAGGTTTTCCTGTAATTTCTTTTCGATATCATTAGCGTTTAATATCAGTGCAGAAAATTGCGGATCTGATTTTACCAACAGAAACTTCCCGTTAGGCAGAATAATTGCTGAGGTTCCGCAAGAAGTAACCTCTTTGAATAATAATTTTTTAAGAAATCCCGGATCGGTTTCTATTTCTAAGCCCTTTGATTTAATTGGGCTGAAACTTTTACCTTCTTCCCGGTATTGGTAAATGGCAACTTTTGGCCTGGCTTCGGCTTTTTCGAGAATGTTTTTTTGAAAGGTCCATCTTACATTGTTCAGAAATTCTGCATTCTGGTAGCTAAGCTCTTTCCAGCAGTCATCTTTATTGAAATCGTATTTAATAATGATGGTGTCTTTTAAAGCTAGCCTTTCGTTTTGTTTTAAGAAAAAATGTAGCGAATCGATTTGTTTACCGGTTAATGTACCGGCCTCATAACGCTTATTTTCGTCAACATACAATTTAGGAGAACAGGCATATATAACAATAGAAAGGAAGAGAATGGAACTTATTAGGAGGCTGATTTTAGGACTGCGTTTCATTTGTGTGAGCGTTAATGCCGGATTTTCCTGATCCGTTTTATATTTTGTGATCAGGAAAATCTGTTGATGTAAATTTATAACAAAAATTTATTTGACAATATTTTTCAATATAATAATCGTTGCAAGTTGCTTATTCATGACGATCAACTGCGGGATTATTCTCAGCCTTTCAAAACCTTCGCTTTTTCTGCATCGAATTCTTCCTGCGATAAAATCCCGGCATCTAATAACTCTTTTAAGTCTAATAATGCCTGTTTTTTTTTAGCCATATCATTTTTTGAAGCTTCCGCAGTGTTTTCTTTTGGTACAGTGCTTGTAGTTTGTGGATTCGAATTGGCCGCAGGGCCGTATTTCAGCAAGAGTTCGGTAATTTCATTAAAGCCCTTAATATTTGAATAATCAATTGCCTTTTGTTCTTTCACGTTTACGATGGAGGGATCGGCAGATTTTTCGAGTAAAAATTTAACCACATCTTTTTTTCCGTTTGCAGCGGCATAGTGTAAAGCAGTATTCCCGCTTTCATCCTGGATATCAACATTGGCACCTTTTTCCAGCAATAACTTTAACATGCTTAAATGACCGCTTTTGGCCGCTACATGCAACATACTTTCGCCGCCATAGCTGTAATTATTATCGAAAGAGAAACTGGCAGATATAGAAATGTTATTGGCTGTTTCTACCCATTCGAGGTACGAATACATGGAATCATCATTGCCCGAAAGTGGTTTGGCATAATTTACATCAACACCATTGGCCAAAAACAAATCGACAATTTCTTTTTGGTTATTGGCGCAGGCATACCATATTGGAGATAGGCCATTTTTTGAAGATACAAATACATCCGCACCTTTTTCTACCAATGTTTTGATGAGCATACGGTTGGCATCATAACAGGCAAGCAACAGTGCAGATTCTCCATTGTGGTTAACATGGTTGATGTCGGCACCTTTATCAATGAGCAGCTCAACCAGTTGCAAATTTTTAGCTTTAACCGCAAAAATTAATGGCGAATCGCCATGTTTATTCGTAGTGCTAATATTGGCGCCAAATTCCAGTAATTTTTGAACAATCTCCTTGTTTCTCCAGGCCGATGCAACAAGCAAGGGTGTTTCTGCTTCGTTATTTTCATTGTTAACATCGAGCCCGCCATCAAGCAATTTTTCCAATATTTCAATCTGTCCGTTCCGTGCAGTTAAATGTAACAGGCTATTTCCTTTCAGATCTTTAATGTCTATCCTGGCACCTTTGTCTAAAAGGTAAAGTGCAGTTTGCTTTTGTTTTTGCAGGCAGGCGAAATAAAAAGGTGTCTCGCCATCATGATCCTCATAATTTAGATCTGCACCACGCCCGATTAAAATTTTTACAAGATCCAAATAACCATGATGCGCGGCATAATGTAAAGCTGTTCTTCCTTTCTCGTCGGTATAACCTACTTCTACTTCGTTATTGGCCAATAAAAGTTCGGCTATTTTGCGCTTGCCGCTTTCGCAGGCAATTATAAATGACATTGACATATTTTAAGATTGTTTCATTAGCAGTTCAACAGTTTTTATTTTCAGGTTATCATCCGATGCCAGCATTAAAGCTGTTTGGTCTTTATCGTTGCTTATCGCAATATCGGCTCCGTTTTCAATCAGGAGCTTTACTTTACGGTAGTTTTCCTTGGCCTTTTCTGGTTCATAATTTACATTATAGGCGCAAACCTTGTGCAACAGGGTATTCCCCCCGTTATCCGTTCTGTTGATATCTACCAGTCCGCTTTCCAATACTGCTTCTAAAATATTGGCTTGTTTTTCAACAATTACATCCAATGGGGTCTTATCTGCGCCGTACCAGGTAGCGGGCTGGTATAAATCGGCACCATCGTTGAGCAGTTTTTTAAGAAAGTTAATGCCACTTTCACTGTTAGGCATCATGCGTACATATTCGAACAATAGTGTTCCTCCTTTTTTATTCAGCTGGTTAAACTCGGGGGAGGCAGCATTGCGCAACATATCATAAATGTTTTCATTTTGCGAATGCGCTACAGCATAAAAGAAGGCTGAGTTATCCTCTCGGTCGGTCTGGTTAGGATCTGCTCCATTTTCGAGCAGGTGTGTAATTAAGTTTTTCTTGTTAAGCTTTACAGCGATGATTAAAGGTGTTTCTTGTACAATATTGCCTTCATTTACGTCAATACCTTCATTAATGAGGATATCGATATAACCTTTAAGCAGATCGGCAGTCTGTTCATCATTAAGGTTATATCGGCGAAAATTACTTTTTACTACATGATGGAGGTAATTTTCTTCTGCATTATTTTTGAAATTTGTGGTACATCCGGCATCGATACAAGCTTTGATGATGCCTAAACTGACACCATTTTCGAAAAGGTAACCCAATAAGGTTTTTGCATTTACCTCATCGTTCAGGTTATCGAAATAGCCAATAAATTCTTCGAAGAAAGCGATGTCTTCCTCATCATTACCGAGGTTGCGCACAATGCTTTGGAAAATGCTTTTATCAAAATTATCGAATTCATAAATATCGGTTTCGATGGTTTTATCCTTTACCATCATATTCAGTATCTCATACTGTTTTTCGCGGATGAGGCTATCGAAAATGGATGATTTTTGATAATCTTGTAAGTTTTTGGAGAGTTTTTCGCCTTTTTGCATCGAGCTTTTTGCTTCATCAAATTTACGTGCATTTAACTGTTGATCTAAGGTAGTTTCGGTCATTTCAATTAAAATATTTAAGATAGATATATACATTTCCCGCTACAAAAGTTTAGCCAAAGAAGCTGCCTAATCAAAAATTATCGGGAATGTTGCAATGGATCAGAATGATAATGAATGTATTGTTAATCGATTATTTTTTTGGAAAGCAGGGTACAGTATTTCATTGGTTATTTTCTTCCTGCCATGAAAAATGGCATCCGTTCGATCAGGTTTAGTTGGGGTATTTTTCTGCTACTAGGTTAGTTTTCCGTGCCAGAGGCCTGAGTATATAGCCTTGATCGGAGCGGGCATCCCCGATTTTATCGGGATAAAGCGGAGAGCAGGACTAACTTAAAATATAGCGTATAGCCCTGCGCTCCAAAAACAATAGTATGTTCCATTATCTCTTTTTATTACAATGGAGATGATGAGTTTTTAATAAATGAATTGTCAATCCAAACCATAAATAACATTACGATGTTCCTTAATTCATTCGATTATTTTATCTTTAGCCGATTTTAAAAAGATTGGTTTACAAAGCCATGAACCGATCGGGTAATTAAATAAATAAGCAAAATCAATATAACATGTCAAATACATCAAAAATTATCTACACCAAAACCGATGAGGCGCCAATGTTGGCTACTTATTCACTTTTACCTATCGTACAAGCTTTTACCGCATCAGCGGGTATTGATGTAGAAACCAGAGATATTTCTTTAGCAGGAAGAATTTTGGCAAACTTTCCTGAGTATTTAAAAGACGACCAAAAAATTGGTGATGCTTTGGCAGAGCTTGGTGCATTGGCTACTACTCCAGAGGCAAACATCATCAAATTACCCAATATCTCTGCTTCTATCCCACAGTTGGTAGGTGCAATTACCGAGTTACAGGCTCAGGGTTATGCCATTCCCAATTATCCGGAGAATGCACAGAGCGATGAAGAAAAAGCAATTAAAGCTAAATATGCAAAAGTTTTAGGTTCGGCTGTTAACCCGGTTTTACGTGAAGGTAACTCCGACCGCAGAGCACCTAAGGCCGTTAAAAATTACGCAAAACAAAACCCGCACTCAATGGGTAAATGGTCGGCAGATTCAAAAACTAAAGTGGCCAGCATGACTGAAGGCGATTTTTATGGATCAGAAAAGTCTACCACCGTTGCTGAAGCCAGCCAGTTTAAAATTGAATTTGTAGCTGCGGATGGTACAGTAACCGAATTAAAAGGTTTATCGCCGTTAAAAGCCGGAGAGGTTATTGATAGTTCAGCATTGAGCTTGTCGGCATTGAAAACTTTCGTAGCTAAAGAGATTGCTGAAGCTAAAGCAGCTGGTGTATTATTATCAGCACACTTAAAAGCAACCATGATGAAAGTTTCTGATCCCATTATTTTCGGTGCCATTGTTGAAGTTTATTTCGCAGATGTTTTTGCCAAATATGCTGATCTTTTCAAGGAGCTTAACATTGATACCAGAAATGGCTTGGGAGATGTATATGCAAAAATTGCAGGTAATCCTAAACAGGCAGAAATTGAAGCTGCTTTGGCACAGGCTATTGAAAATGGACCTGCTTTGGCCATGGTAAATTCTGATAAAGGCATTACCAACCTGCATGTCCCTTCGGATGTAATTGTTGATGCTTCTATGCCAGCCATGATCCGTACTTCGGGCCAGATGTGGAACAAAGAAGGTAAACTTCAGGATACCATTGCTTTAATTCCAGACCGTTCTTATGCCGGTGTTTATACTGCTACTATTGACGATTGTAAAGCGCATGGTGCTTTTGATGTAACCACAATAGGTTCCGTACCTAACGTAGGCTTAATGGCACAAAAAGCCGAAGAATATGGTTCGCACGATAAAACTTTCCAGGCTACCGGAACAGGGGTTATCCGGGTTACGGATGCTGATGGAAAAGTGTTTTTCGATCAAAAAGTAGAAAAAGGTGATATTTTCCGCATGTGCCAGACAAAAGATGCACCGATTCAGGATTGGGTAAAACTAGCCGTAAACCGGGCGCGCTTATCAGAAACCCCGGCGGTTTTTTGGTTAGATGAGAAAAGGGCACATGATAGAGAAATCATTGCAAAAGTAAATACTTATTTAAAAGATTACGATACTACAGGCTTAGATATCCGCATTTTAGCCCCGGTTGAAGCGACTAAATTTACTTTGGAACGTATTCGTAAAGGTTTAGACACCATTTCGGTTACCGGTAACGTACTGCGTGATTATTTAACTGATTTATTCCCGATTTTAGAATTGGGAACTTCAGCGAAAATGCTTTCTATTGTTCCATTAATGAACGGTGGTGGTTTATTCGAAACCGGTGCCGGTGGTTCTGCGCCAAAACATATTGAGCAGTTTATCGAGGAAGGTTATTTGCGCTGGGATTCGCTTGGTGAATTTTTAGCACTTCAGGCTTCTTTAGAGCATTTAGCTCAAACTCAAAACAATGCAAAAGCGCAGGTATTAGCCGATGCTTTAGATGAAGCCAATGCTAAGTTTTTAGCGACAGATAAATCACCAGGAAGAAAGCTGGGAACAATCGATAACCGGGGTTCTCATTTCTATTTAGCCCTATACTGGGCTGAGGCATTAGCAGCCCAAACAAAGGATGCTGATCTGAAAGCCAGGTTTGCACCATTGGCTAAAACCTTATTGGAAAATGAAACCAAAATTAACGAAGAACTGATCGGTGCGCAAGGCAAACCACAAAACATTGGCGGTTACTATAACCCTGATGATGAACTGGCTAGCAAAGCCATGCGCCCAAGTGAAACATTAAATACATCTTTGGCTTCTTTGTAGGCGAATTTAAGTTGTAAATTTTAAATATTAGCGTCCTGGTGTAAAAATCAGGACGCTTTTTTATGAGTTGTCAACTTTAATAGGCGCCTTGCACGAAAGTTGACAACTCTTTTTTCTATAGGAAAGAAACAGATAAAGATTAGAGTTTATTTTGTTATCATCACAAATTGAGGATCTGTCCACAGGTTTTGAAGCTCAGGATATTGCTTCATGTCATCTTTTAAATCAGGTTCTAGCCTTAATGTATTTTTTAAAAATGATAAGCACTCTTCAGTTTTTCCCTGTAAGTTCTTTATGATACCTATTTGATAATAATTCCATGAAAATTCATGTAGTTTGTTTAATTCTTCAAACACATTAATTGCCTCATCATAAGCATAGATACCTTTTAAATGTAGGCCTTTACAGTATTCTAACTGATAATGGGCATTAACACGTATCTGTAGTTTCATGTTTTCAAATTCTGTCAAAGTTCTATCCTTTGGTAACCGTGCAAAAACATCCAAAAGCAATCGGATTACGATATTTTCCCTAAAATAATCTTCAAATAATATTGTCAGGGACTTTAAAGCATTATCTAAATCGTTTCCTTTTAAATAGATTTGAACAATGTATATTAAGGCATTTGGATTTTTAGGGTCATTTTTCAAGATTAATTTTACAGTATCGATGAAATCAGCTTCATTGGTTTCATTCATGATATCATAAAGCAGATCCATTTTGCTTTCTAAAATTTTTACATGATTGGGCTCTATGCTAAGCGCCTTATTATAAAACTCTTGCGCTTTTTCATACTCTTCTTTTTTATAATAAAGTGTGCCTTTATTTGCATAAGCCAAGGTTGCGTTCTCATCGAGCTCAAGGGCTTTGTTAAAAAGCTCCAATGCATTTTCAAGATCACCTCTTTCCATCTGATAGGCTCCATAAGCAATATACCGATCGATCTGATCTGCATTCACTTTCCCTTTGACGTGTTCAGAATTAGGCACTATTTTTATCTCTGAAATGACACCTGTATCAAGTTGCTCCTGAAAATCGTTAACCCTTAACTCTATCTGGTTTTTTAATCTGGTTATCGTTTGACTGGCCTGATGATCATTTAATTTCTTTTTTAATAAATGATCATATACCGTTTTATAGTTGTGTTGATTATTAAAATATATTTCTTCAGCAAAATCCAAAATTTCAGTTTGATAACTTTCGCTGTTAAATTCCTTTTCGTTGATACCTTCTGAATAAACAGCTTTTTTATTTTTTAAAAAATAATCTGCTTTTTCCATAATTATGGAGATCTGTTCGTCACTTAACCCTTTCTTCTCGAGCTCATTTCGGGCATGTTCAGGGTTATGGTTATTCTCCTCGAGTTTCCACAAAGCCAGTGCGCAAAGTTCGTCCTGCAATTGTTTTGAATGAAAACTCTTTTTATCAATTCCTGCGTTTTTCTTCTTTAAAAAGTTAAAAAATCCCATTTGTTTTTAATAATTATTGATTTGGTTTCTGCTAATATATAAATAAGGATAGATAAACCTAATCACTGGAAAATTTAAACTTCTCTGTTTTGCTTCTAACCCGAACTCCTGAAATGGAGAAGTTACTGTGAATAAACTATCCCCTTGAGGGATAGCAAACCTACAGCCCGGTTCTTACACCGGGCGTGGACTTGTAGTGTAAAGCCTCACCCTAGCGCAGCCTGGGGCAGACCCAAATGGCAAGAGAATTCTTTTGCTATAGAAAAACCTTATCTATACTGCTTTGTTATAACATTATAAATTATAGGAGACCTATACCATGGCAATTAACGAAAATAAAGGATCGAAAGATAAAATACATAGTACCACAGAAAATAGCGAAATTAATAAGGAAAATTTATCGTATGATAAAAATAAGGAAAGCTATGAGCTTGATGTAAGGGGAACAGACAGCGAATATGACCATCCGATGGGTTATGAAACTGTAGCGGCAGGTGCAAGAGATGATGATTCTACCTATGATGAGGCTAATCCTTACGTTGGTGACGAATATGCCCGCAATGAGGAAATTGCTGAAGATAATTTGGAGGAGCTGGGGATGCATGTAGACAATGGAGAAAGTGTACTGCTTAATCCCGAGGATGAAATTCTTTCACGTACTGAGGAAGATTACCGCGATGATTTAGACGAAGAAGGTTATCCGATTAACGATATGCCCCAAAAATAGTCAGGAGATCTCTATATTAGAGGTCGTTATTTGACGAAACAATCATAAATGGAAAAGTGGGATTACACAAAGTGTAATCCCGCTTTTTGTATTGTTCAGGAACCTATTTTATCAATTGCTCAATATACTGTTTCCAGATATCTCTGTTGTTGACTACAAATTTTTCAATTGCGCCATCCTTTAAGTTAATCTGTAAACCATTTTTAACTATTCCTAAAGGGCTAAAAAATATTAGCTCATTTATATTGTCAATCTTAATTGAAAGGGTATGGTTTTGGATATTTAAATTGTGGGACTTGAATATTAGACGATCGTTTAACAGGTATAATTTTCCACCTACAGCCTCTCTTTTTACGAAGTGATTGGCTGCGCCGGCATACATAATCTCAGATTCATTAACCCCTTCTAATTTTGTCTGATCGCTTACTTTTTTAGACTTTGAAAAGAAATACAACATGAGGGCCATGAATAATCCGAATACCAACCCACTAATTGGCCCCATAATTAATGCTTTTTGTAAATCGTAAAGAAAAGTTAGCGCAATGCCAAAAAAAAGACAAAAAAATAGGCCAGCCAATAAGCCTACCTTTAAAAATACTTTGGTGCCAGGTTTTTTTTCGTAATTCATTTTTTACGGATTAATATCCAAGTTAAACCTTCTTCTCAATTCGTCCAGTTTTGGGTTTTTATTTACCAGGTAGTCATACTTTTCACGGTTGCCATATAATCTGTTCTCTACTTTACGTTCTACCAGTTTATAGGTAACCTCTACGCCAAAGTTGCGGAGTTCGTTTCGTAAAAAGTTTAAAAGCTCAACAGATTCCTGTTGTATAAGATGCTCCTGTGTTTTACTTTCAACCGAAATCTCAATCAATTCAGGGTGTAGAAGGGTGGGGGCAAAATTGTTTAAAATGGTAAAAAGATTGATTTTATCGGCTGCTTTAAGTCTTTGTGTGTATATGTTCCAGACTTCCAATAGCCGGTCATAACTAAAAACTTCACGGGCTTCGCCGGTTGCTTTTTTCGGACCATTATCTTCTTCTTCCTGTGCAATGCGATCAAAATCATTCAGCGATGGGATCAGCATACTTGCTGCCTTGGCTTTTGGAATATTGATGCTGATTGAAGTAGCGGATGGTTGTGAACTATTAAGTTTTGGAGCCTCTTTTGGCTTTTCTTCTGCGGTTATACCAGGCGAAACGGGTGCATTAATAACAGGTGGTGCAGCCTGCATAGTGTTTTCTACTTCAACATTGAGCTTTGGGCTTTCAACTGCTTCAGTTACGACATTAGTTTTTTTTTTATCCTGATCTGCGTCAGTTGCTGTGTTATTAGGGCTTAAGGGTTGTTGTGCTAAATTGACGACCGACCGGATATGGCACATTTTAATCAGTGCCAATTCTACCTGTAAACGCTGGTTTTTAGAGTTTTTGTAGTTTAAATCGCAGGTATTGGCTAAATTGAGTGCGGTTAACAGGAATGATAATTCTGTTTGCCTGCATTGATCTAAATACTTTTGTTTGATGTTTTCACTCACCTCTAATAATTTAATGGTAGCCGCATCTTTACCTACCAATAGGTTACGGAAGTGACTGGCCAAACCATTAATAAAGTTGTTGCCATCAAAACCATTGTTCAAAATTTCATCGAACAAAAGCAAGGTCTGGCTAACTTCAGCAGCAGTTAGGTAAGAAGTAAGTTTAAAAAAGTAATCGTAATCTAAAATATTCAGGTTATCGATTACCGCTTTATAAGTAATGTTCTTATTGGCATAACTGGCAATCTGATCGAACATCGAAAGCGCATCACGCAATCCTCCATCTGCCTTTTGAGCAATAATGTGTAAACCATCACTTTCGAAAGCAATATTTTCGCGTTGTGCGATGGTTGATAAGTGGCTGGCAATATCTTCTACCTGGATACGGTTGAAATCAAAAATCTGACAACGTGATAAAATAGTGGGCAGGATTTTATGCTTCTCGGTAGTGGCCAGGATAAAAATGGCATAGGGTGGTGGTTCTTCCAGGGTTTTCAGAAAGGCATTAAATGCACTTTGCGATAACATGTGAACCTCATCAATAATGTAAATCTTGTATTTACCGGCTTGAGGCGGTATACGTACCTGCTCAATTAAACTACGGATATCATCAACAGAGTTGTTCGAGGCCGCATCCAATTCGTGTACATTAAAAGAATGTCCGTTCTGGAAAGAAAGGCAATTGTCGCATTGGCCACAGGCTTCCATATCGGCTGTAGGGTTGGTACAGTTAATGGTTTTGGCCAGGATACGTGCACAGGTAGTTTTACCCACTCCACGCGGTCCGCAAAATAGAAATGCCTGGGCAAGCTGGTTATTTTTGATGGCATTTTTTAGCGTACCGGTAATATGCTGTTGGCCAACTACGGTTTCGAAGGTGGCTGGGCGGTATTTACGGGCAGAAACAATAAAATTTTCCATCGGCACGAAAATAGGAAAAATTTAGGTGTTGTAAGATTGAAAAGTTGGAATGTGGAAAAGTTGAAATACTGAAATGATTCGAAAAAGAATGCGTAACATTTAATGATAAGATTAATCTAATTGTAAAGATTTATAAATGAGGGTATTATTTTTTATTGGTGCGATATTGTTGTCTTCTGCAGGTACTTCGATGGCGCAGGTTGATACTATAAATGCACAAAACCATAAACTGGTGATGAGCAACCTGAAAGAGGGAAAAAACAGTTATTTGGTTTATATAACCGATTCTCTTGAAACGAAGCGGACTATCGGAGATATATGGGAGAGAACAATTACTTTTAAAAAAAGAGATCAAAATGAAGTGGTAGATTTTGGCTGGAAATGGTTTCACAACGATTCTCTTTTTGCTGCCATTACGAATATCTGCGACCGAAAAACAATGACTCCAATTTATCATTATGCCAATTATAAACGCAGAGGTGTTTTTGCCTACGATTATAAAAATGGTTTAATGCAGCCATCTGATACCGTGAAAAATAATGCTGCAATCAAAAAAGGTGCGGTTAAACTGGATATTCCGGTCATTTCGTGGGAGCTGGATTTAGAAACCTACCCATTATTGCCAATTAAAAAGGTTGGCCAGCAGTTTGATATTTCATTTTTTGATCCGAACGAAAAATCTGCAACTTACCACCGTTATGAAGTGGTTGGCAAAGATAATTTGAAATTGAATGCAGATATAACCGCTAAATGCTGGCTGCTTAAAATCAATTATAGCCAGGACAGTTATGCCATTTTCTGGCTGACCGATAAATCAAAAGAAGTGATTAAAATGAAAGAATATTACAAAGGTAATTATCGTATAAAAGTGAAGCAATTTTGACCAGATTAATTGTGCAGGTTATAAAACTGTTTATAACTGGCTTCAAACGCATCAAAACTGCCGTAAGTAAGTTCTATCGCTTTTTCGGTATCATAACCCTGCGCAGTGAGTTTAATGATGTTTTTTAATGCAGCTGTTCTTTTGTTTTTAACGAAATAATAGATCATGCTATAGGCGGTATTATAATTATCGTCGATGCCATGGCGGTAAAAAGTGCCGTCGTAGATCTTGAAAAATGTTTTTAACCTCTCGGCATCCATAGTAGATAAACCTGCTTTTATGCTTTTAATCCTGTTGCTCTGTGGGTAGGAGTATAAGTTGCCTTCACTGTCAAAATCTAAGGTTTCGAAAAATTCAGCAAGCCCTTCATTTAACCATTTTGGTGCTTTTTGATAATTGAACTGGAAAATACTATGACTGGCCTCGTGCAGTGCCACAGGAATAAAATCGCCGCTTTTCATGATAAAAGCCTGGTTTATTGCTGGTATGTAGAATCCGGTTGATGATGGCGCATTATACTTGTTTTTCTCTAGGCGGTAATCTTTTGATTTTCCATAGAGATTGATTTTAACAGGAACAGTAATGTTCTCCCTTGTTTCAAAAATTTCATTACAGAACATGCGCTCATAAGCAATCAGTTTCTCTATTTTCTTTTGCTCGTTGTCGTTTATTTTGCAATTAACCAGGTTGATCTCTACATATTGGGCATATAGTGAAAAACTGATCAGATTAGGAAATATTAAAAATACTAATATGAGGACCTTATTCATGTTTTAAAAACTTATTCTAATGTATTATTAATACCGATTTAATTCATCTACATTTTTTAATTAAATTTTAGAATGTTTCTATTTATATCTGGCTAAAATTTATCTTCGCGAAAATATTTTTATGAAACGCCAAACGCTCATTCACTACCTTTTATATTTATTAGTAATCATATCTTCTTGTAAAAAAGAGCCAATAGATGATTTCAAAAGTAAAATTATTGGCGATTGGAAATATGAAAGGCTAGTTGAAAAAAATTATGATTATAAAGGCAAGTTATTAAATGAAAGAACTTACTCGACTACAAAGGGAGAGTATTATCATTTTAACAAAGACGGTGCTGCAATTCAATATTTTGATCAAATTTCAAATAATACATATAAAATCATTTCAGAAAGCCGGTTTGAGATTAATACTGGACTCTTAAATCCTTGCAGATTGATAAGTATTGATAAAAAATCTTTTATTTTTATTGTTGAGGGGCCAAGGAGAGAGCAATCTGATTATGTAGAGTTTACTCACTATCTGAAAAAATAAGCTGTTACTTAATCACTGATTTTAACTCATTTCTATACTCAGAAGCACTTTTGCCCGTAAATTCCTTAAATAATTTATTAAAGTGGCTGAAATTGTTAAAACCGCTTTCGTAAGAAATATTGGCAATGCTGGTGGGTTTTTCGGCCAGGAGTTTTGAGGCATGTACTACACGGTATTCGTTTACAAAATAGGTAAAGGTTTTTTTGGTGATTTTTTTAAAATAACGGCAAAATGAAGGGACCGTCATGCTCGACATTTCTGCCACATGCTGCAAACTGATCTGCTCCTGGAAATGGTCTTTTACGTAGTTAAAGATCATATTAATACGGTCATTATCCTGTACCTGCATTTCCATCGAAAAACCATCGGCGTTTAAGATGTTGTAATCTTTAGCATGTTCAAGTTCCTTTAATACGCTGAGTAAAGTTAAAAGCCTTTCAAAAGGTGGCTGGTCGTCCATCATCTCGATCCTGTCGCCAACTGCATGCATGGTTTCGCTGCCAAAGGCGATTCCTGCCTTCGATTTATCAAACAGTTCCTGTATGCCCCTTATCTCCTGCAGGCCCAGAAATACGCTGCCCAGGAAATCGGGCTTCATCTGGACCACTGTTTCGTTTTTATTCCCGGTGTTGGTATCGGTAAAGCCGCAGTGCGGGAGGTTGCTGCCAATCAGGATCAGGTCGCCTTCGGTGTAATAAGAAACGTGACTTCCAATTTGCCTTTTCCCCGACCCGCCATTAACAAACACCATCTCAATTTCAGGATGGTAATGCCATAGATGTGCCATGTTGTTTGCATTTTCTACATACTTTGAATAATAGAACGAACTTCCAAAAGAAGGTTCAACAACCTCGAAACTTGGTTTCATATATGCTAAATTATTTTACCAAAATACATAAAAAATATGCTTTATTATAGCTTTTTGTCAAAAGCAGGTATTGTTGGGGTAATATAGCATAGAAAGTGGAAAATATGCAACTCACTACATCCAAAATAGCTCCTTACCTTAGTATCATCATATAATGATTGACTCTTATAAAATATTTGGTTATGAAAAAGTTCTTAAAAATCGGTTTAATAGCAGCGTTATTTTTTACTGCTACGGGTGTTCACGCTAACGATGACAATTTTACACTAAATGTAAAAAGTGAAAAAAATAAATTTATCCGTTTTTCTATAGGTAAGGCAGAAGATGTTAATTTATCTTTTGTGGGATCAGATGAGGAAGTATTGTTCGAAGAAAACATTCATGCTTCAGCTGCTTCAAGCAAAGTTTATGATTTAAACGCGCTTCCTGACGGAAAATATGTGCTTAAAATAGAGTCTGATGTAAAACTGGCTAAATATACTGTGACCATTAAAAATGGTAAGACTACTGTTTCTGAGCCTAAAATCTCTAACGTATTTAAACCGGTTTATACGCTAAAAGATGAGATTGTTACGCTTAATCTCGAAAATTTAGATAAAAGCCCAATCGAAGTGAAAGTTTACAACGAATATAATGATGAGGTTTATTATGAGGTTTTTAAAGATAAAACTCAATTAACCAAAAAATTCAACATTAGCAAAACAGACTCAAAAGAATTAACCTTCATGGTTAAATTTAAAGATGAGTCTTATGTTAAAACGATACAAACTTATTAATAACAACAACAGCTAATTGATACAGGGGGATTATCTTAAAAGATAATTCCCTTTTTTTATGCAAGATGGAAGAGGTAAGATGGATGGACTAATACCATCCCTTCCATTGTCTATTTTGCATCATGCCATATTCTATTATTATTTCTTACTAATCATTTGATTTTAAGAAAAATATTGTTACTTTTGCATCCCCGTAATATACCTCGGGATTAAAAAAATAAAAACTTAATTAATAACAATGAATCAGTACGAAACTGTTATCGTTCTAACCCCGTTGTTATCTGAAGACGCTGCGAAAGAAGCATTAGCTAAATTTAAAGCAGTTCTTACTGATAACAATGCCGAAATTATCCAAGAAGATAATTGGGGTTTGAGAAAATTAGCGTATCCAATTGACAAAAAATCAAACGGATTCTTCAACTTAACTGAATACAAAGCTTCAGGAGATTTGATCGCAAAATTAGAGCTTGAATTAAAACGCGATGAGCGTGTGTTACGTTTCTTAACTATCCGTTTAGACAAACACGCTATTGCTTACAATGAGAAAAAGCGTAGTGGTGCTTTTAACAAAAAAACTAAGGAGGTTGCAGCGTAATGGCAAGAGAACAAATTCAATACGTAACTGCCCCTAAAGTAGAGGATAATCGTAAAAAATACTGCCGTTTCAAGAAAAACGGAATTAAATACATCGATTACAAGGATGCAAACTTCTTGTTGAAATTTATCAACGATCAAGGTAAATTATTACCACGCCGTTTAACTGGTACTTCGTTGAAATTCCAACGTAAAGTGGCTCAGGCCGTTAAACGTGCCCGTCATATCGGTTTGTTACCTTTCGTTGCTGATCAATTAAAATAGGAGGCTAGAGATATGGAAATTATTTTAAAACAAGATATTAAAGGCCTTGGTGAGAAAGATGATGTAGTTACAGTAAAGCCAGGTTTTGGCCGTAACTATTTAATCCCTCAAGGATTTGCTGCATTGGCTACTTCTTCAGCTAAAAAAGTTTTGGCTGAAAATTTAAAGCAAGCTGCTTTTAAACAAGATAAAATTAAGAAAGATGCTGAAGGTGTTGCTGAGCGTTTAACTGATGTTAAACTTTCAATCGGTGCTAAAGCAGGCGAAAGCGGAAAAATCTTCGGAGCGGTTAACACCATCCAGATTGCTGAGGCATTAAAAGCTCAAGGCTTTGATGTAGACCGCCGTCGTATCACTTTCGAAACTGAACCTAAATTTGTTGGCGAATATGTGGCTAACTTAAACTTACACAAAGAAGTTAAAGTTCAGGTTCCTTTCGAAGTAGTTGCTGAATAAGCATTCTTTAAAGAATCATAAAAAAGTCCTTTCGGTTTTTCTGAAAGGACTTTTTTTATGATTTAGATCTGAGAAATTAGATCTGAGATTTGAGACCTGGCAACGCGTGCTATTTTTTTTATCTCAAATCTCAGATCTTTCCTATCCCTTAGGCGTGGTTGGCCTGATTTCTACCTTGCTTGGTAATGTTCTTGCTGGCATGGCCAATAAATCAACGATGAGTTTGCCCATATCTTCAGGTTGGATTTTCCAGGCATCGGTTTCACTATCAGGCTGATGATCGTTAAAATGGCTCGCTACCGAGCCAGGCATAATGGTACTCACTTTTACGCCGTATTTTCTCAAATCGAGCATTACCGATTGGGTAAACCCTGTTAATCCAAATTTACTTGCATTATAGGCCGAGCCTCCTGCAAAAAAGTTGGTGCCTGCTAAACTCGAGATCGTAAAAATATGTCCTTTGCTTTTTTTAATTTCGTTAACCGATGCCTTAATGCTATAAAAAACACCCGTTAAATTGGTATCGATGGTTTCCTTCCATAAATCAACACTCAATTCGTCGATCGGAGCGAAATGCCCAACACCCGCATTGGCGATCAGTACATCCAATTGTCCCCATTTTCCGATAATCAGGTTGATGGCTTCCTGTTGAGAATTAAAATCTGCCACATTGGCTTCAATGGCCAGTACATCACCAAAAGCAACCAGATCGGCAGCTGCCTGGTTTGCGCTCGCAATGGTTCTGCTGGTAATGGCTACTTTATAACCATCTTTTAAAAGGGCCTCGGCAATACCAAAGCCGATTCCTTTACTTCCTCCCGTAATTAATGCAACTTTCATGATCTTGTAACGTATGATATCGAAAAATGTTTATTTTGATTTTTTCTTGGTGTGATGGGGTAATTCCATGATCTCGATATCCTTAAAATCTACCGGCTGGCCTTCGCTTTGCAAAGCAACAAACCCTTCTGTAAGCAATTTACCATCAATTTTAATTTTAGGGTCGTAGCGGTTGGCTACGCCATTACCTATTTGTGGTTTACTATACTGTAAAACCGTATCGCCGTTGATAATATGCGTAACGAGCGAATCACCCAGAACAATCAGTTCTGCCGATACCCATTGGTCGCCATCGTATGTTTTTGATTTAGAGTCTAAACAATGACCATCATATAGTTTGCCCTTATAAAAAATATCGGTACCCGGCGAACACATGTTGCCTGTTGGCCTCGGTTTGCCATCGCTTAAACCTCCTAAGAACTGCATCTCAACTGAAATTGGCCAGTCTTGTTCTTTGGGCATTGTTTTGGGATCCTGCGAGTGGAACATTAGCCCGCTGTTACGCAGGGTATAACTTGGCGCACCCTTTTGCAACTCGCCAACAAAGCGGTATTTCAGTTTGAGATGGTAATAAGAAAAAGGTGTTTTATAATAGAGGTGGCCAAACTGATCGTTAAAATCGCCATATTGATCGTAACGTACCTTGATAATGCCATCTTCTACACGGAAGGTATTCCCGAAATTTACATTGTAATCATGATGGTGTATTTTAACATTCCAGTCTTTAATATCTTTCCCATTGAAAAGTTTAACCCATTTTTCGGGTTGGTTATTGATGTTTCGGGTTGTACTACATCCCCATAAACTGAGGGCTAAAAATAGATAAAGCAATTTTTTCATTTGGTTATAATTAAACCCTAAAATACAAAACAATGGTATTTTTATACTATTTGTTGTTATTTCATTTAATTTTTGATCCTTAAAAAAATATTTTAGCAAGAATCTCACTTCTAGCATTTCCCATCTTCCATCACTTTAATTAACTTTGGCGCATGGCGAAAACCCGTACAACCAGAACAAAAAGTAAAGTAAAACGTCCGTTATTAAAAAAAGTCACCGATATCGCCACCAAAGTATTTTTATATTTTTTGCTGGTTTCGGTATTTTGGGTAATTGCGTTGCGTTTCATTAATCCGCCAATTACACTTTTAATGATTTTACGGAACATTGAGCGTAAGGCCGATGGAAAACCCTTTAAAACAGAAAAAAAATGGGTAAAGTTTGATGATATTTCTGATAACATGAAAAGGGCGGCGGTATCGGCTGAAGATCAGCTCTTCTTAAAGCATATCGGCTTTGATATGAAAGCTATTGAAAAGGCTTTTGCCAGTAATGCCAAAGGAAAGAAAGTAAAAGGTGGAAGTACCATTTCACAACAAACGGCAAAAAATGTTTTTTTATGGCCTGGCAGATCGTGGTTGAGAAAAGGTTTTGAAGCTTATTTTACATTGTTGATTGAACTTTTCTGGAGCAAAGAAAGGATATTGGAGGTTTATCTGAACGTAATCGAAATGGGCGATGGCATTTATGGTGCCGAAGCAGCCTCACAAGAGTATTACGGAATATCGTGTGCTAAATTAACCAAAAAACAGGCTGCCCTAATTGCTTCCTGCTTCCCAAATCCGTTAAGATGGACTCCAAAAAATGCCACACCTTACATCAGGCACCGTCAATACCTGATTTTAAGAAATATGAACAGGTTGGGTCCGTTAGATTTTTAGTGTTAAGTTCAAAGTCCCCAGTCTATTTATCGACTAATGACTAGGGACTCAAGACTCCCGACTAAACTAATCATGATCTTTGTTCCACCTGATCTTAATGCCCCCTTTTTCATCGTCAATAGCTTTTAAATGCAGTACGATGCCACGCATTCTGGCTTGTTTTTTCTCTTCTTTGGTTAGGTTTTCATCTCCTTTGGGATTTCTTAAGGGGATATCCATGGCTACATTAGTTCCACTGCCCAAAGCATAGATGCCTTTAACATTAAAGTTTAAAGCACTGGAATTAATCTGCATTGGACTGATTTCGACTTTATCGCCCCTGATGTTGAGGGTTCCATCCAGGTTTTTGATCTCTACATTGGATAAGTTCCGGTTTGCAAAGGCAAATTTTCCAACTTTAACCATGGGTTCGAAATTAACAAGAGCTGCATTTTTCAGGTTAAATACTACTTTGCCGTTTATGGATCGCGGAAGGATTTTTCCGGTATGTGATATCCTGCCCGAAATATTGACCAGCGAAGACAGATAGCCTTTTAAATTCCTGTTGGTAATGGTATTCTGTCCGAAATTATCAAAGGAATAAAAGAAATCTTTAACGCTTACATGGCTAATTTTCGAATTGATTTTAAAGCTGTTAGAGGCCGCTTCCTGCATAATATTGCCGTCTAACGATAATTGTCCGCCAGCATGTGCTACACTGATTTTATTGAAGAATATACCACCACCACGCAACGAAATATCTGCGTCGAGGTTTTTCGCGGTAAAATTATTATAAATGGCTTTATCTACTGTTAAACGGATGTTCATTTTAGAAAGTTCCAGCACATTACTCAGCTCTTTAGAAACTACCCTTTTATTCCCGTTTGATTTAGGTTTATTGCTCGACCTTGGTCCTAAAAAGGGTAAAAATTCCTTTAAATAAAGCTGTGGGCTCGACATTCTTAAATTCACCAATATTTTATCCGGTGCGGTATAATACAAATTGGCAAAGTTTGCAATGCTACAGTTTACATTCAGTTCACTTTTTCCCAATTGGAAATGTCCGTTCTGAATAGATAAATCATTTTGGTTAAAATTGATGTTTAAAGCACTTTTTACCAGGTGAAGTTTTCTTGGAATGTAAAGGATATCGGCATCAGCAACCTGTATTTTACCCGAAACTACTGGCTTGGTAAACCTGAAATTATCGATATCGGCCTTACAATACAATCTGAGGTTGGCGGTTCCGTTTTTAAATTCGAAATCGTTCGTACCCAATGAATTGTTTAGGTTAGATAAAGGGAATTGCGAGGTAACCAATCCTGTTGCGATTGGCCGCGATAGGTTGTTTACTGTAAAAGTATCAATTTTAAGGGGTGCATTGAAATACTTAGCTGTCAGTTTATGGAATTTAATGGAAGAGTTCTCATCGCCAATAACGCCACCGGCGGTATCGCGGTTAGTAAACGACCCATCAAAATTACAGGCTGTTAATTTACCTGCCGGAATGGATACGATATTATCGCGTACCTTAATGCCAACTTTTATCAGCGGATCTCCGTATTTACCTGATCCGTCATCTATGATATTCCCACGGATATCGATAGGTTTTTCGATGCCAAATTTTAACAGTTTAGACGAAATATTAGGTGATAAGAGCAAGGCTACATCCCTGAATAAAACATTGTCAACAGCAATGTTAATGGCAAAAGCAGATTTAGCAAGATCTATTTTTGCACCAATTTTAAAAGGATGACCACCGATGTTTAATATTTCAGGGTATAAAATTACGGCATCCAGGTCACGACTGTAATGTGCCCTTAAGGTCCCTTCAAGCGATTTGTCTTTTAAAAAACTACCCTTACGGGTATTAAACGCGAAACTGTTTACCTGGGTTTTTAATTTTATTTTTCCTACCCATCCACTATCCGGATATTCCATTCTGCCCTGGATCTGGTCGATATCGAAGTTGAAAAGTTTAAACCTCTTTTTGTTGTCGAGTATTAAACTCACTTTGTTGAAATCTATCTTGCCTACTTCCAGCGCGGACGATTTTGGAGACGATTTTTTCTCGGTTTTAGGTTTGCTCTTAAAAATGCTGGTATTGCTGTATCCGGTAGAATCGGTATAGATGTATATGGCTGCATTGTTAATGGCAATCTGTTTGATATTGATATTGCCTACAATAAGCGAAAGTACATTTAGAGATACATCGATATCCTGTGCTTTTAACAGGTCGTGTTTGTGTTGCGCCCATAAACTATCTCTCAATAAAACACCATTTAACGATACTGAAACACCTGGAAAGCTCTTTAGAAGCGTAGGTTCCATGCTGGTGGCTGTAATTTGTCCATTTAAATTTTTATTCAGTTGCGCAAGAATAGAAGCCAGTACTTCTTTCTTGTTTTTGCTAATGTAAAATGCACCTGCCAGCCAGGTTAATATAATCAGGACAACTAAAACCGATACAATTTTTAAAGAGATTTTGAGCCAGCGCTTCATACACATTATTTGATTTAACCAATATAATGCTTTTTAGACGCTAATTGTTTGATTAGTAATGAAAAATATCGGTACTGGCGCCTTAATGATCTAAAAAAGGCTTATTTGAGAAGTAGTTCAGGCTGCGAATGACATCGTCCGGGAAGAAACTTAATGACTAAATCTCTGCCATCTCTTTTAGGGCACCGAACGTTGGGTATATGTGCCCCTCAGGTCGAATAGAATACTTAAGATCTGAAATAAACAGTATGCCTATAGTAAATGGGCAAAAACAGTAGAATGCCAGCTATTTTGAAACGGAACTTCCCATTTGGTTTCCAGTTCAGCCAAATTTTGAACCATGTTGTTGAATACAATCGTTTCGGGGGTTACCTGTTTAATGTTTACCAGGGTCTCGAAATCTTCTTTACTGTTTACTACAACTTCGTCATTTACTTTATAGGCCATGTTGAAGCGGTTGAAAAGATCGACATGATATTCCTGTTCGATTTCTTTGATCAATCTTACAGAACTATCGATAGAGCAACCGGTTACTCCGGCCTGATTTTCATCAACGGTAAGGATAATGAAAAAGCCATAACGGATTTCTGCTTTTGCCAGCAATTCGTTCCCATGCGCTTTCCACTGATTGGTAAAAGCCGTTAACTTGTTCAGGATCTCATCTTCTTCGTTAGAAGTAAATTTGCGGTTGCTTTGGTATATCCAAACTCTTGATTGTGGAGAAAAACTCATATACAAATTTATGATTTTAATTAATTTGCTGTATTAAAAACGCTAACCCGATGAAAAAGTTTACACTTTGCTTGAAAATATCCCTTCTTTCGGCTTTTTGTATGTTTTTATGCGCTTTTTCGGAGCCCGAATCCATCGAACAATATGTCAGCTATCTTCATAAAACATTTACCGATCATTACGATTCGAGTCAGGAAAATGGTCAGATAAAGCGCTACGAACTAAATGTTACCAACAATGGTTTTTGCCGTTATAAGCGTTATTTTAATAACGGTAAAACAGAGTATTTTGCGTTTAAGTTAGCTAAATTTAAAGATATGGATTATTATGGAACTACCAATTCGGGTAAATTGTACATCCATACCAAAGGCGACGATGTAATTGTGCAGACCTATAAGGATAGGGGTGGTGATGTAGATTCTATGGCTACGCAGATTATTATCCCAGTAAAAAATATGGAGGCCGAAGATTTAAATCAGATCCGGGATAACCTCGAAAAAATATGTGCCCAGCCCCAGCTTGTTAAGGTGCCGTAATAACAGCATTTTTTTATGCAGGTATGTGTTTCAGATTCAATGTGATAATGGACTAAAATTTTGGAGATTGGGTTAAAACTACTATCTTAAGACGTATTTTAAACCATCTCATCTTGAAACGTAGAAACTTTATTTATTTAACTGGTGTAGGTGCTGCTGCGGCCATGCTTCCTGCAATTCCAGTTTTCGGGAAAGAGATTTCTCCCGAAGAGGCGCTAACTTATGTAGATCCTGCAGCTAAGAAAATTATGTCTGATGTGGCCCTGAATGCAGCACGGTCAAAAGGGGCAACCTACACCGATGTACGTGTAGGCCGGTACCTTAACCAATACGTGGTTACCCGCGAAGATAAGGTACAGAATATTGTGAATACCGAATCGTATGGTATTGGTATCAGGGTAATTGCAAATGGAAGCTGGGGTTTCGCTGCAACGGATAAGATGGATAAAGACAGCATTGCAAAGGCCGCAGAACTGGCAGTAACCATTGCTAAAGAAAATGCCCGTTTATTACGCGAACCTGTACAGCTGGCCCCACAAAAGGGGTATGGAGAAGTAAGCTGGAAGGCTCCTATCGAAAAAAATGCATTCGAAGTACCCGTAAAGGAAAAAGTAGATCTTTTACTGTCGGTTAATGATGCGGCAATGAAAGGTGGTGCAGATTACATCAACTCTGTTCTTTTTGCCGTTAATGAGCAAAAATATTTTGCCTCAACCGATGGCTCTTATATCGATCAGGATATTCATCGTATATGGCCTACTTTTTTAATTACCAAAATCAACAAGGAGACAGGCAAGTTCGAAACCAGAAGTGCATTAAGTGCACCTACAGGCAAGGGCTACGAATACCTCAATGCTAGGCCACAGGACAAAATACAAACCGCATCGGGTACGCTTTATAAAGGCCGGTACGATATGCTTGAGGATGCCAAACAGGGCGCAAGGCAGGTAGGCGAAAAAATGAAGGCCAAAACAGTAGAGCCTGGAAAATACGACCTGGTTTTAGATCCTTCGCATCTTTGGCTTACCATACACGAATCTTGCGGACACCCAACTGAACTTGACCGGGTATTGGGTTATGAAGCGAACTATGCAGGTACAAGTTTTCTTACTTTGGATAAGTGGGAATCTAAGAAATTCAATTATGGCAGCAAGGAAGTAAATATTACCGCTGATAAAACAGAAATAGGTTCGTTAGGGGCTGTGGGTTATGATGATGAAGGTGTTAAATGTGGAAAATGGGATATCATTAAAGATGGGATACTGGTGAACTATCAGGCCATCAGGGACCAGGCGCATATTTTGGGACTGAAAAGTTCGCAGGGCTGTTGTTATGCCGATAACTGGAGCAGTGTTCAGTTTCAGCGCATGGCCAACATTTCTTTGCAACCGGGTAAAGCTAAACTCAGTATTGCCGATCAGATTAAAAATGTGGAGAAAGGGATTTATATCGTGGGTGATGGCTCATTCTCCATAGACCAGCAACGTTATAATTTTCAGTTCGGAGGGCAGCTTTTTTATGAAATAAAAGATGGGAAAATTATAGGTATGCTTAAAGATGTTGCCTATCAGGCCAATACCCAGGAATTCTGGAATTCGTGTGTAGCGATCTGCGATGAAAGCGACTACCGTTTAGGTGGTTCGTTTTTTGATGGCAAGGGGCAACCGGGCCAGGTAAGTGCTGTGTCGCATGGATCGGCAACTGCACGTTTCAATAAAGTTAATGTGATCAATACCGCAAGAAAAATCTGATAGAAATTATGCCAATCTTAACAAAAGCAGAAGCAAAGGCACTTTTAACCAAAGTACTTTCTTACTCTAAAGCAGAACAATGTGAAGTTAACTTAAATTGCTCGGATAGCGGAAATTTAAGGTATGCCAGAAACTCGGTTTCTACCAGTGGCGGAATCAGTTCCAACAGTTTGGTGGTGAGTTCGGCCTTTGGGAAAAAACTGGGCACCGCTACCATAAACGAATTTGACGATGCTTCTTTGGAAAAAGTGGTTCGCAGGGCGGAAGAACTTGCGCAGCTTGCACCGGAAAATCCTGAATTTATGCCTTTTCTCGGTCCACAGGAATATGGTGCCGATTCGCCTACATTTTCTCCGGCCACGGCGGCCGTTCCGCCAAAAGATAGGGCAGATGCGGTACAGGCCAGTTTAAAAGAGGCTATGGATAATAAACTGAATGCTGCCGGGTTTTTATCGAACAGCGTGGGCTGCGCTGCAATGATGAATAGTAAGGGTTTATTTGCCTACAATACCTCAACCGATGTTGCTTTTAACATTACCGTAAGAACCGATGATGGTAAAGGTTCTGGTTATGCCACCAGGGGATATACTGATTTTAGCAAGCTAAATGCAAAAGCCGATACGGCTATTGCCGCCAAAAAAGCAATGTCGTCGGTAACGGCAAAGGCCATTGAGCCAGGAAAATATACCGTTATTTTAGAGCCAACTGCGGTAGCGGTGATGCTGGAGAACTTATTCTTCTCGATGGATGCCAGGCAGGCCGATGAAGGGCGGAGTTTTATGAGCAAACCGGGAGGTAAGACAAAATTGGGAGAACAGCTGGTAGACGAAAGGGTAAATATTTATTCAGACCCCTGGAACCCGGAGCTCCCAACATCAACATGGTCTGGAGATGGACGGCCACAACAGAAAGTAAACTGGATAGAAAAAGGCGTGGTTAAAAACCTTTACAGTTCTAGGTACTGGGCGCAAAAAACCGGAATTAAAGCGATCCCCTTCCCGGGTGGTGCCATTATGCAGGGCGGAACCAAAAGCCTGGAAGAATTAATTAAAGGAACAGAAAAGGGAATTCTGGTAACCCGTTTGTGGTATATCCGTACGGTTGATCCACAAACACTGTTATTAACCGGATTAACCAGGGACGGTACTTTTTATATCGAAAATGGCGAAATTAAATTTCCGGTGAAAAATTTTCGTTTCAACGAAAGTCCGATCATTATGCTGAATAATTTAGATGAAATCGGGATAGCAGAGCGTACAGTAAGTGCCGAATCTGAAGCGAATTATCTTTTACCACCGCTGAGGATAAGGGATTTTACCTTTACTTCTTTATCTGATGCGGTATAGCATATGAATGAAATAGAAAGGCCTGAGTATCAGATATACCCAGGCCTTTCTTATAGAAGTTGTTTAGAGTCCGTTGGCTCTTGCCGTAATTTCTGCAATATCCAGCACTTTTACTTCCTGTTCTTTATCTTTTAGTTTAATGCCATCGCTCAGCATCGTCATGCAGAATGGGCAACCCGCTGCAATAAATTGAGGGCTGGTTTCCAGCGCTTCATCAACACGCTCTACATTAATGTCTTTATTTCCTTTTTCGGGTTCTTTAAACATCTGTGCACCGCCCGCACCACAGCATAAACCATTGCTTTTGCAACGTTTCATTTCTACCAGTTGAGCATCTAAAACTTCCAATGCTTTTCTTGGTGCTTCATAAATTCCGTTTCCACGGCCTAAATAACAAGGATCGTGATAGGTGATTTTCTTGCCTTTAAAGCTTTCGCCCCCTTCAGCTTTTAGTTTGCCTTCATTAATTAAATCCTGAATGAGTTGTGTATGGTGGATGACCTCGTAAGTACCACCTAAGCCAGGATACTCATTCTTAATAGTATTGAAACAATGCGGGCAGCCGGTTACAATTTTTTTAATGTTATAAGCATTCAAAACTTCAATATTGGTCATGGCCTGCATCTGGAAAAGAAACTCGTTCCCTGCTCTTTTAGCCGGGTCGCCCGTGCAACTTTCTTCAGTCCCCAGTACTGCATATTTTATACCTACATGATGTAAGATTTTGCAAATGTCGCGGGTAATTTTCTGTGCGCGTTCATCGTAGCTTCCTGCACATCCAACCCAAAATAATATTTCTGGTTCTTCGCCTGCGGCCATTAATTCGGCCATTGTAGGGACTTTAAATTCCATTTGTCTATTATTTAATATCAAGTATCGATTAACAAGTATCGAGACCTGGTAATTATTATTTAATTCAATGTTAACTGAAAATTGTCAATTGCTAACCTTCTTGTGCCCAATTAAACCGGTCAGCTGGTGAATATTTCCAGGGAGCCTGGTTGTTTTCGATATTGCCCAGCATTGCATTAATGCTTCCCGGAGCCTGCGATTCTTCCATCACTGCATAACGGCGTAGTTCCACAATGATCTGTAAGGGATCGATATTAACCGGGCAGGCCTCTGTGCAAGCGTTACAACTGGTGCACGCCCAAATTTCTTCCCTTGTAATATAATCGTCCAACAAGGCTTTTCCGTCCTGATGTTCTGCACCGTGTTTGTCAATATTTTGTCCTACTTCTGTAATGCGGTCGCGGGTATCCATCATAATTTTTCGTGGAGACAGCAGTTTCCCTGTAATATTTGCCGGACATACCGAAGTGCAGCGCCCGCATTCGGTACAGGTATAGGCATTCATCAGGTTTACCCAGCTTAAATCGGTCACATCTTTTGCCCCAAATTTACCCGGTTCAGTTTCAGCCGGAACATACGAAGGATCGAGCATTGCTTTTACTTCATTGGTAACAGAAGCCATATTGGTAAATTCGCCTTTAGGCTCCAAATTGGAGAAATAAGTATTTGGAAAGGCAAAAAGAATGTGAAAATGTTTTGAATATGGCAGGTAATTTAAGAAGGCCAAGATTCCGATAATGTGGAACCACCAGCAGCTCCGCTCTATAATTACCAGTGCACTTTCTGTTGAAGGAAGCATATTCATTAAATACTGGCTTACCGGAAAAGCACCTGCATTAACATAATGGCTTGCGCCTAAAAGCTGCAGTTTTGCATCAGCTGCATTCATAAGCAGAAAAGCACTCATTAATAAAATTTCGGTAATCAGGATATAATTGGCATCTGATTTTGGCCAGCTTTTCATCTCTACACCACTAAAGCGTTTGAGCTTAAGAATGTTCCTGCGGATAAGAAAAATGGCACAGGAAATCCAAACGGTAAAAGCCAGAATTTCAAAAGATCCGATCAGAAAGTTATATAAACTGCCCAAACCATTAAGAATACGGTGGGTACCGAATAACCCATCAATCATGATTTCCAATACCTCGATATTGATAATGATGAAACCGATATAGACAAAAAAGTGCAGAAAGGCGGGGATAGGGCGCACCACCATTTTAGATTGTCCGAAGGCCACGCGGAGCATGGTCATTAATCTTTTTTGTGGCTGATCCCGTCGATCTACCGGTTTGCCTAAGCGGATATTGCGAATTATTTTACGCAGATTAACTGTAAACAGCGCAATTGCTGCAAGTGTAAGTACTAGAAAAAGGATCTGTGCTACCATGCAATATTAGATTGTAATGCTAAAATAGGATATTAATCCAAATAAATTACTATGCATGCATAAAAAAAATAATAAAATTGTTTGTTTGTACTCATTCTAAGCAAGGATTAAGGCCTCATTAAGGAAGTGTAAAAAATTAATTAATTGATAATCAGCTTAACAATGAAATAATCGAAAAAAAGTTTTGCTTTTGAAAAAAGAACGCTACATTTGCAATCCCAAACGGATGGTGCCATAGCTCAGTCGGTAGAGCAAAGGACTGAAAATCCTTGTGTCCCTGGTTCGAATCCAGGTGGCACCACTGCCAAAAGCCTTTCAGAAATGAGAGGCTTTTTTGGTTTTATGGTGTTTTTGTTTCCCCTTTTCATAATCTCTTAGAATAATTTAGACTAACGCATTGTTTGATTGTATAATCAAGCCAATTTTTGCATAATAGATGCTAAGCAAATTTTATATATTGCATTCATATAAAAACAATTATGAAAAAAAATAAACCTCTCAAGTTTAGTTACCGCCTTAAGCCTACTTATATGTTTGATATTTTCTTGTAGCAAAAATTCCGTTTCGGACTCTGACTCAGAAAATGCTATCAAACTTTCAAAGGAATGGTATCTGAAGATTAATAAAAATTCGATCACGGAGCTTACAGGAACAAATGGTCAAAGCAAAAAAGTGGAATTTTCTGTACAGTGGGATGTTGCGAAGGATTATTTCTTGGGTGCAAAAGAATATTTAGTTGTAGCACCGGTTAAACTAAATAATAATTTTGGTGATTTAAATGATAGACTCTTTTTATTAATTAGAATGTCTAAAAATGAATTTAATCAAATACTAATTTATGACAAAGATAGAGAATTTCAAAAGAATGATATTACTGGAGTTGAACTGCTGAAATTTTATGATAACTCCAAAAGAATAGTAAACTCACACGTTAAAAAAATATTTACGTCGCAAGTTTCAAGAAATACTAAATTAATGTTAACAAATCCCGGAAGTGGGGATGGATGTATTGACTGGTATTGGACAGTTTATGCGTACGATAGTGATGGAAATCCTCTTTATGTAATATCAGAAACTTTTTTATATCAGACATGTCCAAACCAACCAGGAGGAGATGGACCAACTCCTCCTGATATAGATGAACTACCTGAGCCTAATGTTTCTTTTGGTGAACCTGATGCTACAGAATTATCGGTTACCTTAGAAAGTTCTACAGCTGTAGAAAAGAATTATATGGTTTCCTGGTATTTCTATAAAGTGAATGGGGAAAGTTTAAAATTTAAGAGTTTTGAAAAAATTAAGTTGACGCCCGAACCCATAGGACTTCCTTGGGTAGTGAGTTCCATTAAGCATATTAGCCAATCGTTAGAGGGGACTATTGAGAGGCAATCGGTAAGCTGTATTCTAAATTGGGCTGAAGGAACAGTAATTGAACAAGGTGCTTATGGAAAAATGCAATTGTCATTTAAAGATAAACGTGAATACACATATAAAGGGGTTCTACGAACACGTTTTTCAGAAGATTTTAAGGCGTCGAGAGCTTGGGGAACACATGATCTTTTAGGTGATTAACTTTATGAATAAACTTTTACTATTAGTAATTATAATACTCTTTATTTTTGGTTGTTCAGAAAAAGTAAAACTTTATGAACAGCCCAAATTCATTAGATACAGTTCTACCTTTAGGGATTATATATCTGATGGATCAGTTAATAACAGTGTTATATTTAATGATATTGTCTACTATAAAGATTGCACATTATACTCTATTCCATCAATTTCCTATATTCTAAAAAAACATTATACTAAAAGAGATACGGTTATAAATGAACTTTTGCTCGCAAAAGACACATCTTATACTTATTATTTAATTAAAAATTTGGCTAAAACAGGGATTTGTTATAAATCTTTGACCTCGGTTCAAGGAATTAAGTTTGAAAGAGATTCCCTTATGATCGCTATGAATCTAGATAGCAATAATTTAAAGATTTTTAGCTTAAATCTAGGCCATCCCTATAAAACCACAATTAAAGAGAAACAAGAATTAGAGGTTTTTTTAGATAAATCCGAATATTCTACAGATACTGTTTACCGCTATTTTGATAAAAATTTAGCTGAAATACAATTTTCCTTTGCGCCATCCTTAGACAAGGAAAAGGGTAGTAAACTTTATAAAACAAGATTTGTTCAATTTCATCATAAAAAACATGATAAAAATCTAACCTTTGTTGAAAGAACTGATATAATAGAAGAATTTAAATTAATGAAAATTTCAAATGAAAAACCTATTAAAGAACTTTTTGATAGATTTTTGAAAGAGAGTCTAGAAAAATGAACGCTGTTGTTAAATATATTTTAAGATCATTTCATCTTTTTAATGTGCTAATTCTACCAAACAAAATTAATCTGAGTCTGAATCTATATACTTGCGTCAAACGTTTTTTATCGTATCTTTCTGTTGTTCAAAAAGATGGCTTTGTATTGTTGTATTTGAAAGAAAAAAAACCGAAATCCTTTTTGGAATTGAGAAAAAGAACACTACATTTGCAATCCCAAAAGGGGGTGCCATAGCTCAGTCGGTAGAGCAAAGGACTGAAAATCCTTGTGTCCCTGGTTCGAATCCAGGTGGCACCACTTAAAAAACAAAAGCCTTGCAGAAATGCAAGGCTTTTTACGTTTGGGGTAGTATTCATTTATGTTTCAACATGATATTCGGTTCGTTTTTCGGCCATTTCTTTTACTTTATCGAGGGCTTTTGGCCAGGTCTTTTCAAAATAATCAAGCCATTCTTCAATAATTTCCATGTCGATTATAAGTTCCGTTTTGCCATCTTTTTCAGTTAACGTATAATTCTCGAATGATTCGCCCCAGTTATGGAGTGTTTCTTTACCATCTTTTATTTCACCAATGTGCTTGATAGACAAGTATTGGTTCGGGATATTTTCTTCGATAATGGCTAGCATTCCGTCTCCCTTGCCATCGTGAAACAGCGCTTTGCTTCCTTTTTTCCAATCGGTTTCTACACTGGAGCCTTCAGCAAACACAGCAGTCCATTCCGGGTAACTTTTTACACCGAAAAGCACATCCCAAACTTTCTCTTTTGTAGCGTTAATGGTGGTTTTAAATTTTATTTTTTCCATAACCTGTAGTTTTAGTGTAATCCATTTCCTTTACCGTTAGGTGTACATTTATATTTAATGTTCCTGTTTGTTCATTTATAATAACAAATTTGGGGATGAATTGATTGACTTAGGCGGTGCAAAGGAGACAATTTATGGGGGTGAAAAGGCTAATAGCCTGGCATAGGTTTAGCCTATTTTTTAAAATTTAATAAATATTTCAGCAGAAAGTAATTTAATCGGTAGATTTACGTAATTCATGAATTGATGCGCTTAAGAGCACAATATTTTGAATTAAATTGAGTTGTTGGTAGGTAAAAGTTTTATTTCCAAACAACTTAACTATTGCTCAATACGTATATACACTAACGTTATCCTGATTTCTATGAGAAATAAGAAATTCATTTACCTGGTAGCACTAGGTTTTTTAAGCTTTGGGACCATTACTGGCTGTAAAAAGAGCAATGCTACGCCTGAGGGACCTGAAACCCCGCCAGTTGTGACACCTAGCGGAACGCGGGATGAACTGACTAAAGATTCTATCTTTTTATATGGCAAGGAGCTTTACTATTGGAATACTTCGCTGCCAACTTATGACGTGTTTAACCCACGTGGATTTAGTTCGAATGAAGCTGAGTTATATGCCATGACGCAATACTCCTTGAATCCGTCAACAGGAAAACCATATGAATATACGAGTACTCCCGGCGATCCTAAATATTCATTCTTCGACTATACAGCGGCTACTACAGGTAAAACCGGAATGCTAAAGGCCAGTGTGAATGGTTCAGCCAACGATTACGGTTTTTCTGTCCAATATAACAACGAGACAGACCTAAGGGTAAAATATGTATATCCAAATTCGCCGGCTGCCCAGCAGGGCTTAACACGTGGCTGCAGGATAACCGGTGTGAACGGAAGAACAGATCTGACCTATCCTGGTGCTGTTAACTTTTTAAATAGCGCTATTTTTGGCACAAATCCGGCGGTTACTTTAGCCTTTAATGATATTGCAGGTAATGCAAAAACAGCTGTTATAACCAGCAGCCTCTATACCATTAACCCAATATTGTTTACGAATGTTTATACTGTTGGTGCAAAGAAAGTTGGTTACATCGTATTTAATAGTTTTACTGATAATGCCTCTGCAGCAATTAGTTCGGTTTTTTCTGGCTTTGCTACACAGGGAGTAAGTGAACTCATTGTTGATTTACGCTATAATGGTGGCGGTTATGTAACCACTGCTACCGATATGATTAATTTAATGGCACCGGCAGGAGAAACCGGTAATACCATGTTTACTTCTTATTACAATAATTATTTACAGACGATCACTACGGCCCAGCGTAAAGCTTCTGTTTTGGCGCACCAACCGTTGTTAGACGATGGGGGTAAATTGCAGACTTTTACCACAGGTGTAAATGGAAAATATGCCACCTATGCTGATTTAAATTATTCGCCCACAGCTGCCGATAATATAGAGAAATTTGCAAAATCAGGTAGCTTAACTTTAAACAGGGTTTATTTTATAGTAACAGGATCTACTGCATCTGCCAGTGAGTTAACCATTAATAGCTTAAAACCGGTAATGGACGTAAAGCTAATAGGGAGAACAACCTACGGCAAACCTGTAGGTTTCTTTCCGATCAGGATAGACAAGGTAGATATGTATATCCCTGAATTTGAAACCAAAAACAAATTAGGCGTTGGTGGCTATTACTCTGGCCTTACGGTTGATAAAGAATCAGCAGAAGATTTAACCAAAGCATGGGGGGATGAAACAGAGACTTTATTATCTTATGCATTATTGTATGCCAAAACGGGAAGTTTTGTAACTACAGCAACAAAAACAGCCAGCTTGAGTACCAGTACAACAGTAATGCCGACAAAACTATCTGTAACAGAACTAAGGGCATTGGATGAAAAGTTGGATCCAAACGGATTTAAAGGAATGGTAATGACGCCTCACAAGAAATTTTAATGAAGCTTTCTAATGATATTAAGAGAGTATTGTAAATAAGTTTCTATGAAAAACTGTAATGTTAAGCCTGTCGGAACGCCCTTGATGGTGTTATCGAAGGTCTTTCGACAGGCTCAGGATGACATTCTTTGTTAATGAGACAGTCTAATTATTATTAGACTGGTATTTATAATAATATTTTACTGCTGATATCTTTATTTATGGTAATGTAGCCTGGATATTTAACCGGTGTATTGCCCAACATAAAAGTTGGTTTTATTTTTATGGTTAATAACCCCAGTTTTTCGTCTTTTGAAGATGATCCCTTCTGAGCAGCCTTGATAATATCATTAAAAATATTTCCATTGGATACCAATCCATAAATGTTGCTGACCAATTGTACCGGAACAGTAACCGTTTGATTTTGGCCAATGCTTACATTTTGATTAACCGTGCCTTCAGCCAGGTCGGTATTGTTAACCAGTATTTTGTATTCGAACTGGTTTATTGCCGCTAGATTACCGGAAGGGTTGGTTATTTCTAAATTCAGATTGGCTTTTAAAGGTATATCTTTTCTTAACAAGCCCAAGGCAATCCCTGGTAAATTAGTTAAGCTAAAGCTTTGCTGATCCATTAGCTTTTTAACATCGGTGCCTGCAATCGATACCTGTTGTACACTGGTAATTTTATAGGTGCAGTTTTCAAGGGCTTTTATCTGCTGTGCCTGCCTGTTTATTCCACAGCCAAAAATGCTTATGGTAAAGAGTAAAAGCAATAGTTTTTCTTTCATGTTATTCATAACGCCAAAATACTAAATCTATTTTAGAAGAAGCTGCTTTAAAATTGGGCAACTGTAGAGCAATAACTATTAACCGGATTAAACAATTGATTCAAGTTATTAACTTTACAAAAAATAAAAGATATGGCTATTACCATCCGGAACATCACTCCACAAGATAATGCAGCTACTGCTTTAATGATCAGGACGGTCTTAAGAGAATTTAAAATAGACAGGCCTGGAACTGTTTACACCGATCCTACGACTGATGAGCTCTCTAAAGTTTTTGAACATCCCCAATCCGCTTATTGGCTGGCTGAAGAGGATGGGGTTATTATTGGGGGCTGTGGCATCTATCCAACAGAAGGCTTGCCAGATGGTTGTGTAGAGCTGGTTAAGCTATACACTTCCGCATCCTCTCGAGGAAAGGGGATTGGCAAGATGCTTATGGAGAAAAGTATAGAATCGGCACAGCATTTTGGTTATAATGAGGTTTATTTAGAATCGTTTCCGGAGCTTACCACCGCAATTGCCATGTACGAAAAGGCAGGTTTTAAAAAACTCGCTGCACCATTGGGTAATTCGGGGCATTTTGCCTGCAATGTTTGGATGCTGTTGGTGTTATAACTGGATTAACCATAAAAAACGGTTAACCGGTTAATTTTTGTGATAAATCCAGCTCAATTAACCGGTTGCATTTTCCCTTTAATCTTAATTTTTGCCTACCCTGTTTTCCTCATCGCTTGTTCCGGTTTGCCTCCTGCGGGCGGTTTTAATTTTCATATTCCCGAATTTATAGGTGAAACTTAAATTAATTCTACGGCTTTCCCATTCGTTCTGCCAGTAGGTTTTAATGTTGTTGTATTCCAGGTTGGCTCTAAATTTACTCGTATTAAAAATATCATTTACTTTTAGGGCCAGTGTTGCATTTTTATTCCAGAATGATTTTTTAGCACCAATATTTAGCTGATAACTCCCCAAGCTGTGGAAAAGACCGGAAACTGAAGGAGAATCGTAATAAGCATAGGTTGACAGGCTATAGTTTTTAGGCAGGGTGATCGTATTATCCATCATGACCGACCAATTCCATGAGAATGCATTATAACCATTTCCCTGTACTGCTGATTCGGTGCGGTTATAACCAACCGAAACTTCGGTGCTGTTGTTCCACCATTTGGTTATATCGAAAGGGTTGCCTGTAGCCATGTAAAAGTTTGTGGTTCTGTTCAGGTTTTCTGGTTTCGAGATACTCTCTTTTGTGTTATTGTTCTGATAAACCACTTCCCATATCGAACCGTCGCTTACCGAATAACTTAAGGTAAGTACCCTGAAGTTTTTGATGGAGTAATTAAATTCAAAGCTATTGGCGTAAGATGGTTGTAGTAACGGGTTGCCCTGTAAAGCTGTATATGGGTCAGAATAAAAGGTAAAGGGGTTTAAGCTACTGTATGATGGCCTGTTAATGCTCTTCCGGTATGCCGCTGTTATAAGGTTGTTGGAGTCGAGCTTTAAGGAAACAAAAAGCGTTGGGAAAAGCTTCCAGTATTTTCGGTCAATCAAGGTATTTGTGCCCGATGAACTGCCATTACCTAAGGTTTGTTCTGCTCGTAAGCCCGCTTTAATCTGGATCGTTTTAAAACTTTTATCAAGGGAAAGATAGCCTGCATTGATATTTTCATTGTATAGGAAGGCGTTTGTCCTGCGGGGATCATTAACCCAGCCTTCCGTTTTTAACGAATCGAAACGCACATCGCTCTGCGATTTTACCCAACTGCTTTTCCAGCCGGTTTCCATTTTTAATGTTTTTGAAAAATTGATGCTATAATCGGTCTTGATCGAATAGATAGAAACCTTGCCCATGCCTTTGTTGCGTAAATCGATTGGATTGCCGATCAAGTGATCGCCCGCATCGAGATAAGTATTGGTAAAGGTTTCGTCTTTGCTGTTATCGTATTGAACATAATCTGCATCAACACCCAATTCTCCACCCAAGGTATCTGTTTTAAAACGGTAGTTTAGATTAAGGGCATGGTTTTTTTCGGTATTACTTTGAGGATTGAACATTGATGTTGCCCCCATTTTTATGCCGGCCGCATTATAATTTACCGAATTGCTGTTTACTTTTGTTTCTTCAGGAGCGGTAAATCCTTTCACCATTAATCCCAAGGTATGTTTGTCATTTATAAAATAATCGGCACCGGTAGCGTAATTTAGGCTGTTGGTTACCGGATGCCAGAAGTTAAGCTGGTTATATTGTTCAGCGCCAATGGTCCTGTTTAACGTTAACCTGTTGTATGAGTTATAATGTCCGGCATCTAACCGTATATAAGTGCTAAGCTTTCCGATATTATAATTGAGGTTGGTTCCGGCATAAACTTTTTCATAACGACCGTAACCTCCACCCAGGTTCATGTTCCCGTTAAAGCCCTGCATTTTATTTCTTTTGAGTTTGATGTTGATGATCCCAGCCGTGCCCGCCGCATCGAAAGCAGATGGAGGGTTGGAAATCAGTTCTATTTTGCTCAACACTGATCCGGGCAATGATTTTAGGTAAGTGGTTAATTCCAGGCCCGTCATATAACTCATCTTACCATCGATCATTACATTGATTCCATTCTTACCTTTCAGTACGATGTTGTCGTCCTTATCCAGTTTTACCCCTGGCGATCTGCTGATTACTTCCAAGGCATTATCACCTGCAGTATTCATCTGTTCTACGTTTACGATTACCCGGTCTGCTTTTTGATCAATTACCGGCATTTTAGATATAATGTTTACCTCTTTCAGGTTTTGAGCTTGGTCTGCCAGCATAATTACCGGAACCTTAAGAGCCCTATCTTTTACCTCGAATGGTTCAGATTGGTTTTTTCCATAACCCATCATTAAGGCTTTGATCAGATACCTCCCTGATTTAACGTTGCTGAACTCGTATAAACCTTGTTGGTTGGTAACTTGTAAAGCAACTGAAGCGGAATCGGGTAAGTGGATTAATGCTACAGATGCATAATCGAGTGCTTTTTTACTTTTGTCGGTAATGGTTCCTGATACCTTAATGTTTTGAGCAAAAGCAGTTTGGAGGTTAAAAATAAGTAGGGCAAAAAGAGCAGATTTAAATAATAGCTTCATCATCGTTTGTTTTATATTGACGTTTCAAAGATGAAGAGGCTGTATGAGGCTAAAAATTATATAATCCCAACCCTTTAAAATATTATCCCAATGCTTTTTGAGGTAATAAAAGGTGTTCATCCTCTAATGCCAGGGGTTGGGATAATTATTTGCATGTTTGGAATAAGAAAATAGGCGATTAAAAAAGCTTTCTATAGTTTTAGGCCATGAAAACAGTTAAAATTATTTCTATTCACATTGTGTGCTGGTTACTTATATTGGGTTATTTCTATGGAGGTGTCTTAATATCAGGAACTACATTTAACAAGATTGCCTTTAATGTATCCATGAATTTTATCCAGTTGATAGAATTTTATATCTGTTACCTATGGGTGTATCCGCGGTTTTTAAAGAAAAATAAAATACCACAGCTAATCGGTGGTATTCTGTTTACAATGGCAGTATTTATATCTCTCCGTTATTTAATAGAGGAGGTGCTTTATTTAAAATGGTTTGGTTTTCATAATTATGACAGTAGAGTTACCGCCTGGGAATATATATCAGATAACATTTATTGGACTATTGCTTTTATTGTGGTGCCCGCTGCGGTTTATGGTATTGAACAGAGTTTTAAATCGGAGCAGGTGAACCGTAAACTTAAGGAAGAAGTGGTTAAGGCAGAACTTTCATTTTTGAAATCGCAGATCAATCCGCACTTTCTGTACAATACCTTAAATTATGTTTACTCCCTGGCCATTCCTGTTTCCGACCAGCTGGCCAATGCTGTTTTGCGTTTATCGGATCTGATGCGTTATACCTTGAACGACAGTCCGGATGGTAAAGTAAGTTTAAGCAAGGAAGTAGAATATTTAGAGAGTTATATAGCACTTTTTAAAATGCGTTTTGAACCAAAGTTTTATGTCGATTTTATAACAGAGGGGATTACTGACCAGAAAATAGCTTCGCTGATATTGATCCCATTTGTTGAAAATGCTTTTAAACATGGTGTGGTGAATGATGAAGCCCAACCAGTGCGTATTAAGCTTAAAGTGCATAACAAACGGTTAAGTTTCGAGGTAAGCAATAAAATCAGTCACGCACAGAAAGACCACTCCAGCGGTGTAGGTATGGTTAATATACACCGCAGGTTAGATTTAATTTACCCCGAAAAACATGAATTGTTGATTTCTAATAATGGTAATACCTATAAAAGCACTTTGATCTTAAATCTCTAATGGATAATTTGCATTGCTGAAATACTTTATTATGCTTATTCCTAAACGCTAACCCATAACCGTTACCTATGATCCGTTGCCTTGCTGTTGATGATGAATCTTATGCTTCAGATATTATTGCTGCCTTTATCAATAAAACTCCTTTTTTAACCTTGATTGGAACCACTACCAATGCTTTTGAAGCACTTAACCTGGTGCAGGAAGGAAAAGTAGACCTTGTTTTTTTAGATATACAGATGCCAGAATTAACCGGGATCCAGTTTTTAAAAATCTGTGGTGGCAAATGTAAGGTCATCTTAACCACTGCTTATCCCGAATATGCTTTGGAAGGTTTTGATCTTGATGTGGTAGATTATTTGTTAAAACCGGTCTCGTATGAGCGTTTTTATAAAGCAGCTACCAAAGCGCAACAAATTTTAATGCCTGTGGCACCCATACCGCAGGAAGTTGCTATGCAGCCCCAAACCCAGGGAAACGATTTTATTTTTATTAAAGGCGATACCAAGAACAAGTTTATCAAGGTGAATTACAACGATATTCTCTACATAGAGGGATTGAAGAATTATGTTTCGGTGTATACCGCTCACCAAAGAATTGTGACTTACCAGGCACTGCGGGAGCTGGAAACTGAACTGCCTCAGCCGCCTTTTTACCGGATCCACAAATCGTATATTATCTCCATCGAAAAAATCAAAATGATAGATGGAAATACCGTTTATATTAACGATCAGGCCATTCCTATTGGCGAAACCTATAAAGAAGAGTTTTTTAAAGTGGTGAGGGAAGGGAAGAAAAACGGTTAACCGGGTAATTGAGGAATAGTTAAATATTGTTGAATTGTTAGATTGTTCAATTGTTGGGATTCGTCTTTCAATTAACCAGTTTCAACAGTTAACCGATTAACCATTTTAAACAGTTTCTAGTTGGCAATTTGAAGTTAACAATTTAGCAATGCCGCAATTTAGCAATCCAGTTGGCAATTTGCAGTTAACCAATTTAAACAGTTAACCAATTAACCCTTTTATCATGTTCATAAATTCTCCCCAGAATTTCTTCCGATTTTTTTAAGTTTGCCAAAGATTAAATCAAAATCACCATGCAAGAAACTAATTCGCTAAGCCAGGTTGCAGAATTTCATACTACTTTTAAACATCCTATTTTAGAAAGTCCGGTTATTCCTTCCAAACAAAGGGCCAATTTACGTATTTCGCTTTTAGCTGAAGAATTGAAAGAATTGCAGGAAGCAGTAGACAATAATGATCTGGTAGAAGTTGCAGATGCCCTTTGTGATTTACAATATGTTTTGGCTGGTGCTATCCACGAGTTTGGTTTGGGCGGAAAATTTAAAACTTTGTTCGACGAGGTGCACCGCTCTAATATGAGTAAAGCCTGTAAAACCATAGAAGAAGCAGAACAAACCATTCAGTTTTACCTGGATAAAGACCAGACTGAATCTTATTATAAAGAAATCGACGGACTGTTTTTGGTATTCAGAAAATCAGACGACAAGACTTTAAAATCGATTAACTATTCGCCAGCTGATTTAAGATCACATTTGGTTTAATTCACAAATTAGCTTGAATTGAAAAGGCTAAAGCAAATTGTAAACGAGCTTAAATTAACACAGGCAGCACCTGAGGCAGCTTTATTGCGTGAGTTTATTTTTTATTCGCCTAAAATGCCATTGCGCCTTCATCAGGAGCAGCTTATTGCCGCATCAAAACAGTTTAGCCTGCAGGTGTTTGATACCTATTTTACCAAAGCCAATGTAACCATTAACTGTTTTAGCTGGGGAAATGGAAACCGGAAAGTGTTACTTACGCATGGCTGGGCTTCAAAAGCCTTGGATTTTTATGAGCTGATTATTGAGCTTCAAAAAATAGAAGACTTAGAGATCATTGCTTTTGACGCACCTGGAAACGGAAGTTCAGTCTCCGAATTTTCCAACCTGATGTTATATGCCGATTCAGTAAAATCTATTGCCTTAAACTATGCAAAACCTGATGTCCTGATCGGACATTCGCTCGGCGGTATGGCCAATGTAATTGCATTGCAGGCACTTGGTTTAACTCCCCATCTGCTCATTAGCATTGCACCGTTAATCAGACTGAAAGAGAACTTTGAGCAGAGCCTAAATTCGGTAAACATCGGAGCTAAAGACCAGGATATATTTTTTAGCAACTTTGCCAAAGAATTTCCTGTGCCGGTTAGCCACTTTAACCTTACTGAACTGTATGAGTTAAGTCCGGATGCAGATCATTTTTTGGCTTATGATCCTGCTGATCACATTTCACCTTATCCATTTCTTAAGGAATTTTTGGATAAATATCCTGCAATCAGTGCAAAATCTTTTGAAGATGTAGGACACTATAAAATCCTTAAGTCTGCCGACGTAATTGAAGATATTGTGCAGAGAATCCAATCGTTACACTAAAAACAAAGTTGTATATTCTGTTATTTTAAATGTACTTTCTGATATTATTTAGCATAACCGTCTAAATTGTAAGGTGCTTTAATTAATTTAGGTTGTCGTTTTAAAACGCTAACCAAATTATGGATACTTTTCGCAAGTATATTCATGCAGATCACTCAGATCAGAAGGAGCAGCCAGATTGGGGCATAAAAGTGCTTGATGTTGGCCATTACGTTCATCCTGTAAATACAGTTTATCCTGATTCAAAACATCCCGAAGGTTATTTTTTCGAATGGGACAAGGGTAGGGTACTTGCTGAATATCAGCTGGTTTATATTGCTTCGGGTACAGGTGTATTCGAAGCTGAAAAATTAGGCAAGGTCGATATCCAGCCTGGAACACTATTTTTCCTTTACCCCGGGATTTGGCATCGCTTTAAGCCCGACACAAATATCGGTTGGACAGAATATTGGGTAGGTTTTGAGGGTAGCTATGCCAGCCACCTGATGAAACAGGAATGTTTTAATCCGGAGCGTCCGCTGATCCAGATGGGTTTTAATGCCGAATTTATCAACATCTTTATCCAGCTCATTGATACCATAAGGTTTGGCGGTGCGGGCAGTAACCAGCTGGCAGCTTGTTTAACCATACAGTTGTTGGGGCTGGTTTATGCTTCGGCGCTACTTAAAGCACAATCAAACAGCAGGAAAACACAGCTGATCAACAACATCAAATACAGTATCCACGAAAATCTGAATACCAATATATCGCCGGAAGAACTGGCCGCAAAACACAACGTAAGTTATGCCTGGTTTAGAAAAGCATTTAAAGAAATCACCGGGAAGTCTCCGGGGCAGTACCAGTTGAACCTTAAAATCCAGAAAGCAGGCAAAATGTTAAAAGAAACAGATCTGAGCATTGCCGAAGTGGCTTTTCAGAACGGATTTGAGTCTGAGTATTATTTTTCGAGAATTTTCAAGAGCAAAATGCTGTTATCGCCATCTAAATACAGAAACCATTCATAATCATCATGACTAATCACCCATTTAGAATAGGGCTGTTCGGCATAGGTTTAGATACATACTGGCCACAATTTGACGGCTTAGAGCAGCGACTGACCGGCTATTTAACACAGGTAGAGCATAAACTGAAAACCTATGGGGCAGCGGTTTTAAACGTAGGTTTGGTAGACAATGCTGAGAAAGCTTTTGATGCCGGACACGATTTTAAAAAAGGCGATGTAGATGTGATTTTCTTATATGTAACAACCTATGCTTTGTCCTCAACAGTTCTCCCCGTGGTAAGAAGAGCAAAGGTTCCCGTAATTATTTTAAATCTTTCGCCAAGTGAAGCCATTGATTATACCGGTTTTAACCAGCTGAATGATCGCACCAAAATGACCGGAGAGTGGCTGGCTTATTGTTCTGCCTGCCCGGTTCCGGAAATTGCGAATGTATTTAAACGTTCAGGAATTCAGTTTCATCAGATTACAGGCGTATTGAACGACGCGGAAACCTGGAAAGAAATTGGCGAATGGGTAGAGGCGGCTAAGGTTGCACACATCATGAGCCACAATACGCTCGGTTTGATGGGTAGCTACTATAGTGGCATGCTTGACATTTATTCTGATATCACCTTGCAATGCTCCGTTTTTGGCAGCCATATCGAAATTATCGAGCCTGATGAGCTTACAACCCTGAGGGACGAACTTTCTGAAGATGAGATTAAGGCAAAAATCGAGGAATTTAAATCGGTTTTTGAAATTGATCCCTCATGCGAGGCCTACGAATTAAACCGCGCAGCAAAAACCGCAGTGGCATTAGATAAATTGGTAGCACGTTACCATTTAGGATCGATGGCTTATTATCATAAAGGGACAGGTAATGCCAATGGCGATACCATCAGTTCCATTATTCTGGGCAACTCTTTACTTACTGCAAGAGGAATCCCTGTGGCAGGAGAATACGAAGTGAAAAATGCACAGGCCATGAAAATTATGGATAGTTTTGATACCGGGGGTTCATTTACAGAGTATTATGCCATAGATTTTAAAGATGATATAGTATTAATGGGACATGATGGGCCAGGGCATTTGGCCATTGCTGAAGGGAAAATAAAAGTAAAGCCATTGCAGGTATACCATGGTAAGGTGGGTAGTGGCTTATCGGTAGAAATGTCGGTAAAACATGGTGCGGTAACCTTGCTTTCTGTTGTCGAAAACAAGGGAAAAATCTTTTTCCTGATTGCCGAAGGGGAATCTGTAGCTGGACCGATTCTCGAAATTGGAAATACCAACAGCAGGTACAGATTTCCTATCGGGGCAAGAAAATTTGTTGAAGATTGGAATACCCAGGGGCCTGCACACCATTGTGCAGTAGGCATTGGACATATCGGGACAAAACTAACCAAACTGGCGAGCTTGCTTGGCATCGAAGTGGTTCAGGTCTGTTAATCTGAAATAAGGGTAAATATTTAGGTTTTTATGTGATTTGGTATGCTGGAGTGCATGAATGTGTGTCAGATAGTAATCTATCAGTACAGAACCAAATAACGAGAGAAAGGGAAAACACGGTGTAAAAAACGACAGGAATTTGCTCTCTGCTTCATAACTTCCGACCCCTGTCTCGCGTCTCCGTACCATCTGCTTCTGTCTTCCAGGTGGCCGATTATTTAACATCCATAACAGTGCATAACAGTTAAAGTTGCCATATATTTTATTTTAGAGCAACCAAATATATTAATAGCGCATGCAAGCAATCTTAGGTGTAATTTTTCATTTCTTCGGTGGGTTCGCCTCCGGCAGTTTTTATATTCCATACAAAAAAGTTAAAGGCTGGGCCTGGGAAAGTTACTGGATAGTAGGGGGCATCTTCTCTTGGTTAATCGTCCCGCCACTTGCTGCTTTTTTAACCATTCCAAATTTTACGGCAATTATTTCGGGCACCAACGGTAATATTTTATGGCTCACCTATTTTTTTGGGGTACTGTGGGGTATCGGAGGTTTAACCTATGGTTTGGGCGTACGTTATCTGGGTGTATCATTAGGAAGCAGTATTATTTTAGGGCTTTGTATGGTTTTGGGTTCAATTTTACCATCCATTTATTTTGATTTTTTCCCACAGCCTGGTAAAGATACTTTTACCCTGTTTTTGCAAACAGATTGGGGCCGTATGGTATTACTGGGGCTTTTGGTATGTGTAGTTGGTATTATCATCTGTGGTAAAGCGGGTATGATGAAGGAGAAGGAGATGAAATCGGGTGTAACCGATCCTCATGGCATGGAGGTGAAAACCGAATACAAATTTGGTCTAGGTTTGTTCGTAGGAATTGTGTCAGGTGTTTTAAGCGCCTGTTTCAACTTTGGTATCGAAGCCGGAAAACCAATGGCCGATGCAGCGAACGCTATCTGGAAAGCAGCAAATCCTGCAGAAACGGGTAATTTCTTGTTTCAGAACAATATTACTTATGTAATTGTACTTTGGGGAGGTTTAACCACCAACTTAATCTGGTGTATGCTGTTGAATGTAAGAAACAAAACATTTAACGATTATACCAATGCAAAAACACCCCTTTTAAAAAACTATATTTTTTCTGCACTGGCCGGTACAACCTGGTTCCTGCAATTCTTCTTTTACGGTATGGGCGAAAGCAAAATGGGCAATGGTGCGAGTTCGTGGATTCTGCACATGGCCTTTATCATATTAATTGCCAATGTATGGGGCCTGGTGTTAAAAGAATGGAAAGGTGTATCAAGAAAAACTTTGATTACCGTTTTGGCGGGTATTTTAACCATCATCGTTTCGGTACTCATTGTTGGTTATGGTAATTCAATAAAAGCTTAACAAATAAAAATTTAAATAGAATATAAGAATGTCAATCGATACGAAAAGTTATAAGTACGTAAGCTATCTGTGGGATGATGAGGAAGCCGCAAAACTGGCTGGAGATGAAGTTGCCCTCTTAATTTATCGCTCTAATTTGTTGGGGGCCGATTTACGCTTAACCAATTATGGCGGTGGAAATACCTCATGTAAAGTACTGGAAAAAGATCCCCTAACCGGTTTGGAAACCGAAGTAATGTGGGTGAAAGGATCAGGTGGCGATTTAGGAACCTTAAAGAAAAGTGGCCTGGCAGCATTATATGTTGATCGTTTGCGCAGCCTGAAAAATATTTACCGCGGGGCAGAGCATGAAGATGAAATGGTCGAATTGTTTAACCATTGCATATTCGATTTAGGTTCTAAAGCACCATCAATCGATACACCTTTACACGGTTTCCTGCCGTTTGCGCATATCGATCACCTGCATCCGGATGCCGCTATTGCCATTGCAGCAGCTAAAGATGGTAAAAAAATTACCGAAGAGTTATTTGGGGGTAGCATTGGATGGGTGGAATGGAAAAAACCGGGCTTCGAACTGGGCTTACAATTAAAACAATGCCTGGATGAAAATCCGGGTATCCGTGGTATTATGCTCGGCTCGCATGGTTTGTTTACCTGGGGCAATACCGCTTACGAAAGTTACCTGAATACCTTAGAAGTGATCGAGATCTGTTCAGGTTACCTGAACCAGAATTATGGTAAAAAAGGCCCGGTTTTTGGCGGACAGAAAATAGAAAGCGCAGCTGCAGATCAGCGTAAAAAGCAAGCAGCTGCAATAGCACCTGTTTTACGTGGCTTGTGCTCTTCCAGACAACATATGATCGGTCATTTTACTGACGATAGCCGCGTGCTGGAATTTATCAATTCTAATGATTTGGATCGCCTTGCGCCAATGGGAACGAGCTGTCCCGATCACTTTTTACGCACTAAAATCAGTCCCCTGGTTTTATCATTGGCAAGCGATGCCGATTTATCTGATGTTAAAGCACTAAAAGAAGCATTAGAACCTGCTTTCGAAGCGTATAGGGCAATGTATACCGAGTATTATGAAGCCTGTAAGCATCCGAATAGCCCGGCCATACGCGATACCAACCCGGTGGTTATCCTGTATCCAGGTATCGGAATGTTTACTTTTTCTAAAGATAAGCAAACGGCCAGGGTGGCTGCAGAATTCTACATCAATGCCATTAACGTGATGAAGGGGGCTGAGGCCGTTTCAGAATATACGTCATTACCACACCAGGAAGCTTTTGATATCGAATATTGGTTGCTGGAAGAGGCAAAATTACAGCGTATGCCTAAGCCAAAACCTTTAACCGGTAAAATTGCCCTTATTACAGGTAGTGCAGGTGGGATAGGCAAAGCAATTGCTAAAAAGTTTGTAGCAGAAGGTGCTGTAGTCATCCTAAACGATATGAATGCCGGGCGATTGGAGGAAGCAGGGAAAGAATTTGAAGGACTTTACGGCAAAGATGCTTACAGCACCGTAATTTTAAATGTTACCAGCGAAGAAGATATTAAAGCTGCTTTCAATTCGGCCGCTTTGGCTTTTGGAGGGGTAGATATCATTGTAAACAATGCAGGATTATCCATTTCTAAAACCATTGCCGATCATACCGAAAAGGATTGGGATTTATTATATGATGTTTTGGTAAAAGGCCAGTTCTTTATTACGCAGGCTGCAACAAATACGATGCAAAAGCAAAACATTGGCGGCGATATTATTAATATTGTAAGTAAGAATGCTTTGGTAAGCGGACCCAATAATGCCGGCTATGGCAGTGCAAAAGCTGCACAATTACATTTGAGCAGGTTAAACGCTGCTGAACTGGGGGCAGATAATATTCGTGTAAATGTAGTTAACCCTGATGCTGTAATCAGCGATAGCAATATCTGGGCAGGCGGTTGGGCTGAAGGCCGTGCAAAAGCCTATGGTATTACCGTTGCAGAGCTGCCCGCTTATTATGCAAAACGTACTTTGTTAAACCAGATTATATTACCAGATGATATTGCCAATGCCTGTTTTGCCTTTGTGGGTGGTTTGCTGAACAAATCAACAGGAAATGTTTTAAATGTTGATGGCGGAGTAGCCATGGCATTTGTAAGATAGCGCAAATGGTCTATAATCCTCGGTCTATGTCCCCACAGATAGAAAAGAAGATAAGATAAATGGTCTGTGAGGACACAGACCATGGCAAAATAGTTTTAAATTCAGTTTTAGTAAGTTGTTTAATCGGTCTGCGTTCAACCGTAGACCGATAATGACTTTAAAACATTAAGATAATCGTCCTCGCTTATAACGAGGTTAATCGTTTTGGCGATTGTATCGCCAAAACGATTAACCTAATAAACCAAATATCCTCATGAATATTGAGCAGAACCAAATAGAAAAACACAACGACTCCCTTTTAACTCCGCATCAGCGCAAGCTTTCTTTCTTAAAAGAAGATTGGGCACATGTTGATATAGAAAACATAATTCAGAAACTGGTTGATTTTCAGATTGCCATTCCAAGCTGGGCCTTAGGTACAGGCGGAACACGTTTTGGCCGTTTTGCCATCACCGGAGGTGAGCCACGAACTATTGAAGAAAAAATTGAAGATGTTGGTTTGCTCCATGCGCTAAATGGTGCAAGCGGAGCCATTTCACTTCACATCCCCTGGGATATTCCTCAAAATGCTGAGGCTTTAAAAACTTTAGCATCTGGCTACGGCTTAAAATTCGATGCCATGAACTCCAATACCTTTCAAGATCAGGCGGGTTCTGCATACAGCTATAAATTTGGCTCATTGCAGCATGTAAATAAAGACATTCGTAAACAGGCAATTGAGCATAATATTGAGGTTATTAAACATGGCATTGCACTGGGATCTGATGCCTTAACCGTTTGGCTAGCTGATGGTTCTTGTTTCCCTGGTCAGCTTAATTTCCGTAAGGCCTTCGAAAATACTTTAGAAAGCCTTCAGGAGATCTATGCTGCCTTGCCGGATGATTGGAAAATGTTTGTAGAGTATAAAGCCTTCGAGCCTAACTTTTATTCAACAACGGTGGGCGACTGGGGGCAATCATTATTGTATGCCAGCAAATTGGGTAAAAAAGCCTATACTTTGGTCGATTTGGGCCACCATTTACCTAATGCAAATATCGAACAGATTGTAGCGCTATTGTTAATGGAAGGAAAATTAGGTGGATTCCATTTTAACGATTCTAAATATGGCGACGATGATTTAACTGCCGGAAGTATTAAACCTTACCAATTGTTTTTGATTTTTAACGAGCTGGTAGAAGGTATGGATGCAAAGGGCATGAACCATGCAAAAGATTTAGGATGGATGATAGATGCTTCGCACAATGTAAAAGATCCGCTTGAAGACCTCCTGCAATCTGTCGAAGCCATTATGATTGCTTATGCGCAAGCACTATTGGTTGATAGAAAAGCATTAAACGAAGCCCAGAACAACAATGATGTGGTAAAGGCACAGGAAATTTTGCAACATACTTTTCGTAGCGATTTAAGGCCGCTGGTTGCCGAAGCGCGTTTAAGAGCCGGAGCTGCATTATCCCCAATCGGTTTATACCGCAATTTGGATGTACGCAATAAATTGGTGAATTACCGGGGAAAAACCGTTGCTACAGGTTTGTAAAGAGGAGAATTGAAATGCTTAAACCTGTAATTGCCATATTCGATGTTGGGAAAACGAATAAAAAACTGTTCCTGATCGACGAAAACTACGGTATCGTTTATGAGCGGTCTGCACGTTTTGTAGAAACTGTTGATGAGGATGGCGAACCCTGCGAAAACCTCGAAAGTCTGCGTTTATCCGTTTATGATTCGCTACATCAGGTTTTGCACCTGAAAGAGTTCGATATTAAGGCCATAAATTTTTCTACTTATGGCGCCAGTTTTGTTTACCTGGATGAAAACGGTAATCCGTTAACACCACTTTATAACTACTTAAAAGAGTACCCTGAAGCACTTAAAAAAGCTTTTTATGCAAAGTATGGAGGAGAAGAGAAAATTTCGTTAGAAACAGCCTCACCAATTTTGGGTAGTTTAAATTCGGGGATGCAATTGTATCGATTGAAAAATGAAAAGCCCGAAATATTTAAAAAAGTGAAGTGGGCACTGCATTTGCCTCAGTATTTGAGCTACCTGATTACGGGTAAGGCTATGGCCGATATTACCAGCATTGGCTGTCATACCCAGCTTTGGGATTTTAATAAAAACCAGTACCACAGCTGGGTGTCAGCAGAAAAAATCGATAATAAGCTCGGAACCTTTACACCTGCCGATTCGAGCCTCAAAACCGATTTCGAAGGTAAAAGCATGATGGTTGGAGTAGGCCTGCACGATAGTTCAGCAGCGCTGATTCCTTATCTGGCCAATTTTAATACACCATTTGTACTGATCTCAACCGGCACCTGGTGCATCAGTTTAAACCCATTTAACCAGGAACCTTTAACTGCCGAAGAACTTAAGCAGGATTGCCTGTGTTACATGCACTTTAAGGGGAAAGCGGTTAAGGCTTCGCGTATTTTTGCAGGTTATGAACACGAGGTACAGCTTAAACGCATTGCCGAACATTTCGATCGTGCAGCTTATCTGTTTAAACATTTGAAGTTTAATCCTTCTATCATTTTGAGGCTGTCCAATAAAATTCCTGAAAACTTGCTCGAGCAACAGGTGTTTTCGACGAGTTCGGCATTTCCATCGCGCGACCTTAACCTCTTTCAAACGGCAGAGGAAGCCTATCATCAATTAATTTTTGACCTGATCAAACAGCAGGTTTATTCGTTAAAGCTGATTTTGAACCCGGGTGTGAAACGAATTTTTGTAGATGGCGGCTTCGGTAAAAATGCAATTTATATGCACCTGTTGGCTATTGCTATTCCGGATATCGAGGTTTATGCCTCTTCGGTTTCGCAGGCCACAGCCATTGGTACTGCACTTGCTATAAACGATGCCTGGAACGAAAACTCTGCCCCAACAGATATGATCCAGTTAAAATACTATTCTGCCATACAGCGTACAATAGATTTTTAGGAATTTCCTTATATTAGAATTTGCGATATCAATATAACCGTTTTGAAACCAGAAGATTTAATCCCCTATATTAATGTAGACGAATATTCGTCGACACCAAAATACAAGCAATTAACAAATGCCATTTTGGCCGCAATTGAAAGTGGTAAACTTCTGAAGAATAGTCTGTTGCCATCTATTAATGAGTTGAGTTTCAGCCTGGAAATGTCAAGAGATACTGCCGAAAAAGGTTACCGCAACCTGAGGAAACTTGGTGTGGTTGATTCCGTACCAGGCAAAGGTTATTTCATTATCAATACCGATTTTTCACGCAAATTAAAGGTTTGCCTGCTTTTTAATAAGCTCAGTACGCACAAAAAGATTATTTACGATTCTTTTACCAAAACCCTGGGTGAGCGTGCTGCTATTGATTTTTATATCTATAACAACGATTTCGCACTGTTTAAAAAAATGATTGTTGCCAAGCGCGATGATTATTCACACTTTGTAATCATCCCGCATTTTTTAGAAGGAGGCGAAAATGCACATGAAATTATCAATACCATCCCAAAAGAAAAACTGGTTATCGTTGATAAACTTTTACCTGGGGTAACCGGCAATTATGCGGCGGCCTATGAGAATTTTGCTCAGGATATTTACGCGGCTTTGGAACAGGCTCTAGACAGGCTTTCACATTATCGCACCCTGAAAATTATCTTTCCAAAAAACAGTTATTTTCCGCACGAAATACTCACAGGCTTTTACCGGTTCTGCCAGCAGTATGCTTTTGATCATAAGGTAATCCATAACATCAAAGACGAAGAAATTAATCCGGGTGAAGTATACATCAACCTGATGGAAGACGACCTGGTGATACTGATTGAACGCTTGATTGCCCAGAAACTTAAGATCGGGAAAGATGTTGGTGTAATTTCCTATAACGAAACACCTTTAAAAAGGATCATTTTGGATGGGATAACCACCATATCAACTGATTTTAGCAAACTTGGCGCACAAGCAGCAGAATTTATCCTTAACGGCAAAACTGAGAAAGTAGAAGTACCTTTTTATCTGAACCTGCGTAATTCGCTGTAGTAAGAAAATTTTTATAAACGCGATCCGTCACCCTGAATTTATTTCAGGGTCTTAGTGACTTGATAGATGCTGAAATAAATTCAGCATGACGATTTTCTGAGCATAAATTATCCTTTGTGTATAAAAACCTAAAAAGAGGTTTTAGCAAAAACGTATTAATGATTACTTTTATCACCTAGCTATTTTAGTTTAAATGAGTGAACAGGTAACCGTGCATCCAGTACCAGAGCAAAATCCTTACGATTATATTTTAAAGGATTTTAATCTGAAAAACCTGAGTGAGATTGTTATCCTCAAACATTTAAGCGGATTGATCCATACAGATGTTAAGGGCTTTTATCAGCTTTTCCCTGAGCAGATTGAGCTTGATTTTGCCGCCTTTAGCGATGAGGCCTCCGGATTACCTTTCCCAATTGTCCAGGTTCAGCAAAATGAAAACTCGGTAAAACTTTCCTGCCGTTGCGCTACGCCAAAACATAAGTTATGCGAACACCAGGCCAGGGTTTTATACAATATCCTCCAGCGCCAGGACCTGCTCATTTTTTTTGATAGTAACCTGCGGAAACAAAAGCTTGCTAAAATTGCGGTTGATTACGGACTGGAAAAAGAAGAGGATTTCGACCTTTTGTTTAACCTTAGGTATGAAGACGGCCAGGTAGCGATCCGGCCTAAGATGGATGCCCTTCAGCCATTTAACAAAGAAATCCAGCAAGATCTGCAGGAACTTTTGCTGCCGGTAAGCAAACCCAGAACAAAAGTTCGGGTAAAAAACGACCGGGGTAAAATGATCCTGGTTTTTGGTCAACACCGCTATTACAACAATTTAACGGTAGAATTATTCGAAGCCGAAACCACTAAAAGTGGTAAGGTTAAAAATCCTTTAAAGGGAATTAATCCGGCCGATTTAATATTTAAAACAGAAGATAACCAACTGCTGAAATTTTTTAGCGGAATTACCACTTTTCAACAGAATTATAATCATGATCAAAGCGAAGGCGAAATCGAAGCTTTAAAAGCGATTGTGAAAAATCCGCAAAAGATTCCATTTTATCTGCAGGATAGTAAGCAATCGGGCGTCATTCAAGCCACAACCATTACGGCTGTTGATGTACATCTGCTGGACGTAGACCTGCGCCTTTCTGTAAACCAACGCGATGATTATTATGAAATTACCGGCCGATTGATTATTGAAGGAAAATCATACGAATTGGATAACCTGGTATTGGTGCATCAGTACTTCGTTAAACTTAACAATCAACTATATCTAATCGGCAGACTCGATTTTCTTCGTGTAATTGGTTTTTTTAAAAAACAGAGCAACAGGTTAATTCTGCACAAAACCAAATATTCTGATTTTCAGAAAGTTATCCTGGTGCCTTTAGAAGGAAGTATTCATGTTGATTATTCTTATCTAAAACCTGCCACCAAAAGCCAAATTGAAGAAAAAGGTTTTGATCTCGAAAACGAGCAGCTGATTTATCTTTCAGAATCTGAAGATTACATTCATATCACGCCCGTAATGCGCTATGGGAACCTCGAAATCCCTGTGCTGTCTAAAAAGCAGATCCAGGCACAGGATAAGCTGGGCAATCTCTTTACCCTGCACCGCGATGAAAAAGCCGAACTGCAGTTTATTGGGAACGTTTTGAAACAGCATCCTTATTTTTATGATCAGGAAACTAATGATTCTTTTTACCTGCATCGCAAGCGGTTCCTGGAAGAAGCCTGGTTTCTAGATGCTTTTGAGACATGGCGAAATAAAGGGATTCATATTTTAGGCTTCAACAGGCTCAAAAACAATAAATTGAGTGAATTCCAGGCGAAAATTAACATCGAGGTATTAAGTGGAACCGATTGGTTCGAAACCAAAGTAAAGGTAAAGTTTGGCAAGCAACAGGTTGCACTAAAACATCTCCATAAATCGATCAGGAACAAAAGCAGGTTTGTAACACTAGATGATGGGACCCAAGGTATCCTGCCCCAAGAGTGGATAGAGAAATTTGCAGCTTATTTCGGTGCCGGCGAGGTAACCGAAGATGCCATCCTTACACCAAAAATTAAGTTTGCTTCTATAAACGAGCTTTATGAAGACGCTTTACTGGATGGCGATGTAAAAAACGAATTAAAACTGTATAAGCAGAAGTTTGAAGGAACTGGCTTCATTAATGAAGTGGAATTGCCAAAAGATTTAACGGCAACCCTGCGCCATTACCAGAAAGACGGTTTAAACTGGCTTAACTTTTTAGATGATTTTAACTTCGGCGCATGCCTGGCTGATGATATGGGCTTGGGTAAAACCATACAGATTTTAGCCTTTATTTTATCGCAACGCGAAAAAGTGAAGCACAATACCAACCTGGTGGTGGTTCCTGCATCGCTGATCTTTAACTGGAAAGCTGAAGTAGAGAAGTTTGCCCCATCTATTAAGGTGAAAACGATTTATGCAGGCGAAAGGACAAAAACCACCGATACTTTCGATGATTACGAGATCATTTTAACCTCTTACGGAACGCTGCTTTCTGATATCCGTTTCTTAAAAGATTATCGCTTTAACTATATATTTTTAGATGAATCGCAATTGATCAAAAATCCCGAATCGCAGCGTTATAAAGCGGTTCGGATGCTGCAATCGAGAAATAAAGTAGCAATAACGGGTACACCGATCGAGAATAATACCTTTGATTTATACGGGCAGCTGTCATTTGCTTGTCCAGGTTTATTTGGCAGTAAACAGCAGTTTGCCGATTTATATTCAACCCCGATCGATCAGTTTAAAGACAGTAGAAGGGCAGAAGAACTTCAGAAAAAAATAAGACCATTTATTCTCCGAAGAACAAAGGAACAGGTGGCGAAAGAACTCCCCGATAAAACAGAAATAATACTGTATTGCGAAATGGGAGCAGAACAACGCGAAGTGTACGAGGCGAACAAAAAGGAAATTCAGGATTTTATTTTGGGCAAACAGGAGGATGAACTGCCTAAAAGCTCGATGCACGTACTGAAAAGTATTACTACCTTAAGGCAGATCTGTAACTCGGCCGAGTTGTTGGCTGATGGGAAATCTTATTTACAGGCTTCTTCAAAAATTGATGTGCTGATGGAGCAGATCGTGAATAAGGCCGGAAAACATAAAATTCTTGTTTTTTCTCAATTTGTAACCATGCTCGATCTGATTAAAAAACAATTGGAAAAACATGGCATTAAATATGAATACCTTACCGGGCAAACCCGTAAAAGAGCAGAAGTGGTTAGCTCTTTCCAACAAAATGCTGATATCCCGGTTTTTCTGATCAGTTTAAAAGCTGGCGGTACCGGATTAAATTTAACCGAAGCCGATTATGTTTATTTGGTCGACCCATGGTGGAACCCTGCTGTTGAAAACCAGGCTATAGATAGAGCCTATAGGATCGGTCAGCATAAAAATGTGATGGCTGTACGGTTGATCTGCCCTGGAACAATTGAAGAAAAAATTATGAAGCTACAGGCAACTAAAAAAGACCTGGTAAAAGATCTGATCCAAACAGATGGGAGTTTGTTCCGGAATTTAACAAAGAAAGAACTGTTAGGCTTGTTGAGTTAAATGGTTTTGCTATTGGTTTATTGAGATAATTTAAATGGCCTCACAATGATTTTCGTCATTTCGAGCGAAGTACAACGTAGTCGAGAGATCTATTGAACTTAATTCGATTACTATTTATTCGTGGTGATGATTTTTAGCCTCTTTGACTTATGCGATCGTCATGCTGAATTTATTTTACAAGTAAAAATAGTGTTTTCTATTGCCTTGTAGCTACTTCGTGGTCAGCATCTTTCTTGCAAAATAGACCCTGAAATAAATTCAGGGTGACGAACGCGAGAAGAGATTTCTAAATCACCACCTCAAACTCATAACCCAGAAATTCTGGAACATTTAAGCTCTCTACAATTTTCCAATCCTTCTTTTCTGCAATAAAATCAGGCTCTGCAAGCCCTGTGGTTTTGGCTGCATTGGTGTAAAATTCCATTTTTGCAGGGTGGTTAGGCGAACAGGCATTATACGTTCTGCCAAATGCCTGTTTTTCTAAAAGTTTTACCGCAACACCTACAGCATCTGTTTGGTGAATCAGGTTTACCGGCGCTAAACCATTTGGTATATTGTTTTTTCCGGCAAAGAACCTTCCAGGGTTACGATCAGGACCAATTAAGCCCGCAAAGCGAATCACTGTGCAGTTTTCTGGAAATAATTCCTTGAATAGTACTTCGGCAGCTAAAACGACCCTTCCTGAATCCGTATCAGGATTGGGGTTGCTGGCTTCATTTACCGTTTTGTTTTCATCAGCATAAACACTCGTCGAACTGATTAATACCACATGTTTCGATTTATCTTTTGCCGAGGTCAAAATTGAACTTATCTTACTTGGATAATCAATAAGCTCAATAGAATTGCGCTTTGGAGGGATACAGATAAACAAGGTATCGGTCTCAAAAAAAGCCGGGTCTGCTTCAATCGCTTCTGCTGTAAAGTTGACTAAAAATGGTTGTATATTTTCAGCTTGAAGTATCGCTAACTTATCCTGACTTGTGGTGGAACCTTTAACTACATAATTTAACCCTATCAGTTTTTTGGCCAAAGCCAATCCAAACCAACCACAACCTAAAATCGATATGGTTTTAACACTGTTTTTATACGTGGTATTATCTTGAATCATTCGTGCTAAAGATAAATACTTAGCACTATAATTTACGCTGATTCATGTCAATTCTGTTTTTTATACATTGTTTTAGATAATTTTAAAATACCGTCGTAATAAGAGGTTGGTTTAAAGTTGAAGGCATTTTCAAATTTGGTAGAATCGAAATGATAATCATGATCATACTGATAATACATTTCTACGGTACCGGCAACTACCTTTTTAAATAAGCCCACTAAACGTAGCATCAGTTTATTAATGGTTAAATATTGAGGCTTGGTTTCATAAATCTTTGCAGCCGTTTCAATAAAAGCTTTCCCGTTTAAAGGAGCAGCAGTTGGCAGGTGCCATATCTGATTCCCGGAATCGGGTGTTTGTCCCAACAGAAATAAAGCTTTTCCGGCATCTTCAATGTAGGTAAAACTATGTAGTGTATTCGGATCTCCTATCCATTGAGCTTTGTCTTTTTTAGCAAATTTATCAAGAACCATCATGTCAAGAAAGCTGTTCATGGAGTCTGTTCCATAAAAATCGGCCGCACGGGCAATGGTTACGTTAATGTGGCCTGCTTTGCTCTCATCCATTAATTGCTGAGCTACTTTTGCCCTTACTTTGCCTTTCAGGCTACAGGGTTGGTAAGGTGTATCTTCAGTCATGGGACCCTTTACCAGGCCATACATATAAACATTATCGAAAAAAATTAGTCTGGCACCGGTACGTTTGGTTAAGTTAATTACATTTTGAATGATAACAGGCCATTGTTGTTGCCAAATTTTGGCATCGTAAACCAAGCCGGCACACAGGTATATCACTTTTGAACCCTCGGCTGCTGCCAAAAGTTCAGCTTCATTTAATAAATCGGCCTTAACCCAGCTTACATTGGGTTTATCTGTAGAAATCGGTTTGCGGCTAACCAATCTAATGGTTTCGTTAGCATTGATTAATTCTCTGGTCAGTGCGTTTGCTGTTGGTCCGCCGGCGCCAAGTATAGTATGCATATCTTTTGTCTTTTTGATTGGTTCAAAGTTATGCTACATAGAACCATGAAAACGTTAACAAAAGATAAGGTTTAAATTTAATCCTTTAAAATGAGTGTGCGTTTACGGATGCGCGAAAGCGAAACGGGGGTAATACCTAAAAAATTGGCAATAAAATGTTGCGGAACACGCTGGAAAATGTCTTTAGCCGTTTTTTCAAGCATGGTGTAACGCTCTTCGGGGCTTTGGGTAATAAAGGCAGTAACCCTGTCTTCATAACAACAAATGTAATGTTCTGCTACGAGCCGCCCAAACCGCTCCATTTTCAGCGCCAATATTGGATGGTTTAACATTTTCTGAAGATCGGTATAAGCAATCAGCACAAGTTCGGTTTTCTCCAGGGCCTGAATAAAATTGGTACTGGGTACCCTTTTTAAGAAGCTTTTATAAGCACTTACAAGCTCGTTTTCAAAATAAAAGTAACCGGTAATTTCCTGCCCGTCTTTAACATGATAATGCCTTGCCGAGCCATGGACAATAAAAGCAATATAATCACATACTTTTCCTTCAACTATAAAATGATCTTTTTTCTTTAAAGTTAAAAAACTCAGGTGTTGACTTAAGATTTCCCATTCATCTTCTTCAAAGGTGACAAATTGGGTTAAACCAGCTCTAAAAGCATTGATTTTACATTGTTTATCCATATCAATAATAAATCATATTTAAAGATACAGTTTAATCAAGAATGGGTGTTATCTTTTATCCAGATTATAGCATGCCCTGCAACGTGGCTCGTAACTTTCTTTTTCGCCCAATAAAACTGTAGCTTCATCAGCAACGGTTCGGTAACTGTACAAGGCTGGGTTTCCGCAGCAAACGCAAACGGCATTTACTTTGGTAACGTGTTCGGCAATGGCCATTAAGGCTGGCATCGGGCCAAAGGGTTTGCCCGTAAAATCCATATCAAGGCCAGCTACAATAACGCGTATGCCTTTAAGGGCAAGCTTATTGCAAACATCTGGCAGTTCATCATCAAAAAACTGGGCCTCATCTATCCCTACAACCTGGGTAGTGGTACCCAGTAATAAAATGGCCGACGCACTGTCAACAGGGGTAGAGTTAATTGAGTTTAAATCGTGAGACACCACTGCGCTTTCGTGGTAGCGTGTATCGGTACGGGGTTTAAAAATTTCGACATTCAGTTTAGCAATCTGGGCTCTTTTTAACCTTCTGATCAGTTCTTCGGTTTTGCCCGAAAACATAGAGCCGCATACCACTTCTATACTTCCTGAAAATTCGCCCCTTCTTCTAAAATTTTGTTCGCTAAATAACATGCCTGTTTTTTTATTCCCTATGTCTGTTCTATAATTTTAAACCGAACAAATATGAGAATTATGCATGATTTTTGACTACTTAGTTACCAACATGATTAATTAACGATTTAATCATGATCGAATGAATATCGCTAATGTTTTAGTGAAGGAATCTTTAAGGATGTTTTTATTTATACTTGAATTTAGTTTGAAAATAGGCTATAGCTTTATTAAAGCTGTGCATCTGATCATGTAAAGAATTCGATATTGAGGCTATCATATCTTATTCAGATCTGTATCATTTATTTTGTAGCATATCCAATCCAGTTACCGCACACATTCCTTAAATAGTTCCCAATTCATTTTACAGTTTTTTAATTCCTAATTGCATCAAATTCAAACTAAAAATCTTTTTTCCTTGCTTAACGGTGTCGGTAACAAACAGAATTTGACTGTTATTCCTGTAGCCTGTTATGCCTTTATCCTTTATCTCTTGTACAAAACCTTTCGATTTTGCTTCATTAACGATTGATTTTAACTCATTTCTATTATTTGTTGCATATATACATGCCTTAGAGGTAGGCAAATCGACTATTTGGTATGAGCTGGTGTCGTTTTGACCAATATGTTTGTAGGTTAGACTAACAGAATCGCCTGTTCTAAAACCATAGCCAAACTTTTCAAAATACGAGGTTTTTTCGTTTGCCTTTAATTTTAATGCTTCATATAGAATAGTAAAGGTTGGCAAAGTTTTTTGTTTGGTATGTGAACAGGAGATGATTAAAATCAAGCTTGAAATAGCGAGGACATATTTAAGTTTCATTTCACTAAGGTAACGATTCGATCAGATATTGAGTGATTAGCTAAGTACTTAAACATTCTTTATAAAATTTCTGTTGTAATAGGCAGAATTGTTTAATTGGGCTTTTTTAATATTACAGAATAAAAATATATATGAGAATTATGTGTTATTTTTGAACACATAGTTATCAACATAAATCGACTAAAAATTCGTTTTAATTTTATGATGAACCAACAAGATATTTTCAGAAAGATCGGCAGTATTTTAACAGAGTTAAATGAGCAATACCAGTTCTTAGCCCAAAATCCTCAGCAATTAAACGATTTGGAACTTGAGCTCTTTCTGGCCAATGCCCATTTCCTTTCTGATCATGTTAATATCGTAAGAAAATTAAATGCTACAATAGAAAATAAACCGGCTGAACCTGGAAACCATGCCTTGTTGGCCGAACAGAATACCATTATATTGCCAGAAGCTGAAAAAAATTATGTAGAAGATGAAGAGTGTTTCGATCCGCAGGAACTGGAAGAAGTGGTAACGGCCCAAGAAGAGGAAGAACGCGTAGATGTGAAACCGGAACAGGAAGTGCTGGATGATGAAGTTATTAAAGAAGAAAAAGCAGAGACGCTTTTAAAGAAAGATTTTTTCAAACCTGATCAGGATGACCATACTTTCGAATTTGTATTGAATACACATGATGAAAACGACCAGTTTGATTATGAAGCTAAATCTGTAGAAGAAATTTTCGATCGTCCTTTAAGTAAAGAAGAGGAGGAGATTTTAGCCAGGAAAAAGAAAATACATGAAAAAGAAGAAGCTTTAGCAGTGCAACCGGAGCATTTATCTGCGCAAGATGACGAAATTGGGCCTGAACCTTTTTTAATTCCACATAAAGAAGAGGAATCACAAATAATAACTAAAGAACCTGTTGTAGAACATGAAGAACCGGTTTCAGCTCCAGGCCAACCAATTGAAGCCCTGAAAGATATTAAACTGGATGATCCTGTTATTTCACCACCTGTTGAAGAAGAGCGCCCTTTATTTAGACCTGAAGCTGTGCCAGTAAAACCAGCTCCGCAGCCTGCAGCGGTTAAACCTGCACCAAGTTTAAACGATTTGCTCGCCAAAACAAATGGAAAAGGCGAGGAGCCTGTTAAAGCGCCAATTACTGATCTGAAGCAGGCCATCAGTCTGAATGAAAAATTACTTTTCATTAAAGACCTGTTTGGCGGTTATAATCTGGCCTATTCAGAAGTCATTGATATTATTAATAAAATGAGCAGTTTCGAGGCCGCAGATAGTTACCTGCAGCACAATTATGCAGCGAAAAATAACTGGGCCAATAAACAGGCTACCGTTGATCAGTTTTATGAGCTGCTGAACAGAAGGTTTAGTAAGTAGGGTGAAGGAGCAGTAAACGACAGATGCTTAGCGGTTTTACGAAGGGTATTACTTCGCTTTCGTCATACTGAAGGTTTCAGTATCCTGTCATGTATAGTTTGTTTGTAATAAGGATGCATGAGATTAGCATTTCTTGATCGGGAAATGAACGTTCAGTTTTTCATGGGTACTGTAGTCCCGCCGCCACTACAATCTTTTTGGAAAGAGGTTAATAAGACGAACACATTGGCTACAAAAAGTATTTCCGTTTTTGTCGGGTTTATTAACCCGGGGCAGTAGCACAGAATTGCCCACCTCAACCCGGTAAAAGCGAACACGATTAAAGCGTTTAACGAGATCGTCATCGTTTTATAACGAGGATGAATGAAATTGGCATTTGTAATGCCGGTTAAAATTTATTCAGGATGACGCATCTCGGTTGAGGTATTGACTCCAGGCTAAGGACTCCTGACTTAGGACTAAATAAATCCCATCCGGTTAGAATCCAGTTTTAAAAAGATAAACAACAGAATGGTGAAACTCCATAATGACGATCCACCGTAGCTGATAAATGGTAATGGAATACCGATTACGGGAATGATCCCGATGGTCATCCCGATATTGATAAACACGTGGAAAAACAGGATACAGGCCACACTATAACCATAAACCCTGGAGAAAGTAGATCGTTGCCTTTCAGCCAGGTTGATCAGCCTGAGTAATAAGAATAGGTATAAGCCGATTACGATCGAGCAGCCCATAAAGCCCCATTCTTCGCCAATGGTAGAGAAGATAAAATCGGTGCTTTGCGCAGGTACATAACCATATTTTGTTTGCGTGCCCTGTAAAAAGCCCCGGCCGGTTGCCTGTCCCGAACCAATGGCTATCTGCGATTGGATTACATTATAACCCGCCCCTTTGTTATCGGCTTTAAGACCCAGCATCAATTCGATACGGCTGCGCTGATGGGGGGCTAAAACTTTTTCGTAAGCAATTTTAACCACAAAAAGGTATGCAATCGCAATGATGGTTACGAGTACCGTAGAAATAATGATTTTTTGTTTTCTCCTGTTATTATAAATGAAAAGTCCGCCGATGGTCGTAAGAATAAGGACTAATACATAAGTTGGCACCAGGAAATCGGCAACAAACAATACAATCATTCCTAAGAAAATTAAGAGAAAATAACCCGATAAGCCCTCTCGGTATAAAGGGAACATAAAAGCAAGAAACACCAATGCCGAACCTGTATCGGGCTGTAACATGATGAGTAAAAGTGGGGCCAGTACAATAAGTCCGGCAATGACGATCGATTTAAAATCCCTGAATTTGGGATTAAACGTGCTCACATACCTCGCTAAAAGCAGTGCGGTACCAAATTTGGCAAATTCTGAGGGTTGCAGCCTAAAAGAACCAATAGGGATCCAGGCCTGGTTTCCACCTACATTTCGGCCTACAAACAATACCACAACGAGTAAAAATAAGGTAGCGCCATAAATAAAAGGTGCAAATACGTTAAATAACCTTCCGTCGAACAATAAGATCGATAAGCCTAATATCAGCCCGGTAATTACGTAAATTAACTGTTTGCCATAGCTGCTCGAAAAATCGAAACCTGTTGCTTTATCAGGGTTGTAGATAGATGCATAAACATTGATAAAACCAATTGCGCATAAAGCAATGTAGATTAAAACGGTAATCCAGTCTACATTAAAAAAGAAACGGTTTCCCTGCTGTTGCATCTTTATTTATTGGTTACAGGTTTATGGTTTACAATAGGTTGGCTTACTTTGGGCTTTTTGGAAAGAGTTTGCTTTAGTATTGCCGGTTTTATTTTTAAGCTGTCTTTAACCCTTTTAAGAGAATCTGCCTTTTTTAGGTTTAAACTGTCTGATTTTGTTAATTTAACTTTTTTTGTCTTATCAATCAAAGCAGGTAAAAGATTGGTTTCGGAGAACGCTTTTACCGTATAGCCATTCGAACGTGGCTTAATGCTGTCGGTCAAATATTTTTCTACGATAAAACTCGATATCGGTGCAGCGTAAGATCCACCATAGCCACCATTTTCTACAATCACCGCAATGGCAATTTTAGGTTTGTCAATTGGTGCAAAGCCGATAAAAACCGAGTGGTTTTTGCCATGTGGATTTTGTACCGTTCCGGTTTTGCCACACATGGTAATATTGGGTATTTGCGATTCTTTTGCCGTTCCCCATGGGCTGTTAACCGCATCCCTCATCCCGTTAATTACAATAGGGAAATATTGCTCATCAACACCTACATAATTTTTAACCACATACTCTTTCTTCACCACATTTTTATCGCCGATCCCTTTAATTAAATGTGGTTTTAAATAATAACCACGGTTGGCAATGGCAGCCATTACATTGGCCATTTGCAATGGGGTAGAGGTAATTTCACCCTGGCCGATAGCCTGCGAAATTACAGTGGTGTATCCCCAGCGTTTACCATAAATTTTATCATAATGTTCGGCCGGATAAAATATACCCTTTTTTTCGAAAGGCATATCGATGCCCAGTTTTTCGCCAAAACCCCACTTAGCAATCTGTGCATGCCAGTTTGCGTAGGTTTGGCGTTGGTTTTTCATGCCGTTTTTAGTGATGATGCTCTGAAAAACATGGCAAAAATAGGTGTTGCAGGAGCGGGCAATACCCCGTTGCATATTAATGGTGCCATCTACGTGTTCGCATTTTACTTTATGGTTTCCGGCCATGTAATAACCGGGACAGAAAAATGTGGTATTTGGATCAATTGCTCCATCTTGCAAGGCAACGAGTGCATCAACCGGCTTAAACGACGATCCCGGCGAATACTGCCCGGCAATAGGCCGTATAAGCTGCGGACGGTAGGGGTTTGCAATTAAATTCATGTAGTTTTTCCCCCAATCTTTACCTACCAATTGGTTTGGATCGTATCCCGGACTGCTCACGAAAGCCAGGATTTCTCCTGTTGCAGGTTCGATAGCTACAATTGCCCCTACCTTATTTTTCATCAGTTCTTCGCCAAGGCGTTGAATCCTGATGTCCAGAGAAGAAATTAAACGTTCTCCTGATACGGCGTTTACGTCATATTTTCCATTGGCATAACTGCCTTGTGCTACATTATGCACATCGTAAAGCGTATTTACTACACCTTTTTTGCCGCGAAGAAAATCTTCATATGATCTCTCCAGACCACTCTTCCCAATAAAATCGCCTGGTTTATAATAACCTTCCGATTTTTCAATATCATCGGGGCTTACTTCCTTAACATAGCCGAAAAGCTGGCCAGCAATACTATCAGGATAATGTCTGACCGTTCTGTCCTGCGTCGAAAAACCTGGGAAGCGATACATGATTTCCTGTAAGCGGGCATAGGATTGAACTGAGATTTGTCTTTCAAAAAATGTAGATTGATAAGGAGATTGTACTCTTGCTTTTTTCAACTTTTTACGTACATCTTCAACCGTAATTTCCAGAGCCTTGGCCAATCCGAGGGTATCAAACGGTTTAACCTCGTTTGGGATAACCATTAAATCGTAAACGGGTTCATTTTGCACAATTACTTTCATGTTACGATCGAGAATGGCCCCACGGGCAGGGAACTTGTATTTCTTTTTTAATACGTTACTTTCAGCTGAAATAAAGGCTTTATCGCTGATAATCTGGATATAAAACAACTTACCCAGCAAAATCAGCGCGATTACAATAAATAATCCCTGAACGATATATTTCCGGTTAAATAACTGATCCATTAACGAGATGTTCTTCTATAGAATATAAACTCTACCAATAAAATAATAAGCAGTGTAAAGATACAACTTAAGCCGCATCTCATTAAGGTATAACCTACTTCGGTTAACCTAAATGTTTCTAAAAAGAACAGCACCAGATGATGTGCAATAACGCAGAGAAAAGCATATAGTGAAAACCATTGGAAGCCCATATAACTTAACGATGGTTCTGGGTCGTCAATTGCGTCGCGGTTTAAACTAATCGATATAAAAGATATTCTTACAAAAGCGAGCACCACGCAGGCTGTAGCATGTACGCCCATGGTATCATAAAAGGCATCGAGGGTTAACCCTGTTCCGAATGCCAATAGGTATAATAAAATATTGGGTATGCCGAATGGAAGAAGAAGTAAAAACAATACGTAGATAAATGGCGTAGAAAGATCGTAAAAGCCCATGTTCTTGAGCAGGAATATCTGCACAAAAAGTAGCAAAAACCACCTGATTACATTTACGATTATGATTCTACTATTCATTTGGTTTAATGACGTTTTCTAAAGCTTTTTGCTCTTCAGCTTTTTTATATTTAACTACATATACGTATTGTAATGTGCTAAAATCAGTAAATAAATTAACTTCTCCCGATAAGAAATTATCATTGGTGGCTACGTTTGGCTTGCTGATTCTTCCTACTAAAATCCCCTTCGGAAATGAAGCAAAGCCCGAAGTAACTACAGTATCGCCAACGTACATTTTAATGTGGTTGGGTACTTCTTTGATAAGTGCTTTTTTGATATCAAAATTGCCGTCGCCCCAAACCAACGATCCTAAAGCATTATTCTTTTTAAGTGTAACACTAATTTTTGTGTCTTTATGCAATAACGATTGGATCGTTGCTAAATGTTCTGAAACATCGCGGATAAAGCCTACAACACCTTTTTGAGGAGCAATAACGGCCATTCCACTTTTAATGCCATCAATACTGCCCTTGTTAATTGTCATGACGTTATTACGCAAAGTGATGGAATTTTTGATCACTTTGGCTGCAAGATAGGTATAATCCTGATTGGTTACCGTATCAATAACTTTAACATCTTTAGCGGTATCAACTGTGGTTAAACTTAGCAGCTGGCTTTTAAGTTTGGCATTTTCGGCAGCAAGGCTATCGTTAACCATCCCAAGGTTTAAATAGCGCTTAAAAACATTTAACCTCTCGTAAGCCGTGCCTACAATTTGGTTTGTAGAGTTTAAGGTTACGCTACGCTGATAGGAATTATTCTTCACTGTTAGGTAGATACCAACGGTAAAAAAGATAATAAAAAGGAAAAATGCGTTGTATCTGCTGATGAAAATCCAAAGGTTACGCATTTGAGTTTGGAGTTAAAAGTTCGGAGTTGGGAGTTAACAGTTTGGCGTATGAGTGGAAACCCCAAGCTCACAACCCCAAACTCCAAACTGAATGTTATTGCATTAAGAATTTATATCCGCCAATATTTTTAAGGGCAATTCCGGTTCCGCGTACTACCGCACGAAGTGGATCTTCTGCAACGTGGACAGGCAATTTAGTTTTAGCAGCCACACGTTTATCTAAGCCTCTTAATAACGCACCACCACCAGTTAAATAAATACCGGTTTGGTAAATATCTGCAGAGAGCTCCGGAGGGGTAATCTCTAATGCTTTTAAAATTGCCTCTTCAATTTTAGAAATCGATTTATCTAAACAGTGTGCAATTTCAGTATAAGAAACGGTGATCTGTTTTGGCACACCCGTCATTAAATCGCGGCCCTGAACTGCGAAATCAGCCGGGGCATCCTGTAATTCAGGTAAAGCGGCACCAACTTCGATTTTTATTTTCTCTGCAGTACGGTCGCCGATCATGATGTTATGCTGACGGCGGATGTAGTTTACAATATCAGAATCGAAGTTATCGCCTGCCACGCGGATCGATTGATCGCAAACAATACCCGATAAGGCAATAACTGCAATTTCGGTGGTACCGCCACCAATATCGATAATCATATTGCCCATCGGCTCCTCCACATCGATACCGATACCTACAGCAGCTGCCATGGGCTCGTGTATCAGGTATACTTCTTTAGCCCCTGCAATCTCAGCTGAGTCGCGCACGGCACGTTTTTCTACCTCTGTAATACCAGAAGGGATACAGATTACCATACGTAAAGAAGGGAACATCCATCCTTTACCGCCGTTAAGCATGCGGATCATTCCTTTAATCATGGCTTCTGCAGCATTGAAATCGGCAATTACACCATCTTTCAGCGGACGAACGGTTTTAATATTATCGTGGGTTTTACCCTCCATTTGCATGGCCTGACGGCCAATAGCAATAACTTTGTTTGTAGTACGATCGAAAGCAACAATAGATGGTTCATCTACAACTACTTTGTCGTTATGTATAATCAGGGTATTCGCAGTACCTAAATCGATGGCAACTTCTTGCGTAAACCAGTTAAATAATCCCATGTAAGGTATGTTTTCTTTATTTTATCAAATTTATACTATTCCTAATGTAAAAATAGCTTTTTTATTGTTTTAAGTTTTATTTTCTTCAGTTATTAAACTGTTTTTAAGACAATTAAATTTTGAAAAAAAGCTAAAAGGAGAAAGCTGAAAGACTAAAGCTGCTGTAATAAGCTTTAAGCTTTGGTCTTTCAGCTTTCAGCTCAAAAAACTAGTGTTTAAAATGTCTTACTCCGGTAGTTACCATGGCAATGCCTTTTTCATTTGCTTTAGCAATAGAATCTGCATCTTTAATTGATCCACCAGGTTGCAGCACTGCAGTAATTCCGGCATCGGCAGCAATTTCTACACAGTCTGGGAAAGGAAAGAAAGCGTCAGAAGCCATGGCAGCACCCTTTACACTGAAGCCAAAAGAAGCCGCTTTTTCAATCGCTTGCCTTAAGGCGTCAACGCGCGAAGTTTGCCCAACACCACTTGCAATCAATACATCGTCTTTAACCAATACAATGGTGTTCGATTTGGTGTGTTTTACGATTTTATTGGCGAAGAACAAATCTTTCAGCTCTTGCGCAGTTGGCGCTTTATCGGTAACGGTTGTCATTTGCTCCGGACCTTCAATAATTAAATCTTTGTCCTGCTCAATTACACCATTTAATAAGGTTTTAAATTGTTTTTTGCTCAGTTCTACCTCGTTACGCTGTAAAATAACGCGATTTTTCTTTTTGCTGAACAATTCTACTGCTTCTGGTTGGTAAGAAGGTGCAATTAATACTTCAAAAAACAAGTTGTTAATTTCTTCTGCGGTCTCCAGGTCAACCTCCACGTTGGTAATCAATACACCACCGAAAGCCGAAACCGGATCGCATGCTAAAGCATCAATCCAGGCTTGTTTAACAGTAGGGCGCGAAGCAATACCACAAGCATTGGTGTGTTTTAAGATCGCGAAAGTTGGATCGTTAAATTCATCTATCAAAGCAACAGCAGCATCTACATCAACCAAATTGTTATAAGAAAGCTCTTTACCGTTCAATTTTGTAAACATGGCATCTAAATCACCATAAAATACAGCGCCCTGATGAGGATTCTCGCCGTAACGTAAAGTTTTGGCTTCAGTTACGCTTTGTTTAAAAACATCAAGCGGCTCTTCCTGGTTGAAATAGTTGAAAATTGCGGTATCGTAGTGCGAAGAAGTATGGAAGGCTTTTTTAGCGAAGGATTTACGCTGCGCTAAAGTAGTTTCGCCATTTTGCGCTTCTAATTGTGCCTGTAAAGTAGGATAATCATTTTTAGATGCAATAATCACTACATCGTTAAAGTTTTTAGCGGCAGCACGGATCAGGGAAATACCGCCGATATCGATTTTTTCGATAATCTCTTCTGGCGTTCCGCCTGCTTTTACGGTTTCCTCAAAAGGATATAAATCAACAATCACCAAATCAATTTCGGGGATATCATATTCAGCAATCTGCGCCTGGTCGCCGGCCAAGGCTCTACGGTTTAAAATCCCCCCAAATACTTTAGGGTGTAAGGTTTTAACACGTCCGCCTAAAATAGAAGGATAACCGGTTAAATCTTCAACTGCCGTAACCGGAAGATTCAAATCTTTAATAAATTGTTCTGTTCCACCGGTAGAAAATAACTGTACACCTTGCGCGGCCAACAATTTTACCAATGGTTCCAAGCCATCTTTATAATATACTGAGATTAAAGCGTTTTTGATTTTAATGGGTTGACTCATTCTACTGAAAATTTTGAGCCGCAAAGGTAGTAAAACAGAGGGATTTATTTAGGTGATGAAACCAATAAAAATGAAAATATTTGTATAATTTTATTTATCGGGTATTTTTTATCCTAAATAAGTATTTTCAGGTCGTGAAGCTACACCTTGAATTTATGCTAGGTAGTTGTATATCATTGTTTTACTAGTGTTTTTTAATGCTTGCCGCTAATTTGGAAATTAGCATACCAATCTTCCAAAACATCTATTACCGGAAGAAGGGTTTTGCCTAAATCGGTGAGTTTATATTCGACCCGTGGTGGGGATTCTGCAAAAGCCTGTCTTTCAATAAGTCTGTCGCGTTCCATTTCTTTCAGCTGTGTGGTTAATGTACCCTGACTTAAGAAATTCGTTTCGCGTTTAAGTTCGCCAAATCTTTTTGGGCATTTGGCCGCAATGGCTTTAATGAGCATAATTTTCCATTTACCGCCTATTATTTTAAATACGCCAGTCAACGGAGAGTCATTTAAAAATAAATCTTCATTTCTAACTGCTTTACGTTCATTATTAGTATTGTTTTGCATACCTGGTACTGTTTAAATGACTACTTGATTGCCAATAAAGCCTTTTTTTTCTTTGGATCTTAAATATAAGAAAAGCATGAAAAAATACAGCAATTGGCTCCCATTCCTGATCGCCTGTTCGGCCATATTTTTATCCGTTCTGGATCTGTTTATCGTTAATGTATCGCTCCCGTCCATAAAAACCGGCTTAAAAGGCACTAATGCCGATATGCAGTTGGTAATCGTGATGTATATTATAGGTTATGCTTCATTTTTGATTACAGGGGGGCGTGCAGGCGAATATTTTGGAAGGAAAAAAGTGTTTTTGACCGGAATGCTGATTTTTACCATCGCTTCTTTATCCTGTGGTCTATCACAGTCGGCAATCCAATTAAATGCAGCACGTTTTGTACAGGGAATAAGTGGTGCTTTTATGGTTCCGCAGGGGATTGCTTTTATCCCTGGTTTATTTCCTGATCAAAAGGAACGGATAAGGATGCTGGGGATTTATGGTAGTATTGCGGGTACCGCTTCTGTTATTGGTCAGTTTTTGGGTGGATTGATTCCTGACCTGGGCATTATACAGCAAAGTTGGCGTTTGATCTTTCTGATCAATGTACCTGTCGGACTGACCGCTGTTGTAATGGGTTTAAAATACTTTAAGGAACTGCCTGTTAAAGCAGGCGGGAAATTCGATTTTGTCGGTAGTCTTTTATTGATGTTAACGCTAACCTCGTTGATTTACCCACTGATACAGGGCCGGGAGTGGGGCTGGCCAATCTGGAGCCTTTCTATGCTGTTCCTTTCATTTAGTGTTTTTGGTTATTTTTATTAATTACCAGCGCCTGACGAAAAAGGCTGGAAATCGCCCTTTGATAGTTACAACTCTTTTTAAAAACTTCGAATTCAGGATGGGACTTTTAATTTCCCTGTTTTATTATCTTGTTCAGGATTCTTACTTTTTGATTAACACCGTTAATTTGCAAAGTGGGATGGGAATAAGTTCTGCACGCACCGGGATGTACTTTGTTTGCCAGGGATTAGGTTATGTAATGGCATCAGTGTTTTTTACGCCGCTCGTAGCCCGTTATGGTAAATTTATTTCGCTTACAGGATCGATTATTATGATCATAGCACTTGTTTTTCACTTATTCCTCTTTAATTTAAATGTTCCAGCACCGTTATATATCGGCATGGTATTGTTTGTTTACGGGATAGGCTGCGGTACGATTTTACCTTCATTGATGACGATCTCATTAAAAGGCATTTCCGAAGATGAGATGGGAACTTCGTCGGGTATTTACTTAACGTTACAGCAGGTTTCAGTGGCGATAGGAGTTGCTATTGTAGGTGGTGTTTTTTTCGGTAAACTGCATCATCCGGTTGTGGCTTCGCAGTTTCCTATTGCATATCAATGGGCAACTTTACTCAATATTGGATTTCTTGTGATTGTTAGTGTATTGTTACTGCTGGTGCCAAAAACGAAGAAGCTATAATTTCGGATTATTTTTTTAGTTTTTTTACAATCGTTTCTACAATGCGGGGGTAGTGCTGGTGTTCAAGCTGTTGGCCTTTAAATTTTACCATTTCCAGGTTGTCGCTCTTATCGATCCTGTAGCGCGCCTGGTAAATGTACTCCCCTTCATCGTAATTTTCATTTACATAATGGATTGTGATTCCGCCCTCGGTTTCGCCGGCGGCCATCACCGCATTGTGCACATGGTCGCCATACATGCCTTTCCCTCCAAATTTAGGAAGGATTGCAGGATGGATATTGACGATCCTTCCCGGATAGGCATGGATCAGGTTTTTAGGGATCAGCCAAAGGAAGCCAGCCAGTACAATAAAATCAATGTCGAGATTTTTAAGCAGGTCCACTACCTCATCGGTTTTATAAAATTCGTTTTTATCGAAAATATGGGTAGGGATTTCAAAATTATCAGCTCTTTGTAACACATAGGCTTCAGCGTTATTGGTTAACACCAAAGAAATTTCAATTTCGTTACTCCTTTTAAAATGCTCCATCAGTTTTTGGGCATTTGAACCAGAACCTGATGCAAAGATGGCTATTCGTTTTTTCACTCAAAAATCGTTTTGTCCAAAAATAGTATTTTTAAGGCTGTTTTCTTAAAGCCTGTCCAAAATTCAATAAAAAATAATTATTATGCCGGTCAGCGTCTGCTGAAGCCTCGTGTTTTTAATACAAAGAAAGCAATTTCGACAGGCGGGCTTGTCGAAAAAGTATTTTAAAGATCATAATGGGTAGAAATTAAAAAGTCCCCTTAACCGGAAAGCAATTTTATTCTGTTGAGCTAACGTATTATTAATGAATAATTTTAACGTATTTTTGCAGTTAGGAAATGGGCTTGGAATTTAATTGAAAAAAAGTTAAAAGTGTTTTGTACTTTAAAAATATTAATCCTATATTTGCAACCCGAATTAAAGGAAACGAATAAAGAAAAATAAAAGGCTAAATAGAAATGGCAAATCATAAATCTTCATTAAAAAGAATTAGAGCAAACGCAACAAAACGTTTACGTAACAGATATCAGGCAAAAACTACACGTACTTTCATTAAAAGATTGCGTGCTGCAGAAGATAAAAAAACTGCATCTGATTTATTGCCTAAAGTAATCTCTATGTTAGATCGTTTAGCTAAAAAGAACGTTATCCATAAAAACAAAGCGGCAAACAACAAATCAAAATTAACGAAATTCGTTAACGGTTTAAAATAAGCCAATTTTTTTACGATATTAGTAAAGGCATCTCGACTTTTGGTTGAGATGCCTTTTTTTTGTTAAAAAAATGGAAAGCTACGAACAGAAACTGGGTATAAAATTATGGGCGGAAGAAGACCGTCCACGCGAAAAACTTTTATTGCATGGCCGGAGGCATTTAACAGATGCAGAACTGATTGCTATTTTAATTGGTTCGGGAAATAAAAGTGAAACCGCCGTAGATTTAAGTAAAAGGATTTTGTCGTTTTATGATAACAATTTAACAAAACTGGGAAAAGCTTCTATTCTGGAGCTCTCAAGATTTAGAGGTATCGGAGAGGCCAAAGCAATAACCATTATTGCCGCTCTAGAGCTTGGATTGCGAAGAAAGGAAACTGCCGAAGAGACCATTACTCATGTAAATACCTCTAAAGATGTTTACAGGTATTTACATCAAACTTTCGCTAATCTCAACCACGAAGAATTCTGGATATTGCTCTTAAACAGGTCTAATCGGGTAATCGGTAAATTTTTAATCAGTAAAGGCGGACAGGCAGGTACAGTAGCAGATCCGAAAATTATTTTTAAAACAGCTTTGGAAAACAATGCTGCAAATATTGTGCTGGCACATAACCATCCTTCAGGAAGTTTAAAGCCTAGTGAGAGCGACGATAAATTGACCAGGGATATGGTGGCCTCAGGAAATTTGTTGAGCCTTTACGTAGTAGATCATGTTATCTTCGCCAATAACCGTTATTATAGTTATAGAGACGAAGATTTGATTTAAAAAATGTTCGAATGTTAAAGTACAATTAACGTTGAAACAGTATCATCGCAGCTCAAATTTAGATGTAGCCGATCAATCAGCACATCAATTTAACTAAATGATGAATTATATTTATGAATACTTTAAAAATTATCCCTGTTTTTCTTTTATTAACCATGATGGCTTTCGCTCAGAAAAAGGCTGTCCCTGTCAATATCATTACCTATAACATCCGATTAAATGTAGCATCAGATGGTGTTAATGCCTGGCCTAACCGAAAAGATAATGTAAAAGCTTTGGTCAAATTCCATGATGCCGATATTCTCTGTGTACAGGAGGCCTTACCTGAACAATTCGATGCCTTGCTCGAAAATTCTAATTTCGATGTGGTAGGGGTGGGTCGTGATGATGGTAAAAGAAAAGGGGAATTTTCAGCCGTTTATTTTGATAAAGATCGATTTGAAAAAAAAGATGGCGGTACCTTTTGGTTGTCGGAAACTCCTGATGTTCCGTCAAAGGGATGGGATGCTGCGCTTAACCGGGTATGCAGTTGGGTAAAATTATACGATAAGCTGAACAACAAAGAATTTATCGTTTTTAATACCCATTACGATCATGTTGGGGTAAAAGCAAGAATTGAATCTGCTAAACTGCTAAAACAGAAAATCCAGCAGATTGCCCCGGCATTACCTGTTGTATTTACAGGCGATCTGAACGTAACACCTGAAACCGAGGCAATCGCAACAATCAAATCTTTTCTTATCGATGCAAAAGATATTTCTGCAGAGCCTCCATACGGCCCCACAGGTACTTTTAATGGTTTTGATTTTAACAGCGACCTGAAAAACAGGATCGACTATATTTTTGTAAACAAAGGATTTAAGGTGCAGAAATTTGCTGTACTAACAGATAGTAAGGATAAAAGATATTATTCAGATCATTTACCTGTTTTTTGCCGTTTATTCTTTTAAGAGATGCCGTTAAAATCTGTATCTCCATTTCCTTTCCAATTCGAACTTTTTGGTAACCAATACCATTACCACTATATTTTCGAAACCCTGGCATTTATAGTTGGTGTAAGGTTGTATTATTATTATAAAAAGGGAATTGCAGATCCGATATCTGACGAGAACAGACTTTGGATTATGTTGGGCGCCATGCTTGGCGCTTTAATTGGTTCGCGCGTAATTGCTGTGCTAGAAACACCTGAGGTACTCAGCCATCTTAGTTTTTCGGTTCTTTACCAGAGCAAAACCATTGTGGGCGGTTTGCTAGGTGGTTTATTCGGGGTCGAATTAATTAAAAAGATAATTGGTGTGAATATCGCTTCTGGAGATATCTACGTTATCCCGATTTTGGTAGCCCTTATCATTGGTCGTATTGGTTGTTTTTCTATGGGGGTTGATGAGCCGACCTATGGTATTCCTACCAGCCTTTTTACAGGAATGGATTTAGGTGATGGTATACTCCGGCATCCCATCATGCTTTATGAAATAATTTACCTCATCCTTTTGATTGTTCTTTTTAACAGCATCAAGCATCAAGAACTGATCAATGGCGATCGCTTTAAATTATTTATGGTATTATATTTCCTATTCCGCTTCCTGATTGAATTTATTAAGCCTTACCATTCATTATTTTTAAATTTAAGCAGCATTCATTGGTCTGCATTGTTTATTTTTATCTATTATTATCGATTCATCATCCGGATTTCAAAAAAGTTAACTGCTAAAGAGTAAGCATTATGGCCAATACAAGAGATTATATATATTACGATTATACCAAAAGTCTTTGCCCCGAATGTTTACAGCTTTGCGATGCGAAAATTGTTTTTCAGGATGCTAAAGTGTTTATGCTGAAAAACTGTAGAACGCACGGAGACAGTAAAGTGATGATCGCCGATGATGTAGAATATTACAAACAGATCAGAAATTACAATAAGCAATCGGAAATGCCGCTTAAGTTCAATACCAAAGTGCATTATGGTTGCCCTTACGATTGTGGTTTGTGTACTGATCATGAGCAGCATTCCTGTTTAACAGTGATAGAGGTTACTGATCGTTGTAATCTCGCCTGTCCAACCTGTTATGCCATGTCATCGCCAAGTTATGGTAGGCATAGAACCCTGGCAGAAATAGAACGGATGATGGATGTTGTAGTGGCAAATGAGGGAGAGCCGGATGTGGTACAGCTTTCTGGCGGGGAGCCAACGGTACATCCCGAATTCTTTAAAATTTTAGACCTCGCCAAAACAAAACCCATAAAACACTTAATGGTAAATACGAATGGGATCAGGATTGCAAAAGACATTAAATTTGTGGAGAAACTGGCCAGTTATATGCCCGATTTTGAAATTTACCTGCAGTTTGATAGTTTCAGCCCGGAAGTATTAACCAGGCTTAGGGGGGAAGACCTTAGCGAGGTGAGGAGAAAAGCCATCGATCATTTAAACCAATTTAATGTATCTACTACTTTGGTTGTCACATTACAAAATGGCTTAAATGACCATGAAATTGGCGATATTTTGGATTATGCACTTAAGCAGAAATGCGTGCGTGGGGTAACCTTTCAGCCTACCCAGGTTGCCGGAAGAAATGATAACTATAACGATCAGCAGGGCAGGATTACCCTGACCGAAGTGCGCAGAAAAATTTATGAGCAATACCCAATCTTTACTCCACAGGATTTAATTCCTGTTCCCTGTAATCCCGACGCACTTTGTATGGCTTATGCTTTAAAAATAGGCGATGAGGTGATCCCGATGACACATTTGATCAACCCGGAGGATTTGCTGAATAATTCAAAAAATACCATTGTTTTTGAACATGATGAAAAACTAAAAGAACACATGCTCAATTTGTTTAGTACCGGTGTTTCGGTAGATTGCGCTGAAGATACCTTTGGCGAACTGATGTGCTGTTTGCCTAGGGTGAAATCGGATAGTTTAAGCTACGATAATTTATTTCGGATCATTATTATGAATTTTATGGATCCGCTTGATTTTGACGTGCGAGCAGTTAAGAAATCATGTGTGCACATTGTGAGTGATAAATATAAAATGGTACCTTTTGAAACCATGAATATTTTTTACCGCGATAATAAAATAGATCTGATCAGGGAAAAATTAAATATGAACTGATATGGGTGGTTTATTCGTATTATTGATTGTTTATTGCCTTACCGCTGTCGTGCTTTTTGTGGTAGGGATCATTCAGATTATCATTAAATCATCAAGGAACGAGCCGGTAAAACCTGGGTTAAAACTGCTCATTATTTCAGTAATTATGGTGGTAATCGGTTTCGGAGCTTGTGCCGTATTGCTTGTCAACAGTTAATTTCAATAATAAATCAATGGGAATTTTCATTATATACTGGGTAATTGTCGTATTGTTATTTGTAATTGGCATTATCCAGATCATCGTAAAGGCAACTAAAGATGAATCGGTTAAACCAGGCCTTAAATTGGTTATTGCCTCTGTTATTATGTTGGTAATAGGGGCTGGTGCCTGTGCAGTAATTCTTTCTAATTTAAATATTGGCCACTAGTCATTTTATTGTATCAAGATTACGCGTTTAGCTTTCTCCTTTGACCTTTAAATAATATCTTTGCATTTTATAATTCTTAGATCGGTTTTTTGTGCTAATAAGTCTCAAATCTCTTGTCTGGAGTCTCAAATCTTAATAGATGAAAATATCATATAACTGGTTAAAACAATTTGTACAAATAGACAAAACACCTCAGGAACTTTCTTTAATCCTTACCAATGTAGGTTTGGAGGTAGAAAGTGTAGAAAAAGTACAGCCTGTTGTGGGTGGCTTAGAGGGTTTGGTAATTGGCGAGGTATTAACCTGTGTGCAGCATCCCAATGCTGATCGTTTGCGGGTAACTACCGTAAATGTAGGCGGAAGTGAAAATCTTCAGATTGTTTGCGGTGCGCCTAATGTAGCTGCCGGACAAAAAGTGGTTGTGGCTACAGTGGGTACAACCGTTTATCCTTTAGAAGGTGAGCCCTTTAAAATCAAAGAATCTAAAATCAGAGGAGAACTTTCGCAGGGCATGATCTGTGCCGAAGATGAAATCGGGTTGGGTAAATCGCATGATGGAATTATGGTTTTAGCTGACGATACCGAAGTGGGGATCCGTGCAAAAGACCATTTTAAAATGGACGATGATTTTGTTTTCGAAATCGGATTAACACCAAACCGTGCCGATGCAGCTTCACATTTAGGTGTGGCCAGAGATTTGGCTGCTTATTTCAGAACTGAATATGAAATGCCTGATCTTACTGCTTTCAAAACCGATAACGAGAACCTGGTTATTCCGGTAGAGGTAGAAGATCTGACTGCTTGCCCACGTTACAGCAGCCTAACCATTTCGGGTGTTACCGTACAGGAATCGCCAGAGTGGTTAAAAGATAAATTAAAAGTAATCGGTTTACGTCCCATTAATAATGTGGTCGACATTACCAATTATGTACTTCATGGCTTAGGTCAGCCGTTACATGCTTTTGATGCCGATAAAATTACTGGCGGAAAAGTAATTGTTAAGAAAGTTGCCGAGGGTACATCTTTTGTAACGCTGGATGACGTGGAACGTAAATTAAGTGCTGAAGATTTGATGATTTGCAATGCCGAAGCACCGATGTGTATTGCGGGTGTTTTTGGTGGAAAATCATCAGGTGTAGATAGTGCCACTAAAAATATTTTCCTCGAAAGTGCTTATTTTAATTCCGTTTCTATCCGTAAAACGTCGAAAAGACATGGGTTGAAAACAGATGCTTCTTTCCGTTTTGAGCGCGGTACCGATCCTGAAATTACGGTTACAGCTTTAAAATATGCCGCCTTACTGATTAAAGAATTGGCAGGTGGAGAAATTTCTTCTTCTGTCTCCGATATTTACCCAAATCATATCAAACCTTTCGAATTTGAGGTAAGTTATACCAATATTAACAAACTAATAGGGGCGAATATCCCTTCGGCCGAAATCAAACATATCATTACCGCTTTAGGTATTTCGGCAACCAACACTTCTGATGATACGCTGGCTTTAAGGGTCCCTTCATTTAAAGTTGATGTTACCCGAGAATGCGACATTACTGAAGAGGTGCTGCGTATTTATGGATATAACAACATCGAAATCCCTTCAAAAGTAAATGCGTCACTTTCTTACAGCATTAAACCAGAGAAAGAAAACACGCATAACGTAATTGCAGATATGCTGACTTCAAACGGCTATGCAGAAATTATGTGTAATTCGTTAACCAAATCAGCTTATTCGAAAAATTTGGATGAGGCGGTATTTATTTTAAACCCGCTAAGCAGTGACCTGAATGTAATGCGCCAGAGTTTGTTGATGCCAGCTTTAGAAAGCGTTGCTTATAACCAAAACCGGAAGAATTCAGATGTGAAATTTTACGAATTTGGTAAAACCTACCACTTAATTAACGAAAAATATGTAGAACGCCCCAGGTTGTTATTGTTAATTTCTGGTGCTAAACAAAGTGAGCAATGGAACCATAACGCTAAAGCGGTTACTTTTTACAACTTAAAATCGGCCGTTGATGCCATTATTTCACGTTTGGGGATCGAAAGTTATCAATCGGATACTTTAACTGACGAAAACTTTGCCTATGGGATTAAATATTTCCGTGGAGATAAAACTTTGGTAAGCTTTGGGGCAGTTTCTAAGGCCGACCGTAAAGTGGCGGATGTGAATGCTGAAGTATTTTATGCTGATTTTGATTGGGCTACTTTATTGGATATCGTTAAGAAAAACAAGATCGTTAACAAAGAAATTGCTAAATACCCGGCAGTACGCCGCGATCTTTCCTTATTGATTGATCAGTCAGTTAGTTTCGATACCTTAAAAGGAATTGCATTCAAAACCGATAAAAAACTGATTAAAGAAGTTGGGGTATTCGATGTATACGTTGGCGATAAATTACCTGAAGGCAAGAAATCTTATGCACTGAATTTTATTTTACAGGACGAAGAGCAGACCCTTACCGATAAGCAGATTGACCACACCATGCAAAAGCTGATTGCGAATTTAACAGCGCAGGCCGGTGCAGAAATTAGGAAATAAAATATAAATTCGTATTTTTAGAAATAAATTCATGACTTCCGTTGCAGATCAATTAGATAAGGTATTACAAAAAACGGCTCAGGTGATTGAGCTATGTAATGCGCTACAGGAAGAAAATGATTTATTAAAGCTTGAGAATCAATCGTTAAAAGTTGCACTCGATACTGCAAAGGGCAGAAATGTAGAACTTGATGAAAAACTCAGGGTTACAAAACTGGCCAAAAGTATAGAGGGGGCAAGCGAAAAATCGCTTGACATTAAGCAAAAAATTAACGATTTTGTGCGGGAGATTGATAAAAGTATCGCATTATTAAAGAAATAATGATGCAGGAAATCAGAAACTAAGCTAAACAAATGGGAGAAATCTCGATTAAAATAACCATTTCCGACCGTATCTATCCGCTAAAGGTGAATATGGAAGAGGAAGAAATTGTGAGACGGGCGGCAAAAATGATCAATGAGCGCATAAAAGATTATCAGGATAATTATGCGGTTAGAGATAAGCAGGATCTCCTCTCAATGGCAGTATTGCACTATGCAACCGCTGTATTGAGAACTGAAAATAAAGTACAGAGCCAGGATACTGCTGTTGCCGATAAAGTTGAAGAATTGGATATTTTACTCAATAATTTCTTTTCAAAATAAAGGTTCGTTCTTTAAACATTTCGTCGCACTGAACCCGTTTCAGGGGTTTTAATTTAGAACCTGAAATAAATTCAGGATGACGGGAGTTGTATATATTAGCACAAAAATATAGCCGCAGCTAGTTTTTGAGTTTCAAATTTTATAAAACTTAACACTTCAATATCTATAGGGTTAAGAGGGCGTATTTCATTTGCTTTGCACCTGAAAATGGCTTAAACCCTAATTATGCTTAGTTGAGGTTTAAAATGTATGAGACTTTAAAAAATTAGTTGCGGTTTTTTTTTACTTAAAAAACAAAATGGAAATAGTTGAAATATTAGGATACGTGTTTGCCGTAATAGCAGGTATCGCTATTGGAGTAGTGGTAGGAAGATTCCTCCTGCGCAACTTGCTTAAGCAGCAGGAAATAGCTGCACAGAACAAGGTTAAGAAGATTTTAAAGGATGCAGAAAATAATGCAGAAATTTTAAAAAAGAATAAACTTTTAGAAGCAAAAGAGAAGTTTTTGCAATTAAAGGCCGAGCACGAACAAGAAGTTAGTGCCAGAAACAACACCATTAACCAGCGTGAAAATACCATTAAACAGAAAGAGCAATCGGTGAATCAGCGCATGGAAAACTTCAATAAAAAAGAACAGGAACTGGACAGGCAGAAACAGAACCTTGAAAAGCAAACTGACCTTGCCCTTAAAAAACAGGAAGAAGTTGAAGTATTAAAAAATCAGCACCTGAAACAATTGGAAACCATTGCGGGTCTTTCTGCTGAAGAAGCAAAAGAACAACTGGTAGAAAACCTGAAACAGGAAGCCCGTACCCAGGCCATGATGCAGGTTAAAGATATTGTTGATGAAGCAAAATTAACAGCCAGTAAAGAAGCAAAAAAAGTGGTTATTCAGACGATTCAGCGTACTGCTACAGAGGCTGCCATCGAAAACTCCGTTTCTATTTTTCATATTGAAAGCGACGAAATTAAAGGTCGTGTAATTGGTAGGGAGGGTAGGAATATCCGTGCGCTTGAAGCCGCTACCGGTATTGAGATTATTGTAGATGATACCCCGGAGGCAATCATTTTATCGGGCTTTGATCCGGTAAGGAGGGAAATCGCCCGTCTGGCCTTACACCGTTTGGTAACCGACGGACGTATCCACCCGGCACGTATAGAGGAGATTGTAGCCAAAACCAAAAAACAGATCGAAGATGAGATCGTGGAGATCGGTGAGCGAACCGTGATCGATTTAGGTATCCATGGCTTACATCCTGAACTGATCCGTATGGTTGGCCGTATGCGTTACCGTTCATCTTACGGTCAGAACTTATTGCATCACTCGCGTGAGGTGGCTAATTTCTGTGCTACTATGGCCGCCGAACTTGGCTTAAATGCTAAGATGGCGAAACGTGCAGGTTTACTACACGATATTGGTAAGGTGCCTGATGATAATCCTGAATTACCACACGCAATTTTAGGGATGCAGCTTGCCGAAAAATATAAGGAACATCCGGATATCTGCAACGCAATTGGTGCCCACCACGACGAGATCGAGATGACCTCGATGATTTCGCCGATTGTACAGGCTTGCGATGCCATTTCTGGCGCACGTCCGGGTGCACGCCGCGAAGTAGTTGAAAGTTATATTAAACGTTTAAAAGACCTTGAAGAACTTGCACTTTCTTATCCTGGGGTAGAGAAAACCTTTGCCATTCAGGCGGGTAGAGAGCTACGTGTAATTGTAGAAAGCGAACGCATTACCGATGCACAGGCAGAACTTTTAGCTGCTGATATTTCGACCCGTATCCAGACAGAAATGACTTATCCGGGACAGATTAAGGTTACTGTAATCAGGGAAACCCGTTCTGTAGCCTTTGCGAAATAGAGAATTCAATTCGCAGAATCGTCATCCTGAACTTGTTTCAGGATCTTAGTAATAGAAAGGATGCTGAAATAAATTCAGCATGACGAACGGTTTAATAAACAAAATCTAAAGCGATGGATATTCCATCGCTTTTTTTGTATTTTTACATTTATGAGCAAGCAGACCATTCAGATCGAACCAAAACGACCGGTTGATGTACTTTTTGATAAGTATGCCGAAAGTCACCAAAATCCAACTAATAAACTGGTACACTGGATCTGTGTACCTTTAATCGTATTCAGTTTGTTAGGCCTCATCTGGCAGATCCCTTTTCCACATCTTGGTTTTTTGGGCAGTTATAATGGGTTCTTTAACTGGGCGTCGTTCCTTTTGGCTTTTAGCTTATACTATTATTTCACCTTGTCGCCCGTTCTGTTTTTTCTCATGATTTGGGTAGTAGCCATTATGAGTTATGCAATCGTAAAGATCGAACAGGGGGTTGGTTTGGGCAGCAGTACGGCCTACCTTATTTATGCAGCTATATTTATAGCAGCCTGGATCGGTCAGTTTATCGGTCATAAAATAGAGGGCAAAAAACCATCATTTTTAGATGATGTTAAATTCCTGTTAATCGGCCCAATCTGGTTATTGCACTTCATCTGTAAAAAAGCAGGTATCCGGTATTAATTCAAAAAGCAGTTAATCTTGTGTTAACCTTAAGGTAAAGGAATGTTAATTAACACCTAACCTGCTGTTAACATTGTCGTAATAGTTTTGCCCTTATCAAATAAAGGCAAATTGGAATTACTAAACTCTTTTAGAAGAGCCGCACTTACTGTGCTCGCTCTTACTTTGAGCATACTTTCGTATGCGCAAACCGGAAAAATTTCGGGAACTATCACTGATAAAAAAACAGGTGAAACTTTAATTGGCGTTACAGTTAAAATTAAAGGAACCACCAAAGGTGTGTCAACAGATGTTGATGGTAAGTATATTTTACAAGCCATGGCTAATGGTAAATATACGCTTGAATTTTCTTATGTAGGATATCAAACCAAAGAAGTATCGGATGTAGAGGTAAAAGGACCATCAGTTACCAGTCTAAATATTGTGCTTAACGAAGCGGGCGGGCAAAACTTGCAGGAAGTAGTAGTAAAAGCAAACTTTAAACAAGAATCGGTTAACTCTTTATATGCGCAACAAAAAAACAGTGCTTTAATTTCTGATGGTATCTCCAGCGATCAGATTAAAAAATCGCCAGATAGAAACACTTCCGATATCCTAAAAAGGGTAAGTGGTGCCACTGTTCAGGATAACAAATTTGTTGTAGTGAGGGGATTGAGCGATAGGTATAACAATGCAACCCTAGATGGTGCATCCTTACCGAGTACCGAGCCCAACCGTAAAGCATTTTCATTTGATATTGTTCCTTCTAACCTGGTTGATAACCTGATTGTAAGTAAAACGGCTACACCAGATTTACCTGCCGATTTTACCGGTGGGGCCATCCAGATTTTGACAAAAGATATTCCGGATAACAATTTCATCAGTTTTGGTATTGGCGCTGGTTATAACACGGCTTCAACTTTTAAGGATTTTAAAAGCGGTGTAAGAAATGCCAGCGATTATTTTGGTTTTGATAATGGGGATAAAGCATTACCGGCTAATTTCCCATCGCGTAATAAAATCCTTGCCGGCTTAACGCCTGCACATGATATTGCAGCAATGAACAGTCTCTCATCGAACTGGAGAACCTATAATAACACTGCTCTTCCTACCCAAAACTATCAGTTTACACTAGGCAGGGTTAAAGACTTTACGGAGAGCAATAACAGGTTTGGTGCATTATTTTCAGTAACTTATAGGAATTCACAAACCATTTATAACGATGTTATCCGTGACTATGTAAATTACGATTATCATGATAATGCTTATAAATTCTCGACCAATTTAGGCGCAATTGCCAATTTTGCTTATACTTTCGGTAAAAGTAAGATTACCTTAAAGAATATCTATAACAGAACTTATGACGACCAGTATTTAGACAGACAAGGTTATAATAAGGATAGGGGAAGAGATATCAAGTTTTATGCATTTGATTTAATGCAAAAATCTCTATTCAAGTCTACCCTGGAGGGTACCCATCCACTTGGTGAGAATAATTCAAAAATCAACTGGTCGTTAAGTTATGCCAATATTTTGAATGATCAACCAGATCAGAAGAAAATCTCTTATCAGAGAGATCCAAGCCTTGCAGGCAAAGAAGGGTATGTATATGTTGCTCAAACAGACAATATTAATAAGGAAAATTCGAGGTTATTTTCAAAATTGAACGAAGATAACTTTAGCGGAGGTTTAAACTATACCTTACCGGTAAAAATGTTTAGCCAAACTTCAACTTTCAAAGCCGGTTTAAGTTCTATTTACCGCAAACGTAGTTTTGATGCAAGGTTTATCGGATTACAGGCCAACCAAAGCTCTTCGCTAAAAGATGAAGTACAGAGAAGATCACTTTCCACTTTGTATGGTAAAGACGCAATCAATGGTGGTGCCTATTATTTAAATGATATTTCGTTGGATGCCGATAGCTACAACGCGCACTCGATGACCAATGCCGGTTATTTAATGCTGGATAACAAATTGGGTGAAAAATCGAGATTGGTATGGGGACTTAGGGTTGAACAATTCAACGTGGTTTTAGATGCTAAAGTGCCTACACCGCAAACTTCTGTTAATGATGACTATGTTGACTTTTTACCATCTGCAAATTATACGTATAGCCTAACACCAAAAATAAATCTAAGGGCTTCTTATTATCGTACACTTGCCAGACCAGAATTTAGGGAGTTGGCTTCAGCATCGGTTTATGATTACGAACTTTTGGCTTTACAACAAGGTAACCCAGGCTTAAAAGAGGCAAAAATCGACAATGCCGATATCCGTTTCGAATTTTATCCTCAGGCAGGACAGATCATTTCAGTTTCTGCATTCTATAAAAAATTCCACAATGCCATCGAATCTTTCAATAGTGATGGTGGTTCTTCAAGAATTATAACCTATATCAATTCTGATCAGGTTAATGTTTATGGACTGGAATTGGAATTTCGTAAATCACTCGATTTCATTGCTAAAAATGATTTCTTAAAGAATACTACCTTTTATACCAACCTTTCGCTTATCAAATCAAAGGTAGAAACGAATAACACTGGCTTAAACCTAAAAGATGTAAAAAGACCAATGGTTGGCCAGGCACCCTATATTATCAATGCAGGTTTACAGCATAGTTTCCTGGACAATAAGTTAAACTTTAATGTTCTCTATAACAGGGTTGGACGAAGGCTTAATGTTGCTGGTGGAGTGCTTTTCCCTGCAATATGGGAAGCACCCAGGGATGTTATCGATTTGCAGCTAGCCTTAAAAGTGATTAAAAACAGAGGCGAAATCAAATTTAATGCGGGAGATATCTTAAATAATCGCATTACGCAATACTATGATAACGACCTTGATAAAAAATACGACCGCTCAAAAGGTGATGAAACAATCAGTAGCTATAAACCTGGAAGTAACTATTCACTATCGTTCTCTTATACTTTCTAATGTTAGGGTAATGTTTAGTAAATAGGAAGATGTTAATGATATTTTAAAGTTGGATTAATCTACAAATTACAATAGGATAATAATTTTATAAAAAGTTAAGATAAAAGGAAAGATGAAAAAACAATTATTACTTTGCGCAATGAGCGTATTGATTTTCTTGGCAAGTTGTTCAAAAAACACTGTCGATGAAGATATTAACCCGCCAGTAGCTGCTAACACAGTCGAAGTTTCAGGTGATGTAACAGCAAACACAACATGGAGCTCAGATAAGATTTACCTATTAAAAGGTAATGTTTTTGTAACCAACAATGCTACTTTAACCATTCAGCCTGGTACAATTATCAAAGGTGATAAAGCAACCAAAGGTGCTTTGGTTATTACAAGAGGTGCTAAAATTAATGCAACAGGCACTGTTGATAAACCTATTGTATTTACCTCTAGCGTTGCGGCTGGTGCGCGTAAAGAAGGTGATTGGGGTGGAGTTATCCTGTTGGGTAAAGCACAAAATAACTTAGGTACTTCTGTGCCAATTGAAGGTATTTCTGATGCAACTGACAAAGGTAAACATGGTGGTACTGATAATGCTGATAACTCAGGTGTTATGAAATATGTACGAATCGAGTACGCTGGTATTGCTTTAAGTCCTGATAACGAAATTAACGGTTTAACTTTTGGTTCAGTTGGTTCAGGTACGCAGATTGATTATATCGAGGTTTACCGTTCAGGCGACGATGCTTTTGAATGGTTTGGTGGAACAGTTAACTGTTCACACTTATTGGCTATCGATAGCTGGGACGATGACTTTGATACTGATAATGGTTTTTCAGGTAAAGTTCAATTTGGTCTGGCACAACGTTTGGCTGTAACTGCTGACGTTTCCGGATCAAATGGTTTCGAATCAGATAACAACGCAGCCGGCGATAATGCAGCGCCTCAAACTTCTGCTATTTTCTCTAACATGACTATCTTAGGTCCTGTAGGTTCTGGTGGTAGCAGCATCAATGCTAACTTCCAGCATGGCGCTCAAATCCGTCGTAATTCTGCAATGAGCTTAGTTAATTCTATCATTGTTGGTTATACTGAAGGAGTGTATTATGATGATGGAGCCGGTTCTGCTGGTGCAAATGCATCAAGCAACCTTTCAAGCGGAAAATCATTATTTGCAAACAATTTGATTTACAACAGTAATGGCAAGGGAAATCAGATTAAAGCTTCTAACGCAACAGCTCTAGGAGTAATCAGTCCATTATTGCAAGCTGCTACTGCATTTAATACTTTTGATCCTGCGGCTTTAGCCTCAAGCATCTTATCTGATCCTTACAAATATTCTGCTGATTTAGTTTCAAGTGCAAGAGTTGGAACACCAAACTTTACAGTAGTAGCAAATTCTGCTGCAGCAACCGGTGCTTCATTTACCAATGCTAAATTAACATCTGGTTTTACAGCAGTAGCTTACAGAGGTGCTTTTGGTGCTGATAACTGGGCTGCTGGTTGGGCTCATTTCGACCCTCAATCATTACCATACACTACTCCAGGCGCTGTTAAATAAGCACTTGAGTTAAAAAAATAAAAAAGGTCCGGATGTTACATCCGGACCTTTTTTATGTGTTATTCAACTTCTTCCTTTACAGGCGCTTTCACTTTCTTTACAGCTGTTTTAGCTAAAGTGGGTTTTGCAACCTTTTCTTTTAACGCGGGCGAGGTTTTTTCCTCTTCCTTGATAAACGGTTCAATAGAATCATTTATCACCGGGAATGTTATCTTTTTAACCAACTGTTTGGCAAATTTCTCGATCGTTTTATCTGCCTTTTTTACTTTTCCATAAGAAGCAGCCACTTCACTGAAGGCGGTTGTTAATTTTGACTCTAATTCTTTACGTAACTTTTTGCTTGTCGAATGATTTTTCGACTTGGATTTATTCTTTTTCATCTAAAATTAATGGGTATTTTCAAAGATATAGAATCATAAAGTTAAATTAATATTATCATTATGTTAACAATTTTGAGTCTCGTTAACATATAGAATATTTAATAACTTATTTTAAATCAGTTAAGTATGTTTTAAAAAGTCGATATGAATTGTCTGATGTTGATCGGAGCTATGGTTTTAACCGGCTGCCCTGTTAAAAGACGCCAAAAGGATGAGGGATAAATTCAAGAAGAGGTTATTCAGTTCGAACTTATTTAGAAAAAGATGATAGATAAAATGTCTAGAAATGAATTCCAGGTGCAACATCCCCGCCTAAATCCAGCGTATTCTGAAACGCTTCCAGATAGCCTAGCAAATGACGTTCGGCGTTGGCATAGGAAGTAAATGTTGATGCTGGTATATTGGCTTCCTGTTCGCTGGTATTTTTGAAATGTGAGCTTACCTGAAAGGTAAAGGTCTTATCGTCGTTAATTGGCGATAGGATGCGGGCCTTAACCGGATGGCCATGAATTTCAACAAAGAATTCTTTGATAACGGTATATATGATAGCGGCCATGTGATTATTCTTTAGCGATAAAAATACTGCAAATAAGCTGTTAATGTGTTTTTTATTGATAAGATAATATATAATTAACACTATCTTAATTTTAATTTAATTTTGCAGGTCTTTTATCTTTTAATAGGCTCGTAAGCGTACACCACCTCGTACTTGAGGTGTTTAAGGTTGGTGGCAATTTGTCCTATCTTTAAGTTTTGTGCCTGGGGTGTAGGTTCACAATAAGAATATTTCTTGCCTTTGTAAGTAACTGCTTCACCAATGGGTTTGTCGAATTGTACAGCAATGGTTAAATGTTTAGGGTATAACAAGGCAACCATCGGCAGATTATATATTTCCTTTACGAGGTAAAAAAATAGTGCTGCACGGTCATCGCAATCGCTATAGGTACTCAATAATGTTTGCTCGGGCGAAAAGCGTTTTTCCTTGCCGAAGTTTTCACTGTCATCTTCATATAAAAAGCCATAACGGGTAAACCTCATGAGGTAATCAACACCTTTTTTCTGATCCATGTGTTTCAGGTTTTCTTTTAGCGTAGGAATAAGAGAGCTGTATGTTTCCCTGCTCAAAGGAATATTGAAATAACTTTCGAAATCTACTATAGGATAGTTTTTGAAAATGGTTTGTACATCTTCATTAACTTTAAGTTTAAAATGATGGACTTTTTGGTGGTAACTGAATTGGATATCTTTTTCCTGGTAATTTTCGGGCTTAAAATCAGGCATCCGGGTAACCTTATAAGAGAATGAATTTTTAGCTTCCGGAATTAAAATTTTAACTGGTTTGTAAGTATTGGCCTGTTTAAACAGTTTGCCATAATCGTGATAATTTAAGCAAACAAACTTTTTATCTTCGATCATGAAAAAAGGAATATCGCTGATATCCTCGTCATTCCTCACATAAAAAATAACCTGGTCATTACCTACAGCCAATCGGGCATCGTAACCACACTTGCTCAGTAAAAACCACTTGTACAAAGTATACAGGAAATAATTATTGGCTTTAGGACTAATCTCTTCTGCCGTTCTACGTATCAGCTGGTAATAAATCCAATCGTTGAGGCTGTACTTTTCCTGGTATTTTTTTAATGCAGCAATTAACGGTGCATAATGACCGGCCGATACATAGCTATAAAACTTTGCAGTTTCGGATGCTGTTGCTTTTTGTGAGGTTTGAAAAACAATAGAAGAATCGATACTGAAATTGAAAGTGCCGTCATAAAAATCAAATGAGTAATTCTGTGCCTTTGCTGTAACGACATTCATCATTATACAGGCCGGCAAAAATAAACACCAGCAATATGTATAAATCTTTCTTTTCAAACCACAAGATATTTGATTACATTAAATTTACCTATAATTAACGTAAAAGCAACAATTTGTTTATGTGAACAATTTCGGCAAGCTTAACATTGTGTTAATTCGAAGCGAATTCAGGTAGTTTGAAATTTTTTAAATAAAAAATAGGACTTAGAGGCACCTTTCCATTTGTATTAACAAATTCTATAAATAACATTTCATTAATATCGATTTAACACGGCGAGTCTATTTTTGTGGTATAAATATTTGGTTAGTATTTATAAAGTTTAGGTTAGTTGATAATAAAAACCCAGATGGATGTCTGGGTTTTTTATTGCCTTAAATTATAAGTTTTTTCCAAGTTTTTCCAACATTTCAGGTGGGATATTGTGTGTATCTACCACTAAGAAACCATCCAGACAGTCTGAAAATTTAGGGTCTATATTGAAAGAGATAATCTTTGCATTCAGGTTCATATACTGTCTTAACAACACCGGAATTTTAATGTGTGAGTTTTCAATATCCCCGATAATACTGTCTAAATCTTTAAAAGATTCACTGCTGTCAACCAGTGTATCGGTAGCTATAGGTAATAAATCGGCTTTAAATTTATTTCTCGGCTTAACATATTTCGCCATCTCATAATCGAAGTGGTTTTTCGTAATGTAATCAACAATTAAAGCCTTACTGAATTTTGAGAAATTGTTGCTGATACTTACCGGACCAAACATGTAACGGTATTGTGGGTTATCAATCAGGTATTTTAAAATACCTTTCCAAAGCAGGAATAGAGGAAGCGGTTTGCCCTGGTATTCTTTCCTGATCCACGACCTGCCCAGCTCAATCCCTTGCCTTAACATGGGGTAAAACTGATCTTTCATTTTAAAGAGCTCAGACAGGTAGAAACCACGGCGGCCCATGCTTTCTAAAATCTCATCACCTTTACCAATACGGTAAGCACCTACAATGTTTTCCAGATCTTTATCCCATATAAATAAGTGGTTATAGTAAATATCGTAGTTGTCGAGATCGATTTTTTTGTTGGTACCTTCACCTACCTCACGGAAAGTGATTTCGCGTAAACGGCCAATTTCTCTTAAAATATTCGGGATTTTTAACGTAGGAACAATATACACCTTATAGTTTTTCTCCGTCCATACCTTAAAGTCTTCCAGGCGTTCTACTTCCCCTTTAATCAGCACGCGCGATGTTTCTTCAATCACTTCGGCAGCTTTCTTTTTAATTTTGAACAGATTAAGCGGGTTAAACAGTTTTTTTTCAGTATCCAAACCTATACCGAGCGCATAAGTACGGGCCCTTAAGAAGTCCATAAGCTTATTGCTGCTGTTCATGTGCGAAATTTCTGAAACGGCAATTGGCTTACCAATCCGTACCTTAATGGTGCGGCCGTGTTTGTTTAAAAACTCGGAAGGTAATTTTGCTGTGCGGAGAGTAGGGTGTATAAAACTTAAAATATTAAAGAAAACACCGTTATTGCCGTGGAAATAAATAGGTACAACCGGAACTTTTGCCTTTGCAATAAGTTTTCCAACTACCGGGTGCCACATCCGGTCGGTTACCTGTTGAGCATCTAATTTAAAGGTAGAAACCTCTCCGGCAGGGAAAATACCTATTGGTGTTCCGTTTCTAAGTAAGTCGAAAGTAGTTTTTAGTCCGCTTATACTTGAAGAATGCTGTACATTCTCGAAAGGATTTACAGCAACAAAAAATTCGTCAAGGTTAGGGATTTTTTTCAAAATAAAGTTTACCATCACCTTGGCATCCGGCCTAACTGTACACAAGAGTTTAACTAAAGCCAGACCTTCTACACCACCATAAGGATGGTTTGCAATAGCAATAAAGGGACCTGTTTTAGGGATGCTATTTAAATCGTCTTCATCAAATTCTATAGAAACACCAATGGTTTCCAATATTTTATCTACAAACTCTAAACCCTTAAAGTGTTGGTTTTGAGCGAATACATCGTTGATGTCATTCAGCTTCATGATCTCCATCAGCAAACCTGCCAAACCTGGTACACCTAGCTTATCTATCTTAGTTGCTTTCGCAAATTCAGATGTCGTTATGATCTTCATATAAAATTCTTAGGTTGTTGATAGGCAAAACCTGCTCAGTTTTGCAATCCCAAAAATAAGATTTATATTTATAATACACATGTCATATCGTATCAATGAGAATTTGGCTGAATAAATATTTTGGTTTTAGTAAAGGTGAGTTCAACGGATTGTTGCTGCTGATATTGATTATATTATTACTTAAGGCAATACCCATTATATATGGTTATGCCCGCCCCATAGAAAAAGACGCTCCAGATCTTTTGGTGCAGATCCAGAAAATAACCGTAGCAGATGAAAAATATGCGAATAATCTCCGCGAGCGGATTGAAAATTCTTCTCCCGAAAAAACAGCCAGGCTTTTCAATTTTGATCCCAATACCTTAGGTGCCGATGGCTGGCAGGCGCTGGGTTTATCACCAAAACAGGCAAAAGCCATTATTAATTATACCACTAAAGGAGGTAAATTTTATAAACCTGAGGACCTTCAGAAGATGTACACCATTTCTCCCGAGATGTATAAAAGGATTTTACCTTATGTTAAAATAACAGATGAGAGTATAAATGCCTCAAGAAAATATACCCCTTTCGAAAAGAAAGTGTATGTTAAAAGTGCCCCTATAATTGTAGATATTAACCAGGCAGACTCTGCCGAACTAGATGAAATAAAAGGAATTGGTGCTGTTTTTGCGAAAAGGATCGTCAAATACCGCGAGCGTTTAGGCGGTTTTTACAAAAAAGAACAGTTAATGGAAGTTTATGGCTTAGACTCTGCCAGGTATGCTGAAATTGAAGACCAGATTTCGATCAGTAATGTTTCTTTAAAAACAATCAATATCAATACGGCGGTTTTTGATGATTTAAGAAAGAATCCTTATCTTTCATATAAGCAGATCAATGCCATTATTCAATACCGGAAACAGCATGGTAATTATTCAAATATATCCGATCTGAAAAAGGTAATCATCCTAAACCAACAGGTAATCGATAAAATTGCGCCTTATATTTCTTTTTAGAAGAATATTTATTTTTGGTTTTGGAAAGCAGAACCTGTGTTTCATAGTAAAGTTTCTCCCTGCTCTTCGCTTTACTCCGTTTCACTCCGTGTTCGCTGCGATCAGGTTTAGGTACGCAGGATAGTGCTGCAATCCTTGCACATAACGAAAGGTATGTTGTTTCTGTACCCTGAAGCCCCAAATCTGACTACTGGCCGCGCCACCTAAACCCAATGGAAGCGGGCACGAAGTAAAGCGGACAGTGGGATTGTATTGTCCTAAACACATCCAACCTGCTTTCCTAAAAAAAACAAATCATATTTAAAGATTTGAGCTGTTAATATTTTATCCTTATTCAATTGAAACCTATTTTTAAAAATATTCGGTATAGTTGTAAAAAATCAAAAAAAAATTCTTACTTAATTTTCAAGGTTTAAAAGTAACCGATAAGCTTATTGAACCAAATACCATTTCATTCTGTAATCAGGCAAATATTTAATCATAACTAACTATAAAATAATTGTTTATAATTGCCTTTAACTAACTAAAAATATAAGATTAATGAGCGTAAGCTTTGATTTTTCAGAAACAGAAACTCAGCAAAGTGTGAGGGCTATGGTTCGCGATTTTGCAGAGAAGAACATTCGTCCGTATATAATGGAATGGGATGAGGCACAGCATTTTCCTGTCGAATTGTTTAAACAGTTCGGAGAATTAGGCTTAATGGGTGTATTGGTGCCTGAAGAGTATGGCGGTTCGGGTTTAGGTTATCAAGAGTATGTTGATATCATTGTAGAAGTAGCCCGTGTTTGTGGTTCAGTAGGTTTATCATTAGCTGCTCACAATTCTTTATGTACAGGCCATATCCTAACTTTTGCCAACGAAGTGCAAAAGAAAAAATGGTTACCTAAACTGGCAACTGCAGAGTGGATCGGTGCCTGGGGTTTAACCGAGGCCAATACTGGCTCGGATGCTTTAAGAATGATGACAACCGCGGTTGAAGACGGCGACGATTATATTATAAACGGTTCAAAGAACTGGATTACACATGGCAAAAGCGGCGATATTGCTGTTGTTATGGTAAGGACAGGAGAGCAGGGAAGCTCGAAAGGAATTTCGGCGATTGTGGTGGAGCGCGGTACGCCTGGTTTTACTGCAGGTAAAAAAGAAAATAAATTAGGAATGCGGGCATCAGAAACAACAGAAATGATTTTTGATAATTGCCGCGTACCAAAAGCGAATTTACTGGGTAATGTTGGCGAAGGTTTTAAACAGGCCATGAAGGTTTTGGATGGCGGAAGAATTTCTATTGCCGCATTGGCCTTAGGAATTGCAAAAGGTGCTTTTGATGCAGCAGTAGCCTACTCGAAACAAAGGCAGCAATTTGGGCAGCCTATTTCTAATTATCAGGCCATTAGTTTTAAACTGGCTGATATGGCTACAGAGATTGAAGCAGCAGAGCTTTTGATCCGTCAGGCGGCAGATTTAAAGAACAGGCATTTACCTATGACTAAGGAAGCAGCAATGGCAAAATATTTTGCTTCGGAGGTTTCGGTAAAGGTAGCAACAGATGCCGTTCAGATATTTGGTGGTTACGGTTATACCAAGGATTTTCCGGTGGAGAAATTTTATCGCGACAGTAAATTATGTACAATAGGAGAGGGCACTTCCGAAATCCAGAAAATTGTAATTGCCAGAGAAATATTGCAGGGGTAAAGGGCATAAGGTTAGGAGATATTGAGGCAAATATCAATCACCCTATACTTTATACCCTGCGCCTTACATCTTATTAAAAACCAAATATATTATGAGTAATCCGGATGGTTTAACCACCTCCGGATTTTTTTATTTAAAATTTTAAAACTTCCCGTCTTGATACCATGTTTTTACTAATGAGTAAAGTAATAAACAGTTTTCAGTTGGCAATTGACAGTTACAAATGACCAATGAACCATTGCACTAATGAACTAAAAATATGGCCAAGTATTCAAAAAAATCTGGTGAAAAAGTAGAAAAAACCATGCACGAAATGAAAGAGGGCAAGCTTAAGAGCGGCTCTGGTAAAAAAGTAACTTCCCAAAAGCAGGCAGTAGCCATCGGATTATCGGAAGCGAGAAAAGAAGGCGCTAAGGTACCTAAGAAAGATTAAAAGCTTAAAGACTAAAGCTAAAAGGCCAAAGCTAATTTGAATTTGATTAGTACAACTCTTGATGAGTGATATGCTGCTTTTTGCTTTAGTCTTTGGACTTTCAGTTTATTGTGGTAAATCTTTTGAAGTTAAAATGCTATCTACCACATAAACGCTAAATCCGCGCCATGGTAGAGCGTGTTTATATTCTTTGTAGTGTAATTCGAAAAACTTACCACTGTTGGCCATCATTTTTTCGGCGATTGCCCGGTTAGCGATAGAAAATTCGAATTCGTTGTTCTGCAGCGTACCTGTTTGCCGCGATTTTATTCCACTCTGGATTAATTTGCCTTCGTAGGTTTTAAATATATACCCTTTTTTCACTACATAGTTTAGCTCTCCTGCCTTAACACCTTCGCCAAAAACAAAGAAATACCGGTAATAGCAAACTGCTACCAGTAAAATAACGACTATAACCACGATAATTGCGCCTATTTTTTTGCCTGTTGTCATATATTATAATGTATATATAAATGTAATTAAACAACACATAAGTTCAACTAATGATTTAAATAAAAATTCTTTTATAAAATCTTTCTAGTTTTCAATATTTTACTTACATTTGCAGCCCGCTAACACGGGAAAATTTAAAAAGCACGAGAGGAGGTATTTCAGCGTTATGATCATTATCAACATTAAAGACGGCGAATCATTAGATAAAGCCCTTAAACGTTTCAAGAAAAAGTTTGAAAAAACTGGTGTATTGAGAGAGCTACGTAGCCGCCAGGCATACGAGAAAAAATCGGTAACACGTCGTACTGAAATTAAACATGCTGTGTACATTCAGAACATGAATCAAGATACAACTGCATAGTTGTTTAAGATATATAACATTAAATCCCTTTCGATGTAAAAATCGGAAGGGATTTTTTGTTTTTGGGCTACAGAAAACTTTACAATAAACAATTAATTAATGATTTCTTTATATCAAAACAATTTGTAACTTCATACCAATGCCCCTCAAAAAATATTGAATGTTGCTAAAAAGTTTTATCACCTATTTAACTCACGAGAAGCGCTATTCTCAGCACACCGTTACTTCTTATCAGACCGATTTAGATCAGTTTGAGAAATTTATCGAGAAGTCAGCGCTGGGCTTTACCGAAGTTAAACATACCCACCTGCGTAATTACCTGGTAGAGTTAATGGAAGAAGGGCATTCAGCGAATACCATTAACAGAAAAATCTCGACTTTAAGAAGTTTTTATAAGTTTTTGCACCGCTCGGGGAAAATTGATCAAAACCCCAGCGCCTTGATCAAAGCACCCAAAATACCTAAAAGACTACCAGTTTTTGTGGAAGCACAGAAAATGGATCATTTATTGGATTCTGAACATTATTTCGATGAAAGTTTTCCTTCTGTGCGCGATCACCTGGTAATTGAGCTGCTTTTTGGAACCGGAATGCGTTTAACAGAGCTGTTGCAATTAAAGGATAGTGATATCGATGTTTATGCAGGAACAATAAAAGTGCTGGGCAAAAGAAATAAGGAGCGCATTATCCCCATAAATAAACAGCTTATTAATCAGGTAAATACCTATATCGAGCTAAAAAAAATGCAAAATTTTAATAACAATTTACTTATATTAATCGTTACCAATACGGGAGCAGCGGGATATCCTAAACTGATATACCGTATTGTTACCTCATACTTAAACTATATATCAACCAATGAAAAGAAAAGTCCACATGTGCTGCGGCATAGTTACGCAACGAGCCTGTTAAATGCAGGAGCAGATTTAAATGCAATAAAAGAACTTTTGGGCCATGCCAGCTTGGCGGCTACCCAGGTTTATACGCACAACTCGATCGAAAGATTAAAAACAATTTATAAACAAGCCCATCCAAAGGCGTAAAAAAAGGAGGAAAAATGAAAATCGGAGTTCAATCAATCCACTTCAGTGCAGACAGTAAGTTGTTAGATTTTATACAAAAGAAAGCAAATAAGCTTGATCAGTTTTTTGACCAGATTATTAGCGGCGAAGTATATTTAAAGCTGGAGAACGTAGAGGACGAGGCCAATAAGATCAGTGAGATTAAACTCATTGTGCCGGGAGGTACCCTCTTTGCTAAAGAACAATGTAAATCATTTGAAGAAGCCACAGACCTGGCCATTGAGTCGTTAAGGAAACAGATTACTAAACATAAAGATAAAACGCGTGCAAAATTAAGTGAGCATAAGGCAATTTTAAGCGAAAGCGAAGCTGCTGACTATTAATAAAAGCAATTCATTATAAGATAACAGAGCGGTACAGGTAATGTACCGCTCTTTTTTTGTTTTGATCGTAAATCCCTTTTGTATCATCATCTCGAGCGGAGTAAAACGTAGTCGGGAGGCTTGCAGGGAGAATATTTTAATTAGATCTCCATGGAAAAAACTGGCCTCGCCGCATAAATTTTAACTTTTAACGAAATTAATTCATTTATTATCTGCTATTGATTATTGTGATTCCGTATAGTTATCACGTATACCAGGGTAATAGATGAAAAAAAAGGAAAAAAAATGTTCGATTTTAAGCGATTGATTATTAAGCTCCTTCATGGGGATATTGCGTGTTGACTAAAATAACTTCATTATTTTTTTTCAAAATAATTTTGAAGTGAAATATAAGTGTGTATATTTGCATTCCCTTTCGGAAACGGTGTTAAGCCTAGAAGAAAAGGTTAGTTCTGTGAAAAGATAAAAGTTTTAAAAAAACACGTTAATAGTATGAAAAATGAAGATTTTTCGTATCATTGCAGAAAATTTAAAGCCTCCTTAGCTCAGCTGGTAGAGCAACTGACTTGTAATCAGTAGGTCATTGGTTCGATTCCGATAGGAGGCTCTTTTTATGTTAAAGTGTTAGCATTTTAAAGTAAAAAACGGGGAGATACCAGAGCGGCCAAATGGGACAGACTGTAACTCTGTTGTCGTAAGACTTCGAAGGTTCGAATCCTTCTCTCCCCACACTTTAAATGAATGACCAAATGTTTTAATGATGGAATAAATCTCTCATTCTTCATTCAATCAATCACTAATTTTAAAAGCGGAAGTAGCTCAGTTGGTAGAGCGATAGCCTTCCAAGCTATAGGTCGCGAGTTCGAACCTCGTCTTCCGCTCCAAAATAAAGTGAGCAGTTAACGGTTGTCAGTTTAGTGGTTTTGCTGAAAGCTGAAAACTAAAAAGCCGAAGTAGCTCAGCGGTAGAGCACTTCCTTGGTAAGGAAGAGGTCGTGGGTTCAAGTCCCATCTTTGGCTCAAGAATAATAAAGCTTTGTTAAATCTGTTTAATATACAGGGTAGACAAGGTTTTTTGTGTTGCATTGCATCAAAACAATAAATAAAAAATAATAAAAAAGTTAACCTACTAATTAGTTATAAATAAAATGGCAAAAGAAAAATTTGACCGCAGTAAACCGCACTTAAACATCGGTACAATTGGTCACGTGGATCACGGTAAAACAACTTTAACAGCGGCTATTACAAAAGTTTTAGCTGATGCTGGTTTAACTGAGGCACGTTCATTCGATTCTATTGACTCTGCTCCAGAGGAAAAAGAAAGAGGTATCACTATCAATACAGCTCACGTTGAGTATTCAACAGCTAACCGTCACTATGCACACGTTGACTGTCCAGGTCACGCAGATTACGTGAAAAACATGGTTACTGGTGCTGCTCAAATGGACGGTGCAATTATCGTTGTTGCTGCTACTGATGGTCCAATGCCACAAACCCGTGAGCACATCTTGTTAGCTCGTCAGGTTGGTGTACCTTCATTGGTTGTATTCATGAACAAAGTGGATATGGTTGATGATCCAGAATTATTAGAACTAGTTGAAATGGAAGTTCGTGAATTATTATCTTTCTACGAATTCCCAGGTGATGATATTCCAGTAATCCAAGGTTCAGCATTAGGTGGACTAAACGGTGATGCTAAATGGGTTGGTAAAATCATGGAATTAATGGATGCTGTAGATAGCTACATTCCAATTCCTCCACGTTTAACTGATCTTCCATTCTTAATGCCTGTTGAAGACGTATTCTCAATCACTGGTCGTGGTACTGTTGCTACTGGTCGTATTGAGCGTGGTGTAATCAACTCTGGAGATCCAGTTGAGATCTTAGGTATGGGTGCTGAGAACTTGAAATCTACAGTAACTGGTGTTGAGATGTTCCGTAAAATCTTAGATTACGGTGAAGCTGGTGATAACGTAGGTTTATTGTTACGTGGTATTGAGAAAACTGATATCCGTCGTGGTATGGTAATCTGTAAACCAGGTTCAGTAACTCCTCACACTGATTTCAAAGCTGAGATCTATGTATTATCAAAAGCAGAAGGTGGTCGTCACACTCCATTCTTCAACAAATATCGTCCTCAATTCTATTTCCGTACTACAGACGTAACTGGTGAGATCTCACTAGCTGAAGGAACTGAAATGGTTATGCCAGGTGATAACGTTACAATCACTGTTAAATTAATTAACGCGATTGCAATGGAAAAAGGTCTACGTTTCGCTATCCGTGAAGGTGGTAGAACAGTAGGTGCTGGTCAGGTAACTGAAATCTTAGCTTAATTTTTAAGCTGCAACAATACAAAAAGAGCTGGTTCAGGCTAGCTCTTTTTTAAATACACGGGAATAGTTCAACGGTAGAATAGAGGTCTCCAAAACCTTTGATCAGGGTTCGAATCCTTGTTCCCGTGCTTAATATAATGATTGAGTATTTGAATGAGTGAATGATTGAATTTGAAAGATTGCTTTCAGATAGTATCATTCACTCATTTACTCATTCTGTCATTCAATAATTTTAATATGGCTAAAGTAGTTGAGTTTATAAAAGAATCGTACGATGAAATGACCCAGAAGGTTACCTGGCCTACCTGGGGCGAGCTGCAAAGCTCTGCTATTCTGGTATTGGTAGCTTCTTTAATTATTGCATTGGTAATTTTTGCAATGGATAAAGGTTCTACATTTGTGTTAGATACTTTTTATAAATCACTTTCTAATTAATATTTACGAATGAGCGATCTAAAGTGGTACGTTGTAAGGGCTGTTAGCGGTAAAGAGAAGAAGGTAAAGCAGTACATAGATGCTGAGATCAGCCGTTTGGGTTTCTCTCATTTGGTTCCTCAGGTGTTAATCCCTATGGAAAAATATTACCAAATGAAAGATGGTAAAAAAATTGCCAAAGAGCGTAACTTTTACCCGGGATATGTTTTAATCGAAGCTACACTGGATGGAGAGTTAGAGCATATTATCAAAGGGATTAATAGCGTTATCGGTTTCCTGGGAGATAAAGAAGGTAACCCGATCCCAATGCGCCAGGCAGAAGTTAACCGTATTTTAGGTGTGGTTGATGAAATGAGCGAGCAAGGTGAAACGATGAATGTACCTTACTATGTTGGCGAAAACATCAAAGTAATGGACGGACCTTTCAACGGTTTCTCGGGTATTATCGAAGAGGTAAACGAAGAGAAGAAAAAACTGAAAGTAATGGTTAAAATCTTTGGCCGTAAAACTCCGCTTGAGCTGAACTACATGCAAGTAGAAAAGGAATAAGAAATTATTTTTTAAGATAATGTCAAGCCCCGAATTTATTTTGGGGCTTTTTTTCGTCTTGACCATGTTATTCAAACAATATATCTCCCTCTATACCCGTTAATATAAAGAAGCCCTTAACTTATCTTTCATCAATAATTGCAGTTTACCAGATCGATAAAAAATAATAATAATTAATTTTTGTCAATACTATTGTTTTACTGTAAGTTAATCCATATCTTTGCAGTCCTTTAAGCTTTATAGGAGCCCTAAGGAAATAAAATGTTACATGCTTCCACTATTTAACATTGAGTTTTAAATAAATAAAAAACACAAAATGGCAAAAGAAATCAGTGCGATGATCAAATTACAGATCAAAGGCGGAGCTGCAAATCCATCGCCACCGGTAGGACCTGCCTTAGGTGCTAAAGGGGTGAACATTATGGAGTTTTGCAAACAATACAATGCTCGTACCCAAGATAAAGCAGGTAAAGTATTGCCGGTTGTAATTACTGTTTATGCTGATAAGTCATTTGATTTCATCATCAAAACCCCTCCTGTAGCTATTCAGTTGAAAGACGCGACTAAATTACAGAGTGGTTCTGCTGAGCCTAACCGTAAAAAAGTAGGTTCAGTGACTTGGGACCAAATCAAAGTTATTGCTGAAGATAAAATGCCGGATTTAAACGCATTTACAATCGAGTCGGCAATGAGTATGGTTGCTGGTACAGCACGTAGTATGGGAATCACCGTTTCTGGTGATGCACCCTGGAAAAATTAATTAAAAAACAGTTTACAACAGTGGCGAAATTAACTAAAAATCAAAAAAAGGCGCATGCTAAAATAGAAGCTGGCAAAGCTTATACTTTGAAGGATGCTGCTGCTTTGGTAAAAGAAATCACTACTACTAAATTCGATGCTTCAGTTGATATTGATGTATCTTTAGGAGTAGATCCGCGTAAAGCCAATCAAATGGTACGTGGTATTGCTACTTTACCACACGGAACAGGTAAAACTGTACGAGTTTTAGCTTTGGTAACTCCTGATAAGGAAGAAGAAGCAAAAGCAGCTGGCGCAGACTTCGTAGGTTTAGACGAGTATGTAGCTAAAATTGAAGGTGGTTGGACCGATGTAGACATTATTATCACTACACCAGCTTGTATGGCTAAGGTAGGTAAATTGGGCCGTGTTTTAGGTCCAAGGAACTTAATGCCTAACCCAAAATCTGGTACAGTAACCAACGAAGTTGGTAAAGCTGTAGCAGAGGTTAAAGCAGGTAAGATCGATTTTAAAGTAGACAAAACGGGTATCATACACGCCTCGATAGGAAAAGTATCATTCCCGGCAGATAAAATTTATGAGAACGCACTTGAAATTATTCAGGTGATTTCAAAACTAAAACCATCTGCTGCAAAAGGAACTTATTTTAAGAGCATTCACGTGTCTTCTACAATGAGTCCTGGGATTGCAATTGAAACCAAATCAGTAGCGGGGATCTAATCATGAACAGAGAAGAAAAAAACGAAGTAGTTTTAGAACTACAAGGACAAATGCAAGAGTATGGCAATTTTTACATTGCTGATACTTCAAGCCTTTCTGTTGAGCAGATCAATAACATCCGTCGCAAATGTTTTGAGAGCGATATCGTAATGAAGGTTGCAAAAAACACTTTAATCCGCAAAGCGATTGAAGGTTTAGAAGGCGATGCTTCTGAGATATATGCAAGCTTAAAAGGTTCATCATCATTATTATTCTCAAAAACAGCTAATGCTCCGGCTAAGTTGATCAAAACTTTGAGAAAAACCGGAGATAAACCTGTGCTTAAAGCAGCATTCATAGATTCATCAATTTATGTTGGCGATGATCAGTTGAATAGTTTAGTAAGCTTAAAATCAAGAGAAGAGCTTATTGGCGATATCATCGGATTATTACAATCACCAGCTAAAAATGTTCTATCTGCGCTTCAATCAGGCGGTAGCAAAATTGCAGGAATTGTTAAAACTCTTCAGGAAAGAGAAGGTTAACGGACACCTTAAGTTCGCAAATTAAACAAAATTATTTTTACGTAAATTTTTAAAATCTTAATAAAATGGCAGATTTAAAAGCGTTTGCTGAGCAATTAGTAAACTTAACAGTTAAAGAAGTTAATGAATTAGCTCAAATCTTAAAAGATGAGTATGGTATTGAGCCTGCAGCTGCTGCTGTAGTTGCTGGTCCTGCTGCTGGTGGTGATGCACCTGCTGCTGCTGCAGAAAAAACATCTTTTGATGTAATCTTAAAAGAAGCTGGTGGTCAGAAATTAGCAGTTGTAAAACTTGTTAAAGACTTAACTGGTTTAGGTTTGAAAGAAGCTAAAGACTTAGTTGACGGTGCACCAAAAGAATTAAAAGCTGGTGTTGCTAAAGACGAAGCAGAAGCTCTTAAAAAACAATTAGAAGAAGCTGGAGCAGTAGTTGAGATTAAGTAATCACTTAACTTAGCTAAGCTAAAAATGTAGTAGACACCGACTGAAAATGTCGGTGTCTTTACCTGTTTATAAACATCTCATTTTGTTTGGTTAATGAGCATGGTTAGAACGAAACCAAACAAATAGTTTATTCTTAAACTAAAATCTTTTAGTCCATTGGCAAAGACAGTCGAACAAAGAGTAAATTTTGCAACAAGTAAGCACATTATAGACTATCCGGATTTTCTGGATGTGCAATTGCAATCATTCAGAGAATTTTTCCAGATAGATACCACATCAGACGATCGCTCAAGCGAAGGTTTGTTCAAAGTGTTTGCTGAAAACTTTCCAATAACAGATTCAAGAAACATCTTCGTATTAGAGTTCCTTGATTATTTTGTTGATCCGCCACGTTACGATATACACGAGTGTATTGAACGTGGATTAACCTACAATGTTCCATTAAAAGCAAAGCTTAAGCTTTCTTGTAATGATGTAGAACATGAAGATTTTGAAACCATTATCCAGGATGTGTATTTAGGTACTATCCCGTATATGACACCAAAAGGTACATTTGTTATCAACGGTGCAGAGCGCGTTATCGTTTCTCAGCTACACCGTTCTCCAGGTGTGTTCTTCGGCCAGAGCCGTCACACTAACGGAACCAAATTGTATTCAGCGCGTGTTATTCCTTTCAAAGGTTCATGGATCGAGTTTGCTACAGACGTTAACAACGTAATGTATGCTTATATCGATCGTAAGAAAAAATTCCCGGTTACCACTTTATTACGTGCTATCGGTTACGATTCTGATAAAGATATCTTAGAACTTTTTGATCTGGCCGACGAAGTAAAAGTTAGCAAATCGGGTTTAAAGAAATACATCGGTCGTAAACTGGCTGCAAGGGTATTGAAAAAATGGGTGGAAGATTTTGTTGATGAAGATACTGGTGAGGTAGTTTCTATCGACCGTAATGAAGTGATTCTTGAAAGAGAAACCGTTTTAGAAGACGAACACATTGATATGGTTATTGAGGCTGGCGTAAAAAGCATCATTCTATCAAAAGAAGATGGCGCAAGTCAGGCTGATTATACCATTATATATAATACATTACAAAAAGATACATCAAACTCAGAAAAAGAAGCAGTTGAAAACATCTACCGTGCTTTGCGTAATGCAGAACCACCTGATGAGGAAACTGCACGTGGTATCATCGACCGTTTGTTCTTCTCGGATAAACGTTATGATTTAGGTGATGTTGGTCGTTACCGCATCAACCGTAAATTAAAGATGAATACCCCTGATGAGGTTAAAGTATTAACAAAAGCAGATATTATTGCAATTGTGAAATACCTGATCAAATTGATCAACTCAAAAGAAGAGGTAGATGATATCGATCACTTATCTAACCGTCGTGTACGTACAGTAGGTGAGCAGTTGTATGCACAGTTCGGTGTAGGTTTAGCCCGTATGGCCAGAACCATCCGCGAACGCATGAACATCCGCGATAATGAGGTGTTTACCCCAACTGATCTGATCAACGCACGTACGTTATCATCAGTAATCAACTCTTTCTTTGGTACAAACCAGTTATCTCAGTTCATGGATCAAACCAATCCATTAGCAGAGATTACACACAAACGCCGTTTATCAGCTTTAGGTCCGGGTGGTTTATCCCGCGAGCGTGCTGGTTTCGAGGTACGTGACGTTCACTACACGCACTACGGTCGTTTATGTACAATTGAAACTCCAGAGGGACCAAATATCGGTTTGATTTCATCACTTTGTGTGCATGCAAAAATCAACAATTTAGGTTTCATTGAAACACCATACAAACGCGTTGAAGATGGTAAAGTAGTAGTAGATTCAGACGTTATCTATTTATCGGCAGAAGATGAGGATGGTAAAACCATTGCCCAGGCTAATGCTGAGTACGATGACAAAGGGGTGTTCTCTACGCCACGTGTTAAAGCACGTTACGAGGGTGACTTCCCGATTATTGAGCCTGAGAAATTAGACTTGATGGACGTTGCTCCTAACCAGATTACTTCAATTGCTGCTTCGTTAATTCCTTTCTTGGAACATGATGATGCGAACAGGGCGTTGATGGGATCTAACATGCAACGTCAGGCCGTACCATTGTTACGTCCTGAAGCACCAATTGTTGGTACAGGTTTAGAAGGTCGCGTTGCCCGCGACTCAAGAACACTGATCAATGCAGAAGGTGATGGTGTTGTTGAATATGTAGATGCAAACGAAATTACCATTAAATACGAGCGTAACGAAGATGATCGTTTAGTTTCATTTGAAGGTGATAGCAAAACATACCGTTTAATTAAATTCAAAAAAACCAACCAGAATACCTGTATCAACTTAAAGCCAATCGTTAAGAAAGGCCAGCGTGTGAGCAAAGGTCAGGTACTTTGCGAAGGTTATGCAACAGAAAACGGTGAATTGGCCTTAGGTAGAAACTTGAAAGTGGCATTCATGCCTTGGCAAGGTTTTAACTTTGAGGATGCGATTGTAATTAACGAACGTATTGTTCGTGATGACGTTTTCACTTCATTGCATATTGAAGAGTTTGAATTAGAAGTACGTGATACAAAACGTGGAGAAGAGGAATTAACACCAGATATCCCTAACGTTTCTGAAGAGGCTACTAAAGACCTTGATGAAAACGGTATTATCCGTATCGGTGCTGAAGTAAAAGAAGGTGATATTTTAATCGGTAAGATTACTCCTAAAGGAGAATCTGATCCTTCACCGGAAGAGAAATTACTACGTGCAATCTTTGGTGATAAAGCAGGTGATGTTAAAGATGCATCTTTAAAAACTCCTCCTTCAATCCAGGGTGTTGTAATTGATACTAAATTATTCAGCCGCGCTAAGAAAACGACTAAAGCTGAAGAAAAATCGGCAATTGAGAAGTTAGATAAGAGCTATAATACTGCAACTGAGAAGTTAAAGAACGAATTGGTTGACAAATTATTCGCCATTGTAAACGGAAAAACATCGCAGGGTGTATATAACATTTACAAAGAATTATTGGTAGCTAAAGGCGCTAAATTTACTCAGAAAATTTTAGCAGAGCTTGATTATAACCACATTAGCCCTAACAAATGGACTACTGATGATGATAAAAACGAGCTGATTAAAATGTTGCTTCACAACTACGGTATCCGCGTTAACGAAGAACTTGGTGCTTACAAACGCGATAAATTTGCGATTAGTGTAGGTGACGAGCTTCCATCGGGAATTGTACAGATGGCAAAAGTTTATGTTGCTAAAAAACGTAAGTTAAAAGTAGGTGATAAAATGGCTGGTCGCCACGGTAACAAAGGTATCGTTGCACGTATTGTACGTGATGAAGATATGCCTTTCTTAGCTGATGGTAGCCCTGTTGATATCGTGTTGAACCCACTGGGTGTACCTTCACGTATGAACCTTGGTCAGATCTACGAAACCGTATTGGCGTGGGCCGGTAAAGAATTGGGCATTAAATTTGCTACCCCGATTTTTGATGGTGCTTCGCACGATGAGGTTGAAGAATGGATTGCTAAAGCTGGTGTTCCGGCTTCAGGAAAAACCTACTTATACAATGGTTTAACAGGTGAGCGTTTCGATCAGACCACAACTGTAGGTATTATCTATATGTTGAAACTAGGTCACATGGTTGATGATAAGATGCACGCCCGTTCAATCGGACCATACTCATTAATTACACAGCAACCATTGGGTGGTAAAGCTCAGTTCGGTGGTCAGCGTTTTGGTGAGATGGAGGTTTGGGCATTGGAAGCATTTGGTGCTGCTAATATTCTTCAGGAGATCTTAACCGTTAAATCGGATGATGTAATCGGAAGGGCCAAAACTTACGAAGCCATTGTTAAAGGTGAAAACCTACCAACACCTGGTGTACCAGAATCGTTTAACGTATTGGTACATGAGTTACGCGGTTTAGGTTTAGATATTACATTAGATTAATTAAGGCGTAAGGCATAAGGTATAAGGCGGAAGGTTTTCGAACCCTATGCCTTAAACCCTAAACCCTAAACCTTTAACCTTACATAAGTATGTCTTACAAAAAGGATAATAAATTAAAAAGCAATTTCACATCAATCACGATTAGCTTATCGTCTCCGGAAACTATTCTGGAGCGTTCAAGCGGTGAGGTGTTGAAACCAGAAACCATTAACTACCGTACTTACAAACCTGAACGTGATGGTTTGTTCTGTGAGCGTATTTTTGGTCCGGTAAAAGATTACGAATGTCATTGCGGTAAATACAAACGTATCCGTTATAAAGGTATAGTTTGTGATCGTTGTGGTGTTGAAGTAACAGAAAAGAAAGTACGTCGTGAGCGTATGGGACACATCGCTTTGGTGGTTCCTGTTGCACATATCTGGTATTTCCGGTCTTTACCAAACAAAATCGGTTATTTATTAGGTTTACCTACTAAAAAACTAGATTTAATTATTTATTACGAGCGTTACGTAGTTATCCAGTCGGGTTTAATGGCCGAGGAAGGTATCAACTATATGGACTTCTTAACTGAGGAAGAATATTTAGATATCTTAGATAAATTACCTAAAGAAAACCAATACTTAGACGATAAAGACCCTAATAAATTCATCGCCAAAATGGGTGCTGAAGCATTAGAAGATTTATTAAAACGTATTGATTTAGATACTTTATCTTACGACTTACGTCACCAGGCTGCTAACGAAACTTCTCAGCAACGTAAAAATGAGGCTTTAAAACGTCTTCAGGTTGTTGAAGCTTTCCGTAGTGCAAATACACGTATCGAGAATCGCCCTGAGTGGATGATCGTTAAAATTGTTCCGGTTATTCCACCAGAATTGCGTCCGTTGGTGCCATTAGAAGGTGGCCGTTTCGCTACTTCAGATTTAAATGATCTTTACCGTCGCGTAATTATCCGTAACAACCGTTTAAAACGTTTGATCGAGATTAAAGCACCAGAGGTAATTTTACGTAACGAGAAACGTATGTTACAGGAAGCTGTAGATTCGTTATTCGATAACTCACGTAAAGTTAATGCGGTAAAAACTGAAGGTAACCGTGCCTTAAAATCACTTTCAGATATTTTGAAAGGTAAACAAGGTCGTTTCCGTCAGAACTTATTGGGTAAACGTGTGGATTACTCGGCACGTTCGGTAATTGTTGTAGGCCCAAGCCTTAAGTTACACGAGTGCGGTATTCCTAAAGATATGGCTGCTGAGCTTTACAAACCATTCATCATCCGTAAGATGATTGAGCGTGGTGTGGTAAAAACAGTTAAATCCGCTAAGAAAATTGTAGATAGAAAAGATCCTTTAGTTTGGGATATCCTGGAGAACGTATTAAAAGGTCACCCGGTATTATTAAACCGTGCACCTACGCTTCACAGATTGGGTATTCAGGCTTTCCAGCCAAAACTAATTGAAGGAAAAGCGATCCAGTTACACCCATTAGTTTGTACCGCATTCAACGCCGATTTTGACGGTGACCAGATGGCTGTTCACTTACCTTTGGGTAACGCAGCAATTTTGGAAGCCCAGGTATTAATGCTGGCTGCACACAACATCTTAAACCCTGCGAACGGTACACCTATTACAGTACCATCTCAGGATATGGTTTTGGGTCTTTATTACATTACTAAAGGCCGCAGAACAGATGAAACAAGGGTAGTTAAAGGACAGGATTCTGCTTTCTATTCTCCTGAAGAAGTAATTATTGCTTACAACGAGAAAGAATTAGACTTGCATGCATTTATCAAAGTAAGGGTAAATGTAAAACAAGCTGATGGCACAATTGCCAATAAATTAACTGAAACTACAGTTGGAAGGGTATTATTCAACCAATTGGTTCCGGAAGAAGTTGGTTATATCAACGAATTATTAACTAAGAAATCGTTAAGGGATATTATCGGTGAAGTAGTTAAAATGACAGGTATGGCCCGTGCTTCTCAGTTCCTGGATGATATCAAGGAACTCGGTTTCAAAATGGCTTTCCAGGGAGGTTTATCGTTCAACTTACAGGACGTAAATATTCCGGTAGAAAAACATACTTTATTAGAGCAGGCTGCTAACGAAGTTGAAGAGGTAAGAAACAACTATAACATGGGTTTCATTACCAATAACGAACGTTATAATCAGATTATCGATATCTGGACCCGTATCAATAACAGGTTAACTACATTCGTAATGAACCAGTTATCGAGCGATAACCAGGGTTTCAACTCCGTGTATATGATGCTTGATTCTGGAGCACGTGGATCTAAAGAGCAGATTCGTCAGCTTTGCGGTATGCGTGGTTTGATGGCGAAACCTCAGAAATCTGGTTCAGGTGGTGATATCATTGAAAACCCGATCTTATCAAACTTTAAAGAAGGATTATCGGTATTAGAGTACTTTATCTCTACCCACGGTGCCCGTAAAGGTTTGGCGGATACGGCGTTAAAAACGGCGGATGCGGGTTACTTAACCCGTCGTTTACATGATGTTGCGCAAGATATGATTGTTAACGATGAGGATTGTGGTACTTTAAGAGGTATGTACACTACCGCATTGAAAGATAATGAGGATATTGTTGAACCATTATATGAGCGTATTTTAGGTCGTACTTCGTTACACGATGTTTACAATCCGTTAAATGGCGAGCTTTTAGTTTCTGCCGGTCAGGATATCGATGAAGATTTAGCTAAAATCATTGAAGAATCACCTCTTGAAGGTATCGAGATCCGTTCGGTATTAACCTGCGAGTCTAAACGTGGTGTTTGTGCATTGTGTTATGGCCGTAACCTGGCATCTGGTAAACGTGTTCAAAGAGGTGAGGCAGTTGGTGTAATTGCAGCACAATCAATCGGTGAGCCAGGTACACAGTTAACACTTCGTACTTTCCACGTGGGTGGTACTGCATCAAACATTGCAGCAGAATCTAACATTGTAGCTAAATTTGATGGTGTTATCGAGTTCGAAAATATCCGTACTGTAGATACAGAAACTGAAGAGGGAAAAGTACAGGTTGTATTAGGCCGTTCAGGTGAGTTCAGAATCGTTGAGCCAGGAAGCGGTAGGGTAATTGTTACCAACAACGTTCCTTATGGTGCTTTCTTATTTGTTAAGGAAGGCGATAAAGTTACCAAAGGTGATAAAATCTGTTCATGGGATCCATATAACGCTGTTATCATCTCTGAATTTGCAGGTAAAGCACAATTCGATGCTATTATCGAAGGTGTAACTTACCGTGAAGAATCTGATGAGCAAACAGGTCACCGTGAGAAAGTGATTATCGATACCCGTGATAAAACTAAAAACCCTTCTGTTCAGATTGTTGATAAGAAAGGTGAATTTATCAAAGGATATAACATTCCGGTAGGTGCTCACGTTTCGGTTGATGAAGGTGAAACTATCCAAACTGGTCAGATTATCGCTAAAATCCCTCGTGCTACTGGTAAAACCCGGGATATTACAGGTGGTTTACCTCGTGTAACCGAGTTATTCGAGGCACGTAATCCATCTAACCCGGCTGTAGTAACAGAGATTGATGGTGTGGTAACTTTAGGTGGTGTTAAACGTGGTAACCGTGAGATTACAATCGAATCGAAAGATGGTGAAGTTAAAAAATACCTGGTTCCATTGTCTAAACACATTCTTGTACAGGATAACGACTTTGTAAAAGCAGGTATGCCTTTATCAGATGGTTCAATCTCACCAGCAGATATCTTATCAATTAAAGGTCCTGCAGCGGTTCAGGAATACCTGGTAAATGGTATTCAAGAGGTTTACCGTTTGCAAGGTGTGAAAATTAACGATAAGCACTTTGAGGTAATTGTTCACCAGATGATGCAGAAAGTTCACATTGAAGATCCGGGTGATACTATTTTCTTAGAGAATAATGCTGTAGACCGTTGGGATTTTGCAGAAGAGAACGATGCGATGTACGACAAGAAAGTTGTTGAAGACGCAGGTGACTCGACCGATTTCAAACCAGGTCAGATTGTTTCATTACGTAGATTAAGGGATGAAAATTCACAATTGAAACGTAAAGATTTAAAACAGATCACGGTTAGAGATGCAAGACCAGCAACTGCAAGTTCTATCTTACAAGGTATTACACGTGCATCATTAGGTACTAAATCGTTCATTTCTGCGGCTTCGTTCCAGGAAACTACGAAAGTATTAAATGAGGCAGCGATTGCAGGTAAACGCGATAATATGTTAGGCTTGAAAGAAAACGTGATCGTTGGTCACTTAATCCCTTCAGGTACTGGTGTACGTGGTTACGAGCGTATCATCGTTGGTTCTCAGGAAGAATACGATAAATTACTGGCTTCAAAACAAGAAGAAGTAGAAGCTTAGGTTTTTAACCAATAATAACTTTAAGCCCCGGCATTTGTCGGGGCTTTTTATTTTATTTCAAACATTATGTCTTAAATTCCGTCATTAAAAAGCGGAATTTTTTATTTTTGAACTATTATGGAAGAACAACAAAACGAAAATCAGTTAAATATAGAGTTATCAGAAGAAATTGCTGAAGGGATTTTTTCTAATCTGGCAATCATTACCCACTCCAATACAGAGTTTGTATTGGATTTTATCCGTGTAATGCCTGGCATTCCGAAGGCTAAGGTAAAATCGAGAATTATTTTAACTCCTGAACATGCAAAGCGCTTATTATCAGCCTTAGAAGATAATATTCAAAAATTTGAAAATGTAAATGGACGCATCAAGACGCAGGAAGAGCCACCTTTTCCTATGGGCTTCGGTGGACCAACCGCTCAAGCGTAAGACAATCAAAATTCTTACAAACAAATATTTGTTTACTATGTTAGCATAACATATATTTGTTATATAACCATTTATAAATGAAAAAAATTTTATTGAGCGTATTACTTTCTGCTCCACTTTGGGTTTTGGGGCAGGGTTTCCAGGTTAATTTACAAGGTCAGAAACAAATTGGTATGGCTGGTGCAGGGTCTGCATTGGCTTTAGATGAAGCTTCTGTATTTTTCAACCCTGGTGCAGTAACTTTCTTAGAGAAAAACTCAGTTTCAGCAGGAGTAAACCCATTATTGTTTAAATCAGCTTTTCAGCAAAGCGGATCGAACATCACAGAAAATGTAAAAAATAAAATTGCACCACCTTTCGAGTTTTATGCCGTTTGGGGACCAAAATCTAATAAATGGAAATTGGGTTTAGGTGTTTACACACCTTTTGGTGGTTTGGTAGATTGGGGGAATGATTGGTCTGGTAAATATTCCCTCACTTCATTAAACCTGAAAGCCATTTATTTTCAGCCAACTTTAAGTATTAAAATAACAGATCGTATTGGTATCGGTGCTGGTTTTGTATATAACCATGGCGATGTAAACCTTCAACGCGCACTTCCTGTAAATTATCCTGACGGTCGTTCAGGCCATGTTACATTGGATGGTACAGGTAAGGGCTACGGATGGAATGCCGGTTTATATATAAAAACCCTGAGCAATATCTCGTTTGCTTTGGTACATAAATCGAAAGTGGTAACCAAATTAGATGGCGGTACTGCCGAATTTGATGTGCCAAGCTCACTAAGATCATCTTTTCCTGCGGGTAATACTTTTAACGCTGAATTGCCTTTGCCAGCCACTACAAGCTTGGGAGTAGGAATCCCATTGTCAAAAAGTACAGCCCTGGCATTTGATGCAAGTTGGGTACAATGGCATGTTTATCAGGATTTAACATTCAATTACGCTCAGCCTGTTAATGGATCTTCGCAAACCAAATCGGCGCGTAATTATCATGATGGTTCTTCATTTAAATTGGGTATTAACCACCAGGCTTCAGAGAAGTTAGCATTAAGGGCAGGTGTAGGTTATGCTTTTTCTCCTGTTCAGGATGGTTATGTAACGCCTGAAGCACCAGACGCCGACCGTTATATTTTAAGTGCGGGTTTAGGTTATACACCAACAAGTCATTTCGAAGTTAATGCATCGTTCTTTTTCGAAGATGTAAGATCGCGCAAGCAAAAGAATATAGAAACAGGCCTGGATGGTACTTTTAAAACTTTGGTGTATGCACCAGGTATTTCGTTAACTTATAAATGGTAGGAGAAATTACAATGAAGAAATATATATTAAATAGTTTCGTAGCTGCTGCCATCCTTTTTACGGCTGCCTGCAAACCAGAAATTGAAACACCTGCAGGTACAACCGCAGGGCAAGCTAATTTTAGCAAATACATTGCTGTGGGTAATTCATTAACCTCAGGCTTTGCTGATGGTGGATTGTATTTAGAAGGGCAAAAAGTAGCCTATCCGAATTTAATTGCGGCTAAAATGGCCAGCGTTGGCGGAGGTACTTTTACTTCTCCGTTTTTCACAGATGAACATTCAAACGGTTCAGGATATATTGCTTTAACTGCACTGGTTAATGGCACGCCAACCTTGACACAGGTAACTGATAAACTGGCCTATAGAGATGCAGCCAGGCATTTAGATAAATACAACGGCGAAATCCAAAATTTAGGTATACCAGGCATGCGTGTTGATTTATCTTTTGATCCAACACTTACTTTTAGTGCTGCCAATCCATATTTTGAGCGTTTATTAGCTGATGCCCAAGTGGGTAAAACCAATTACTTTCAGTTTATACAAGGTAGAAATCATACGTTTTTCTCACTTTGGTTAGGAAATAATGATGTTTTAGGCTATGCAACCAATGGTGCAGTTACGGTTACCGGTGATCCAACCACTGTATTAACCGATAAGGTAACCTTTGCTTCTTTATACTCTAATTTATTAAATGCCTTAACGGCTGGCGGACAAAAAGGGATTGTAGCTACCATTCCTGATGTAACAGCCATTCCATACTTTAATACCGTTAAGCCATCTTTATTACTTGCAGCAGCTAAGGCAGCGAACCCTGCTGCCCAGGCCGTATTTATTCAAACCGGAACAGGTGCAGTAAGGGTAGCTACAGATGAGGACCTCATCCGTTTGCCTTTCCAGTCTGCTGGTTTGTTTGGTCAGGGCACCATTCCTTATGGCTTACATCCACTAAACCCAATAGAAAGTAAGTGGGTATTGGACAAAGATGAGGTAATCAAAGTGAAAGACTATGTAAACAGCTACAACAGCAGTATTAAATCTTTAGCCACAAGCAAAGGTTTGGCAATTGCAGATACCTATGCTTATTTTAATCAGGTTAAAACGGGCTTGAATATTCAGGGGGTAGGTATTAATGCTGCATTTATTAGCGGTGGCGCATTCTCTTTAGATGGGATTCACTTAACCCCACGTGGAAATGCAGTAATAGCGAATGTATTTATCGATGCGATTAATGCTAAATACGGGTCTACTATTCCAACGGTTGATATTACTCAATATAGAGGAGTGAAATTTCCCAATTAATTAGGAAGTTACTTCAAAAAAAAGCTATCTCATAAATTCAACTTCGGAGAATGTCTTGTTGAGCTTGTCGAAATGCGTAGATGAGCATTTTGACGAGTTCTTCGACAGGCTCAGGATGACAAACTAAAATGAGATAGCTTTTTTATTACTCCAGCTTTTCGTTTATCAACTGAATTATTTTCTCCTTTTCATCTGGCTCAAACCAGTTAATTTCCGAATCTCTCCTAAACCAGGTAAGCTGGCGTTTTGCAAAACGGCGGGTATTTTGCTTAATAGCAGCAATGGCATCTTCCAATGATAATTTCCCGTCCAGGTAATCGAAAAGCTCGCTGTAACCAACGGTATTAAGTGCATTATACTGTTTAAATGGGGTAAGTACTTTCACTTCATCCAGAAGGCCTTCTGCAATCATTTGATCAACCCTTCTGTTGATCCTGTCGTATAAAACAGCCCTGTCGGTATTCAGGCCAATCTTGATGATATTAAACGGTCTTTCCTTTTTGGTGGCCGATAGCATTGAGGAAAGCTTTTTCCCAGTTGAGAGGAAAACCTCCAGACCCCTGATCATTCTTTGCGGGTTCTGCTGATCTACTTTTGCAAAATATTCGGGATCTAAATGTGCCAGTTGATTTTGTATAACGGCTAAGCCTTCTTCTTCAAATTGCCTGTTCAGTTTTTCCCTGATGGATAGATCGATATCTGGCATTTCATCCAAGCCGTTAATTAAAGCATTTACATACAGGCCTGATCCGCCAACCATAATGGCTACATCGTGCTCCCGGAAAATTTCTTCGAGTTTTTTTAAGCCTTCTACCTCAAAATCGCCTGTACTGAACAGTTGCGTTACGGCATGTGAATCAATAAAATGATGTTTTGCTGCAGCCAATTCTTCCGCGTTGGGTTTGGCCGTGCCAATTGCCATTTCCTTAAAAAACTGGCGCGAATCTGCAGAAATAATTTCTGTGCCGAAATGCTTGGCAATCTGAATGGCCAGGACTGTTTTACCTATTGCCGTAGGACCAACAATAGAGATTAAGGTTTTTTTAAATGGTTTTTTTATCATTGATATGATACTTTAAAAGAAAAAGTCAGATGTAAGGTACATCTGACTCAATATTGATCATAACTTCTTCAGCAGGGGCCGCAATAAATCACTTTCAGTAAGTTCGTTTTATTGTACAGCTTTCAGTCAGCCTAACAATAGAAACGAATTAATAGTCATCTTTATGACCATCCTCATCGTAGTGATCATTGTCTGAAAACTCATCGCCAAATTCGTCTTCTTCGTTTTCTTCCTCTTCGTCCCTTTCTTCTTCGTTAATGCCCATTTCGCCCATTGCTTCAAGCTCGTCGGTATCTTCAGGTACAAAATCCATTTCGTTAAGGAAATCAAATTCACTTGCCGCCGCCGCAGCTCCCCTTGGATCAACTGCCTGCGGACTATTTTGCTCCATAATTTTTGGCGCGTCGCCACTGCTTTTGGCCAAAAACGGGTATTCGATATTAGGATCGGCATCCAAAATGATTTTTACCAGTTCAACGTGAAAATCGTAAGGACGGTCGAAATTATAAGTGTAATAAAATTTTTGGTGCGGATCTTCTATAAAACCGCTCAATTTAGAATTTTCCATTAAAACTACACGGTCTTTTTTACGCTCGCTAGGTAAATAAGCAATTTCATCACCTTTTAACCAGTTATCGGTGCTTACATAAAAAGACGAAGATTTTTCGGCGTTATAACCTGTAGACCGGTGGATAGCCTTGTGCAGGTCTTCAAATGTTTGGTTTGATTTAATGTCGATCTCTCTTACAACATCATCAAAATCTTCGAAAGTAATTCTAAATTTATAAATAGCCATTATTGTATTTTGGAACCGTAAAAATAAAGTTAATTTATAATTACCACAAACATCAAATGCCATAAAAGGCATCCTAAGTTCGTAATTCGGGCAATTAAATTATTTATTAACAGGATTTAATCCCATTTGTTTTGCCTGATTGAGCATAAAATCGAATGCTTCCTGGTAATCATTTTTGATTTCGCCCTCCAATATGGCTTCACGAATGGCATTTTTAATCATACCAACTTCTTTTCCTGCTTCGAGGCCGAAAGTCTCCATAATATCGTTACCTGTAATTGGTGGCTGCCAGTTCCTGATTTTATCGCGTTCTTCCACATCTTTGAGCTTTTGTTTTACAAGCTCAAAATTGTTTCTGTATTTTGTTTTTTTGTACTCATTTTTAGTGGTTACATCGGCGTTGCAGAGTAACATAAGGCTTTCTATTTCTTCGCCGGCATCAAAAAGCAATCGCCTAACTGCTGAATCGGTTACGGTTTCCTGTGCCAAAACAATCGGACGCAAATGAAGCTGTACCAGTTTTTGCACATACTTCATTTTTTCATTTAAGGGAAGTTTTAATTGCGCAAAAATTTTCGGTACCATACGCGCACCGCGGTCTTCATGCCCGTGGAAAGTCCAGCCATGGCCCTCTTCAAAACGTTTGGTTGCCGGTTTGGCAATGTCGTGTAAAATAGCTGCCCAGCGCAACCATAAATCATCAGTATTTTCGCAAATATTATCCAGTACCTCTAAAGTATGGTAGAAATTATCTTTATGGCCCTTACCCTTAATAATTTCCACGCCATAAAGCTGTGCCATTTGAGGGAAAATTAAATGTAATAATCCCGTATCGAAAAGGTATTTAAAGCCTACTGACGGTTTTTTAGATAATATGATTTTATTCAGTTCATCAGTAATCCGTTCTTTAGATACAATGCCAATACGCTGTTTCTGTGTTTTAATGGCTTGAAGTGCAGCCGGATCGATATCGAAATTGAGTTGTGAAGCGAAACGAATGGCCCGCATCATGCGCAGGGGGTCGTCAGAAAAAGTAATTTCCGGATCGAGCGGGGTACGGATCAGTTTATTTTCCAGATCTTTAACGCCATCAAAAGGATCTAAAAGCTCGCCAAAATGCTCTGCATTTAAATTTATTGCCAACGCATTGATGGTAAAATCCCTGCGGAGCTGATCATCTTCTAAAGTGCCGTCTTCAACAATGGGTTTGCGCGAATCTGACCGATAAGATTCTTTTCTGGCTCCTACAAACTCGACCTCTAAATCCTGATATTTAATGTTTGCAGTTCCAAAATTCTTAAATACAGCTACTTTGGTGTTTAATTTCCGCCCTACGGCTTCGGCATATTCGATTCCGCTACCTACCACTACCACATCAATATCTTTTGACGGGCGGTTTAAAAATAAATCGCGCACAAAACCGCCTATTACATAGGCTTCGGTATTGTTCTTATCTGCTATGGCTGATAAGGTTTTAAATATGGGGTTTTGTAGGTGTTGTTGCATAAAAATTGTTTCATCATGCTGAATTTATTTAAGTACCTATTATTAATATAAGACCCAAAAAATAAACCAGGTGACGAATGACTTAATGATGCGAAATTAGTAAAAACTATTGAGGCTTACTTCCTGATAAATTCGAACTGTCCACCTGGAGAAAGTTTCATAATTGTAGACGGTTTTCTGCTGCTCCGGTTTTCCTGCTCAAAATCTACTACATAATCAACTGCATCAAGAATAGCAGGATCAATATCATCGAAGAATTTTGGAGAAGGCTGTCCGCTCAGGTTTGCAGAGGTTGATACGATGGGCTTCCGGAAACGCTGAATTAAAGGGGTGCAAAAATCGTGCTTAACAATCCTGATGCCTACGCTGCCATCCGCATTGATTACATTTTGAGCCAGGTTTTTGGCACCTGAAAAAATGATCGTCAGTGGACTTTCAGCATATTCGATCAGATCGTAAGCCACATCAGGTATTTCAGTAACATAGCTCTGCAGTTTGCTGTCTACATCCAGTAACACAATTAAGCTTTTTTCGGCTGGCCTGTTTTTAATTTTCAGTAGTTTATCAACAGCCTCTTCGTTTGTTGCATCACAGCCTAGCCCCCAAATGGTATCAGTAGGATATAAAATTACCCCTCCTGATTTTAATACTTCTAAAGCCTTATTTATTTCTTCTTTAAGCATATGCAAAGGTAGTTGATAATGACAGATTCGGTATGTATTAGAATATGTACATCGTTTGTAATGCTAAATTTATTTAAAAGTAGATATTTTTCTATATTAGCCGCACTAATCATTTAACCTTAAACAAAATATTTATGAAAAAACTATTGCAAAGCCTGTGCTTTGTGCTGTTTTTTGCTGTCTCGGCATTTGCTCAGGACAAAACAGTAACAGGCACGGTTGTCTCAAAAGAAGACGGACTGCCCCTCCCGGGTGTAAGCGTAATGGCTAAAGGAAGCAAAATCGGTACCGTAACAAACGCAGATGGAAAGTTTACACTCCGGGTTCCCACAAGCTCGACGACGCTTGAATTTACCTTCATTGGATATAAGGGTCAAAGTGTTCCGATTTCTTCATCAAATGTGGTAAGTGTTTCGTTAGCTGCTGATGCACAGGAATTAGCACAGGTAGTGGTAACCGCCTTGGGTATTACAAGAAAGAAAAACGAACTACCGTATTCTGCCCAGGAAGTAAAAGCTGAGGATATTACCAGGACCAGAGACAATAATCTCGTCAATTCATTAGGGGGAAAAGTTGCAGGACTCGATATTAAACGCAGTAATGCCATGGGGGGATCAACAAATGTGGTTATCCGTGGTTTCAAATCCATTAGTGGTAATAACCAGGCGCTATTTATTGTTGATGGAGTGCCTGTAAGTAACGCAAATACAAATACAACCAACCAGCAAACAGGCAGAGCTGGCTACGACTTCGGAAATGCTGCTGCTGATATTAACCCGGATGACGTGGCTTCAATGACTGTATTAAAAGGTTCTGCAGCTACTGCATTGTACGGATCGAGGGCTGCCAACGGTGTAATCATTATCACTACAAAAAGGGCGCAAAAGGTTCGACCAATATTACCGTCAACAGTGGGGTAAGTTTTGGCAAAATTGATAAAAGTACTTTTGTTAAATATCAAAAGGAGTATGGCGCTGGTTATGGTAGCCCTGCCACTGATGGAGTAGGCAACCCGGTTCCAGTTCCTGGTTTCTGGTACCGTGATATTTTTGGAACAGGAAGTAAAGAGATGACGCCTCAATTCAGTGCGGATGCATCTTATGGACCAAAATTTGATCCAAATTTATTGGTTTATCAGTGGTCTTCATTAGATCCGTTTTCTCCCAACTATAAAAAGAAAACACCATGGGTAGCCAGAGAAAATAGCCCGGAAACTTTTTACGAAACCGCTGTTGTTTCCAATCAAAGCATTAGTGTAGATGGGGGAGGAGGAAGAGGAACCTTCAAAATGGGATATACACGTAATGATGAAAATGGTGTTTTACCCAATAGTAAGATTACAAAAAACCTGTTTAATTTTGGAGCAGGGTATGAAATCGCAAAAGATCTGGTTGCCAGTGCTTCTGCAAACTATTCTAAAATAGATGGAATGGGGCGTTATGGTACAGGTTATAGCGGTTTAAATCCTAATCAGGGCTTCCGCCAGTGGTGGCAAACCAATGTCGACATTGCAGAACTTAAAGAAGCATACTTCAGAAATGGAAAAAATGTAAGCTGGAACTGGTCTGATACCAAAGCAACCAATCCAATATACGCAGATAACCCTTACTTTAACAGGTATAAAAATTATGTAAATGATACCCGCGATCATTACTTTGGAAACATTAGTTTAAGTTACAAAGTGAATAGTTGGTTTGATGTGGTAGGACGTATTTCTTATGATGGAACTTACGATCTGCAACAGGAACGGATTGCCGTTGGAAGTACCGCTGTACCTTCTTATGCACGTACCAATCGTACATACGGTGAAACAAACTATGATTTATTGTTAAATTTTAATAAAAACATTACCGAAGATATATCCTTTAAAGGTTTATTAGGGGCAAACCTACGTCGTGATAAATTAACCTCTATCCGTGCCCAAACTAATGGCGGTCTTGTTGTTCCTGAATTTTACGCACTATCTAATTCAGTAAGCCCTATTGAAGCGCCCCAAGAATTATACACACGACGCGCTGTTGATGGTCATTTTGCAAGTGCAACCTTTGGGTATAAAGACTATTTGTTTTTAGATGCAACAATCCGCAGGGATCAGTCAACTACATTGCCAGTTGGTAATAATGTTTTTTGGTATCCATCTGTTGCCGGTAGCTTTGCCTTTTCTAATCTTTTAAAAGAACAAACCTGGTTATCTTATGGTAAAGTAAGGTTAAATTATGCTGAAGTAGGAGCGGATGCACCTCCCTTAAGTGTTTACGATACCTATACCAAACCTACTGCATTTGGATCTATTCCATTGTTTTCTGTAAATAATGTTAAGAATAATCAAAATTTAAAGCCTGAGCGTACTAAAAGTGTAGAGGCAGGTTTAGATGCCGCATTTTTTAAAGAACGTTTAGGTTTTGAACTTACTTTATACAAAACAAGAACGGTAGATCAGATTACTCCTGTAACTGTTAGTTCATCGTCAGGGTATAGCCAATTGTTTGTTAATGCAGGAGAAGTTGAGAATAAAGGTATTGAAGCATCTTTATTTGGCGTTCCGATAAGGACTAAAGATTTTTCATGGAGAATGAATGTTAACTTCACCGTTAACCGGAATAAGGTACTGTCTCTGTATGAAGGGGCAGGAGGTAATATCGAATTGGCTTCGTTATCAGGCGGAGTAACCTTAAATGCAGCACTAGGGCAGCCTTATGGTGTAATAAGGGGTACAAATTATATTTATATTAATGGTCAGCCAGTTGTTGGAGCAAACGGATACTATAAAGCAACCTCAAGTTCGGCCGAGATTATCGGAGATCCGAACCCCGACTTTTTAGCCGGTATTGGAAACACATTCCATTATAAAAACGTTGCCTTAAACTTTTTAGTTGATATCCGTAAGGGCGGGAGTCTTTTCTCACTCGATCAATGGTATGGTTTAGGAACCGGTATGTATCCGGAGACGGCCGGCTTAAATGATTTGGGTAATCCCAAAAGAAATACTTTGGCAAATGGAGGTGGAATTATTTTGCCTGGAGTTAAGGAAGATGGTACTCCAAATGATAAACGCATTGATGTTTCAACCTCGGGCGGTTCTGCTTATGGTTATCCTAACAACCCTCCCAGGGCCTCTACAGTTTATGATGCCAGTTATGTGAAATTAAGAGAAGTTTCTTTAACCTACTCACTGCCTGAAAAATGGATTCGGAAAATTCATCCGTTTAAAGGGATTGATGTTTCTCTTCTTGGGCGTAACTTATGGATTATTCACAAAAATGTACCATATGCAGATCCTGAAGACGGTTTGAGTTCAGGTAATCTTCTTGGTTATCAGAGTGGATCATATCCAGCAGTTAGAACGATCGGTTTTAATGTCAAATTTAAACTTTAATTTAAGCATAATCATGAAAAGAATATATATTATTTTGATTGCAGTAGCTTTTTTTAGCTCCTGCGCAAAGAATTTGGGCGATTATAATACCGACCAGAAAAACTCGCCAACAGCAACTGCCCCAACCCTGTTTACCGCAGCATTAAAAAGTTATTCGGATGTATTAACCTCACCAAGTGTAAATACAAATGTTTTTCGCTTCTATGTTCAATACTGGACCTCTACCGAATATCTTGATGAACCCCGCTATAATTTACTTGCAAGGCCCTTGCCTCAGGCTTTTTGGCAAGCTATATACCGGGATGTATTAATGGATTTAAAAGAATCTAAACGTTTAGTTGCCGAGGATCTATTTATTACCCCGGTATTAAAGGCAAACGAAACTGCCCAGATCGAGATTATGGAAATTATGGCCTGGTCATCCCTGGTAAATACGTTTGGTAATGTTCCATATAAACAAGCATTAAATATAGCAAACACCCAGCCTCAATATGACGATGCAGCCACCATTTATGCTGATTTGCTTGTTCGTTTAGATGCGGCACTGGCAGCAATTAATACAACAGGTACGGGTTTCACTGGCGGGGCAGATGTTATTTACGATGGTAATATGGTATTGTGGAAGAAATTTGGTAACTCCTTAAAACTTCGTTTAGGATTAATTCTGGCTGATAAAGACGCTGCAAAAGCAAAAACAATTATTGAGGCTGCTGCGCCAAATGTTTTTACCAGTAATGCCGATAATGCCAAGTTTAAATATTTAAGCAGCACGCCAAATAACAATCCTGTTTCTGAAAATATAAACGCCGCCAGAACAAAAAGGAAAGATTATGTTGGAGCGAAAGCATTTGTAGATCGGCTAAATACACTGTCAGATCCAAGAAGACCAGGTTTCTTTAAACCTGTTGGTAATGTATATATTGGTGGCGATTATGGCTTTACAAATTCGGCTTCCAATTTTTCCAATATAAGCGATAAAGTTATTGCACTGGATTTTGAAGCATTATTGCTTGATTATTCTGAGGTTGAGTTTGCCCTTGCTGAAGCTGGCGCCCGTGGGTTTGCAGTAACTGGCAGCCCTGCAGATCACTATAATAAAGGCATTACGGCTTCTATTATTTACTGGGGAGGTACCGATGCCGATGCTGCGACCTATTTAGCGAGGCCTGATGTTGCCTATTTAACGGCATCAACAACTAATAATTATAAGGAAATTATTGGGAATCAAAAATGGATTGCGCTCTATAACAGGGGGTATGATGCGTGGATTGAATGGAAGCGTCTTGATTTTCCTAAATTAAGCCCGCCAAGTGCACAAACTGCTCCTCCCGGACAAAGTGTTCCTTCAGGATTACAAATCCCGTTACGTTTAATTTATCCGATTAATGAGCAAACCTTAAACGGTGCCAACCGTTCGGCAGCTGCATCTGCCATTGGCGGTGATTTAATTACTACCAAAATTTTCTGGGATGTAAATTAAGTTAATTCTTAAATGAAGTATTGATAACTCCCGGATGCCACAGGCATCCGGGAGTTATTATTTTATATCTATTGATTGCTTTTTCGAATAACAATCTAATTGTAAAAAATTTAAATGATTCAATATTTGATTTGCAATATCGTTATATTTATGTCAGGTTATTTATACAAGAGCGCACAAAAAATGAAAACAGCACAAAAATTATTAATGCTTTTTACAGTGGTATTGGCATTAGCAGGATGTACAACACTCCGTACCGCATCTGATTATGATAAAAATGTTGATTTAAGCGGTTACAGAACTTACAATTTTTACGATAAAGGCATAGCCAGGGTTAAGCTTAACAATTTAGACAAGCGGAGGTTAATGGCTGCAGTTGAATCTGAAATGAACGCAAAGGGATTTACGAAATCAGACCGACCAGATCTATTGGTTAACCTGGTTGTGGTAGCCAGAGAAAAAACTGATGTTTATGGTCCGGCTTACTATGGTGGCTGGGGTTGGGGCTGGCGTGGCGGCTGGGGAAATCCTTTCTGGGGCGGCGGAACCTATGTAAACCAATATATTGATGGTACCATTATCATCGATTTCCTCGATCCGGCTAAAAAGATTTTATTCTGGCACGGACAGGGATCAGGTTTTAACCTCGATAATTTTAATAAAAGAGAACAACGTTTGTACACTGGAGTAAAAGAAATATTGGCGCAATATCCTCCAACTGTTACTGCTGCTAAATAAATATAAAATTAATTAAAGGAACCAAAGAGGCTTGAATTTTAAATAAATTCAGGCCTCTTTTATGTTTTAAGTACAGGTTGCCATAATTTAAACCTGAAATTCGCGTAAAGCCTGTAATGAAGCATGCGCGAAGACCTGCAGCAATGGTAATACTAACATTTAATAGGGCATTGGCCTTGCTTTTCAGCTATAAAAGCTAGACTTATATAAACTTGAAAAAATCTTAACGAAAAAGCTACTTATCAAAGGGATAGATAACAATCCATTAACTGCTTTGTAACAACAGAACTGTTAAACTTTTGAACAAATTCGAATCCTTTTTCCTTCATTTTTTTTTGGAGCTCAGGATTTTCCAGAATTTGATTGATGGATTTTGCCAGTCCGTCGGCATCGTTTGGCGAAACATATAAGCTGTTTGGTCCACCGGCTTCTTCCAGGCACGAGCCTGTGGCTGCAACCACCGGAATGCCTGAATACAAAGCCTCAATAATGGGGATGCCAAAACCCTCATAAAATGAAGGATAAACAAAAACGCCGGCCATTTGGTAAATGCCTGGCAGATCGGCAAAGGGAATGTTTTTTAAGAATATGATGCGATCTTTTAAGTCAAGTTTTTCAATTTCCTTTTCTACAGTTTTAAAATAACCCGTTTGTTTACCTATCACCACAAGTTTATACTCCTCATCAACATTTTTTAATGCCTGTACCGCCAATTTCAGATTTTTACGTTCCTCAATGGTGCCAACGTTCAGGATATATTTTTCGGGTAGTTTATAGGTTACCTTGATGCGGCTTAGGGTTTCTTTTGGAAAAGGGGTTTTAAAGCTGTCATCACAGCTTTGATAAATCACTTGTATCTTTTCAGGATCGATTCCGTATAAATCAATAATATCCTTTTTTGTTTTTTCGCTGATGGCGATAATTTTATTGGCATTTTTACAGGCCGATTTACTTTTCCATTCGTATAATTTCCGGTCAATAAATTTATAGTACTGAGGGAAACGAAGAAAAATCAGATCGTGAATAGTAACAATTGATTTAATCCTGGTATGTTGTATGGCCATTGGAATTTCGTGACTAAGGCCGTGAAAAATCTGGCAACCATCCTGATTTAAATCTTTAAGGATATTTAAGGTTCTCCATAAAAACGGACCATTTTTAGGGAGTTTAAGTTCGATGTTATCCTTTTTAAAAAAAGCATCGATCTGTTTAGATTGTTTTACTTTTGGCGAATAAACCATGTACTCGTGTTCCGGAAACTGGTATGCCAAATGCTCAATTAAAGACCGGCTATAATTGCCCAATCCGGTTAAATTGTTGGCAGCACGTTTGCCATCGAATCCAATCTTCATTAGAGGTGTAAGGTTTGAGGTAAAAGGTTTAAGGCTTTGGGTGTTGCCTTACACCTTAAGCCCTATACCTTAAACCATTTATACTGCTACATTATTTTCCCTTAACGCATCATTAAGTGAAGTTTTCTTATCTGTACTTTCTTTACGTTTTCCGATAATTAAAGCACAAGGTACCTGAAATTCGCCCGCAGGGAATTTTTTGGTATAACTTCCAGGAATTACAACTGAACGTGCTGGAACAATGCCTTTATATTCAACAGGTGTTGGGCCGGTAACATCAATAATTTTGGTCGATGCAGTTAATACAACATTGGCTCCAAGCACTGCTTCTCTTTCTACTTTAACACCTTCTACCACAATAGCCCTTGAACCTAAGAAAGCATCATCTTCGATAATTACCGGAGCAGCCTGTACAGGTTCTAAAACACCGCCAATGCCTACACCACCACTTAAGTGCACACGTTTACCAATCTGTGCACAAGAGCCAACGGTAGCCCAGGTATCAACCATGGTACCTTCATCAACATAAGCGCCAATATTAACATATGATGGCATCATGATTACACCTTTTGCCAAAAACGAACCGTAACGCGCACTTGCCATAGGTACAACGCGAACACCTGTTGCCTTGTAATCGGTTTTTAATTCCATTTTATCATGGTAAACAAAAGGGCCATTTTTAATTTCTTTCATCTCACGGATCGGGAAATATAAAATTACCGCCTTTTTTACCCATTCATTAATGCCCCAAGAGTTTAAAACTGGTTCTGCAACACGGATTTCGCCTTTATCTAAACCCTGAATTACAGTTTCGATGGCTTCGCAATAGTTGCTATATTGTAATAGGGTTCTGTCTTCCCAAGCGGCTTCAATTAATTTCTTTAAATCTGAATACATGATGTTTTTAAATTTTACGCAAAATAAATCAATTTTTGCTTATTAAATGGTTAATTGTTTAAATTGTTTGTTCTTTTGGTTAACACGTTAATTGTTTAAATTGATTAACTGCAGGGATAAAGGCTGGTTGATAAAGTATTTAAATTGGGTTAATTACCGGAATATGCTTCATATAACTAATACACATGTCATTTAACCGATTAGTCAGTTCAAACAATTAACCCGAATTGCGTATTTTTGAACCTTTATGACAGAAACAGAAAAACTTAGGATAGATAAATATTTATGGGCGATCAGGTTATTTAAAACCAGGAGCCTTGCAACAGATGCCTGTAAAGCCGGAAGAGTAAAGTTGAAAGGACAGAATATCAAACCTTCGGCCATTGTAAAAGTTGGCGATGTTTATCATGTATCGAAAGGCATCGAGAGGAAAATTATTGAGGTGGTAGAACTTTCATATAACAGAACAGATTCGCCAACTGCCTTAACTAAATATAAAGATTTAACCCCTGTTGAAGAAACGCATGCCTTTAAATCGATGTTCCATGCACCAAGCCTGAAACGCGATAGGGGAACTGGCCGTCCGACTAAAAAAGACCGGCGTGAAACCGATGATTTATTGGGTGGGATGTTTGAGGAAGAAGATTAGTTAGTCCTCAGTCTTGAGTCCGAAGTCTACAGTCTGTTTAACTCTTAGCAACAGACTTTGGAATAAACATTAATCTCCTTTTTCAAGTCTGAAATCATTGCTTGACTCATGACTCAAGACTATGGACTGAAGACTAAAATACCTCATTCTATAACTCATCATGGCTGTTTTACCCAGTTTTTCAATCAATTTATAATTGGCTACAGCACCAACTGCTGCGCCTACAAAAGGAAGTAGTTGAGCCAGTTTAGCTAAATCGATATAATCGCGGTATTGTTGCTGAAAAGTGAGCCAATCAAACTCATCAATGTTGGTGGGTAACTGGTGTGCTTTATCGTCCCAGTTCTGCATTTTAAAAAATACATTCTGGCTTTCTTCCTTGCTCGAAAAGGCCAGTTGAAAAATATGTAAAATGTATAAACGCTCACGATAATCTTTAACATCGTATCCGTAAACCGCAGCGATATCAAAAAGCATCTTCATTTTAATACCCAGCAGTAAGGGGAAATCCGCCAGGCTCATTAAAAAGCCACCGGCACCTGTAATTCCACCCTCCGCAGCTCCGGTTTTTTTGTAATTATCAATTTTTTGTTTCACCAATGCTTCACGGTGCATTAAAGTTAAATCGGTGATGGGTTTCGATGTTGTAAATGTAGAACCAAAAAGAACAGCCTTAACCATCTGCTTTATTGCGGTGGTAATGGCACTATGTACTTTATCCGGAATGTAACTATTTATTTTCTTCTGAACTTTACCAGTTACTTTGCTCAGGAGCGAGGGTTTCTGTAAGGTCTTAAACTTCCAGAATTCCAGTTCGCTGTTTATTTTTTCCTCGTAATTCATCCTTGTTTTCATAAAACAGACACTTAACAACCAGTATTTGTTTTATGGCCGTATACTAGTAGTTGATCCGCATGGCAGAAGTTTCCCATAGCGAAAAGGCCAATAAAGCTTCATCACGCATCAGCTGGATAACCTGAAGACTCCTTTTTTCCATTGGTTTATCTAATTCTTCATATATAAATTTATCACTAAAACCTATATTCTCAGCATCAGCCTTGGTATTTGCATAGTAAATGGTATCGATCCTTGCCCAATAAATAGCTCCTAAACACATAGGGCAGGGTTCACAGCTGGTGTAAATTACGCAGCCGCTTAAATCGAAAGTATTCAATTCTGTACAGGCCAGCCTGATGGCCGAAACCTCTGCATGTGCAGTCGGATCATTGGTAGAAGTGACCTTATTAGCCGATTTGGCAATCACCTTGCCGTCTTTTACCACTACAGCGCCAAAAGGCCCGCCAATGCTTTCGCTTACATTCTGTACAGATAGATCGATGGCCATCTGCATAAATTCCTGATGCTGTTTTTCCATAGTTTCTAATATCCGAAAAAATCGGCACAAAAAAAATGCCCCGTTTTGAGCGGGGCATCCTGATTTAAATATTTTATCGTTTATTTTTTGCTGTATTCAGCATTTAAGCCCTTAATTACCTCTGAAGTTACATCTAAACTCTCATCGGCAAATAAAATGGCGCTGTTGCCTTTCGAATAGGTCAATACCATTTTATATCCTTTTTGTTTGGCATAACCTTTTAAATAATCGGCTACTTTATCATATAACTTTTCGTTTTCAGCAGCTTGCTCATTCTGTAAAGCACCACCTGCATTTTGCTGGTAGGTTTGCAGTTCTTGTTGTTTACGTGCTAAACGCTCTTCAGTACTTTTGCGCTGATCGGCAGATAAAGTAGAGGCCGATTGCTGGTATTGAGCAACTTCTCTTTGAAAAGCCTGACCTTTAGCCTGCATATCTGCCTGTGCATTTTTGGTTTTTCCTTCAAATTTCACTTTAAGATCTTTGAAGTATTCATATTTTGTAAGTAAAGAGTCGGAGTTTACAAATACAATTTTCTCAGTTGGAGAAACCGCTGCAGTAGTACCCTCTGTTTTTTTAGTTTCAGTAGTTTTAGTGTCTTTGTTCTGGCATGCAGAGAAAGCAGTTATCAAAGTTGCTGTTGCAAGTAAACCAAAGGTTTTAAAGGTTCTTCTTTCCATTATTGTTTAATAAATTTTAGCAAACTTATATAAATTAGTTTTGATATGCAATTTAAAGAGAGGCCTGTTAGGGTACAAGTTCTGTTTTGCGTTCTGCGTATTGCGTAAAGTGTTTAATTTACTTAAGGCTAAGCGACTAAAGGTTGGCCGTGCAATCTTATAGAATTTATTCCTGGCGGCATGGTTCGAGTCCCCCGTACTACAAACCTTTATTTTCTATAAAACCCTGTCGCCGTGGTTTGTGTCTGCACGGGTCATAAAACCTTTTATTCTATCTGTAAGTTTCTCGCCAGAATAGAATTAGGAAATGAGCGGTTTGTGGTTCTTGGCGGTATGCAGTCCTGCTTTCGCTAATAGTCCTCGCTGCGTGGACTGCCCCCAAAAAGTTGGACAAACTTATTAATTATTTAAGACTTGTGCCCGGTATTCAACCGGGCTCATTCCATTTAAGTTCAATCTTATCCTTTTATTGTTATAATAATTAATATACTCATCAACATCGCCCTTCAGTTCCTCCACCGACAGGTATTTTTTGCGGTAGAACATTTCAGACTTTAGCGTACCAAAAAAGTTTTCCATTATGGCATTATCCAGGCAGTTGCCCTTTCTCGACATACTCTGTGTAATTC